>CAZWDU010000009.1:0-86097 GCA_964632845.1 uncultured Candidatus Bathyarchaeia archaeon | reverse complement strand
AGAACACAACGTTGCAAAGCGGTTACTGCGAGTCTAAGCCCAGTTTCTCGCGGATTGTGCTGCTTTTTTTGGCTGCGGCTTCAACCGCGCGCATCAGCGCCTGCCTGATTTGGCTGCCTTCCACTTCGTATATTGCGTCAATTGTGGTTCCACCCGGTGTCGTCACCATGTCCCGTATCTTGGCTGGGTGCTCCTGCAAGTCTATGACAAGTTTGCCTGTTCCCAAGAATGTCTGCGCTGCGCTGGCTAAGGCTATGTCTCTGGGCAAGCCCACGCGTAACCCCGCGTACATCAACGCTTCAACTATTATGGATAAGTAACCAGGTCCGCTGCCGCTTACGGCGGTTATGGCGTCCATGTATTTCTCGTTGATTTCCGCGCATACGCCCATCATGTCCAGCAGGGCTTTGACCACGGTTTTGTCTTTTTCTGTCACATCTGTGTCGCATGAGTACGCTGTGTAGGCTGCTTGAACCAGCGCGGCGACGTTCGGCATAATTCTGACGAAGCGGGCTTCGGGAACGTTTTTCTTCAGGAACTTTAACGGCACGGTTCCAGCCACGGAAATTACGAGTTTTCCTGCTATTTCTTTACGTATTTCCATGAGAACTTTTTCCACATCTGCGGGTTTAACAACGACAAAGACTATGTCAGCTTTGGCTGCGGCTTTACGATTATCAGCAACTGCATTAACACCTAATTCTTCCATTTCTTTAAGGCGTTCCAACTGGAAGTCGGCTGCCGTAATTTTACCAGCGTACTTGCCTTTAACGAGGCTTTTGATTATGGCGCCGCCCATCATTCCTGCGCCTATTACCGCGATTCGCTCAGTCATCAGATTCACCTTGCGTTTTAACTACTGATTTTCTGCTCTTAAACTTTTGTCGCATGCTCGCAGAAAAACTATCTAAACACCCGTCACAAGTTTTTGCAAGAACAATTGCATCGTCAATGCAGGCGCATCTGTTTTTATGCCTCGAGAGTTAAAATGTGTCGGGCCAGCTTGGAAACCGTTAGCGCGTAAAACGTGAAGCAATGCGTCAACCGAAGGCGCAGGTAACGATAGATTGCTGCTGATTTTGTCCACAACATAATACGTCAAAGGCGCCTCAGCTTCGGCTGTGGCTAGAGACAGAAGGCTTGCGATTTTCCCACTGTTCCTTAACGCGTTACGCGCATTTTCTTTCGCTATTAATTCGCAGAATTGCTTATCAAGAATTGTACCCAACCACAAAGGCCCTGCATAATCCATTTTGGAGCCGCACTCGGGACACTGCTCAAGACACAGTGCGGAAGGCTCTTTTGCGCTTTCCCTGTGCAAACAATTGAAGCAGTGTAGCACGTAGCCCATTTGCTTGATGCTTTCATCGGCTTTTTTTGCGCCGTAGTTTATTTCGGCATAGACTCTCATGTAATGGTCGCTGCAGTGGCTGAAGACGACGCGGATACCTATGTCATGTTTCGCCGCCACAGAGACTACACAACCAGCTAAGAGCCTAGCAGCGAGTTCTTGGCAGTATTCGGTGCGCAGGGGTTTTCCGCCGTACTTTCTGATGCATGCTTTTGTGTGGACGCCGCATAATGGTGCCATATCCGTTGCCGTAATGGCTAAGAGACCGTTGTTGCGTAATGCACGGATGGCTGAGTCCAAGTAGGGCACTGGCGAACCGAATGGGTCAACGTCTACAACGTCAAATCTCATATGCGGTGCGCTGTGGCAGCTTAACAGACAGTTAGCGTCCTTATGCTGCACAACTACGCGTTCTGTAAGCCCGTTCAAGTGAACGTTGTGTTTTGCAAGGTTGAAGGCGCGTTGGTTGATGTCGCTGATTACTACGTTTTTGACGCCGTGGTTTTCGGTTGCGAAGCGTACGCCTCTGATGCCTGTGCTCGTTAAGGGTTCGCATATGGAAATCTCCCTGTTAACCGCACGCTGGTAAGCTTGCACTGTTAAGATGGCTATGTCGCGGTTTAACTCCATCACTGGGTTGTAGAACACAGGCGCCTTGGAGGGCGCGTAATCGGAAGGCTGCACTTTAAACGCTGCAAGTTTCGGAACCAAAACTGACACTTTGCCTTCCCGTACTATTTCGCTTGGGAAATCTGCTTCAAACTTCGCTTCACTCATAACCTTGCAACGCCATTATGCATGTTTATGCTTGTGTCTCGATAGAGAAGAATTTTTAGGCAATATTAGACTTCTGGTTTGCAGAGGACCCAAAATGCTGAAGCGCGTGTTGCTCTTGACAGGTAATCCCGGCGTGGGAAAAACCACAGTCTTAACGAAAGCACTGGACGCTTTAAAAGCGGAAGGCTACACTGTGGGCGGCATGATAAGCCGCGAAGTCCGCGAAAGCGGAGCACGCGCAGGCTTCGAAATCCTAGACCTTGACAGCGGCAGACGAGGCTGGCTCGCGCACATTAACCAGAAAACTGGTCCACAACTGGGCAAATATCGCGTTAACCTCGAAGACCTCGACAGCATCGGCGCTCAAGCCATACTTGCCGCTGTGGAAGACTGTGACGTTATTGCCATAGACGAGATTGGACCGATGGAACTATTCTCGGCACGGTTCAAGGACGCCACGCGAAAAGCGCTGGAAAGCCGCAAGCTCGTAGTAGCTGTTGTTCACTGGAAGGCACCTGACAGCCTGCTAAGAGAAGCACGGAAGAGAGAAGACACCGAATTAATTACGGTTACGTACGAAAATAGAGAGACCTTGCATGAGACAACAGTTGAGAAAGCCCTGAAAATCCTGAAACAAATATAAAAGGGAGGGGGTAGCGTCTCCGCACACATCTGTACCCTGCTACAAGGTGAAAGCGTTATAGCTTAGAGAGCACCTAGCAGCTATATGCAAAGGTGAGTTTGCGCGTGCTAGTTGCAGGTGTGGATGAAGCTGGACGCGGCTGTGTAATCGGACCATTAGTCGTTGCAGGCGTCATGATCAAAGAAGAAAAACTGCCTGAACTAACACGGTTAGGCATCAAAGACTCTAAACTGTTATCAGCAAAGAAACGTGAAACTTTAGCCGTGGAAATTGTGCGGCTAGCGGAAAAGTACCTGACGATGAAGTTGCTGCCTGTGGAAATTGACCGCGCAGTGGAAAGCCGCAGAAAACTGCATAAATTGAACAGGCTTGAAGCGCAAACTATGGCGAAGATAATTGCAGCGTTAAAGCCTGACATGACATTTGTGGATGCTGCTGATGTGCTGGAGGAACGTTTTAAACAGCACATTCAAGAGGAGCTATCGTTCAAAGCAAAGATTGTTGCCGAGCACAAGGCAGATAAAACTTACGCGGTGGTTTCAGCTGCATCTATAATCGCGAAAGTGGAGCGTGACCGCGAAATCGCTGCGTTAGCAAGCGAGTACGGTGACTTTGGCAGTGGCTACTTGGCGGATTCGCGGTCTATGCGTTTTCTGAGGCAGTGGCTGCAAACACATGATGACTATCCTGATTGCGTTAGAAAATCTTGGAAGCCTGCGAAACAGGTAAAAGACGAGTTGGGCAGCGTGCAGAGGAAACTTGCTTAGACGCTTGCGAGTAAGTCTTTAGGCGTGCGCATAGCGTGCAATTCGTCTATGCCAACACAGGCGATGTCTTCGTTGAAAGGTTTGGGCTTATCTGTTATTAACACTGGATGCGCATTGATAACTTGGCAGAGGCGCACTGTTTCTTCTATCCTTTTGGATAGGCGCTCTTCTTTGCTTATGGCGATGCTGCCTACGATGGCGTGTTCTTCGTCTGGGATTTTCATGACGAAGTCAAAAGGCGCTCTTTTGACTGGGGAAATGTTGCAGAAAGAGAATTTCCTGAAAACTTTGAAGAGAATCGCTTGACAAGCGATGGCACGCGTCGCTTTTACGAGCAGACAGTATTGCTGTTTTCTGCTTTTTTCAAGAATGTTTATGGGTTTCGCCACTGGAATGCCTAGCGTTTTAGCCAGGTTATACGCTGAGGTTACTGAGGCTTTTGCCATGCCTCTTTCGTAGCCGTATAGCGTTCTGCGGGAAACACCTATCATTTCTGCGAGTTTGCCCATTGATATGCCTAGTTCTTTTCTTCGCTTTTCCACTAATGCGCCGTTGATTTCCACGAAGTATCCGCCTGGTCCAGCGTAGACTAATGGGTTTGCTGTTTGTAGCGCTACGTTTTTGATGGTTTTTTCGGTGATCACGAAGATGGCTTGTCTGGAGTAGACGGTGTCATCTTCTAAGGGTTTGTCATGTGTTTTTTGGCTGATTATCAGTGAAGCAGCGGAAACATGGTCTGCTATTATTTTGAGTTCAGTGGCGTCTTGGTGGGAGAAACTATCTACATCTGCGTGGACTTTTACTAAAAGGATTTTGCTGTCTTTTCTTGCTGCGAAGTCAAAGCAGCTTGGGCGTGAGCAGCATAGGGAGGAAACTTGAAAGCCTGCTTCTTTCAACTCGACGCTGAGGGCAGCAGCGTTTTCCATTTCCCAATGGTTCATTTAGCTGTCACGGGAATATGAAACTGCAGTGGAAAATATAAACAATACTTTTTCGCGAGGGCGCGGTCTATTTCAAAGGCACATTTGGAAAACTGGTTTTGTGCCATGTGGTCAGCGTGTGCTTGTTGTGTGGATTGCATGCGGCTTTTTTGCGTGATAAAAAAGTGGAGGAGGAGTTTTGAGCGGGGTTGCAGTTTATGGTTGTGCCGCTGTAAGCATAGGCGCTGGGAATAGCACGTATTTGCCGAAGGAGTATCTTAAGCCGAATAGATATTGGGCTTTCCATGCACCGTTGGAGTATTTGCCCCAGAAAAATTCGCCGTCGTAGAAACCTGCGAAGATGCCGTTGCCGTATATTCCCCAGCAGCGTTTACCAAGGTTGTCGGTGCCTACGAATCTGCCATTTCCATATATTCCCCACATCACGTGTGCGCCGTCATAAGTCCACAGTATGAACCTGTTTCTTGGGGGGATGACCGCGGTTTCTGCTTCTTCAGGTGTTTTCGGGATTAAGGGTTTCATTTGTTCGATGTCTGATGGTGGTTGTGTAGCTGACGCTGCAATCATGCTATTCTTTGCCGCTGCGTTGGTGGAGGGCGTTGCTGCCATGGCTACGTTTACTGCTAAAAGTCCAAGGAGCATTATGGCGATTGCGGCTACGGAGATTTTCTTTTTATTCATTATTTTATTCCTCGCAGAGTAGTGAGTTCACGGTTTACTTTAGGAAATCCGTGGAAAAAGATGAAAGAAATTTTCCAAATTTGAAAAGAGGCTTGAATTGGGCTTTTTCGTGTTTAATTCTTCAGGTATTTCTTTTTGATGGAAACTGTGTTTTGTCTTCGGGCTTTGGTTATGTTGACTATGCCCATTGTTTGCAGCCTTTTCAGCAAGCGCCACATGGTTGTCCTGGGCAAGTTGAGTTTTTCGTATAGTTCGGCTTCAAGTGCGGTTCCATGCTTTTCGGCGAGAAAGCTAATGACTTGAATTTCTTCTGGTCTCAGGTTTTTGTGTTTTTCAAGTAGTTTTTTTATGTCGACTTCGCTTTCGGGTTCTGTTGGTTTCAGCAGCGGTTTTTTCCGTTTTGAAAGCCATATGGTGGATGCTATTATTGGGAGCGTTGCCGACAGCAGTATCGCTGCAATTATAAGTGGTGTTGTATCAGGGTTTTGGTTTTGGGTGCTGGGTTCGTGTTCGGTGAGGTAGGTGATTTCTATGGTTCCAGCGGGCATTACTAAGCGTATTTGGTTGTTGGCGTTTTCGATGAGTTCGGGTACGTTGTTGATGCTTATTATGGAGACTGTTCCGGGCAGCATGACTGTGGCGTTTGTTGGTGCGTCTGCGGTTAAGGTCCAGTATTTGCCTGTTTTCGCTGTTGCGTCTTGGTTGAAGTAGGTGAGGGTTATTTTTGTGGCGTTTAGGCTGTAGATGACTGCTTCGTTGTTCGTTATTGTGTAATCCAGTGGGAGGTTTTGTTCGTCAACCGCTAGCATTTCCTCATGTGTTTCGCCTATTAGGGTGACGTTGATTGTGGGGTAAGTTTGATTAAGCGTTAATTGGTGGTTGACGAGCACAAACCCGTCAAGGTACACTGTTAACGTGAGCGTTTCAGATGTTGCTTGGGCGTTTGCTGTGGCTATAATGGCTGAGAAATGTGAGGTTGCACACAGTAAGAGCAGAGTGCCTATAAACGATGCTGCTCTTTTGCTCAAGCGTTTCATCTTTACGTAAACATCCGCTTCTTGAGTTATTTAACGATGCCCTAAGTTTTTAGCCTTTGCACTTTACAATCAGCGAGTTGCGGTTGAAGTGTTGGGGGTTGAGGTTGGGTTTGGAGTTTTCGTTGGCTCGGTGTTTGTCGGTGAAAGAGCCGCTGCTGGCGAGTTTGACGTTGATGCCGAATCAGACACAGACGTTGAGGGCTGAAGATACGCAGCAGCTTTTTCTTCGCTTACTTTAGAACTTGCAAGTGCGCTGAGTGTTTCATTTATCTGCTGTTTTTCCAAGTATTCTTTGGCGCTGGCAAGGCTTGCATCTGCGCTGTTCAAAGCAGTAAGTGAAGCGGCGTTTTGCGCTGTGGTTGCTTCTGTTCTTAGCGCTGCTAAGCGTGCTTCTGTCTGCACCACGTATGCAGCTAGCCGCTGGGTTTTCAGTGTGACTGCGAGAGTGTTAACGTGACTCAGTAAATTTTCAATAACTGCTTTCGCTTTCGTAGTGCTGTTCGAAGCAGTTTCGAAGTCACGTTGGCTCAAGCTGCGAGAAGCGTTAGTTAACAGCGCCGTTGCGGTTTCGATTTCTGCTTCCAGCGCGCTAGTGTTGTATCCTGTTGCTGCAGCAACACGGGTTAAGTTTTCCAGCCGCTGCAACTGCGCGTAAGACCGGTCAATTGCGCTTTGCAACGCCACAGTTTTTTCAAGCGTAACTTGCGTTTCGCTTGGCTGTTCAGGAAAGGCTTCGTAGACGATTCGTAAGGCTTCTTTGAATTTTTGGAGCGCTTGAAGTGCTTTGCTATTTGCTTCGGAAAAGTTGTCTGCGTTCAGTTGGTTTGCGGCTTCCTCGGCGAGGAGAAGCGCTTGGTTGTACGCTGTTAAGCTGTCTTGCGGTATGCTGATGGCTTGTGCTTCTAGGCGGCTGTAGGTTTCGGTGATGGTTGCGTTCGCATTTTGCACAAGTGAAAATAGGAATTCTGTGCTGTTTTCTGCGTTTGTGGTTGCGGCTGCTGCAAAAGAGAGCGTTAATGCTGAGAGAATGATTAGTATTAGGCTTAGTGCGGTAAGCGAGTTAAGTGTTAATTTCGCGTGCAAGGTACTCTACCAATTACTGGCATTAATAGTCTAATAGGGTATATGAGGAAACCCGTGGAAATCACTGAAAACGTCATTTAAAGTGGCCGCAGGAGACTATTGCAAACAAACACATAGCCCTCTTCTTTATGTAGAGACCTTAGCAGAGAAAGCGTGCTTAGCGTTAATGATTGTTTATTGTTGTGGCTGAAGTTGTTGTGTTTGCGTTAGGAAAATTGAAAACAATAAGTTTATAATTCACTTTTCCATCTTCACGGAGCAATTGAATTAAATAGGACTTGATTTACGGCAATAATGTGGGAATTGAACGTGCAAATTTTAGGCGGTAGCTGGTAATGGAAATTTTCATTCTGGTGCCCCTGATTCTGCTGCTTTCTTTTGTGATGGGCTGGCTGTTCCGAAGAATCGGTTTGCCCCCTGTCATCGGGCAAATCTTAGCGGGTATCCTGCTGGGTATCCCCCTTTTGAAGACTGTGTTGTTTGACAGCGAATCCTCCTTAGTAATTATCGACTTCTTAGCTTATCTCGGAATAATCTTTCTCCTATTCTTGGCAGGTCTAGAGATTGATATTCAAAAAATCAGAGAAACTTCACGCGAATCAATTATGATATCCATGAGTTCAGCGCTTTTGCCGTTCTTTTTAGGCTTTGCTTTTATGATGCTGGTCTTTCCCAGCTACGGCTGGTTAACTGCACTGGTTTTCGGGGGAGCGTTAATGGTTACCTCGGAAGCAACAAAAGTCAAAGTTCTAATGGACCTGAACGCTTTGAACACGCATTTAGGCGCAACAATGCTGGCGGCTGGAGCAATTGACGACATATTTGAAGTTCTATTCCTAGCGCTAGTGGCTACACTGGGCAAAGGCGGAGGCTTACTTGAATTAGCAGCAATTCCTGTTGAACTAGTCGTTTTTGCAGCTTTAGCCTTCATCTTTTTCAAGTTGGCGTCGAAAGTGTTCCGTTATCTTGACAAGAGCGGCGGCAACGAAGCTGAACTTTTTTCGCTTGTTGTAATTTTCATCATGGTGCTCTCCGCCTTGTCCGAAAGCTTAGGCATCGGCTACTTAATCGGTGCCATAGCAGGTGGCTTCATCCTTCAACTTGCACTGCGCGGTATAGACAAGCGGCACAGCAGAAACATGGTGAAAGTAACCGAGCTAATTGCGTTAGGCTTCATCGTTCCATTTTTCTTCGCAAACGTTGGCGTAAACTTTGATTCAAGCACGTTATTCTCTAGCATTGGATTGCTGGCAGTTACGTTGGTGATTGCATTTGCGGGAAAGCTTTTAGGCTGCATGATGGTAAAGCCTGCTTCACGGTTAAGCTGGAAGCAGCTCTACTACGTAGGCTGGGCAATGAACTCCCGAGGTGCAGCTGAACTGGTAATTGCTTTAGCAGCAAAACAGTTAGGCTTAATTCCGCTTGAAGTGTTCTCGGCACTTGTCGCGATGAGCATCATAACAACCCTCGTGTTTCCGCCAATCCTAGCCAGAGGCATCAAGAAAAACCCCGGGCTCATGGACATATCAACTGCAGACAATAGCAAAACTAGCCCACACGCATAGCCCATAGAAAAGGTATTATCTGCAATCCACTAGAAATAAGGTTGGGAAACGAATGATTAACAACATGAAGATTCTAGTCGGCATCGACGGGTCAGATCACTCTAAGAAGGCACTTATGGAAGCCATCACACTCGCCAAGAAATTCTCAGGCTCAATAAAAGTCATCTCTGTGTACAAGCGCGGCATGGAAAACAAAGTGGAAGAAATCATCAAAGACGCAAAGCAAACACTGGAAAAAGAAAACATTCAGTACACTACAACATGCATTCTTGGCACGAACCCAGGTAGAGCCTTGCAGCATGTAGCTAGCCACGAAAAATTCGACCTCATAGTTGTAGGCAGCCGAGGCTTAAGCAGCACCGCGTCAATACTGCTGGGAAGCGTATCCAGACAAGTAGTCTCCACCGCAAACTGTAACGTCCTAGTCGTAAAAAAATAACGCTAACACATTTTACCGATGCGCCACTATCATAGCATGCGCCTTATCATACGGTTCTAAACACACAGTTTCTTTCACTCTGAAGCCTCTTTTCTTTAGCACTCGGGCTTCTTGCTGGTAAACTTCCGCAGGCTCCTTTGTTACGTCAATGCTCTGCGACTTCACAGCGAGCATAACCCAGCCTCCAGCTTTCAAGAAAACATCAGCGTTATCCGCAAGCACTTTTGCCTGCTCAGGCTGGGCGATATCGCAGTAGATGCAGTCCACTTTGCCTGCTATGAACAAAGCATATTTTTCTGGCATCCGTGCGTCTTCGAGAAACGGCGACATATTCAGCCTATAAGCGCACACGTTATCAACCAAATCCCTCAAGGAACGCGAAGCAAACTCCACACAGTAAACATGACCTTGCTCGCCTACAATGTCTGAAATGTGGCTAGGTGTAGTCCCAGAAGCAGCGCCCAGATAAAGCACGTTGCTACCAGCATTTATCGGTATCGTGCGTACGCCCTTGATTATGGCTGCTGCCAACTTGCTCCTGAATGCGTCCCAAACGCGGTACTCCACGCCTTTGAAGCGGATAAGCCGCTCGCCATAAACAGTTCTGCCCGGCGCCAAGTTGCGCGTGGCTAAACGGTGCGCGCCGTCCTCAAGCATAACCTGAAAAACTTCAGCGAACTGCGCGTGAGGCTTAACCTTTATGTGCACGCCTGTCCTTTCTCCACTTATTGCCGCGCTTGCCGCGTCTATCCCGATTGTCTCGCCGTTGCTGCCACCGCGGCTGATCCTTGCGTTCAGGTCGCTGCTCGCGTCGCTCAAACTGTGTTTTCTTCGTTTCAATAGAAGGCGGCTCCTTATACTTCTCACGAATCTCCTCCAATCGCTTCTCCAAATCCGCCTTCAAAGCGTCACCCACATATCTACCACCACCAAACGCGTCAGCGCGAATTGCAATCGCAAGCTTCCCCGCCAATGCCCTTGCAATCTTGCCCCGTTGCCACCGTTTAGCATCATGCAGCAGCGCATGCTGAAAGATTAAACCATGCTTAGGCGGGCGCGCTCCAGTCTTAAGCGAACGAAACAACGCTTTCTCCGCGCCCAAAACCTGAATAGTGCTCGCTGGGCGCAACGCCAAGTTCCTTAACCCGCCAGCCACGGCAATCAAGCGCGCGCCGAGAAGCGAGCCTACGAGCGCTTGCGTGTTAGGTGCCACCTCGCTCATAGTCTTCTCCAAGTAATTCTCCATACCCTTCCGTAGCTCATACAGCTCCAGCACATCCCTGCTTAAGGTTTGAATTTGCGCTAAATCCGCTTCCGCCACATCAGCACCCATGGAAGACGCGGCGACGCTGGCAACTGCTTCAGCTTTAGCTCTCGGCAAATCTTCTTTCTCCAAAGCATCAAACACAAAATTGCTTTTGTCACCCAAATTCACAACTAGACGCGCATATGTCTCATGTTTCTCGATTAAGCGGTCAAGCTCTGGAAAATGCACGCCGTACCATTCCCGTATGCGTCCCATGAACAGGTTCACTGTGCGGTCTAGATCGTCAAGTGTCTGGATCGCCTGAGCCACAATCAAATCGCGTTTTTCAACGGCGCCTTTAACTTTTAGCTTGGCAAGTTCCATGCTGACGTTCCGCGTCCAAACACTAAGCTCCTTAGCGTCCTTAACAACACCTATCGCCAAGGCAACGTCATTCATACGGGAACGTGCTGCTTCCACTTCTGCAGCCTCAGCAACTTCTGCTGTAACGCCTATCTTTTTCTGTGTTGCCGCGGCAACGGCAGCATTTTCAAAGGCAAAAGCGGTGTAACCCGCATCCTTCAGCCCCTTAACCAAAGCTGAAAGCTCATCAGAAACGTTCCCTGCTTCAAGCTTAGCCAATGCCTTAGCGGCTGCTTGTGGCTTTTTCGGAAACAAACTCTGCGATACAAGCTTGTCTTCCTCGTTGAAAGCTGCAAAGCCAAAGGGAAACTGAATTATAACCGCCTTCATACTCTATGCACCATTACAATTCTAACTATTGCATAGCTCTGTCTTAATAAATAGTTGTTGATTGTTTTCAACAGTTGTATATACTTTTCTCATTTTTGCTTTCGCTTCCTGAACAGCTTTTTTCCGTAAACCTCAGTAACATGCTCAAAGCCGATTTCCAGCAACTTGCAGACTTCAACATCTGACACGATTTTAACACTTATTCCTCCCCCCGATCATTCGCCAAAAAACGTTACATCGAGTTAGATATGATGGTGTCATCTTTAATACACTGCAGCAAACTGGGCAGCAATCCAAGTCAGGTGTGGGCGGCAAGTATAGCCTGACATTTCTAGGAGGTTCGACAAAAACTTCACAACGAGTTTTTTGCTTTAAGAGAAATTGAAAGAAATTCCCAATCTGTGTTAAACTTCTAGTTTATTTCGATGCAAGTTGGGCGCTTCTTGTTTGCGAGGGGGTTAGTTCTGCATGTGTGTTTCCGACGAATCCAACGCTCCGTTCCATAAAGTTTCGAAGTAAGTCTCAACTATTTTTACTAACTGAGGATAGGTTGACAATAGACTAGGCACACCTACAGTGCCTGTCATCGCTAAACACACTCCCACTTCTCTCCCATCATTAATCCTGATCTCAACTGGTACTGGCTGAGAAAGGTATTTGATCGCAAACAAAGGATTTTGCTCTATGTTTTGTAGAGTTTTCTGTATTGAGTTGCCAGTTTCAGATTTTTCTGTGATTATTCGAATTTTTACGCCCCTTTTTACTGCTCTTTTGTACTCTTCGATGTGATTAAAGAGCAGTAACTTCAAAACTTCAAATGAAGCAATAACGTCTATTTTTTTTTGAGCGCTGTTGTTTCCTTCATGGAACCATTTAAAAAGAAGCGCTTTTGACTGATTAATGCAAATCTCCCGCCTTTGCTCCTGCTGAGGCGTTGTTTTGCAGTCACTTTCGCCGAGTTTTTTGATTAGCTCCCTTGTTTTCTTTTGTAGTTCCAAGTGTTTTTGCACATTTTTTTGGAACAAAAAGTAGCAGCCGTGTTTTATTGGGGTTGCTTTGTAAATGGTTGGTGTAGCTACTATCTGTTCTGCCAAACCCAGTTCTTGAAGTCTGGGCAATATTCGGTAGACGTCTTGTCTATCAATTTGTGTGGCTTGGGAGATCATTTTTACTGTTGCATTTCCTGTTTTGCAAAGAACCAAATAAACCCTAGCCTGTAAAAGAGTGAGCCCCAAATCCATCAATATTTGAATGTATTCATTCTGAGGCATAGTCATCCTTCATACAGATAGTAATGCAACTCTACTATTCGCGCTTATGAATTTCACCCTTTTTAATCTTCAGCTGAGTAGCCTGTCTGTACTGCTGTAAACGCCACACACTTCATTTTTTGTTAGCTCAGGTTAGAGCAGTTAATATTTAACATTTTCCTAATTTAAGTCCTAATAACGCAAAAAATTAACTTTTTTTAGTGTTTTCATATAAGAAAATCGAAATTATGACGGCCTCTCCAAATCGTAGGAGGATGGCACTGATTACAAACGCTTAAAACCAATTGAAGTCTAACAAGTCGGTTTATAAAAATTTAGGAGAATAGAAAATACATGAAATTTTCAAAGAACGTGGCAAAGGCATCTGTTGCAATCATTTTGGTTCTTTTGTTTGCTTCTGTTACGTTGACGACTGTGCAAATTACACCTGTTGAGGGTCAGCTTTCTTCTTTTCAGCAGTCATTAACTGTGCCAACTGGCGAAGTTCCTTATGTCACAACTGATACAAAGGCGGTGATTAGCTTTAGGCCTAATCCTATAGGTCTCGGTCAGGCCTTGCTGATTAACGTTTGGATTAATCCTGCGCTTGACACGAACCGAGGCTTATTGAGTGGCCAAACGGGCTGTTTAAAGGTGACTTTAACGAAGCCGGATGAGACTCAGGAGGTTCTTACTATGCGAAGCACTTTCTCTGACGCAGCTTCATATGTTGAGTACACTGTTGATCAGGCTGGCGAGTGGAAGATCAAGTTCGAGTTTCTCGGAACGTACTTCCCAGCAGGGCGATACTACAACGGGTACCTGGTGGAAAACAGTTCAGGCAGCTACATTGAGTCAGCTTACTATAAGCCTAGTTCTACTGATGAGTACACGTTTACTGTGCAGAACGAAATGGTGTATTCTTGGCCTGCATCACCGTTGCCCACTGACTACTGGACGCGGCCTGTGCATTACGCTCACAGAGAGTGGTGGCCGATTCTAGGCAACTGGCCATCCACTGGATATCAAGGCGATTACTTCGGCGTTCTATGGGACCAGATGTATCCTGACACCAACCCACAGTGGAGCAATAGTTATCTGTTTCAGCCCTTTGTTCAAGCACCTGAGAGTTCACACATAGTGTGGAAAATAGAGAGAGGTGGCTCACGTCAAGGTGGCATCATCGGAGCATACGGTACTCAGGAAGGACAAATGATCGATCCTGGTGTGCCAAGCGTAGTCTATAACGGACGATGCTATCAGACGTACACGAAGCCTGGTGCTGGAAGTGTTGCTGCGTGCTATGACTTGCGAACTGGAGAAATCTTCTACGAAATTCCCACGGCTGAAGGCGGAGTAACACCCTCGTACGTTGTATACGTCACGCCCTCTGTATCTACGAGGTACAGTGAGGTGTTGGCAGGCGGAACGCACAACGTAGAGCTCGTAACTATTAGCGGCGGAAGGCTGTACAAGGTTCATCCATACACTGGCGCTGTCACTGGAAACTACTCAATTAGTCCGTTGACGGGTTCGGGAGGCACATTCCACAATCAGTTGGATGGCTACGTCGCGTCAATACAGAACATTGGCAACAGTTCGAACCCCGAATATCGTTTGATTAACTGGACCACCAGTGGAAGCAGCAGCACGTTATCTGGCAGAATAATGAGCAACACGTCCTATGCACGGAGCAGTCTACCCAGCTATATCGATTGGAACGAAGGCATCGGTGTTGTTACAAATATGCCTACTCCTGACGGAATAGGTGCATGGTACGGATTATCCGTAGACGTCTTCGATTTGTACACAGGCGAATTGCTGCGTACCATAACCAGTAATCACCCAGACACGTCTTACAGTCCCTTGGCTACGTGCGTTGACCACGGCAAAGTCGCAGTAATTACGCAGGGCGGGGCTGTGAAGGCTTGGGATCTGCGTACAGGGCAAGTCGCATGGACATTTGAAATGGACTATCCTTGGGGTTCAACTGGCTTCGGCGTTTACGGTGTAGCTTCAGCTTACGGTTTGTTCTTCCGGCCATCTTACGATGGGCTCTACGCTATTGACTGGGAAACAGGCGAACTTGCATGGAAGTCAAGTCGGTATACACGGGCAGCTTTTGAAAGTCCTTACACTGACGTTATAGGCGGCAGCGAAGTTAATCCTGGCATGACTAACGTTCGCATTGCAGACGGCAAAGTATACATCTACGACGGTGAGCACAGTGCAGACCAGCCTCGAGACCGCGGATGGGGTCTCTGGTGTTTCAATGTTACTAACGGCGAGTACCTGTGGGACATTGCAATCTATGGCAACACCGCGTTCGGGCACGAGCCAAGCACTGGTCCTATCGTTGACGGCTACTTGGTGTTCCCGTCTACTCTCGGCATCCAGTATGTTATTGGCAAGGGCAAGAGCGCTACGACTATTACTTCACCGGACACTGCTATTACTCTTGGCACCGCTGCGGTGTTGAAGGGCACTGTGCTGGATCAGTCTCCTGCGCAGCCTGGCACTCCGTGCGTGTCTCAGGATTCGATGCGTACGCAGATGGAGTACTTGCATTTCCAGTTCCCAATTGGCGGCATCTGGAATAACGAGACGATTACCGGTGTTTCTGTATCGTTGGATGTTTGTGATCCTAACGGCAACTACCAGCACATTGATGACGTTGTTACTGAAGGGTACAGTGGCACTTTTGGCTACACTTGGACTCCAGATCTTGTTGGACAATACACTGTCACAGCAACGTTCTGCGGCGATGACTCGTACGGCAGCTCGTCCGCTACAACCTACGTTAGCGTAGTTGAAGCTCCTGCAGCAACACCAACACCTGAACCGCCGCAAGCACCGCCAGACAGCATACCTTACATCATAGGCATCGGCATCGCCATGATAATCGCAGTCGCCATAGCCACAATACTGATACTCAGGAAGCGAGCTTGAAAATGGCAAAACAAAATCAAAACTTGGTTTCCCCTTTTTTAGTCTAGTCATTGTTCCAAGCGGTTGGAAGGGGCTGAGAGGGCTCTGAGCGAAGAAACGATTACAATAGCTGTCTTCAAAAAAAGGGGTTCGCATTTTCCCCTATTCTCCTTTGAGTTTCTTCGGAGTCTCAGCAAACCCTTCCCTGCTACCAAAAAACAGCACCGAATAAAAGTTCTCTTTTTCTTATACCAAAAAGAAAAACTGCACTGCAATTATTCCTCTATTATTCAGCGTAAGCGCTAAGGACGGCGCGTACTGACAAGCGTTTTATGATCCCAAATGCCTGAAGCCTCAACCATAGCCGAAACCTGCAAAGACATGCCACCAATCCCCTCAACGATTTTAAACTAGACAAAAACATCGGCGCGGTCAAGATCCCGATGCCAACAAACATCCCTTACGCCCCACTTAGCGAAAAAGCCGTCAACCTCGCTCTTTGTGTACAGAGCTTTCAGTTTTGTGGTCTTCTACGGCAAGTTTGGATCATCACTTTAAATCTTCAAAAAATTGCCTTCACAATTACTTCGTAACTAATCTTGAAACAGAAAAAAGGTTGGAGCTGCGTGGGAGGTTGTTGTCGCCACAGCGAAATTTCACTGAACCGCGACACGTTTAAACTAGAAATAGTTAAGGTTTAAACTGTTGTTCCAGAAATAGTAAAGGGTAACCTAGGAGGGAGAGTAAGCAGCATGTCTGTTCCACGCCGCGCCCGCGGAGTCAAAGTGCTCAAAGCCGTTTCCTCACCTCTCAGGCTAACCATCCTAAACCTGATATTCGACAAAGGCGCGCTCTCATACACTGAGCTAATGACAGC
This sequence comes from uncultured Candidatus Bathyarchaeia archaeon, assembly GCA_964632845.1. Taxonomy (GTDB): domain Archaea; phylum Thermoproteota; class Bathyarchaeia; order Bathyarchaeales; family Bathycorpusculaceae; genus JAOZHU01. Next base: position 69,759 of record CAZWDU010000009.1, on the reverse strand, counting down.
GTTAAAGATGAATCCAAGTCGAGACGCAGGCAGATTTGCATACCACTTGAAATTCCTGCTTAAAGCCGACCTGCTTGAGGCAGATGCAGACGCAAAAAAATACTATTTAACTGAACTAGGCAAAATGGTCATCGATGTCGCAGACAGAGTAGACAAAAAAGCCCACAAACGCCGCGGAATGCTAGTTCGCACATCGCATTACACGCTAGAAGAGTTCGACGCCAACAAAATCGCCAACTCGCTTATAAAAGAAGCTAAAATGCCCGCGGAACTCGCGCAGAAAACAGCTAAAGAAACAGAAAAACGCTTGCTCAAATCAAAAACCAAATACTTAACCGCGCCTTTGATTAGAGAAGTCGTAAATGCCATTCTAATTGAAAATGGACTGGAGGACTACCGCCATAAGCTCACGCGGTTAGGTATGCCAGTCCACGAAGTAGCCGCTTTAATCGAAGCCAAAGTCGCTGCTGGAGACTCAGAGGCTATTCTAGCGAAAGCTGGAGAAACAGTGTTCAGAGAATACACGCTGTTGAACGTGTACCCCCGAGACATCGCCGACGCCCAAGTGTCAGGTGCAATACACGTTAACGGCTTAGGCACATGGCTTCTGAAACCCAACGAAGTAATGCACGACTTGCGGTTCTTTTTCCAAAACGGCATCCGAACAGATAGTGCCCTTCAGTTTTCCGCTGAGCCGCCTCAAAGTTTTGAAGCTGCCTTAGCAACTGTCTTCAGTGTTCTCTTGCACGCCAGCAGAGACGTAAACGCGACGCAAACATGCGACTACTTCAACATGTTCCTCGCGCCCTACGCCAAAGGACTGGACACCACAAAAATAAAGGAAAACCTACGTTTGTTCATACTGAACCTGAACCAGCATGTGGATGCAGCATTGGGCTTGGAGCTTTCAATTCCAAAGTTCGCCGCGGGCAAGCCAGCAGTTGGACCAACGGATAAAGCATGCGGCAACTACGGTGACTTCGTCGAAGAAAGCCGCCTGTTAGCCGCGCTTATCATCGAAATATTCTTGGAAGAGAGTTCACTGAAGCCGTTACTTAACCCGAAACTCATAATCAAAATTACCGATGAAGCGTTGGCGGAGGAAAATGCGAAAACAATTCTTTTGAAAGCCCACCGTTTAGCAGCGGAAAAAGGCACGCTATACTTCGCTAACACGCTGCAAAAAAGGAAATACGCGGCTTTTTCCGCTTCAGGATGCAAGTTTGAGGCAGATTTAACTGAAGACTGGGAAACCGACACGCTGAGAACAGGCTGCCTAGGCTACGTGACGGTTAATTTGCCCAGAATAGTCCATGAAAGCGAACGGGACAAGAACAAGTTTTTTGAGGTTTTAAAAGAGCGATTCGAAATGGCGGCGCGCGCATTAGTGATTAAGTACCGAGCACTTAGGCAGCATGGGAAAAAATTGTTTCCATTCATGGCGCAAAGCACGAACGGTGACACTTATTTCAGGCTTGAAAACTGCTCCAGAATAATAAGCCTATCCGGCTTCAACGAATGCGTGGAAAGCTTTTGCGGAAAACCCTTGAGCAGCGAAGAAAGCGGCAAGTTCGCAGCGGAAATAGTTCAAAACTTACTGGCGTTTCGGCATAAGCTTGGCAGAAAATATGGTAAGCGCCTGTTCCCAGCTATACTGCCCAACGTTGAAGCCTCTGAGAGGCTGGCACAGCTGGACGTAGAAAAGTACGGCGTTGCCAAAGTGAAGTTCTCAGGAACCAGAGACAAACCGTTCTACGCCACAACACGGCGCATACAACTTCAAACAGGCAATTTTCCATATATTCCCTCAGAGGCGTTAGAATCAGAGCAGAAGCTGCGAGGGCTAAACGCTGGAGGCAGTCTCAGCATAATAGACTTAGATGAGAAGCAGTATACACCAGAAGAGCTGATGAGCGTAACGAAACAGCTATTTGAGAAGCAAACAGCAGAATTTTTCACTTACAATCGCAAAATCACGTACTGCAGCAACTGCAAGAAAAGCTGGTTCGGCACCCTGCACAAGTGTCCATCATGCGGCACTATAAGCACCGTGGTAACTTTCGACCGATTCAACTCTGTCTAAGTTCAGGTTTATTTGACGGCGCCTAAAACTAGCACCAGAAGCGCCATGCGGACTACCACGCCATTCCACACTTGCTGGAAGTAACGTGCTTGTGGTGTCTTGTCAACTTCAGCGGCGATTTCGTCCACACGAGGCAGCGGATGAAGAATTATCGTGTCTTTCTTTGCGTTGCTTAGCGTTTCGAGGTTTATTTTGTAGACGCCTTTGACTTTGGCGTATTCCGCTGGGTCTGGAAACCGTTCTTTCTGTATCCGCGTAACATACAGCACATCTACTTGTGGAATTATTTTTTCCAAGTTTGAATCTTCAGTTACGGAAATTTTGTTGTTGATTGCCCTCAGCACTTCGTGCCGCATGCGCAGGGATTCAGGAGAGATTAGGTACAACTCGATATTGTACAGCGACAGCGCGTACGCAAGCGAATGCACGGTTCTGCCATATCGCAAGTCACCAACCAACGCGATTTTTAAACCATCAATTTTTCCTTTCTCTTTCTGCATAGTGTACAAGTCTATAAGTGCTTGCGTTGGATGTTCTTCTGAACCGCTGCCGCCGTTGATTATGGGGACTTTGGCGAGTTCTGCGGCAAGCTTCGCGGCTCCGTCAAGCGGATGCCTAAGCGCAATTACGTCAGCGTAGTTCTCCACGGTGCGCACGGTATCCGCCAAGTTCTCGCCTTTCTTGACTGAGGCGATTTCGGCTTCGGCGAAGCCTATGACTGAGCCACCTAGCTTAAGCATTGCGGCTTCGAAGCTTAATCTCGTACGTGTGCTGGGTTCGAAGAACAGGGTGGCGAGGATTTTTCCTTTAAGCATGTCTGAGCCTTGGGTGGCGATTGGCTCCATGGCTTTAGCGTTGTTGAGAATGTATGTGATTTCTTCGCGTGAGAAGTCTTCAATTGAGATTATGTCTCTTCCTTGGAACTTCAAGTAGTGCACCTAGAAACAAGAAAGCCTGCAACTGCTAAATAACACTTTTTATGCTGGGCGCTTCATGCTTAGTTTTAAACGGTTTGCTTCAAACCTGAATCGCACATATGAGTGACAGGGTAACGTGGGAATGAGACAAAAGTTTAACCGCTTCGTGTACACAATAAATTGATTAGCCTAATCCAAATGCTTTGGATTAAACGTTTGGAGTGACTGCATTTCGTGACACATGACTTTAGTGGAGAATTGAAAAATCCGTGTAGTACCAGAAAAGAATTCTGCATTAACTGCCATAGCCACTTCATGGCGGTCAGACCGCGCATAAAAAGCGTTGTTGTCACAAAGCATTTCTTCAAGGATTTCAAAGACGCTGACGAAGTGCACGCTATCGTGCAAGATGTGCTTGATTGTTCTAGTGCGAATTTTCATGAGCTTCACAAGTTTGAAGAGCACATAACGGGGAACATGATTTTCAGAGCCAAAAAAGAAGGCATGCATATAGTCTACTGCGTGGACAGAGATATGCGACTAATATTCTTGCGTGCATTTAGAAACTTTAAGGAGTATGAAAGATTTCTGGAAGACAAAAAGGAAATCCACAACTTGATTATTCACAATTAGGGCGGAAACAGTTTTGGAAGAGGATGCAGAAAGAGCCAGAGAGAGCAAATCTGAGGAAATCCAAGATTCAGAGTTAGAGAAGGAAGAAAACAAAAAGAAAGGTAGACTCAGAACAAGAGGACCTTACAGGAAAGCACATGCCGATTGGTGACTTCAACAAGAAAACTTGCAAAAACTTGAACTGAACTCGCTTTCAAGTATAAAACATCTAATACTCACATGTATAAGCTCAACGCGCACACACGCGAAAGGCATAAAAACGAAGTTAACAGCTAGATAAACAGGGTAAAGGGTGATTACATGGGTAGTTTATGGTTGGGAGCCTTCGTCGGTTTTCTCATTACCGCGATTCTAGGCTGGCTATTTCCTTTCTTCGGTCATCTAGGCGGCGGCTTCATCGGCGGCTTAATCGCAGGAGCCATAGCAGGAGGAGGACTATTTCGCGGAGCGTTAGCCGGGTTCCTCGCAGGAATCTTCGGTGGAATCATAGTCACCATACTTGCGGTCGCAGGTCTCGCTTTCACAGGCGGCGTACTGGGCGGCATATTAGGTGGAATTCTAGGCGGACTGGCCGGTTTAGCTGTTGGCATAATAGCGATTATACTAGCTGTTTTCGGAGCAATAGCCTCAACAGTCGGTGGGCTCATAGGCGGATTAATTTCAGGATAAAAAATCCCCCCGTTTTTCTTTTGTTCACGTCTTTGTTAGTCCATAACTGATAGTGTCTAGTAACAAGATTTGTGTGCGGCTTAAACGTTAATTAGAGGCTCAGAGTTAACAAGCATCAAGAGGAAGCGGTTACCAATGCAGAATAAAACGTTTATTGATTTGAGAAGCGACACTGTAACTTTGCCCAATGAAGAGATGCTGGAAGCCATCAGACACGCGGAACTCGGCGACGACGTTTTCAGGGAAGACCCAACAGTTAACAGACTAGAAGAAATGGCAGCTGAACGGACGGGCAAGGAAGCAGCGCTTCTCGTCACAAGCGGAACCCAAGCGAACTTAGTTTCGTTAATGAGCAACACGAAACGCGGCGAGCTAGTGATCCTTGAAGCAGAAGCGCACATGTACTGGTACGAGGTAGGCGGAATCTCAGCGTTAGCCGGGTTACAGCCTTGGCCGCTGAAAAGTCAGTTCGGCGCGTTAGACCCTAAAGCTGTTGAAGACGCGATAAGACCCCGCAACATTCATTTCCCAGAGCCAGCGTTGGTGTGTGTTGAGGACACGCATAACAGGCACGGCGGAACAGTGATAACGCCCCAGCAGTTGCAAGCGTTAAGCACTGTTACCAAGGTACATGGCTTGCGGCTTTACATGGATGGGGCGCGAATTTTTAACGCGGCTGTCGCTTTGAAGGTTAACGTGCAGGAGTTAACTCGGCATGTGGATAATTTGATGTTTTGTTTGTCCAAGGGCTTAAGTTGTCCTGTGGGGTCGGTGGTTGTTGGCACGCGGGAGTTCATTGAGAAGGCGCGGAAGGTGCGGAAGGTTTTGGGCGGCGGTATGCGTCAAGCAGGAATTATTGCTGCGGCTGGAATTGTAGCCTTGGAAACGATGATTGACCGACTGGAGGAAGACCATGCGAACGCTAAGCGACTAGCTAATGGAATAGCTAAGGTGGAGGGTATAGTTGTGGATATGGAGCGGGTGCAGACGAACATTGTGCTCTTAGACATAAGTAGCTTAGGAGTTGCAGATGAAGTGTTTCTTTCAAAACTGCAGAACAAGGGCGTTTTTGCCTTGACGACCGCCAAGAATAAAGTGCGGTTGGTGACGCACAGAGGCATCGAGAGGGAACACATAGAAACAGCAGTAGATGCAATTGCAAAAACCGCGGATGAATTGAATTGACTGAAAAGTGCCAAAATGTTTTTACAGCGGGTTCTCCGCTAATGTTCTCGGCGCCTGAGGTTATTCAAGATTGCAGGAATCTTCTGAAACTGTTTTTGGGCTGCTTGTGAAGCCAGTTCGAAGGCTCGTGGAGCAGAAAGGCTTCCCTAAACCAACTGAACCTCAAGAGAAAACGATTCCTAAAATCCTTGAAGGCAAAAACGTCCTGTTAATCTCACCCACAGCAACAGGTAAAACTGAAGCCGCGTTTCTCCCCGTGCTAAGCATGCTACTTCAACAACCGCAAACACCAGGCATCAAAGTGTTGTATATTACGCCGTTGCGGGCATTGAACAGAGACATGCTTGAACGGTTAGAATGGTGGTGCAATAATTTAGACATTAAACTCGCGGTTAGGCACGGCGACACAGATACTAAAGAGCGAACGCGGCAATCGCGAAGTCCGCCAGATATTTTGATAACTACGCCTGAAACGTTGCAGGCTATCCTTTCTGGGTGGCTACTTCGTCAGCACCTGCAGAGCCTTCGCTGGGTGGTAATTGATGAGGTGCATGAGTTGGCGGACAGCAAACGAGGAAGCCAGCTTGCATTGGCGTTGGAGCGGGTGCGTTCGCTAGTTGGCAGAGACTTCCAGATGATAGGGTTATCCGCCACCATAGGCAGCCCTGAGAAAGTAGCCCAGTTCCTCGTCGGCAACAGCCGCCCCGTAGAGATTATCCGTGTACCCGTCGCTAAAATGGTGCGGTTGAAAGTGCTTTTTCCGCAGCCTACAGAGGAAGACGTGTGGCTTGCAGGGAAGCTTTACACACATCCTGAGGTGGCTGCGCGATTAAGGATTATTAGAGATTACATGAGCAAGCGCCGCTCAGTGCTTTTGTTCACGAATACACGTTCTGTCTCAGAAGTTCTAGCCAGCAGGCTTAAAGTGTGGGACATGGACTTTCCTGTCTCCATCCATCATGGTTCTCTTGCTAAGCCTTCGCGGATAGCGGCGGAGGCAGGTTTGAAGCGGGGCGAGTTGAAGGGGCTTATCGCCACCAGTAGCCTTGAACTAGGTATTGATGTGGGACGCATTGACTTGGTTATCCAATACATGAGCCCTAGGCAAGTGACGAGGCTTATTCAGCGCGTGGGCAGGGCTGGTCACAGCGTTGGTCGCGTAGCGGAAGGCGTGATCATCGGCATGGACTCTGACGACACGTTGGAAGCGTTGGTTATTGCGCGGCGAGCGTTGAAGGAAGAATTGGAGCCAGTGGGCATTCCGCCTAAACCGTATGACGCGTTAACGCATCAAGTGGCAGGGTTACTGCTTAAGAATAAACGATTGGACTTCAACGAGATTTTAGCAACACTGCAGAATGCTTACCCATACTTAGACTTGACTCTAGATGATGTTGAAAAAGTGCTTAAGTACATGCATCAGCGTTTCCCGCGTTTAGCATGGGCTTCCTTCGAAGACAAAGTAGTTCTGAAACCGCAGAGAACCAACGCGCTTTTTGAGTATTACTTTAACAATTTATCCATGATTCCTGAAGAAAAGCAATTCCTCGTCATAGACGATTCAAGCGATACTTCAATTGGTGTTTTGGATGAAGCGTTTATGGCGGAGTACGGCAAGGCAGGCACAAAATTCATCATCCGAGGCAGCCCATGGCAGATAGTGCACACGACTGAGGACAAGGTGTACGTGCGGGCGGTTGACGACCCGACGGGCGCAATACCCAGCTGGATAGGTGAAGAAATTCCCGTGCCTTTCGAAGTGGCGCAGGAAGTCGCTGCAATACGCGGGTTCGTGGAAGAAAAAATGCACGACGGGCTTTCGCCTGAACAAGTCGCTATATTGCTTAGTGAGCGATATCCAGCAGATAAAGAGACAATACAGCGTGCTTTGGCGGAGACAGTTGAGCAAGTGCACGGGGGCATGGCGGTGCCTACGGCGAATCGAATAGTATTCGAAGACTGGGAAGACTTCGTCATAGTCCACGCTAACTTCGGTTCCCTTACGAACCGCGCTTTGGCGCAGTTGCTGGGGCAAATGCTTTCAGATAAACTTGGACACGGCATAGTCGTGCAGCATGACCCCTACCGCATCTTCGTGCAAACTTTAGGCGCAGCCAACTCAACTCGCATTCTCGAGACATTCAATGAAATCTGCGTTATGACAGCGCAAGCGGTCAAAGACACCGTGACGCGGTCAACCGTGAAAACAGGTTTATTCAAACGTCGTGTCATCCATGTGGCACGACGTTTCGGCGCGTTAAAGAAATGGGCAGACTTCAGCAACGTGAGCCTGCAGAAGCTGATAACCAGTTTTGAGGATACGCCAATTTACGAGGAGGGCTTGAAAGAAGTTTTCACCAAAGACCTCGATGTGGACGGGCTAATTGGCGTTTTAGGCAAGATTCGCAACGGCGAACTTCGCTTGCAAATAGTTGACAGCGGCGGCAACGCAACGCCAGTCGCTCGTGTAGGCATTGAAAGAGTAAGCATGAAAACAGACCTTATTCCGCCTGAACGCATGCGCGCCGTGCTTGTGGAATCAGCTAAAGCAAGGCTGCTGAATGAAACGGCCACTTTTTTGTGTACGCACTGTTGGGATTACTTGGAGATGATTCGCGTTAAAGATTTACCTGTGCAGCCTAAATGCCCACGATGTGGCTCGCAGGCGATAGGACTTTTGAAAGTGGACGAGGAAACTGCACTACCCATCATCGAGAAGAAGGGACAAAAACTAGCTAAAAACGAAGAAAGGCTCCAAACCTACGCGGTGCAGACTGCACAGTTAATTGCAAAGTATGGCAAAACTGCAGCCGTAGCCCTGAGCGCCAGAAAAGTTCGCTCCGCCGACATTGAAAGTGTTCTTGAAAAAGAGCATAAGCTCACGGACAGGTTTTACGAGTTGGTTCTAGAAGCAGAACGCAAAGCGCTCAGTAGACGATTCGGATGAACACTTCAAAATTGCTTTTCCGTTGGATTTCGCGAGCTTTGGAGCGGTTATCAACAACTTTTTAAGTGGAAAGCAGCCTTATTCTGCGTAAGCGTCTGTTCAGCCGCGAGGAGATTAGACGAGTGGAAATTAGCCGAAAAAAGTTACGTGAAGAAGTTCTTGCACGCATCAAATACGTTAAAACGTGTGTTATGGCTCGAGAATTATGCCTTTTGGTGCGCACGAACCGCGCTGTGCTGGAGCCTAAAGACGTGAAAGATGTCTGCAGTTACATATCAAGCCTCTGCAAGGAAGAAGGTTGCGCTGAACCCAGTGCGCTCTGCAAAAGAGCTGCTGAAGCCGTTGGCTCTAAAGACGAGGAAAAATACTTGGAATTGTGCGCGCAAAGCTGCGTGAAATGTGGAGAAGCTAAAAGGCCGACGCCGAAGAGAGAAACCTACGTGGCGTAAGTCTATACGCAAAATCTTTAAACAAAAACATCGTTTATTCATGAGAGGTTGACAAATGTTCATCGCGCCTTTCGTTCCAAGTCCTGTTCCTGTAATTCAACGCATGCTTCAACTTGCTGAGTTGAAGCCTGGCGAAATCTTATTTGACTTGGGCGCAGGTGACGGCAGGTCGGTGATAATGGCTGCCAAATCGTTTAGTGCCCGAGCCGTTGGCGTCGAGTTAAGAGAAGACTTGGCGAAGAAAGCGCTTAACACTATACATGAGAATGGCTTAACGGATCGCGTGACCATAGTGAACGGCGACATGTTTACCGTGAATTTAACTTCTGCTGATGTGGTTTTTCTGTATTTAACAACTAGCGCAAACGAGAAAATCAGACCGAAACTGGAAAGTGAACTTAAGAAGGGTGTTCGTGTGGTTTCTCATGACTATGAGATCGTAGGGTGGAAACCTGAGAAAGTGGAGAGTTTCTGCGAAAACCCACAGTTAGGTTATCCGTCGCACACGCTTTACCTGTACAAGAGACCGTAGTTTTCTGGTTTTTACCAGAAAAAGATTTTTAGCAATTTCGCTGAGTTAAATCGTGCTGTTCCAGTAGTAAATTTTCCCGTATTCACCTGTGACGTTGAATTGGGGGTCGTCGTAGATTATATCCAGTTTTACACCGTATGTGTCAATTAGCTTGTTTAAGTTGTTCCAGATTGGCAATGACATGTTGTCTGCAGGGAATAATCCCCAAATTTTGTCGTCGGGGCGTCTCATGCCCCAACCGTAATCCTTCGGGAGCACAAAAGCCACGCGTTCTTGGTTTTGGCTGGATGTGCTTCTAGGCGAATCTTGGGTTTGGCTCCAAAACTGTTCCATGACGCTGAAGTGCGCGTCAGTTAATATGCCATACGGATTTTCCATGGAGGTGTAGGGGTAATCGAAGACTATTAGGTACGTGGCGCCTGCTTGATAAGCCATTGTCATGTCTTGAAGTAGTTCTTCCGCGCTTCCCAAGTACGGTGGCTCGTTGTAGGTCCATGTGATTATGGCGCCCCACTGTTTGTTTTGCGCTGTGGCTGCGCCTCTGCAGAGTGCTATATTTTGAATCTTGCTGTTGTCGCCTGTGATGCCGCTTATTTGCGCGAACACGGCGTCGTATCCGCTTAGGTAGTCAAACCAGTAAAGTGCGTAGTCAGAGGTGAACAGGGTCGCTCTGCTGTTAACACCATCTGGGATGCTAGTGTTTGTTATGTGCTGCATGCTTCCGCTTTGTTTCAAGCTCGCGGTGTAGTTGGCTGCGGCTTGGCTGTACGTCGTCACGTTTACAAATGTGTCAGCCGGTTTGCCCGTCATTGGCGGTCCATCCCAGTGGCGGCGGTCTATTTGTTTTCCGCCTGGCTCATCATAAAGGTAAACGCCGAGGAATTTGCTGCCCCACTTCGCCATTGCAGTGTTCAGCCATTCTACATGCCAAGGGGAAACACCGTACAAGTCCCAAGATGAGGCGTTGTATATGTTACCGAAATCCGCGGTGTAGTTGTAATAGACGAAGTTGAAGTAGACCATGACGCTTAAGCCAGCGTTTATGGCGTATTCGCAGACTTCGTCAAGTAATGTCTCGTTTGCGGCGCCGCATATTTCCCATGAATTCACAATAAACAAGTTCGTGTAACCCTTAACCCTGTCTATAAGCAGTTTTGCTTGGCTAGTGGAGTTTCCGCCGAAAGACACCCCGAAAAAGAACTCCTCGCCGCCAGGGTCACTTTCAGCGTAGTTCTGAAGGTAAACTGCGGGCAAAATGACCGCTGACGCAAGCAAAACGACGAGGACAAACAGCCACAACTTTCTCATAATTCAATATTAACGTCGCGCTTCAAATAAATCCATTGTGGATTCATGACTCACGTTCTCTGGCTAACGTGCAAAACCAAAGCGCGCTCGTGTTCATTATTTGATTTGAAGCTAATGGCAATAGCATGCAGAGATATATTAGGGGAGGTCTACAGGCATCAGCGCATACTTTCCGTCACACTTCTGAGTACACACTTAAAGGAAGGCTGAATTGATTTTCAGCAGACTACTGAGCATCAGGCTCAATGTGAACACGATGGCTACGATGACGAAGTCTTTGGCTAGCACTCTACCCAGCGCAAGCAGTTTCTGCGTATCCACTTCCCCATCTCCCAGCAGAGTGCGTCGTTGCTGGTACAAACGAAGTGAAACGAACGCTGCAAGCGCTAGTAAAGCCAAGTAGTAGGTTAAGCCCAGTTGGAAAAACATGCCAACTATCGCCATCAGCGGAATCAAGCTGTAACCCATGATTATGGTGACGAAAAGCCCTCGCCTGAAACCCATGATGACTGGTACCGTGCGGGAGCCACTGGCTACGTCTGAAGCGTAATCTGCCAAGTCCTCCCAGAGACTGTTGACCGCAGTAGTCACGCCAATCAGCAGCACCAGCATTACGATGTTACTGGAGAACGCGTTAAAGAAGGCAGCGACTATTAAAACGGGAACTGCACCCACTGTGAAATTCACGATAGGTTTGAAAACGGTTTTCCTGAGCCTGAACGGCGGAGCAGAATACAACACGCCAAATAATATGCCAACTGCAACAAGCAGCACCACGTAAGGAATCATCGTAGCTGCCCCTAACGCCAGTGATAACACGGTAAACCCAACAGCAATGAACAAACCAAGTTTCCCCAACTTCCTAGTATATTCTGCCCTAAACGGATCAGAAAGAACATCAAGGTCAACATCAAAAAAATTGTTTATCGCGTCAGCAGCACTCCAAAGGCAGAAAACGATTACACCTAGAAAAAGCGCACTAAACCAGACAAGTGTTTCACCCATAAGGAAAGCCGCACCTACACTTATCATAAACAACATCGAACCACGTTCTACAGAGATAAACTGGGCAAAACCCTTCAAATTCTGCAACATACCGCACAACGCAACGCGACATTATTTAAGTATTCCCCGCTGAAACCCTGTTTTCCCACGAAGCAATTGCCTAAAAAAACAAGCACTCACTTTACACATTCTCCGAACAGCCAGCCTGACTATATAAAGAGGGGCTATAAGTCACCACAATCACATCCGTCCCTAAAAAACACCGAAACAGTCAGATTAAGTTATTAAGCGCGAACCCAAAAGTTAACGCTCAAACCAGAAGTGACCCCAAAATATGCCCAAACCCAAAATCGGTCTTTCAATGCTTTACACGTTAGGCGAACCATTCAACACGATGATTAAGCAGTTAACCACAGTAAAAACGCCATACATCGAAATCATGGATGAAGGTTTACACACACTAAACAAACAACGCGTCCAAACACTCAACGAAACCGCAAAATCTTACGGCTTAACGTACACGCTGCACTCGCCTTTCGCAGACATAAACATCGCTTCACCCTCGAAACACATGTTGAACGCATCACTCAAACGCTTAAAGCAGTCAATGGCTTACGCGAACGCGTTAAACGCTAAGCTCTGGGTTTTTCACCCTGGAATGAAAACAGGCATCAGCACCTTTTACCCAGGCAAAGATTGGGCGCAAAACATCCAAAGCATACGCCAACTGCACAAAACAGCAGAAGAATACAACGTGCAAATCGCGTTGGAAAACATGCCTGAACCTTTTGCGTTCACCATGAAAAACGTAGAACACTTCACCCAATTCTACAAGGAAACAGGCTTAAACACAAACATGGTTTTAGATGTTGGGCACGCAAACATAAACCCACAAATAACTCTTTTCCTACAAACGTTCCGAGACAAAATCGTGCACATACACGCAAGCGACAACATGGGCGAAACAGACCAACACCTAGGCATAGGCTACGGCAAAATAACCTGGTCACAATTTGCCCAAGCGCTGAAAGAAATAGCCTACAACAAAACAGTCATAGTTGAATCCGTGGAACATGTTGAAGAAAGCCTACAGAAACTAACGCAACTGCTTGCCTAACACTTGGGAAGCGGTAACTCCAACCGCATAAAATCCTCAGCCACTACCGTATCACTGAAAACTTTCTGCGCCTGCACCAAAAGCACCGTTGCATCAGCGTATCTGGCGCTTACATGCGTCAAAACCAGCTTTTTCACTTTTGCTTTCGCCGCAGCTTCAGCTGCTTGACTAGGCGTAGAATGCCCATCTTCTGCAGCTTTCTCAGCCAAAGCATCATCCAATGTAGCCTCATGAATCAGCAAGTCCGCGTCAACGGCGAACCGTGCAAACTCCTCAAACGGCTTCGTATCACCTGAATAAACGATTTTTCTTCCCCGCCTCAACGGACCAGAAACCTCTTCCGGCTTCACAACTATACCACTTGCCAGTGCAACCTCTTCGCCGTGCTGAAGTTTGGACCATAATTCGCCTTCGGGAACACACAAAGCTCTGGCTTTTTCAGGATAAAACTTTCCTACACGCGGCTTTTCCACAAACGCATACGCTAAACTGGGCATCACATGGTTCGCCCACACAGCTTCAACTGCACACTCTTCTTCAGTGCATACGGTGCCTGCAGCGTGTATTTCGTGGATTTCAACTGGAAACGTCAAAGTAAACTGCAGCGCTTCTCTTGTGCCTTCCAAAAAACGTTTTATGCCACTTGGACCGTAAATTTCAACTGCCCTTTGCCTGTTCATCAGCGCCATAGTCTGCAGAAGCCCAGGTAAACCTAGCACATGGTCACCGTGCATATGCGAAATGAAGATTTTCATTTTTTTGTGGAAACCCGACTTTGCTTTGAGCATTTGTCGTTGTGTGCCTTCGCCGCAGTCGAGCAGGAACTGTTCGTTTCCGCGTTGGATGAGCACGGCTGGTAAGCTTCGCTGAAGAGTTGGGATGCTTGCGGCTGTTCCTAGAAACGTTACGTGTATGCTCATGTTTTGTGCCCTTAGGTTTTTTCGAATACGGCTACTTCGCGCGTTAGAGTCCTGTGCACGTAGGCGAAATGTGATTCTAAATGTTTGTAGCCTAATTGTGTGCCTACTGTTTTGATGCCTAATGTTTTAGGTGAAGCTATACAAATTCGTTGTCCTTTGCTGAGAAGTTCACGTGCTGAAGTTAAGATGCTTTCAACGATGCTTTTGGTGTTGCTTTTAAGCGTAGTTGCACTTTTGCCATACGGTGGATCAGTGACGATACAGCCAACGCGTGTAAGTGGGGTTTTGCGTGCATCCGCCATAATCAGTGCTTCTGCGGTTAAGTTGAAATGTCTTAGGTTGCGTTTTGTGCCTTCTGTCATCCTGCGTTGCACGTCTATGCCTATTGCGCGCACGCCGATGAGTGCGGCTTCAATTATGGTGGTTCCTGTTCCGCAGAACGGATCCAGCATGCAATTGCCTTCACGTGCGTGTGCGAGGTTTATCATGCAGCGTGCGAGTTTACTGTTCATCGCTGAAGGGTGAAAAAAGGGTTTTTTGCGTGGTCTGCGTTCGACGAAAGGTTTAGGCTGGATTTCAGCAAGCTTCACGCCGAAGACGAGTTTGCCGTTGGTGAGGATGCCGAAGAACGTTTTATCGGGCTTTGTGAGGTTGACTTTGGCGTGTTTTGCTTTTTGAAGTATGAGTTTGCCTAGTAAGCTTTCCGTGGTCATTGTGGCGTCTTTGGTGGAGTATTCTTTGATGCGTCTTATGCGCACTTCGAATGTTTCGCCTTCTTTCAACAGGGCGTGGACGTTTGTGTCGTTTACAGCTTCCGTTATTGCCGTGGTGGTTGCTGGGCAGATGAATAGTTCCATGGCGCAAACTCGCGTGTACGCTGATCTGCGGAGCACTTGCTTGACGCTTTCTGCGTCTGCTTCAATACGTGCTGTTTGGTCGAGTTTCTCTGTTACCGTGTAATTATAGCCTTCGGTTTCTAAGATGGCTTTTAATTCTGAGAATGAGAGGGTTTCAAATTCGCCGCTGAGGAGGAAGAAGAGTTTAACCACTTTATGGCGCCTTTAGTTCCTTGCTTATTAATGGTGCCAGCGACACTTTGCTTGCGCTGCTGAGGATGCTGTCTGTGCCTACGATTTCTTCAACTCCAGCATCGCGAATCCGTTTTTCAGCGTCACCAACCAGCAAAGCGTGCACGCAGGCGGTGAAGACGCGTGTTGCGCCTAGTTCGCGGAGAATTTTTGCTGCTCCGACGATTGTTCCGCCTGTGCTGATAATATCGTCAAAAATGATAACCGTTTGCCCTTTCACGTTCAAGCCTTTGCTGGTTTGGCTTGTTCGTCCAGTGTAGCGGTCACGTTGTTTCTCCAGATGTCCGCATTCTCCACCTAAAACTTGCTGCGCTTGTTTGGCGATGTATAAAGCGCCTTTGTCAGGTGACAGCGCGAATGCTTTTTTTAAGCCTTTTTCAACGAAATGCTTGGCTATTAGCGGGATTGCGCTGAGGTTTCGTGCTGGAAACGGGAATTTTGCCAGAGCGTCTGCTTGGTGCACGTTGACTGTGATTAACTCGTTGATTCCTGCTGCGGCAAGCATGTTGCCGACTGTTTCGATGCTGATGTTTTCGCCTTGTAAGAAGATTCTGTCTTGCCGTGCATAAGCTAAGTAAGGCACGATGGCTGTGATTTTCTGTGCCCCGTTTCTTCTGGCGGCATCAGCCATAAACGCTAGCTGCATTAGTTTGGTGTCTTGTGGCGGACTTGTGGTTTGCACTATTGCTACGTGTTCATTTTGCATTTTGCCTTCTAAGCGGATGTAGTTTTCTCCGTCTGGAAACGTTTTGTAGGCAACTGGCACAGCTTCCATGCCTGTTAACATTGCGATTTTTTCGCCTAGTTCTTTGCTTGCTGGACCGGGAACGATTTTCATTTTTGCGTTCACTCTCTTTTCTATAGAATGTTGCCTCTGTGGTTTTTAGCTTTACTCTCTGTGGCTTCGTTTTTTTATCTTGTTCTCTGAGTTGTCGTGAACTGTTGGAACACTAGCGCGTGGAAAAGTCTATAGCCCCTCTTTATATACTCTCTGCGTTTTCGTATACGAAAGCATCGCCGAAACTTATTCAGCGTTTAATCTTCTATCGGTTTTTCTTATGCAGGCGTGTTCTGAGCGGCTTTAGGGCATCGAAGATGAACGAACCTTATAAATACATAGTGGCTGACGACTGAAAACATCTGCTCTTTGCACGCTTTACAGTTGCAAAAACAGCGGGAGCATAAGAAACTGAACCTAAATTTGCCTTTTTTGGAGTTTCTTCGGGCTGGAACTTTTGTCTTTCCTTGGCAGTTTGCGTGCGGTTTTGCTGTTTTTCGGTAGTTGTTGTGGTTTGTTCGCTTTATTGTGCTGGTTTGCTTTCGCGAAATTTTGTCGAACTGCCTTATTTTACACTAAAAAGTTAAAAAACGCTGCTTTGATAAAGGTAAAACAGCGTATAAGGAGCAAAACCTTCCATATGATACCATGCCCGCATGGTGTGTGTTGCGAAGGTAGCCAATATGTTCTGTTCGCATAGGTGTTTGCGGCGCATCAAAAGTGCTGAGGTGGCTTATGTGTTGAAGAAAGTAAAAGAAGCTATTTCAGTTAGGGCGGCTATTATTAGAAAGCGGGAGGAATTGCTTGCAGAAACTGTGTGTTGTTGATGCTTTTGTATACCGTTTCTTGAGGCAGGCGTTTCTATGCTTAGCTACGTTTAATTGCGCGCCAATATGTGGTGTTTTTATCGGTTTCATGTCTATTCATGCAGGTGTAGGTCATGATAGTTGAGCGGGATTTGTTAATTTCGCTTCTAAAATTGACAAAAGATAGGTCTGTTTTACTTGAAGATGTCAAAAAAGACGCGAAGCTCACATCAGGTATTGTTAGGAACTTGCTGGAAAAACTGCAAAACGAAGGCATTGTTTATGTGAATCAGGATACAGTTGAAGCGGACAGTTACAGTCGTCTAAAATTAGCCGTTAAAGCTGTGGCTATGGGTGCTGATGTGGAGTACGTCAGCAACATGCTTAGCTGGCAAGAGTTCGAGGACATATCTGCTGTTGCACTGGAAAAAAACGGCTACAGCGTAGCGAAAAACATGCGTTTCAAGCATGCAGCGAGGAAATGGGAGATAGACATAGTTGGCTGCCGCAAGCCTGTAGCCATTTGCATTGACTGCAAACACTGGCGACGTGGAACATCACCATCAGCGTTAAGGCGTATCACTGAGGCTCAAGTGGAACGCACGCGGGCACTAGCAGACGTATTACCCAATGTTTCTCTTGAGCTTGAATGCACAAAATGGAATAAAACCAAGTTTATACCGGCCATATTGACGCTGATGCCTGTCAGTTTCAAATTCTACGACAAAGTTCCCATAGTTCCTGTGCTGCAACTGCAAGATTTTCTAAGTCAATTGCCTGCGTATACTGAATCGTTAAAATATTTCCTGAAAACGTTTAATCATTTAAGTCATGATTTTTAGAAGTGGTGTCCTAGCAAATTTGAATGCAGGGTAAAGGCTTAGGAGAAACATGCCTGCTAAAGCTGCAAGTAGCCACCCTGAAACTTCCAAAACAGTAAAGCCCGTAACCACTGGCTGCGGCACCAAAATCATCAAAGTAATAATCACTCCAAGCGAAATGCCTATGGCACAGCTTGAAAGCAGAACAATCAAGCTTTGAACCGCAAGAATCGCCGTAACCGTTTTTGGTTTTGCTCCGACAGCTCGCAAAACCGCAAACTCCTGCCGCTGCTCATCCACAGCAAGCATAATATGCGCCATCAAGCACAAGGCTGCTGACGCTAAAGTGAACAACGGCAAAAGCATCACTGTAGACCAAGCAGAAGCGAGAAACGCCACATTCTGCGCCGTTACTTCATCCAACTCAAAAGCCGTCAACTCAGAATTCACGCTTTTAACCGCGTTCTTTATCTGCGCCAAAACCACTTTACGGTCAACGGAAGGGTCCAATTGGACAAACACGATGTTAGGTTCAGCTACACCCGTGATATTTCGTAATGTTTTGATGGGAACATAGACGATTTTGCCGTTGTCCACAGGGTCAAAGCAAACACCGACCACGCTGAAAGTCTGGTTTCTCCCTCTAAGGCTTTGAACAAGCGGCTGCTCAAACATTGTCTGAGCCAACGAATCACCGACCACAGCTTCCAAATGGTCCCCAGTGGTTAAAAATCGTCCTTTCATGAACCATGAACCCGTGACTTTCTCAGGATCAACACCAACAATCAATGCGTCTCCTTCACGTCGGTCACCAACAGGAATTGTCGCCAACGTTTCAGGGTCAACCGTGAAATTACTCACTTCATAAATATGCTCCTTCAAAACAAGGCGCGCATCCACAGCTGCAATGCCCTGCAATGTATCTAAATGCTGAAGGACAGCATCCGATATCGAAAGCGCATCATCAGTATAGTCAAACTCACCAGTTTCACTGGCTCCAATAAACTTGGACAGCAAAAGCTTGTACTGAGCTGCCATGCGCTCCTGCGCTATCACAATTGCACCTTTACCCGCAGCTTTCTCAACCCAGTCCCGCGTAGTGTCATTAGCAATTATGCCTCCGGCAACAGACACCGTTAACAAAACAAACACTATCGACAACAGCAACACAACACGAACAGTTGTTGACTTCCGACGAACCAAACTTCTCGTCGCTATCCTAAACGTGAGCCCTGACCGCGACAACGCTTTATGCCCGCTACCTGAGTCTAAGCCAAAATACTGCATAGGTGAAAGCGCCTTCAACGGCGACAACCGCGCAGCATCCAAAATAGGCTTAATGCCAAAAACTAAAGCAAGAACAAAATAAGCGACAAAAACTAACACTGCAAACCACAAGTTAGGCGGCTTCTGATATACCTGAAAGCCGCTTAAGTTGGCGACAAGCGTGTCAGCTGCAAAGCCTAATGCTACGCCTAAGATACAGCAAATAGCCGTCACAGTCAATAGTTCAGTCAGAAAATAGCTGAAAACAAGCCCGTTGGGGCATCCAGCCGCTTTGATTAACCCAAAGTCTCTTGTTCTTTGTGCCATCATCAAAAAAACAATAAACGAAATCACCACTGCACCCACAGTGAAAATCAAGACGCCTACAAACAGCGTAAACTGCGAGAAAACCACCGATAAACCCGGCGTTAAAGCGTTTTCTGCCGTTGCGGTTATGCCGAAGCCGATGCGCTCGCTGAAAAGCAAAAGGAACAACGTGGATGCAACACTGCATGTTAAACTAACCATTATCAAGCCTGTTTGAAACTTCCTCCGCAAAAGGTCCTTGAACGAAAAAGAAGCATCACTCATCTTGGCTCGTCACTTGCCCCTTCGACAAAAGCAACTTTTGATCTGCAAACCGCGTTATCTGCGTATCATGAGTAGAAACGATAACCGTTTTTCCCTCAGCCTTCAACATCCGCAGTATTTGAATAATCCTCTTGCCGTTCTCAGCATCCAAGTTCCCAGTAGGCTCATCCGCAAGCAGCAACCGCGGATCATTCGCCAAAGCACGCGCAAACGCAACACGTTGCTGCTCCCCACCGCTCAGTTGAGCGGGAAAATGACTTGCCCTATGCTGCAAACCCACAACATCTAACAGTTGTGCAACGCGTTCTTCAATCTCTTCAGCTGGCTTCCGTTGCCACTCCATGGGAAACGCAACATTCTCAGCCACCGTCAAAGTAGAAACCAAATTGTAGGCCTGAAAAACAAACCCCACGTCATTGCAGCGGAAATCAGCCAAAAAATCCTCATCCTTATCCGCCAAAGCCTCACCGAAAACCGTTATATCCCCCCTGGAAGGTCTGTCAATACCGCTGATAATGTTCAGTAGCGTGGTTTTTCCCGCGCCTGAAGGACCGCAAACCACCGCGAATTTGCCCACGGCAACGTCAAAGCTTACGTCTTTCAGAACCTCAACTTCCGCCTCACCTATTACATACGCTTTGCATAAAGAACGGGCTGAAACCGCGAAATCACTGTTTACCATAAGCCTCGCCTTGTTAAATCATTTAAGCATAGGTTCGGTTATTAATTGTTGAGGTACATTTCCTTACCGCGAGGCTTAATAGCTTTTTTCTAAGTTCAGGTTGCCTCGGTCACGCTTAAGAAGCCTGACTTTATCAGGCAACTTATCCTTCTCCCAGTCTGTCCAACTGATTTCTTTGAAGAGCCACTTTTTGCCCAGATGCGCCGCGACAACCGCATGTTTATGCGCTACGTCACCAGGCATAAGCTCGTTAAGAAACCTGAAGAGTTTGTCAATTTGCTGCTTGGGAAAATACGCGTAGTAAGTGGAGTTTTTAACTTCAAACGCGAAGCTATGTTCACCTTTGCGGGCCATGATGTCGGGCAGTGGGCTTAGACTGGGATTGCTGACTGGAATCCGCACGGCGTTGTACCCGTGTTTCTGCAGAAGCTTCACGAGCACGTTCTCGCTGTAGAACCCTCTCTTGCGCCACCGCCGAAGCCTGATCCTGTCAATTTCCTTAACCATCACGTTTCCCTCAGCAGCTGCTTAGTCACTGTGGTTAACGGCTGAAAATAAAACTATTGCCTGCGCGTCAAAAACGGAAGTTTCGGCGATGTTTCTGTATACGCGGTTTTGTGCTGATTGTGTCTGGAGGGCAATAGTGATGCATAATCGCACCAAGTAATACTTACATAACTATAATCACCTGGAACGAAAAATAAAACGTTACCAGCTTAAAACTATGTGCTGTTTAGCCTATACCAAGTACAACCAAACCACGCGCTTAGAAAAAGCAAGCCAAAATAAGCCTCCGTTCAACCACAAATTTCCAATCAAAAACACTCGTGGCATGAAAGCGCAGACCGCGCAACGCCCACGCGGTATACAGAAGCATCAACAACACATAGTTTCAGCCGTCGTCACTGTCGCTCAGTGCCAAAATCAGCAGCAACCTGGCTGTACAGTAGCACATAACCGCAAGCACAAATCATCCTGTCGCTATTAAGACATGCTGTCAAAAAGGCGGTTGTGGAACAGCAATGCAACATAACCCGACAAAACTCCACATCTGGCAACTACACTGTTTTTTCGCAAGCAGCACTCAGGCGGAAGCAGGACAACAGTTGTGAAAACGGCGTTCAGGCTCGAAGTAACTTCGAAAAGCAGCCTATTGTGCTTGGTATGGAGATTTTCAACGGTCTTTATATGAGGTCACGGTTATCTCCATAGTTAAGCCTTAACCGCAGAACGAAACGGGTCAAAACGGGGTGTTTCAGCGGTTTAAGGCTTTTTCAAGGCTTTTTGATTTTGGTGTAGTGACAAAAAAATTGCTTGTTTTTTGCTTGTTTGTTTTCGGTTACATACAAAATATTACGGCAGGTTTTACCGAAAAATAACTGTTATTTGCGCCTTATCTGTGGAAATAGGTTTAACGAAGAGCCGTTTTTAAACTGAGCTGCTGAGGCGCGTTATGTACGGTTTGATGCATATTACTAATTTTGAAATAGCTCTTTAATTGCACACAAACAAAAAGTTAAGCGGGATTGAGGAGAAGGCATGTCTTTTAACCACTTCGGAGAAGGCGCTGAAACGCTTACGCGTGACGTGGAAGGGCGAACTGTAAAGGTGAAGTGGAACTGGAGCAAATTTCAAACCACCGAAGGCTACCCCTTGGACGACAACATGATAAACTGGGTCATAGGCCAAGACCAAGCACTAAACGAAAGCTTTCTCTGCCTGAACGAGTGGGTTCACAAACTCAAACATTTAGAACAGTCACAATGGTACGCACGCTGGAGCAAACCCGACGAGCAAAAACCCTCAGCAAAAACAGTAATCAGCCCTGGACCGTATCTGCTGCTATTAGGCGACCCTGGAACAGGCAAATCCCTTCTGGGAAGAGCACTATCAGAAAAACTAACTCAAGTTTACAAAGAAAACGGCATAAAACTTTTTGATGTTATCTGCTGGAAAAACCCAACCTTGCCCAGTCAACCGCGCATGTCCATCCACAAGGCAGGAGAAGCAAAAAAAATTCTGCACACCGAACAGCTGAAAGAACTTAAGCGCAAGTTCACCACCAAAATCGGGCTCAAAGCCATTCAAATACTCATGCTTGGCCTAGGCTTGTTCCTAATGGGGTTAGGCTTCTTCTTCTTAGTTCAAGCGTGGCAAACTTGGGCTGCAAACCCAGACTACTTGGGCGAAGCATTGCAATCGTTCTACAGCAACAGTTTCGCAGACTACTTCACCAGTAAATTCGTGAGCCTTGTGCCGTTGACATTCATTCCAGGCGGCAGCCTCATTTTCTTCAGCATTTTTATCTGGTGGTTCTCACGCTTGGGCGGACTAGGCAATCTCCGCGGCGTTGGGGGTGCTCAGCAGACTGAAGTGCCAAAACTTGTCGTGGACAACAGTTCAGGGCACGCGCCTTTTGTAGACGCCACAGGGCATAGGAGCGCGCAGCTTTTTGGTTCTGTAGCGTGGGATCCGTTTCAAACTGGCGGCTTAGGGACGCCTGAGCATCAGCGGGTAACTGCGGGCGATGTGCATATAGCATCGCTTGGGATACTTTACATAGATGAAATTAAAAATTTAGATCCAGAGGAAGCTATTACGCTGTTAACTGTATTGGAAGATGGGCAGTTGCCGATAACTTTGCGGGGCAGGTGGACTGGTGGAGACACTGCAGCGATGGCTGTTTCAACTGAGCCTGTTCCAGCGATTACGTTTCTTGTGGGTGCGGGAAACTTTGACAGTATAAGTCAAATTCATCCTGCACTCATGGATCGCATTTATGGCTACGGCAAAGTGGTGCGTATGAATAATGACATGCCTAACACGCTGGAAAATAGGCGCAAGTACGTGCAGTTCATAGCGCAGGAGGTTAAGCGGTTTAATTTGCTGCCGTTCAGTCGGGGTGCGTGCAGCGAAATTGTTGACGAGGGCAGGCGGCGTAGCAACAAGCGGGACGCGCTTACGACGCGTTTTAGACCTTTGATTTCGATAATTAAGACGGCTGCAACGTTAGCTATGAACGGAAACTGCAAGGTAGTTGAGCGGCGTCATGTTGCCGAAGCTTTAAGCGAGCATTGTAAGACCATTCAGAAGCAGTTGCTGGAGCATGAAATAAGTGAGCGAGGCAAGCTTTTGGACATAAAACCTGAAGGCATGAAGCTTGGGCAGATTTATGGTTTGGCTGTGGTGCATGACCCGTACAGCGGCGAGATGACAGGTAGCGTTCTCAGCGTGAAAGCCCAGCTTGTACGTAAGACGGCGCTTCCAAGAGATCAACCGCTTAGGGGCTATTACAAAGTAACGGGTATCGCTAAGGGTCAGAACTTTATTTCGGATAGCATCGCCAAAGTCAGAAGCGTCATCCTCCAAAAATACGGTGCGGACATAGCGCAGGATTATTTGACGCATATTGATTTTGCACAGTCTTACGGCGTGGATGGTCCTTCTGCGGGTGTGACCATGGCGATTCTGCTGTGTTCGCTTATTGAGGGTAAACCGATACGGCAGGATGTAGCTGTCACGGGTGAGATAAACCTGAGTGTCAGCGACGCAATTCATGTCACGGCTGTCGGTGGAATTCATGAAAAAATTAAAGCTGCTGAAGCATGGGGCTTCAAGAAAGTGGTTATTCCGCAGAAAAACTATGAGCACTCGATTAATGCGCAGGATTACACGATTGATGTTGTGCCCGCGGCTACACTCGACGACTACTTGAAAGAATGCTTGGTGGAGCAGAACCTGCTCAGAGTTCATGTTCGAAAAAACAGGCAATAACTCTTCACTCTACCAAAAAAAGTTGCTGAAAAAAGCTTTTTTCAGGCTTATTCGCGGTGCAGCTGCAATAGTGCTGTCACAGAACAGGGCTAATGCTTGTGAATTTTTAACGTTGTGCCATGGCGAAATAATAGCTAGGTGAATTTGGTTGCACTGATACTACAAATTTGTTTCTCCGTCACTGACAGTCACTAAGAAGCAGCATTCAGAAGCTCGTATACAGAAGCATCAACCAAACACACTCAAAACATGCTAAGTGCTGTCTTTGCTTCCTCTAATTTTAGCTTGGATTTTTATTATATCCGCGCTGTCCCGTGCTGCCGTGTAATTCTCAAGCAAATCAGAATTTAGCTCTAGAAAAGTGTGTCCCCATGTGAAAATGGACAGCAAGCTTGCGGATTCCTGCTTGAAACCTGCGATGTAAAGCGCCGCAGCTAAGGCTTCTACAGTAGTCAGTTTTGTGGCTTTGCCGAAGTTGACAGGGTTGCCCGCTATCAAGATGGGTAAACAGCGAGAAGTCCCTCTTACCTGTTTTGCTAGCACTTTCTGGGCGTGCTCCCAACTGCAGTCCAAAGCAGCTAAACCGAAGTCTGCAATGCGTTGCCTGTCAGCAGGCGAAAAAGCGATTTCCGAAAAAGGGTTAAGAACTATTGCGCGTCTAGGCAAAAACCGCGTTTTGTTCACTAATCTGGCCATGCCGTGACGCTTAAGCTTTAATGCTGTGCAACGTTTCGGGTCACATTGCGCTGCATGATAAATGGTTATCTTAGGTGCTGCCTGCACTGTTTTGCCGCACCTTCGCATGGCTCATAGGATCATTTAAAACGTTGGGAATCCAGTTGATGATGTCTG
The DNA here is from genome assembly GCA_964632845.1 of uncultured Candidatus Bathyarchaeia archaeon. Lineage (GTDB taxonomy): Archaea > Thermoproteota > Bathyarchaeia > Bathyarchaeales > Bathycorpusculaceae > JAOZHU01. The sequence goes on along the minus strand of CAZWDU010000009.1, from coordinate 45,336 downwards.
TTGCCATCATATGGTAGCCAATGTCATCTACCACGAAATCGCCTGCTGCACCGTTAACGAAAGCGCCTGCAACTGCTGCCTCAAAAGCGTCAGCCTTCTGCGCAAGAAAAGCGCCCACAATACCTGAGAGCACATCACCAGTGCCGCCCACAGTCATGCCAGCATTGCCAGTAAAGTTCAGTTTAAACCGTTTTCCATCACAAATCACATCCACTTGACCCTTCAACAAAATTACCGCATTTAATTCCATTGCTGTCCGCTGCACTTTTGAAACTCTCTCCGCCAAGTTTTCAGGTAGTTTTCCTCCAGCAAGCAACGCGTACTCACCAGCATGCGGCGTAAGCACAAAAGGAACACATAAAGGCTTTTTGAAGTCTGCGAAGGCTTTTAAGCCATCAGCATCCAAAAGCAAAGCTTTACCCGCGTCTTCAACAGCAGCAACACAGGCTTTAATGAATTCTTTGGTTTCAGAGTGCAAGCCAACGCCGGGACCTAAAACAACAGCATCAACCATTTCCACGTAAGACTTTAACGCTGCCATGTTGCGGGGGTTCAAGTGCTCGCCGTCAAGCTTCACGGTTATCAGGTCAGGCGACATGGAGGAAATTGCCGTGGCAGTTTTCGTTGGCGCCGCAACATACACGATATCGACGCCGGTCCGCAGAGCAGCCAACGCCACCAGAGCGGGGGCGCCTGAAAAAACTTCGCTGCCGCCGATAACTAGCAACCGCCCGAAATCGCCTTTATGGGCACGTGGAAGTCGAAGTTTTGCGAGTAACTGGGCATCGCCTGGACCCGCGTAACTTTCAAGTTCCACAGGCAAACCTATGCTTGTGATGATTAGTTCGCCTACATGTTTTTTGGCTTTTTCCAATCCTGCTTTTGCTTTGTGAAAAGTCACTGTGACATTTGCCTCAACTGCTGTGCCTAAGACTTCACCTGTGTCCGAGTCTATGCCTGTGGGCGCATCCACGGCAAGTTTGAAAGCGCCCAGCGAATTAATGTACTCTACCAACTGCACGATTGGCGTTTTAAGTTTGCCTTTTGTACCTGTTCCCAGCAAAGCATCAATAACTACGTCCGCGTCCACAGTGGGCAACGCGGAGATGTCAGTAACTTCGTAAAAGGGAATGCTCTCGTTTAAAGCTCGAAGTGCACAAAGGTTCTGGAGCGCTGCGGAATGCGTAACATTCGTGCTTTTTCCAGCAAGAATAACTGTCACTTTATAGCCCATGGCTGCTAAGTGCCTTGCAGCGACAAAGCCGTCGCCGCCGTTTCCACCTAAACCGCAGAGAACCACGATTTTTTTCTTCCGCGGAAATCGTGAAGCAACCTCAGTAGCTACATTGCGTCCCGCGTTTTCCATTAGCTGGAGCAGCGTGATTCCGAAGTATTCCGCGTTCACTTCTAAGGCGCGCATATCCCTGCTCAAAATGTATCCGGTGTTCTCGTTTTTCAGTTGCATACTTGTGCCTCACGTAATCTAATGTTCTGCAATAAGAAATAAGCCTATCCTTGCGTTACAGGCAATGGTATACAAAAGCATCAACCAAGCACCCTCCAAAACCGCAATTTCATAAATAAACCCTGCAAAGTCGCCATATACAGTGGCAAATTTTGCAGAAACATTTTTGAAGGAAAGACAAGATAAAAAAACACGGGGCTATTTGCATTGCCAGACTTCAAAGTGGTCAGCACAAGCCACAATTTCTCCACAAAAGGCGAAATCGACTTCATAGACCTAACCGACCTGATTCAAGATGCAGTAACTAAATCAAACATCAAGAACGGCATGGTGCACGTTTTCGCGCCTCACGCAACAGGCATATTAGTGTTGACAGAGAATGACTATGGCTTGCTGGAAGACACCAAGGCGTTGCTGGAAGCGATAGCGCCAAAGGACCAAGCGTACAGGCACCCGTCTAACGCTCACGCACATCTGCGTTCACTGCTGCTGCCGCCAGACAAAACATTGCCAGTAATCGACGGGCGAGTAGCGTTTGGAACGTGGCAATCTTTGCTTTTTGTGGAAACGGACGTTTACCCGCGGAGGAGAACCCTCATCATACAAGTCATGGGCGAACAATAACCGCTCACAACTTTTTTCTCGTTTTTTCAGGCTTCGTTTTCTCTGCGAGCAAAAACTCTGAAAACAGGGCATTTTAACTGTAAAGCACCATTTTTCCTCATATACACCTGCGCTTTTAACTTTTTATTGTAAAATAATACCATTCGAAGATTTTTCGCTGCACCCACAGCAGCAAAGGCTAAGCGGAAGCGACGTTAGAAACCGTTTAAAGACCGCTAACAAGCAACTTTTAAGCGCATTATACGCGATTTTGCCGCTGTTCACAGGATAATCGCTGAAAAACATGCAACTTTACTGGTTTTTAGCTTGCAGGTATCACGTGTTTATAAGGTTCGCTCAACTTCGAAGATATACGCCGGTTTCAGCCATAAGTTGTCAGGCAGCGCTCAATGAAAAGGTAATTAAGAGCCACACTGAACTAATATTGGCTAGGTGAAACTATGGCAATGCTCGCTTATGTACTCTTCAAAGTGAATTCAGGCACTGAACGAGACGTGTGCCAAAAAATTGTCACCTTCGACGAAGTCTTAGAAGCAGATGTTATTTTCGGCGAATACGACGTGATTGCAAAAATCGCGGCGCCAGACATGGCTGTACTAGAAGATTTCCTATCTCAGAAACTCAGAAACGTGCCCAGCATAGTTTTAACATCTACAATGCTTGTAGGCAGAGAATACAAAGGAAAAAACCAACGCCCAAAAACCAAGTAAATGACTTACGCAAAAAACGCTCCAAACACGAATCGCCAACTATGCCTACCGCGTTTGCTAAATGCAATTAGGGCATGAAAAAGTGTGTTTTGGTGATGCTTCTGTATACCAAGCCGTGTTTCAGTAACAGTTTCGTTGAGTTTTTGCGGGAATGTTTATTAGCGAAGCAAAGGGAATTGAGGTAATATGGCGTTTACGGCAGAGTTTTACTTGTTCTTGGCATCAGTAGTGCTTATCTCATTGACAGGTGTAATGATGCCTGGACCTTTATTCGCGGTCACCATTGAAAAAGCCGCAAAACGCAAAACCGCTGGAGCACTAATCTCGCTGGGACACGGCATCGTAGAGTTCCCAATAATGTTCCTCATCTATTATGGAGTAACACAGGTTATCGTCTCTAACATGCTGCAAACCGTGCAAGCCACAGTTGGGTTAAGCGGCGGACTGCTGATGATCTTTATGGGCATTCAAGCTTTCAGAAACCGAAACAAACCCAGCGAAAAATACGAAAGCCCACGGCGAGACTCATTTATCGCGGGAATCTGGACGACAGCCGCCAACGCAGGCTTCATCTTATGGTGGTTAACCATTGGCACTACGCTGATAATAACCGCTCGAAGCTTCGGACTGCTGGAGTTCGCCGTGTTCGCCATAGTCCACTGGCTCTGCGACTTCATATGGTACACCATAATCGCATATTTGATTTTCAAATCGCAGCGCTTCTGGACTAAAAAAGCAAATCAAGCCATCATTATCTTCTGTTTCGTAGTCTTCATCGGCTTCGGAACATGGTTTTTCACTTCAGCCTTGTGGCTAATAATCACCAGTTTCATTTAGGAGAACGGGTCAAATGAGCAAATACGAATTCAAAGTCGGCAAAGCCACAGTACGTTTAGTCGGAGGGGACATAACAGAAATGGAGACAGACGCCATAGTGAACGCGGCTAACCGCTCGCTTATGGGTGGCGGAGGCGTAGACGGCGCAATCCATCGCAAAGGCGGATTACAAATACTTGAAGAATGTAAGAAAATACGCGCAACACAGTTGCCCGCAGGGCTTCCGACAGGGCAGGCAGTTATGACCTGCGCAGGCAATCTCAAAGCTAAACGCGTCATCCACACGGTTGGACCAGTTTGGCACGGCGGAAACCGCGGCGAAGCTGAGCTGTTAGCGCAAGCATACCAGAGCTCATTGCTGACTGCAGTTGCTAATGGGCTTAGAACCGTAGCGTTTCCGTCCATAAGTACGGGCGCGTACGGTTATCCCATCCAAGATGCAAGCCGTATAGCACTAAAAGCTGTGAAAGACTTTCTGGAGAAGGAGAGCAAAATCAGCGAGGTAGTGTTTGCGTTATTTTCAGAACATGACCTGCAAGTTTACGTGGATGCAGCAAAAGAAGCGTTTTAGACGGTTTCGTTGCGGCTATTACTTCTCTGTGCAATAATGATATTTCTTATATTCAAAAAGCGTCTTATTAGGAAACCAAAGGTTTAGTTTATGCTGAAAGGTTCGAATTGCCCCCTATGCGAGTTGAACTTGAAAGAGGAAAAAGTGTACTTCGAAGATGATGCCTTCATTGTCTTGAGAACTAAACGGCTTAAAGGACACAAAGAACGAATCATGATTGTTTACAAGCGCCATGAGCACGAGTTGTCGTACAGGGCTGTTGAGCGCGCTTTAGATGTGTTCACAAAAATGGGCAGAAAACTGTTCAGTTATACGCCTAAGTTTGTAATTATGGATTCAACTTTCGCGTCAATTAATGACCATTGGCATTTGGTAGCCACAGACCTTGACCCGAAAAGCGAGGATTTCGACCAGATTTTGGCCACGCGCTGGATAAAGGTCATAGACAACACTGTGGAAAACGAAAGATAACGCATAATTTAATGCATACAAGTGTGTTTGGTTGATGCTTTTGTATACAGGGTGCCTATTAGAAACTAGCGGTGGGCCACTGCGGTTCGACGCCTAGACTCCGCAGGGCGCCTTCAAGCCCTACGCTCTTACCCGCGACCCCTTGAGCGCTGCACGTCCAGACTTAGGTTGCTCTCTCCCGAGCCTAGCCGGATTCGCCTGATGAACCGTGAAGGCGGCTTCCCTACGGAAGCTGCTCATTGACCGCCAGCCCCAAGGGACGGATAGTCACTGGTTCGGAAAGGAAGGCTCAAGCGGCCTTTGACGCCTCATCCGCAGCTGTCAGCCCATCGTGTAGAGGGTTTATGGTGCAAGGGACCCCTAGCCCCCCGCTTGAGACCCACCGCCAACTATACCACTCATATGCAGCATATAAAATGTTTCCAGTAGCGCGTGAAAATTCCTATCTCATGTGCTAACGCTTCGTGTAGCCGCTTTGAGGTTAAATGCCATTTCGCCGAGTTCTCCAAGCATTTTCCGTGTGTTTCCTTGGTTTTTGGCAATAACGTTGACGAAGGCAGAGCCCACTATGACGCCGTCTGCTCCCGCTTCAATTATGCAGCGCGTGTGCTCAGGCTTTGAAACGCCGAAGCCAACAGCTAACGGAACGCGCCCACACGTGTACGGAAGAACGTTCCGTATCAGTTGAAGGGTTGACTCTGCTACTGCGGTTTTTGCGCCTGTAACGCCAAAATGTGAAACCAAATACAAAAAGCCCGAAGTGCACTCAACGATTTTAGGTAGCCTCTGCGCTGAAGTGGATGGTGCCGCAAGGAAAATCGTGTCTATGCCACTTGCGTTTGCTGCCTGCTTATATTCACTTGCCTCTTCAACGGGCAAATCAGGCACAATTACGCCGTCAACCATGCAGTCTTTGGCTAAGGGAAAAAACGTGTCAAGCCCCAGCCTAAACACTGGATTATAATAGGTCATAATAACTACGGGCACATCATGCGCTTGCCGAATTTCCTTTGCTATCTCCAGCACTTTCCGCGGTGTGGTTCCAGCGTTCAAAGCACGCACACTTGCCGCCTGAATCGTCGGTCCATCCGCTATCGGATCAGAAAAAGGTAACCCAAGTTCAAGGATATCGACGCCGCCTTTGATTAATGCGCCAGCGATTTTCGGTGTGAATTGCGGTGCAGGGTCGCCTGCGGTAACGTAGCCGATTAACGCGGCTTCTCTGCGGCTTTTCAGCTTCTGGAAAGTCTCATTTATCGCGGTCATATTTTCACCCCCAGATAGTCTGCCATGGTTTCAACGTCTTTGTCGCCGCGCCCTGACAAATTCACCACAATTACCGCGTCTTTCCGCATTTGCTTTGCCATTTTCATGGCGTACGCCAGCGCGTGTGCAGACTCCAAAGCCGGCAGAATACCCTCTTCTTGCGACAACGTAAGGAAGGCGTCTGCTGCTTCTTTATCCGTTGCAGAAACGTACTCAGCTCGCTGCAAAACTTTAAGAAACGAGTGTTCAGGTCCAACGCCGGGGTAGTCTAAGCCTGCGGAAAGGCTGTGTGTGTTCTGGATTTGTCCATCGCTGTCTTGGAGCACGTAGGTTAGCATGCCGTGGAAGACGCCTTCCGCCCCAGCGCCAAGCGATGCCGCGTGCTTGCCTGTTGCTAAGCCTTCGCCTGCAGCTTCTACACCGTATAACTTCACAGAGGCATCATCTTCGAACGGGTAGAATGTACCAATGGCGTTGCTTCCTCCGCCCACGCAAGCAACTAGTGTATCTGGAAGCCGCTTTTCTTTTTGCATAATTTGCTGTTTTAGTTCAACGCCGATTATGCTTTGGAAGTCTCTTACCATCATGGGGTACGGGTGTGGACCTACAACTGAGCCTATAAGGTAGTATGTGGTTTGGAGGTTAGTCACCCAGTCGCGTAACGCTTCGTTGATGGAATCTTTTAACGTTTTTGAACCTGACTCCACAGGGTGCACTTCAGCGTTTAACAGTTTCATTCGGAACACGTTAAGCCTTTGCCGCTGCATGTCTTCAACGCCCATGTACACTTCAGCCTTCAAGCCCAACATTGCACAAGCTATGGCTGTGGCAACACCGTGCTGTCCTGCTCCTGTTTCAGCGATAACGCGCTTCTTGCCCATCCGCTTCGCCAACAACGCTTGCCCAAGCGTGTTGTTAATTTTGTGGGCGCCTCCATGCGCTAAATCTTCTCGTTTCAGGTAAATTTTCGCTCCGCCCATTTTCCGCGTCAAATTCTCCGCGTAATACAACGGCGTAGGTCTACCCACATACTCTGACAGATAATAGTCCAGCTCCTTCTGAAACGTCGAGTCTCTTCTAGCTTGACGATAAGCTTCCTCCAACTCATTAACGGCTTCCATCAATGTTTCTGGGACGAAGCGCCCACCATACTTGCCGTATTTGCCGTCTACTGGGTATTGACTTATTTTTCTCATTGTCTATCATCCTTTGCGTTTTTAACAAATTTAATCATTTTTTGGTTATCCTTAATTCCCGCTTGCTGTTCAACACCGCTGGAGACATCCACAGCATAAGGCTGAACAATACGCACAGCGTCTGCGACGTTTTCAGGGTTCAAGCCCCCAGCCAGAATCAGCGGCGCTGGATGAATGGCTCGCTGAATCAGCCTGCTTAATTTCCAATCGTGAACACTGCCTGTTCCACCATATTGCCCTTCTGCAAGAGAATCAAGAAGCACGGCATCAAATTTTTTGGCTGCTGCAGCTGCTGTTTCAAGCACATCAGGGGAACATGCGTTAACAGCCCTTATCGACAAAATGCTTGGAAGTTTCTCTCGGATAAGCTCCACGTTGTGCAGGTTTTCACCGTGAATTTGAACAGCATCGGGATTTAGGAGCCGGCAATCTTCCACGAGATTATCAACGGTTGTTGGTACAGTGACCAAGACGCTTTTCACGAAAGGCGGAACTTGCCTGAATAGTTGCTCAGCCGCTTCCCATGAAAGATTTCTTGGTGAAGCAGGTGCGCCGACTACGAAGCCAAGTGCGTCGGCTCCAGCTGCTGCTGCAGCGCCTAAGTCGTCTTTTCGGGTTATGCCGCAGATTTTCACTCTAACCGTGTTCATAACGTTTGCACTAGCTCCCTGACTTTCTCTTCAACGTTGCCTGACCGCATAACTGCTGAGCCGACGAGGAAAGCGTGGGCGCCACATGCACGGAGAAAACGAAGGTCAGCAGGCGTGTTGACGCCGCTTTCGCTTACGATAACTTTTCCTTTAGTGACATTATTTTCTAGAATTTGTTTCGTAGCGTTCAAATCTACTTTTAATGTTCTGAGGTCGCGGTTGTTGATGCCTATCAAGTCGGCGTCAGTGGTTACTGCAGAGTGGAACTCAGTCGCGTTATGAGTTTCCAGCAGAACTTCAAGATTTTTTGAGTGCGCCTCGTTTATCATCTCTTTGACATCACCCTCACAGTAGCCTCTGTCGAAAAGTGCCTGTATCAGCAGAACAGCTGTGACGCCAACCTTTGAAGCGGCTTCTATCTGCACAGTGCTTAAGATTATGTCTTTCATGAGAATCGGAAGTTTCACAGCTTCCCGCGCTTCAACGAGCGACTTCAACGAACCATTGAAATGCTTTGGCTCAGTCAGAACGGACAAGCCTACGGCTCCGCCTTTTTCCATAGCCTTTGCAACTTCGGCAGCTATCAAGTCTTTTCTTATGACGCCTGCTGATGGCGAAGCAACTTTAATCTCAGTAATAACAGGCGTAGCCTTGCTTTCAAGTACGGCTCTCTTCAAGCTGGTGTCTACTCTTGCAGCCTGAAATGTGCTCTCGTAGTAGCCTTTGAGTATTGTTTCTTTTGCGTCCTGTGCGAGCAAATCAAGAAAATCAGCCATATTTTAACTCCAACTCCTCAAGTCTCGACATGTCGCCATCAGACGCTTTAATTAACGCTTTAAGTTTCGTGTAGGCAGCTCCGCTGTCGATTGATTCGCGGCTTAGGTACATACCATAATTGAAATCTTCCGCTTTTCCGCCTACCATGACGCCTGCAGCGGCGTTAACGAGCACCATGTCGCGTTTTGCCTCGTCAGCGGCGCAGTGAGTATTCAAAATTTTGAAGATAATCGTGGCACTTTCATTAGGTGTTGTTCCTTTTATGGCATCTATTGTGGCATGCTTGACGCCGAAGTCTTTTGGAGCAGTCTCGATGTTTTCAACTTTGCCTTCGCGTAACCACGCGATAGTCGTCTTGCTTACAGTGGATATTTCATCCAGCCCGTCCAAGCCGTGGACAACCATTGCTTCTTCGCATCCGAGACTCGCGAGCGCGTGGGCTAAGGGCGCGGTTAATTTGTGGTCGTAAACGCCAAGCACTTGCGCGTTGGCGCATGCGGGATTAGTTAGTGGACCGAGAACGTTGAATACTGTGCGGATTCCTATTTCTCTTCTGGGCGCAATGGCGTACTTCATGGCTGGGTGGAAGGCTGGAGCAAACATGAAACCTATGCCCACTTGCTCAATACTGCGTTGAACAGCTTCGGCTGAGATGCCAAGGTTGAAACCAAGTTGCTCCAGCACGTCGGCGCTGCCACTTTTGCTGGTGACTGAACGGTTTCCATGTTTCGCTATTGCGACGCCTGTGCCGGCAATCACAAAAGTTGCGGCTGTGCTTACGTTAAAGGTTTTTATTTTGTCTCCGCCAGTTCCACAGGTATCAATCAAGCGACCATTTACGCGGGGATAGATTCGGGTGGCGTATTCTCGCATGATCTCTGCGAACGCGGCTATTTCCTCGACTGTTTCGCCTTTCATCCGCAGAGCCGTTAGAAACGCGGCTATTTGCGCGTTTGTGGCTTGTCCCGACATTATTTCGCGCATAACCTCCCGTGACTCGTTATAAGCGAGTGTTGCTCCGCCAACCAGTTTCTGCGTGCTTTCTCTAATCATTTGTGTTCCTTACCGTCCAAGAAATTTTTGATGATTAATTTTCCGTCCTCGCAGAGTATAGATTCAGGATGAAACTGTACGCCTTCGATAGGGTATTTGGCGTGGCGGACACCCATGACTTCTCCGTCGTCCATGGCTTCCGCAGTTACTTCGAGGCAAGCGGGAATCGAAGGCTTTTCACCTGCGAGCGAGTGATACCTGGTGGCTGTGAAAGGGTTATGAACGCCCTTGAAAATGCCTTGCTCATCGTGTTTTATCATGCTTGTTTTGCCATGCATAAGCCTCTTGGCAGAGACAACCTTTCCGCCGAAGGCGTGAATTATTCCTTGATGACCTAAGCACACGCCTAACGTTGGAACGTTACAGCTCACGTGCTGCAAAATTTCTGTACAGACGCCAAAATATCGCGTGTCTTCGGGCGTGCCTGGACCTGGCGAAATCACAATGCGGTCAGGTTTAAGCTCCTTAACCTGCTTCAGGGTTAACTGGTCGTTTCTATACACAAGGGTTTCTGCGCCTAGTTCCCCGATGTATTGGACAAGGTTGTAGACGAACGAGTCATAGTTGTCGATTACTAACACTTTCATGTTACGTCTCCTCGAGCGATTTGCAGTGCTTTCATCAAAGCGCCTGCCTTGTGTTCGGTTTCGAACCATTCGCGTTCTGGAATGGAATCTGCCACTATGCCCGCGCCTGCCTGAATGTACGCTTTGTCGTTATCTGCGAACAAAGTGCGTATGGTTATGGCGAAATCTGCGTTGCCGTTGTAGGAGAAGTAGCCTACGGCGCCTGCGTAAGGTCCCCTGCGGCTTGGTTCAAGTTCCTCGATGATTTCCATTGCTCGGACTTTGGGTGCGCCTGAAACTGTGCCTGCTGGAAAAACCGCTCGCAACGCATCGTAGCATTCGCAGTCTTCTTTGAGGTCACCTACCACTTGCGAAACAAGGTGTTGCACGTGGCTGTAACGGTGGACTTTCATGAATTCTGGAACGTGAACGCTGCCGAATTTGGAGATTTTGCCCACATCGTTCCGCGCTAAGTCCACTAACATGACATGCTCAGCGCGTTCTTTCGGGTCTGCCAGCAATTCTTTGGCTAAGCGCCTGTTTTCGCTTGGCTTAGCGTTGCAGGGTCTGGTTCCAGCTATCGGAAACGTTTCCACGCGTCTATTGTCGACTCTGACGAGCATTTCTGGGCTGGAGCCGACTATTTGCCTGTTGCCTGCTTTGAGGAAGTACATGTAGGGTGACGGGTTTATCTCCCGTAACGCATGGTAAAAGTCTATGAAGTCGCCTTTAACGCGGAACTCGTAGCGTTTGGAAAGAACAACTTGGAATATGTCGCCACAAGTTACGTATTCTTTGGCTTTTTCCACTGCTCTTTCAAAGGATTCTTTTTTGATGTTTACTTTTGGCTGCGTGTACGCAAAGGTTTCACAGTTGCTGGGTTGCTTTAGCAGTTTTTCGATTTCGGTGAGGCGGTTGCTGTTTGAGTAGTAGTAGAAAGCTTGTTTTTGTCTGTGGTCGAAGACGATGCCGTCGTCAAAAACGCTTAGTTGCACATCAGGGAAGTTCAGGGTGTCGCTTGTGGTTTGTGGGAGTTTTTCCCAGTAGCGGACTGCGTCGTAAGAGATATAGCCGAGGGCTCCGCCGACGAACCTGAACTCTTTGTTGTGAACTGCATGGTTTTCGACAAAACGGCTGATAATGTGCAAGGGGTCGCTGGTTTTTTCTTTAGTTTCTTCGCCGGTCAGTTCGTTGCGTGTCACTGCATGACTATTTTTTATCTGGATTGTTGCTGTTGGGTTGAATCCTATGAACGAGTACTGTGCTAGTTTCCGTGGACCTTCGATTGATTCTAGAAGGTAGGCGTTTTCGCTGTGTTTGTAGAGTTTTGAGAAAATTTCAAGAGGCGCATGGGTGAAGGAGATTTTTTTAAAGCTTAGTTTGTGGTTTTCTTTAGCTGGTTTGCGTTTAGTTAGGGCTTTTGAGCCAAACACGATACCCCATTTTGTAGCGCTCCTTAAGTTCTGAAGCTTACTTACGCGCCTTATTTAAGGCTTTTGAGTACAAAAATGTACATTAACCTTGAAGCTGCACCAAACAGCCACCCAACCAATCCAAATAAGCCTTTGACCCATCAACTATGGGCACAGCAATTATTTCAGGCACCTCATAACTGTGCAAAGCCTTCACGGCATCAGACAACTTTTCAAACAAGTCCCTGTGCGACTTCATGAGAACCAAATATTCCTCAGTGTCGTCAATTTTTCCAGACCAAAGAAAGTGTGACTGGACAGGCCCAACTATGTTGGCACATGCAATCAGCTTAGCTTCAAGCAACCGTTGCGCTATTGTTTCTGCTTCTGTTTTGCTAGCAGTTGTAACCAGCACGATGATGTATGGATTTTCCAAACGTTTCACCTGTGAAGCTAAAACACTGTTTATTGCTAAAGGCTGCTTCTGCTAAAAAACCTTTACAACCATGCATCAGCAGAGCATTGCGCGTCTTCCTCACGGCTGGCGTAAGCGTCAGATTTATCTTTCAATCAGCACACATCTGTAATCGTACTCGCATTAACGCAAAGGAGTGCTTAATTGTTGAAAACCATTGGTGTAATCACAACAGGTGGAGATGCGCCAGGCATGAACGCGACTATCCGAGCCGTCACGCGAATTGCCCATTCAAACAACCTTCAAGTCATAGGCTTCGAAAGAGGCTGGGAAGGACTATTAACGAACACGTTTAAGCATTTGGCGCCTCGCGCTGTAGGCGGCATAATACAGTTGGGCGGCACAATGCTGCATACTTCAAGATGCCCTGAGTTCAAAAGCATTGAAGGCTTGGAGAAAGCCGCTGAAACCCTATCGCTGAATCAGGTGGATGGTTTGGTTGTAATAGGTGGTAACGGCTCATTCAAAGGCGCTTTAGACTTGAGCAGGAAAAGCAGCACGTTGATGGTGGGGATTCCCGCCACCATTGACAACGACGTTTTTGGAACCGATGAAACTGTGGGCTTTGATACAGCAGTGAACACGGCGGTGGCTGAAATTGACAAAATCCGAGACACCGCAATCTCGCATGAACGCATTTTCGTAGTTGAAGTCATGGGCAGAGAAAGAGGTTTCCTAGCGTTAAACGTGGGCATAAGCGTAGGCGCTGAAATAATTTTAATTCCAGAGGAAGAATGCAAACTGGAAACGATTCTTGAAGTGATACGGGAGAACACACGCAAAGGCAAAAAAGCTGGAATAATAGTGGCTGCTGAAGGCGTTGGAAACACCAGCACGCTGGCGAAAGAAATTGAAAAACACACAAACGCCGAGGTCAGATTATCGATTTTAGGCTACGCCCAAAGAGGTGGGAGTCCCACAGCGCGAAGCAGGCTTTTAGCAGGCATATTCGCTGAAAAAGCCGTGGAGTTGCTCTGCCAAGAACAAGGTAATCTGGTGGTGGGCTTGCGAAACGGCGCAGTAACAAGCATCAGCCTTACGGAATCGTGTGAGACGCAGAAGCCGCTTGATTCACGTTTGATGACGCTTGCAGAGATGCTGGCAACATAGCTTCACCTGCTAAGCTTCACCTGAGGATGCCGCATCAATTTGAAGTAATGAATCTTCAGGAAATCGGTTATAACAAAACTAAGTAGCGCGTAGCCCCACACGAAAGCAGCTAAGCCCCAGCCAATGGGATTCATGAATACGCCGTAGACTGCTAGAAACGTGCCGACAACTTGCGTAAGCTCAGCAGTCACAAAAAGGGTTTTTGCTGGAAGGGGGCGCTCCCAAAAATGATGCACACCTGTGCGGGCAAGGTAAACGGTCATGTGTCCGCCAACGGTCATTTTGAGAAAAATAAGCGTCTGCAACGTAGCCATGTCCAGATTAAACACTTTGAAGCCTATCAGGAAGAGAATGAAACTTGCGAATACGCCGGTCACGCCAAGCAGAGACGCGACCACTAATACTTCGCGCATGTTCCAGCGGACAGGTCTCTCGCTGATTTTCACGTTGTCATAAGCAATCATCATAATGGGTATGTCATTCAGCAAAGCCAGAATAACGATCATCACCGCGGTTAACGGGTAAAAGTTGAAAATGAGAATAGCTGCTGTCAAGAAAATCAACACACGGATAGTCTCGGCAATGCGGTATATTGAATAATTGTTCATCCGCTGGAAAATTTTTCGACTCTCCTTTATAGCATCAATTATGACAGAAAGCCCAGGCTTTGTAAGCACAACATCTGCCGCTGACTTTGCCGCATCCGTCGCCCCAGCAACAGCAATTCCCGCATCAGCCTTCTTTAATGCAGGCGCGTCATTAACGCCATCGCCTGTCATGCCCACAATGTGCCCTTTCTCCTGAAGCAACTGCACGATACGGTACTTGTGTTCGGGAAAAACCTGAGCAAAACCATCAGCGTTTTCAACAAAACCACGCGAGCCGCTGTCAGCTTCCTCCAAGAACGATGAAGCAGGCAATATGTTTGTGCCAAGGTTCACTTCGCGGGAAATCTCCTTGGCAACAGCGATGTGGTCACCCGTGACCATTTTGACGTTTACACCCATTTTCTGAGCGGTCTTTATTGTTTCCGCTGAATCATCCCGTGGCGGGTCATATATAGCAAGAAGCCCAGCGTACTGCCATTTGCCGCTTTTGTCAGTTTTGGCTACGCCTAAAGCGCGGTAGCCTTTACCTGCGAAAGCATCTACAATTCCGTTGATTTTGTCCTCTAATTCCGTTTTGCCGTGCACAAGTGATAAAATCACTTGTGGCGCGCCCTTAGACACTTTGAATTGCCCAATCGCTGCAGTTTCCACGGTGGCTTCGGTTCTTTTTGAAACGGGGTCAAACGGTTTGAAACCCACCACGCGGTATTTGCCGATGGCGTCAGCAACTGCCTTAATGGTTTTGGCTTTAGCTATGATGGCGTCATCGATTGGGTCGTGGTCTTCTTCTCTGGACGCTAACGCTCCAAGCTGGAGCACATCATCAATCTTGAATTCTCCGAATACTTGGGCTTCTGCAACAGTAAGCTCGTTTTTTGTTATCGTGCCTGTTTTGTCTGAGCATAAAATGTCCACGCCGGCCATCTCTTCGATTGACACCAGTTTGCTGACTATGGCTTCTTTCTTAGCTAATGCAATGGCGCCGATAGCCATGGTAACAGTTAAAACTGCAGGCAAAGCCACAGGTATTGCTGCTACTATCAGAACCAGCGCAAACTGGAGCAGTTCCAGCGGGTTGGCTTCTCGAAAGAGCGCCACAACGAACACGATGGAAACCATCAAAACTGCAAGCACAATCAGATAATCGCCTATTTTGATGACGGCTTTTTGAAAGTGGCTGCCGGTTTTTGCTTCAGCAACCAACCGCGTGGTTTTGCCGAAAAAGCTGCTTACGCCTGTTGCAACGACAGCCGCGTCCATTTCACCTTGCCGGACTATTGAACTTGCGTAGGCAATATCGGAAACGTGTTTTTCCACAGGCAAAGATTCACCTGTCAGCGCAGACTCGTCAGCAAGCAGGTAATCGCCTTTCAGGAGTTTAACGTCTGCGGGGACAACGTCGCCTAAACGCACGCGGACTATATCGCCGGGCACAAGTTCCCTCGCGGGTATTTCTCGCCATGCGCCTTCCCTGAGCGCGCGAGCTTTCGGCGCGAGCCGTTTTTTCAGCATTTCTATAGCGTTGTCTGCTTTGTGTTCCTGCCAGAATCCAACAACTGCGTTCACTATTAATAAGGTGAAGATTATGGCGAAGTCTTCCCAGTGTTGTATGGCTATGGATAATGCTGCGGCGACTTCTATCATCCATGGGATAGGACCCCAGAAGTAGCCCATGAACTTGCGAATTGGGTTAACTTTCTTTTCAGGAATTTCGTTGGGACCGTACTGTTGAAGCCTTTTTGCGGCTTCTGCTGAAGAAAGCCCTGTTTGGGCGTACGAGGAAAACGTTTTTTCGCCCGAAGGTGCCGTTTCGGGCTTTTCAGAATCCATAATAATATTCCTTCAATTACCGAAATGCGCTATAGGAGGATGTATGGGAAAAAGTTTACGGTTCACTTTAAGGTATGAGAGCTTCGTAAATTTTCGCTGTTTCCTCAGCAACTTTCCGCCACGTAAAGTACTCAAGCACACGTTTGCGTCCGTTTTCGCCCCAGTTTCGGGCTTTTTCAGGGTTCTTAAGTACTTCTTTTATGCCCCAAGCTATATCTGCAGGGTCTTCACCGTTGACATGTACGCCGTTCTGTTCAGGACCAGAACTCAGGACTTGCTCTCTGAATCCTACTACGCCGCGTGCGCCTACGACTACGGGCTTCTCCATGGACATTGCTTCTAAGCTGACTATGCCGAAGGGCTCGTAAACCGAGGGAAAAACACACATGTCTGAGGCAGCGTAATGAAGGATTCTTTCGTTTTCAGGGACAAAGTCAAAGCGGTAGACGATTTTATCTTCGATGCCGAATCTGGCTGCTGCTTCCACGATGTCGTTTTGCTGTTCGCCCATGCCTAAAATCACAAGTTTAGTGTTAGGATATTCTCTCAGGACGCTGGGCATCGCTTGCAATAGGTTTCTCACGCCTTTTACCCACGTGAGCCTGCCTATGAAAAGAATCATGTTCCAGTCGTCAGGGACGCCGTATTTTTCCCTGATTTCAGCTATGTCTTCTTTTTTGCATTTGCGTTGGTCGTAGCGTTCAGCGTCTACGCCGTTCCAAACTGCGCTGATTTTTGATAGAGGCCAACCATGCTTTGCCAAATCCTGTTCCATGGCGTAGCTAACGGTTATTATTTTGTCGGCCTTATTCGCCATAGCCCATTCTAAGTGCGACACCACTTCTGAGCCTTGCCCGCCAGCTCTTCCCCATTCGGTGCTGTGCGTGTGAAAAACCACTGGAATCGTGGATTCGTTTTTGATTACGAGTCCTGCAATGCTGCTTAGCCAGTCGTGCACGCAGACTACGTCAAAATTGTAGTTTTCTTTCTTTATGAGACCGTTGAGGAACTTTGTTGCGCTTAGAATGTTGTAAATGAAAATGTCATTGAAAAGCTTGATGTTGGTGCCCCATTTTTTCAGGTCGTCAACCACGAACATGGGAAAAACGTTTCCAGCGTCCGCGATGAGGGGACGATGCACTTCTACGCCCTGCAGAATTTCGCGGGTTTTCAAATTGCCTGAGTTAAGCGTGAAAACTGAAACGTCGTGCCCTATGTCAACAAACTCGTGTGTTATGTACTCGGCGTACGTGCCTAAGCCGCCCACAAGTTTAGGCGGATATTCCCAAACAAAAAACCCAATTCTCAAATTCGTCACCCTAAAGACTTACAACTATAACAGATACCAAAAGTGTAATTTATAGCTTCTTTGCGGTGTTGCTTGGAAAAAACGCGGTTGCCCAATACAGTTATAAAAAGGATTTTAGTTCATGAATTGCAGTTAACGCCTGCAAGATTTGAGAGCGAATGACGGAACCAGTTTTTTACAAGATTGCCACTGAAGTTCCCGCCAGCTACATGGAGAAACTACTGGATTTCATTTACAAGCAGTACTTGCTTCCGCAGAGGCAACGTTTCGCGGACTTGACCAGAGAAACAGCAGAAAACGGCACTTTCCTTTCATACGTGACACTGGACATAGAGGGAAAACCGCTTCTTCAAGTCAAAATCAAAGGCGTTACACCGATAGAAATGACTTTGATGCCAATTGCTGAATCAGTGCCCAGTGCAATGGTAGAGGAGGCAAAACAGGACGTTGTCATCGCAGTGCAGATTTTTGAGGAGAACGCGAGGAAAACGACGCTTTATTTTGCTTGGCGGGAAGGTGAAGAGATAGTTCCTGAAACTGTTAAGAAACAGGAGAAGTCCTTCAACCGCTTGTTTCTTGAAACTCAAATTCTCTTCTTCGTGGTTTTCATAGTTTTGGGCATGGCACTTTTCATGATCATAGATGTGATATATCCAAATGCGTTCTGGATTGTGCCACTAGCCCTTATACTAGTGCAGTTCATATTCGTAATTTACTCCAGCAAGTTCATTGCACGAACTGCAGATTGGCGCATCACTGAAAGCAACCCAACTATACATTTTCTGGAGTATCGTCTACCGATGGACGCACACGGCGATTTTAAACAAGCGTACACTGCAGAACAGTTAGTAGCGATAAAGAAGGAAATTTACAATGAGATACTAACTAAGCGCGGCGAAATTGACTGCGAAGCTGCACAAAAAGTCTTCGCAAAACACGGAATTGTTTGTCAACCGGAGAATTTGTCAGCTAAGAAAGTGAACGTGTACGCGCTTGTGAAGAAAGTAGCAGATAAATTTGGTTTTCACACGCCGAAAATTGTGGTGTCTAACACTATGGTTCCGAATGCTGCGGCTTCTGGTCCCAGCCCTAGCCGTGGCATAGTTCTGGTGACAACAGGTATTCTTGTTCAGCTTGAAGAAGATGAACTCGTCAGCGTTTTGGGACATGAATTTGGTCATCTTAAAGGGCGTGACCCGCTGATTCTTTACGGATTAACTGCTGCAGAGTTTCTCTTCAGGTTCTACGTGTTATTACCGCTGTTTCCGTTTATTTTCTCGTCTTTCTTGTTCTTTGTTTACTTCTGGGCTGTCATGACAGGCATATTCTTCATTGCCAAATTCTTTGAAGCGCGAGCTGACCTTGTTTCCGCCATTAAGGTGGGACAGCCAGAAGTTTTAGCTGGAGCTCTTGAAAAAATTGGTTTTCAAAGGCTTCTTTATGAAAGGCGACCATCTTTCCGCGTGCAGGAGTGGGTGGGGTTAGATGCTCATCCGCCCATTTACTTCAGAGTCAGCCGTTTGCAGAAACTGGAGGCGCCGGTGAAAACGAAGCATCCATTAATTCAGTCCATCAAGGACGTAACGTCAGGCTTCCTCAAAAGTTTATAAACAGACAACACGGCGTCTAATACTATTTAATACGCGCATGAAAACGGTAAACAGTAGGTTTCTCGAAAGCCTTATCTTTTGTTAACGCTCATTCCTAAATTATCACATAGTCTTCTTGGAGGAGCTTTACCTATGAGTTATTCTGTACAGCTTATAACATCTGAAGAGAAAGACCGCCTTTATCAGCGGTATGAGAATCGTTTTCTCTACACAAACAAAGCGGAAATATACGGTTGCTGCGTGAAACTGCTGACTGAAGTAGAGTACGTGAAGAACGAGTGGGAAGACAACTTTTACATGATGAGTGAAAGCGTCAGGTCTCACGGCAGATTAATCGTGCTGGAAGAAGCAGGCCAAGCAATGAGCATCAAATATGACCCCTACACAAAAACTGCTTTCCTGATTAACGTGGATTACTACGGGTGGATAAAGAGCATAGCGTTAGCAGTAGCAAGCGATGTTTTGGAAGATGAGCACAGGATTTACTCAGTACATGGCGCTGCCATAGACATAGGCGGCGTAGGCACGTCCATAATTGCGCCGTCGGGAACAGGCAAAACAACGCATTCATGGGGACTTTTACGCATGGAAAATGCACGGTTAATTTCGGATGACTGGTATTTCGTGAGGCTTTCCAACCGCGAACCGTTAGCATTCGGCTCGGAAAAAAACTGCTACATTCAAGCTGACATAGGCAAAATCTGGAACGAGTACGAACGACTGGTGGATAAAGCGCGGTTTGACCAGAAGGGCAGAGCGGTGGTGAATGTACGGTGGATTGTGGGAAGCGGCGGTGTCATCCCAAACACAACCATGAGGAAAATAATCCTGTTGAAGAGGGAGCCTCAAGACCCAACCGTAGTAGCGAATCTAAGCACGGATGAGGCTCTGGACTACTTGGTGGCGCATGACTTTTGCAATCCGCATCAACTGGTGAAAGACAGTAGGAAGATGGAGCTTAGGAAGAATTTTTTCCGAAGATATTTCAAGCAAACGGATGTTTACCTTGTGAACACCACTGGAACACCTCAGGCGACGCAGGCTGAAATTAGAGCAGCGTTGTCCATGAGAAAATAGGGTTTAGGACACAAAAAAGAAATAAAGCAACAGTGCAGAATACTCTGCTCAGCTTAACTGGGGGAAATCTCCTGCATTGAAGCTGCTCTACGTCGTTATAGATGGTATGGGCGATTTGCCAATCAATGAGTTAGGGAACAAAACGCCCTTGGAAGCCGCTGAAACACCGAACATGGATTTTCTTGCCAAAAACAGCAAGGCAGGCTTAATGTATTCTGTGCAGAAAGGCGTTGCACCTGAAAGTGATGCTGCGGTAATTTCGCTGTTAGGCTACAATCCTTTTGAGTATAGTACAGGCAGAGGCATCATTGAAGCTGCGGGCGCTGGAATCGCCTTGAAAGACGGTGATTTAGCGTTACGATGCAACTTTGCAACGTTAGGTCAAGGAAACGCGATAATTGACAGGCGCGTCCGCAGAAGCCTCACCACTGAAGAGGCAACTGAGCTAACTGAGGCGGCTAACAGCGAAGTGAAGCTTGAATCTTGCTCAGCCAGTTTCGAATTCAAAAACACTTTAGGACACCGTGCTGTCCTTGTCTTCAAGGGCGATAAACATTGCCTTTCCAGCAACATAACGAATAGCGACCCTGCGTACGCTGTTATTAACGGCATCGGCGTAGCCACGCCCAACGTTGAAATGGTTCTTAAAAGAAGTGTGCCCACTGATGCCACGGAGGAAGCGAAGAACGCCGCCGCACTTGTCAACGAGTTTATTGAAAAAACCCATAAGCTATGGGAAAATCATGAAGTGAACAGGAAACGTGCGGCAGAAGGCAAGCTTAAGGCAAACGTGGTGCTCACACGAGACGCAGGGCACCTTTTACCGAAATTCTTCAACATCAACAAAAGATACAACGTTAACTTCGCCGCACTTGCGGACATGATGGCTGAAAAAGGCATAGCTGAACTTGCAGGCATGCACGCTTCGCTCTTGCCGCCGCCATCAGACAACCTTAAAGAAGACTGCGAAGTGAGAGTGAAACAGCTACTGGATGAACTACCAAGTTACGATTGCTTCTACATTCACCTTAAAGGTCCAGATGAGCCAGGTCACGACGGCAACTACCGGCGCAAAACCGCCGTGATCGCCGCCATTGACGAGTACTTTTTTGGGGATTTGCTGAAGGAAATATCGTTAAAAGACTGCGTTATCTGCATCACCGCTGACCACGCAACGCCCTGCGACTTAAAAGTTCACAGCGACACGCCAGTACCAGTGCTTATATCAGGCGGCAACACAGCAGACGGCAGCCTCGCTAAATTCTCTGAACGCGAGTGTGCAAAAGGCAGCTTAGGCGTATTAGACCACGGTTACGAATTGATGCCACAACTCATGACTCTGCTAAAGAAATAGCCGCCATTTACCAGCTCAACGGCAACCACATCTTGCCGACGGCTTGAGACACAAAGTTTACATGTACACCCGTAGAGTTATGCCCTAGGAGTTCTCTATGACTTGTTACTTTAGACACCTCAAAGAGGTTTTCCAAAAGGCCAACATAACGGTTACGCCTCAAAACAGGCAGCAAATCGACAAAACAATCCACGGCATCGTCGGCGTAGAATACAAAAATTGCCCCGCAACATGGCGACAAGTCAAACAGCGCATTGTAGAAGACGAAACAGGCTTTGTTGCGATGTTAAAGAACACGTGGAACAACCAAAAGTAAACAGTTTTTCACCTGCATCAGCTTATAATAAAACAATGTGAGGGAACAAACACGCACAAACGAGTAATGACGTTTTCAGATGGAGGCGCCAGAGGCAACCCAGGACCAGCCGCCATAGCCTGCTTGATCACAACGGAAAACGGTAAAGTATTAACAACAAAATCAAGATACATCGGCTTACGCACTAATAACCAAGCTGAATATGAAGCGCTGATGCTGGCGCTGGAAACTGCACTGTCGCTTGGCGCTGAGGAAGTAACGTGCCATCTTGACAGCGAACTGGTAGTCAAGCAGCTCCGTGGCGAATACGCCGTGAAAAACATCGAATTAAGGAAACTGTGGAGCAAAGCCTACGAGCTACGGAAACAGTTCAAAAAAGCCGTTTTCGTAAGCGTGCCTCGAACCACCAGCAACATCCAGAAAGTAGATGGACTAGTCAATGCAGCATTAGACAGCGTAAAACGCAATAGCGTATGACACGCTTGGTGCGGGTTGCCTGCGCATAACCGTTAAATTTCCGTTCCACCACTACATAATGAGAGGAATTTTTATGCCTGAAATGCTTTTTGAAGGCGTTGCCAGTTGGAAAAGCGGAACCGAATGCGATGTAACGGTTAAAGGCAAGCAAATTGCCACGGTGAGTCCGCCTCCTGCCTTTGGCGGAAAAGAAGGTTACTGCGTGCCTGAAGAAATTTTCGCGGCTTCGCTAGCTTCCTGCATGAACACGCTGTTTCTGCTAATTGCACGGAACTCTACGCTGGGGCTTAAGAAGCTGGAGACAAAAGCAGCCGTGACAATGAATGTTGAAGGGCTGGAGAAACTGATTTTCACGCACATCCACTTCACAATGAACATCAAACTGGAAAAAGACGACGAGCATGAAAGGAAGAAGGCTATGTCAGTGTACCATATTGCTCAGAAGATTTGTCCGCTTAGACAGTCGTGGGGCGAAAACGTTCCGATAAGCTTTGAACTGAACTTCCAATAAGAATACAGCAAACAGTTCACCACCCATTCTTTTTTTGCAGAAGTTGCCCGCCGCCACAGCCTGTCACAAAACGTGGCGACAGCATTCTAAATAGTCTATAGCATCGCGGTTCTTCAAGCAGTTAAACATATAGGAGTACGAAAAATATTTATGAGCTATACATAAAAGTCTGAAAAGGATTCAACAAAAACGCGGTATGACTTAATGAAAACAAGGGCATCTGAAACAATAAACGCTTCAAGCAAACCTGAAGATACAACAGCAATCACAGGGCATTGGACGGAACCAGAATGAGCAGCCGCCCGCTTCGGCGCAAAATCACCGACGCTCTTAACGCGTTATCATCCAACAAACCAGCAAAATATGCAATGTACGCGGCTGCAGTGACACTTTTCTTTGTGCTCATCTTGGTGCCGCCGATACTCGGCATCGTGATAAAATGGGGCACCATCGAACAAGTCCTAGACCAACCAGAGCTCATGGGGCGTGCGCTCAGTGCAGTGGCAAATTCCTTCATAATCGCGTTGCTTGTGTCCGCGTTAGACGTGGTAGCTGGAATCCCCATGGCGTGGCTCATCACCCGCGGAAAATCCAAATGGCTAAACGTTCTGGACACGTTAGCAGACATTCCATTCATCGTGCCTACCGCCGCGCTCGGCTACTCGCTGTTGCTTTTCTGGAATGACCAACAAGGCTTATCGTCGCTTTTCGGCGGTCCACTGATCTCAACTGGCTGGCTGCTGGTCATGCTGCTTCACTTCACTTTTTCGTACCCTGTGGTCGTCCGCGTTTTGGTTGGCGCGTTGCTTGATTACAAACGTGAGTATGAGCAGGCTTCGAGAACGCTGGGCGCGGTGCCGTTTATGGCTTTTCGCACGGTTACGTCGCCGATACTGAAGCCTTCGCTGATAGCTGCGTTCATCCTGTCTTTTGCGAGGTCGCTTTCGGAGACTGGGGCAACGTTCATCGTTGCAGGGGTCTTCGAAAATGGTCCTGTTTTCCTTCAGAACATGAAAAACGAGTTTGCAGTTGCATCTCCAGCACTGTATGAAGGCGCAACTGTGTTCGCAAGCGTAATTTTGATAGCTATATCCTGCACGATTTTTGCTTTAATCCGCATTTTCGGTTCAAAATTGAAGTTGCCGTTTAAGGGCATCTGGCCTAACATCGAAAGAAAACTGAGCTATTCTAAAGCCGAAATTTCCAGAAACAGTGTCACACTTGTAGTTTTCGTGGTGATAGTGTTAGTACCATCGCTTTTTGTGGCGTTGCCAGCTTTTCAAGCAGTTTTCACTGGAGTGTTACCCGCAGCGTTTTCAGGTGCAGGCGTGTGGAGCGATTACTGGCAAAGCCTGCTGCTGTCGTACGGTCTTGGAGCAATCGTAACCGTTTTAGGCTTCATCATTGGGCTGCCGATGGCAATATTAATCGCGCGTAAAAAGCTTGGGAAGTCGCCTTCCGCGTTGCTGGATATTTTGGTTAATATTCCGTTGATTGTGCCGTCAATAGCTTTAGGCGTTTCGCTGAAGTTCTTTTGGAAGGAAAGCTTCCCATTCATACCCGAAATGCTGCTACTGATTTTTGCGCATTTGGCGATTACTTACCCGTATATTGTGAAGGCAATGTCGGCGGCGTTTGAGCGGATAAGCATGGACGTGGAAGAGGCTGCGCGAACGCTGGGTGCCAAGCCTTTCAGCGTGTTCACAACAATAATTATGCCGTTGACCAAGTATTCTATCCTTTCAGGCGCGATTATGGTTTTCACGCGAAGCGTAAGCGAAACAGGCGCAACATTGGCTGTCGTGACAAGTTTACGCACTGCGCCTGTAGTTATAGTTGACTGGGTGAAAGGCGTTGTGCCTGCTACTTCGCTAGAAGTTGGCTTGGGCTGCGGTCTGCTTGTGCTGCTGTCGTTCCTAATTCTTTTCGTGCTACGGCTTCTGACCAGAGGAAAGGGGAGGTATTGACACGGCAGTTTATAACATTCAACATCATAACTATAAAAATGAAAAAAGGGAAGTTAAGCAATGCCTGATGTGCGCATAAGTAATTTGACGAAAAAATTCGGGGAAATCACAGCTCTAGACAACATCAACTTGCACATACGCGACCAAGAGTACTTTTCTCTGCTTGGACCCAGCGGATGTGGAAAAACCACTTTGCTGAGATTAATAGCAGGGTTGATTGAGCCGAACAGCGGCGAAATCTACATCGGCGACAAGCGCGTGGATAACGTTCCGCCTGAAGACCGCGACATTGGTTTTGTGTTTCAAACTTTTGCGTTGTTTCCGCACATGACTGTTTGGGAAAACGTGCTGTATGGACCTAGAGTTAAAAACTACGACCTGAAAGAGGCGGAAACCATAGGCGATGAAGTGCTTGAGCTAGTTAAGTTACATGAGCGGTTGGATGCGTATCCTAACGAGTTAAGCGGCGGCATGATGCAGAGAATAGCAGTTGCGCGGGCGTTGGCAGCAGGCGCAAAAACATTGCTGTTAGATGAGCCGTTGGGGCAGTTGGATGCTAAAGTGCGAAACGAAATACGCTATGAAATCAGGAAGATGGCCAAAGACTTGAATTTAACCGCGATTCACGTTACACATGACCAAGCTGAAGCTATGTCGATCTCAGATAGAATCGCGGTGATGAAGAAGGGAAAAATTGTACAGGTGGGCGCGCCGCAGGAGCTTTATTTGCACCCGAACAGCTTGTTTGTTGCACATTTCATCGGAGAATCTAACTTTCTTGAAGGCTCAGTGGCGGATTCAAATGATGGAGCTCTAGTTATAGAGCTGCGCGGCGAGGTTAAAGTTGCTGCAGTTGGCGAAGACTTCAAAAAAGGCGAAAGAGCGATTTTAGCTATTCGACCTGAAATATTCGCGGTTGAAGTGGGAACGCACAAGCGCAAAAACGCTTTGAGGGGAAAGGTAGAGAAAGTTACTTTTGAAGGAACATTCATCAGATACGTTATCAGGTTGGAGAGTCAGGATTCTGTTGTTGTTATTAAGCCGTCGCTGGCGGAGACATGGATGAACATTGGCACAGCGGTTACGTTAAATTTTGAACCAGAAAAGGCGCATGTTTTTGCGTATCCTGAGGCAGGATTGATGGAGGAAATCTCAGTTTAACTGCGGCTTTTCATTGTTTACTTCTTTAGAGACGCCATGCAGGGTTTTTTCCCAGTAGAAGGGTCGCGTGATTAGCTGTAGCAGTCCGCGCCAAGCGGCTACGCTTATCAGCACCCAGTAGAGGGGCATGGTTAAGGCTAAGGGAATGAAGTAGTTGCGTTTCTGTTTTATGCATGTCCACACGTACAGGAATAGGAAGGATAGGTTGCCGACTACAAGGTTGAATATGCATATTGACTGTATGGGCAAAAGGAATAGGTTGCTGAACGCCCACGGCGCAAAAATGCCAACGGCGGTTATAGCCCAGAGGAACGGGTTGATTATGGGCATGTAGATGCCGCCGCCGAACGTGAATTGGAACAGGAGGAATTTTCGCCAGCCCAAGTCTTGGAGAAGCTTTATCGGATGTCGCATGTGCACGAGGTACGTTTGCGTGTGTCCTTTGTACCAGCGTGACCTTTGGCGAATCCAACTGCCGAGTTTGACGGTGGCTTCTTCGTAGGTGTAGCAGTCTATCATGGCTGTTTTCAGTTTTCTTCGGGAGAGGCGTATGCCGATGTCCGCGTCTTCAGTTACGTTGTAGGGGTCCCAGCCGCCGAGTTCGCGCAGTTGTTCAACTCTGAAGTGGTTGCTTGTGCCGCCTAATGGTATGGGTACATCGACTCGGTCGAGACCTTGCAGGTAGTAGTCGTACCAGTAGGAGTATTCTATGGAGAACCAACCTGTCAACACGTTCTCATGAGCATTGTAAAAGTTCAGTTTTGACTGGAGGCAGATAATGTCTTGTGGCATGTTTGCAAAGGTTACGGCGGCGTTTTTCACTTGGTCTTCGTCAGGGTTGTCTTCTGCGTCGAATATAACGCAGTATTTGCCTTTTGCTCTTAGCAAGCCGTAGTTGCAGGCGCGTGGTTTTGTTGTGATGTCTGCTTTGGGTATGACTACGGGGTCGAAGATTTTTAGGAATTCGCGATAAGTCTCAGCGGTTCTGGTGAGTTATCGGGTTATTCGTCAAATTTTTCTAGGTGGTGCGTTGCGGGTGATAACATTACTACGTACATCATAGGGGGTAATTCTGAGTGTTAGAGCAAAATCTTTTATATCCGAAACGACCTAATAGGTACCTAAAAAACAAATTGTTAGGGGAGTTAAAACCTGTGACAGTAGGTATTGCAGCAATTTGTGACCTTGATATGCCTGCTCCCGCAATCGTTGTATGTGCAGACAGACTTGTCTCTGCTGGTATTCAGTTCGAAGGACACACTTCAAAAATTACGTTTATGACAGGTTACTGCATGGCACTGCAATCGTCAAATGATTCTTTAACCTCTGATGCACTTCTCGAAAAAGTTAGGGCAAAGACAAGTAAATTCGAAAAACCAGTAAAGATTGTCGATATTGTGGAACTTATCCGTGCCGAATGTATAGCCCTCAAACAACAATGGATAGAGAATAACATCCTTTTCAAGTATAACATAACTTTTGACAAGCTAAATGTAAAACCTGAAGTAGCAGTTACTAATGCCATAGCAGAAGTGAATAACTGCAAGTATCCCCTTCAGTTTCAGTTCATAATTGTGGGGATAGAAGAAACAAAAGAAGCACACTTATACGTAATAGACCAAGATGGACAATATTGGCTACAGGACTCACTAGGATTTGCTACGATAGGTAGTGGCGATTATCTCGCATTTCCTGAATTGACCAAACTCGGCTATTCCCGTCGTTTTCCAGCTGTCGTATCAATCCCAAGAGTGTATATGGCTAAAAAAGCCTCTGAGAGAGTGCAAGGTGTAGGACGATACACCGATTTACTCATCCTCTTTCTCGAAAATCCCCTGAGTGGAGAGTTCAAGCCGCGAATACAAGAGTTATCTGCCAACAAAGATTTCATGAAACAACTTGATGACAAACTCGATGAAATCTTAAAACTAGAAAAGGCTAAATTAGCAGAACTCAGCAACGCAGTACTTGAGTTCTTTAAACCAAAGCCTCAAACGCAAGCGCAATCTAACCCTGAAAGCCAAACACCTATTGTTTAACCGTTTTTTCTTCTTTTTTTGGTTTTATCACCAATTTATTGCCTTCAATGCAAACTTCTAAGTCTGTGCCTTTTTGCCATCCTAACTCGTCAATATTTTTTGGAGGAATAGTAAGCACATATTTAGGATAAGTTTTTCCTTTAACTTTACGCGATAGTTGTTCTTGAAGTTTCATTCTTAGGCACCTACTCTATTATTGAATAGTTGCGCATATATAAGAATTTAGGTACCGAAACGCTTATATAATTAGGTACCTAATGGTATTTTAGGTGCCTAAAATGACGCTTCGGCTAACAACCACAAGAGAAGAACGCGGTCAAGCAATCGCAAAGCTTGACGGTCAAGTTAAGCGCATAGCCGATTTCACTTACACGGTTAAGTCTCAGAGTGGCAAGGGAGAGTACATCATAAGCAAGGTTGACGGAGAATGGGGTTGCGAGTGCCCAGACAACAAATATCGCCATGTCAAGTGCAAGCACATTCACGCAATCGAGTTTTCCAAATCCATAAGAGCAGAGGTAGCAATAAGCAGAGTAATACCTGAACTGAACATTCAAAACTGTCAATACTGCGGTTCCTCTGAAATAGTCAAAAACGCAGTACGCCACAACAAACACGGAGACATACAGCGTTACCTCTGCAAGTCATGCGGTAAACGGTTCTCAATAAACATAGGCTTCGAGAAAATGAGAGCCACACCACAAGTCATAACCTCAGCAATGCAACTCTACTTCACAGGAGAATCATACAGAAATGTTCAGAAATTCCTCAAACTGCAAGGCGTAAACGTTGACCATTCAACCGTTCTGCGCTGGGTTCGCAAGTATATTCGATTAATGGAAAACTACGTTGAAAAACTAAAACCAAACGTAAGCGACACATGGAGAGCAGACGAATTATACCTAAAAGTGAAGGGCAACATGAAATATCTGTTTGCCATGATGGATGATGAAACACGCTTCTGGATAGCTCAAGAAATGGCAGAAACAAAAGAAAAACACGATGCAAGAACACTATTTTTCAGAGCTAAACGGTTAATGGCGAAACAACCAAAAACCCTCATAACCGATGGCTTGACATCTTACTCTTTAGCTTGCCAACAAGTCTATGAAGGCACAAAACACATACGCAAAATCACGTTAAAAGGCAAAGTCCACAACAATAACAAAATGGAACGGTTAAACGGTGAAATCCGAGACCGAGAAAAAACAATGCGTGGATTAAAGAAGAGACGCACACCAATTCTGCAAGGATACCAGCTATACCATAA
The DNA here is from genome assembly GCA_964632845.1 of uncultured Candidatus Bathyarchaeia archaeon. Classification (GTDB taxonomy): domain Archaea; phylum Thermoproteota; class Bathyarchaeia; order Bathyarchaeales; family Bathycorpusculaceae; genus JAOZHU01. The sequence continues at coordinate 16,624 of CAZWDU010000009.1, read as the reverse complement.
TTTCATAAGAGAGCATGAGGCACTCGGTAAAACTCCAGCAGAAGCGTGTGGCATTAAAGTCGAAGGAAAGAACAAATGGCTTACGCTTATACAGAACGCTAGTAAGAGCAACGCAATTTAGTTAGTCTAAGAAAAGGTCTAAATACCCCATGTATCTTTATTATTCATAGTTTATATTCATAAAGCATATCTCAAAAAACCCGCCCTTCTTAGGTTAAGAATAAATAGGAGTGATATGCAATATGGTAAAATCAAGATGGTGGTTGAAAATGGCTCTTAAATTACCCCTTAGCATTAGCTCTGCACTTCTGTTTTGCCAGAAGAAACTTTTGCGTTTACTCCTCCAAAATGACATTAGCAAAAACAAAGAGTTATTTGAGAAACTCGCTATGCAGTAGTTTTTTAAGTCTATACCCATAGACATTTGTCTATGGTTATTCTCGCCCCTTCGGTTTTAACTATAAAAGAAATTCATGACTTCTTTATACGACAGTATGGAGTTTCTGGTTACATGTGCGAGGGAATGGTTGAAGGATGCTTGGAAAGAGCTATGACATATGTTTTTGAGTTTAAGCCCTTTCCTAAACTGTATTTGAAAGCTGCAGCAATACTATATTCTTTTATAACTTTTCACCCTTTTGTGGATGCCAATAAGCGAACTGCCTTTGAAACTACAAGAGTATTTCTAAGGTTAAATGGTTATCAAGTAAGGGTAAAAGCCGATGAAGGGGTTGCTTTCACAAAAGCAATTGCGGATTTAAAGGTCGTAGAAATAGACGAAATTGCAGAGTGGATAAAAAAACATTCCAGAAGAACTTTTGGCTATACTGTAAATTCTTTAATGCTAAAATCTATTTTCAACCAATATCAACGTCAATCAATTCCCCATCAAGCTGTTTCAAAACAGTTGATTTTACTTATGTCGGCTATTGTAGCATATCCTGATTGATTTAATGCACGCAGTAAAAACCAAAAACAAGTTCGTCACCCGCAACGCACCACCTAGAAAAATTTGACGAATAACCCGATAACTCACCAGAACCCCTATCGAGAGTATATAAAGAGGGGCTATAGACTACACCACACGATAGTTCCACATTACATTCAAAACGGAAAAAACAGTAACAACATAATTTTCCATAGGGCTAACTACACAGCAAAGTTCAAGCGTCTCAGTTTATAGCAAACATATAAAACAAAAACAAAACAACTTTCAAGTGAACTCAAATGTTGCCCGAAAACGACGCAGTCAACAGCATCTTGCAACCCATAATTGGTCCATGGTACAATTCTCTGGAGAACCCGCAAAAAGCGCAAGAACAAACATTACGCGATTTAATCAAAAAGTACGGAACCACCGACTACGGCAACAGGCACAATGCACTGCAAACCACGGGAATAACTGAATATCAACGAAACTTCCCGATAATAAATTACAAAGGGCTTTTGCCGTACTTAGCACAAGTTGAAGAAGGCAACTATAGGGCTATTTTGCCTGAACTGCCCGAATGCTGGGTAATGACTAGAGGTTCAACAGGCACCGCAAAAGTTTTGCCAGCCACGCAAACACATCTGAAACAAATTTTCACTTGCGGTGCAAGAGCTCTAATAAATTACGCGTTGAGAACCAAAAACTTCGAAACCTTCACAGGCAACATCCTGAACCTGAATTTCCCCTCAACTGTTCACACAATGACCCGTAATGGACGCGAAGTCACCTACGGCTACAGTTCAGGAACCTACGCCAGACTCAACCCCATGTTCAACCAAGTCAGCCTGCTACCGCGACAAGAAGAAATAGACGAGTTAGGCTCAGGAATCGCCAAAGCAGACTGGGAAAAACGATTCGAACTGGTCTACCAGCAAGCTAAAGATAAGAATGTTACAGCCACAATGGGTGTAACACCTGTAATTCTATCCTTCGCACGATACATGCAGAAAAAACACGGAAAAAAACCCAGAAACCTCTGGAAACCTCAAGCATTATTTTGCACTAGCGTACGTAAAATCCAATTCAAATACAAGCCTATTCTCCAGAAATATTTTGGACCCGCGCCAGTTGTGGAAATGTACACAGCAACAGAAGGTGTTTTCGCCCAGCAACTGGATGATTTGCCTTACGTTACGCCTAACTACGACAGCTACTTTTTTGAAGTTGTAACTGGCAAAGGTGTGAAAATGCTGCATGAACTTAAACGTGGCGAATGGGGCAAACTCGTAATTTCCTCATGCATGTTTCCCCGCTACGACATCGGCGACATGATAGAAGCCGCTGGAAAAAACTACTTCCGCATTTTCGGCAGACGCAAGGCTTCAACGCTTCTGGAGCACAGACTGCATAGGCTGTTTCTAGGATGGCTACTCTAAACTGGACTGGGACTGCGCTTTCTTGCAACAAGCACAAAGTACAGGGCAGCAACTATGATTATCACGCCGATTACCAGCAGAAACAAAGCCCAGCCCATTGCCGTGTTGATAAACTGATACTGGATATTAAGAAACGCCAAAGCACCAAAGAAAATCAAAATTAAACCGCCGATTAACCAGCTGACGAAAGTAAACTCGCCTTTTTCATGTTTCTCAGCTTTTTCTGACCCCTGCTTCTCCTGTTTTTCGCCTTTCTCGCTTTTCTCAGCTTTTTCATCTCTCCGCACAGCACGAACAGGCGCTTCCGCTTTCAATGCAGCCCCACATCGCGGACAGAAAATCATATTCTCTTCAACTTCAGTGCCGCATTTCGGACAGTACACCATTAACCTCACCTTACCCCCAATCTGTTATTGAACGTAAGTATTTAAAAACATTCACCTTAGCTTGCAAAAAGTTATATCCACTACACTACAAAATAAGTCTGTGAGAGGAGAAAAAAGAATTGAATACACAACAACGAATGCACAAACGTCCACACACATTTGGAGAAAACATAATCAGCGCGATTTCCGTAGGCACCGTTTTAATCCTTATCGGAACAATTTACGTCACCACTCTGCCAACTTCTCTCTGGGACAAAATAGTAGATTTCTTCAGCTCCTTAACAGGTTCACCAGTTCCAGGCACAACAATTTCCCTGCCAGTACCAGCCGACCCAGCAGCACACGCTGTACTATATAACGCTGTATTCCAATTTTGCATCGGCATAGCCATCCTACAAATCATACTGCTATCATTAAGGCTCATATTCCACTCGCCCATCAGCAAAACAGCAGAAACAGCTGGAAACCTCGTTTACTGGTTCGGAGCAAGTTACCTAGTAACCACATTCCTCACCAGTTCCACAACAGTAACCACATGGTTTGCCTTCTGGGCTGCAATAATAATCGCCGCAGGTACATCAATGATAGTTAGAGCCATAGTACTTTTCGTCAAGAAAAAAATTTAGCCACAAAACCAAAGCAGCAAACCAGCACAAACGTGAACTGCACCTAAGCTACTGTCTTTTCAGTCGCCACCACAGCTTTACCACTTGCCCTCCCATGCTTAGGGAATCCTTGAAAAGCCTCACTTTTGTTTCACGTTGCCCCTGCCAATTCACTGGAATCTCCTTAATCGAATAGCCTTTACGCGCTGCTCTGACAAGAAGTTCAGTGTCCCAGAACCAGTGACGTGCAGTTACTTCGTCCAGCAACTGCATTAAAGCTTCACGTTTGAACGCTTTGAACCCGCACTGGTGATCCTTAAGTTTAGAGCCTAACATTGCGCGAACCAGAAAATTGTAGGATTTTGAAGTAATCTGTCTAGTACGACTTCTTTTCACCTTGCTTTCAGAAAGCAACCGGGAACCCGTAGCAAAGTCAAAGCCTTCAGCCTCAACAGCGTTAACAAGCTCTTTCAACTGCTCAATGTTCGTGGCTAAATCCACATCCATATAAACTAGAATTCTGCCATTGCTCTCTCCGAATGCTTTTTTCAGGGCTGTTCCCCTTCCAAGACGTTTCACACTATGCAAATGCTTCACAAACGTATACTGCTCAGAAAGCGCAGCAGCAACTCGCTCAGTCCCATCAGTGCTGCCGTCTTCAGCAATTATCACCTCAAAAGAACCTGTGAACTCGCTGAGGGCTTGCGTGGTTTTTTCCACTGCACGCGCTAAGCAGTTAACTTCGTTGTAGGCGGGAAAAACCACCGAAACCTCAACAGACATTTGATTTTTTTGTTTCTCCGTCATGGCTGTAACCAAGTCTTTCCAAACAGCTTAAGACTGTCAATCCAAGCGAGTGACGTGGGCATTCCCGAAGTCACCGTGTAGAACAAAACAAACACCGCAACCACTATCGCCAAATACGCAACTGTTGCTAACTTGCCATATTTCTTGCCCCAAATCCTGTTCAGAAAATACGCAGACGCCAAGCACAAAATCGGAACATTAACGTAAAAATGGTAAATGTACGTTATCCGCGAGATCAACACGTATGGCACCCACTGGAAAAAGAAAAGAACCACAATGAAAACGGCTGCTAACTCCCACCTACGCGATTCATTGGTTACAGTCAGAGTTGAATCCGTTTCAGAAACCTGCTTGTTCCTCGTCAACTTTTCCCGCAGTTTGAAAATTAGCTCTTTTATGGGCACAGTTTTTTCTAAAAGCAGGATTACGCAGGTGAAGCCAACCCACCACACAGCAGGGTTGCCCAAAAGCACTATAGTGGATACAGTACCGTCTGGCAGATACGACACCGCAAGCCACAGCGTCTTCAAAACAAAAGGCCAACTCCACCACGCATTATCCCACAAGCTCTGAGCCAGCACAGACCCTGAGCCTGAATGAAAACTAAACATGGCAGATTGCAACTGGACAATATCCAGTAGCGAGTTGCCCGTGAGCAAGTCAGGAATATACGTTAGGAAGTAAATCACGACTGCAACCCCAGCAAAGCCGAGAATAAGCAAAAATGGATGCTCAAAAAACGCCAAGTACTTTGCGCCTAAACCACCCTTAAGCTTTGAAACTTCCCTAAGCCGTACTGCCGCAAGAAGCGCAAGCATGCCAACTGCGCCATAAAGAACAACCCACTTCGTCGAAAAGCCCAACGCAAAAAAAACTACCGCAACAAACAACGGAAGCACAGACGTTTTCCATCCTTCCTTAACAACATTCATGAAGTAAATCAGGAAGAAGAACTGCGAAAGCATCGAGAAAAACACGACGTACGTGTCCGACGTCCCCATACGCGCCATAGTAAAATGCATAAAATCGAACGAAAGCAAAAACGCTGCGGAGAACCCGCCAATCCACGTTCCGAACAGCTTTTTCCCCAATAGGTACATTAACGGAATCATTAAAGTTGCAAATACCACACCCATAATCCGCCAGCCAAACGGAACATCACCAAAAAAGGCTATTCCTACACTTTGAATCAACTTTCCAAGTGGAGGATGCGTTCTTTCATGAGGCACCTGATGGTTCAAGTAGTTCGCTGCAGCTCGAGCAAAATAGACTTCATCAAAATACGTTTGCGACATGTACGTCGGAGGAATCTGCACTAAGCTCTGCTCATCAACTAACGCAGATAAACCAGTGCCAGAACCGTTTTCTCCTGCAATGTCCACAATTGGAATCTGCTGGTTGCTCTGGCTCAGTATGCCAATCTCTACAACTTCAACGAATGGTTGTGGCTCCTTGTCGGAAGGATTAGGCACAACCCACCAGAAATTAGGACGCATATCATAATCTAGAGGTTGAACTTCAAACCGCAAATACTGCGTATTCACGTTGCAGCTTCCGCTTTGCCAATTATTGTAATCCGTGCTTAACGACTGAAGCTTGAACTGCCCAACGTAACTCCAGTTCTCAAGAACTCCCGCATATACGCCAACTGTTGCGTTGCCGCTTTTAACCCAGAAGTAAACCGTCTTGACAGATTGCGCTTCACCTAGGTCAATATAGAAGTACTGTTTTTCGGTTCCTTGCCAACTTGTAACAGGCGCTTGTGCCAAGCCAAGGTTCCATGTTGCCACTGAGAAAAAGACCAGTGAAAGCACTGTAATAGTTAACACGTCGGTCTTGGTGATGTGTATTTCCATTTTTAACCTTCCCGCTGGTTTTTATCTGAACTTGGACTGGTGTGAACTTGCTCCAGAGGTTTTCCCTGCAAAGCTCTGTGTAGCATACTAAACGTGAGTAAGAATACTGTTAGGTTAATTATTGTTACTGGCAAGACTATTTCATATGGGATGTTCTGTCTGTTGTAATAAAGGAAGTACAGAACTGAAGCGACGTTGGCAAGGATTGTACACGTTAGAATGCCATAGAATCGTCTCATTTGTTTGGAGAAGGGCAACATCAGAGCCAACACGCTAAGTGCTGGAAAGAGGTACCGTTCATGCATTCGTGTTGGAAGCATGAAGAAGCTGAAGAAAAGCATGAACGCTGCAAATAGAATCAGCAACTCTCCTGCCGTGTCAAGACGCTTATGCAGCACGTACAGAATAAACGCTGTCGCAACTCCAAACATTACCCAACCTAACGCGAGAAACAGTTGCGTATCAGGTTGCCAAAGTCCGCCTAAAGCCCACAAGTTAAAGGCGTTTGCTGATGTAACCCCGTAACCGCTGTAAGCTCCAAAATAAATGTCCCAAAGGAAAGTTATGGGGTTGCTCCACTCGAAGGGCAGTATCACAACGAATATCGTGGCTATAATCGTGAGTAGTGACGTAAGCAAACGTCGCCAACCGTACTTCTTCAGGATTAAGAAAAGTATCAGTGGTGCCAAAGCGATGGCTTGTGGCTTAGTTAAAACGCCTATAGTTAATGCCACTGCTGAAAGCTTGGGTTTTGACTTAAGCAGCAGAATGAGCGAGAGCAAAAGGAAGAACGCGTACACGGCGTCAACTTGACCCCACACCGCTGAGTCAAAGATGACAGCTGGATTAAACGTGTAAACTGCGGCAGTCACCAACGACATTTTGAAATCAAAGCGTTTTCGCACAAAAGCGAAGATTAAAAACGCGGTTGCCGCGTCGAAGAGAGTTGGCAACAACTTGATAAGGTAAACAAGAGCAGGTGTTCCGAAAAGCGAAAGCGCCTTGGCTAATGAACCGAAAATCCAAAACAGGTAGACGTTAAAAGGGACATAATCACAAAAAAGTATGCCATAATCGCTCCAATTTGTGTTATAGAAACTTCGTGGTCCAGAGTCTGCGGCAGCGTTGAACCATTGACCAAAATAGTATAAGTCTCCTTCTGCTCCTGGCACAGCAAACAATAGCACTCTGAGTAGCACTGAGAGCAGAAGCAGCACGAATAAGATTATGGTCTCGCGTTTTTCAAAAGGAAGGAGTTTCATCATTGGTTTCTCTCTGTTAAGACTTCAATGGGGGTAATTTTAAATAAAAAGTTAATGGAAACTGTGGTTGTCTATATCTTTGTGAGCGGTTAGTTTCAGAATGCCCATAAGCCCGTTGCGAACAGCACTGTAAAAAGGCACAGTAGGATTGTTGAGGCTATTGTGGCTGCAATGGTGACGAAATTTCTTTTCGACAGCGACGCGAACAGGATGAACATTGGAAACATGGCCATCACGTAACGCGGAACGCTTATCCACCAACCTGTGGACACGCTGAGCATCCAAGTTAACAGCATATATACGTTGTAGGAAAGGCGGAAGTGTTTCAGGAAGCTTACGGTGACTACTAATAGGCCGAAAGCGGCGAAGGCGATTTGTGCGCTACCCACGGTGAGGTTGTCTGGGAAAGTAGCGGTGAAGCTCCAATTCCAAGCGTTAGTTAAACCCTGTAGTGGGTCGATTGATTGGTACCAGTGGGTTCGTTCGATTTCCATGAATGTGAAGCAATTGCCTGTTACTTGATAGTTTATGCCGAGATAAATCAAAAAGCCTGCTAAAGCCAACGTAGTCCATAGGATTTTGGGGTTTATTTGCTTGAGTTTCCAGCCTTTCTGGTGCATGTATTCGATAATCAATGTTGGCAGAAGCAACAGACCAGCGAGTCTGGTTAGCGCGGCAAGCATTGACAGAAAGCCTGCTATAGGCCATTTTTCGGTTCTTGCGTAGTAGATGCTGGCGATTATTAGGGCGAAGAAGAGTCCTTCTGTATATATGGCTGATAGGAAATAGGCTGTGGGGAAAATGCTGAGGTACAGCACGGCTTTTTTTGCTACGTCATCGTTGAACTCTAATTGTGCCAGTTTGAACAGGTATACTGCGGCGAAAACGGAGCTTACGTTGGAAACGAGAAGCGCTGACAAGTTAATGTAGTTGAAGCTGAACGTGGTTAATCTTGTCAGCAGCGGGTAAAGGGGGAAGAAGACAATGAAGAAACGTTGTTCGCCTTCGTTGACGTAGCCGTTTTTTGCGATGTCAAGGTAGTGTGGGCTGTCCCATTGGCTGAATTGTTGCATTATGATTGAAAGTGGTGATGCAGGGCCATCATTTGCGTATGCTGCTGCGAAGCCTAAGGAGAATATGAGGATTTTTGCGGCTATCGTGATGAGGAGGGCGATTTTGAGTGCGTAGGGAATTTTTTTGAAGAGAGCGGGTGTTTTCAACGTGTTCCCCGATTTTTTTCGCTGTTGACGTCTGCTGTGTATAGCAGTGTACTGAATTAATTTATAGGTATGCGAAAGTTGGTGGTAAAAATGTTGGTGCGTAAAGGCATTTGAGTATGCTTCCTGCAAAAATGGGAAAATTATTAAAGCAAGAATTCATCTGCTAAAACTATATTCGTGTGGAGGGTTAACTTTCAAGAAGAAACTTTCGGTGGCGAAATTCGGCGGCAGTTTGCTGGACGCGGAAGGCGAAGGCATTCCGAAGATTCTGCAGCGCATGAAGGAGCTTAAAGAAAGCGATGGTATGGGTCCTGTTGCCGTGTTTTCGGCGCCTATTGGCTGTACAGACGAGCTGATACGTATAGGTGAATCGTATGCGCAGTCAACTCCTGCTTCGGTTGACTCTGTTTTCAAAATTTATGATTACATTGCTAAGCGCCATGTGAAAGATGAATATTTGGGACAAGCGTTAGCTGCGTTGGCAGGGTATAAGGCGAAGACGCTGGAAGCGCTTGGTGGGGTTAATAAGCGGTTCAGCGGCAACGTCAAAGCTAAAGTGCTTACGCTTGGCGGGGAACTTGCAATGGCTGCGTTGATGGATTTTGTCTTGAAAAGCAGCGGTGTCAGTTCCTGCTGTGTTGCCGTTTCTGAGTGGCCTGTGGTTACGGATGATAATTTTGAGGATGCTACGCCAAGCTATGAGTTGAGCAGGAAGCGGGTTGACGCGTTGGTTGAGCCGTTGGAAGCGGGTAAAACGGTTTTGCTGGCGGGTTTTCTCGGCGTGACGGCAGATGGTTTGGAAACGGTTTTAGGTAGAGGTGGTTCAGATTTAACTGCCGTGTTTGCCGCTTGTTTGTTGAAGGCGCGTTATCAGACTGCGACGTTGTTGTTTAAGGATGTGCCTGTGCAGAGTGCTGACCCGAAAGTTGTGAAAGGACAGCGAACTACGCATGTGAAGGCGCTTACGTATAATGAGGCGCATAAGGCGAGTATGATGGGTATGAAGATTTTGCAGAGTCCTGCGATTGCGTTGGCTAGGCGGTTTCTGCAGCCTTTGCGTGTTGTGCCCATTGATGAACCTGAGAAATACTCCATTATTCAGTCTGAAACTAGTGGTAGGGAAATCGTCAAGTGTTTAGCTGGCAAGGCTGGTTGTGCTATTTTGTCGATGAGTGATGAGAAGAGCAGGTCGTTGGAGGATTCGCTGCGGATTTGGGAGAAGCGGAATGATTTTATGGATTTGGGCGCTGAAACGTTGGAGACTGGTGAGCGCATTAGGGATTTTCTGTTTTTGGATTCGGATTTTCTGCGGAAGAACGAGGAGAAGCTGAAGGGGTTTGATGAGGATTTGCGGGTGGAGTATGGTTTAGGCGTGGTTACGCTTATCGGCGACAGGATGAAGGATTCAGCTGGCGTAGCTTCAACAGCCATCAGCGCTATCCAAGGCATCAACATCAAAAGAGGCATTTTCGCGCCGCACACTTCGCAGATAATCATCGTGGTGAAAGAAGAAAACGTTAATGCAACAGTAGCTGCAATACACCTGAAAATGACTGAACTAAACAAGCTGCCAAGCTAGCGGTTGACATTTGTGTAATTTTTTGTCTATAACCCCCTCTATATAAAGGGACTATACATACTCTGAGAAGAACTTGCAGTCAGCTTGACCTATGGCAGTTTTGACTAACTGCGTGTATCACACTAGTGACGCATATACACAAATTGCGCTTCCGCATCTGAAGGGTAAAGTTAAATTCTTGCTTGCCATATACGACGTAACCATGAAACTCTTAGCTGTATTGAGTGCCATTGCTGCGGCGGTTCTATTCTTTTTCGCGGTAATCTTCGCCATGGCAGCGTCGGTAGCGGCAGCCACCACAAGGCTAACCGTTAGCCTAATGCTGTTCGCCGTCGGCATCGCACTTATCGCAATAACCTATTACACAACGCGCAAACCCAAAACCGTAATCCACCAGTTAGAGCTTTCGGGGCAGATGAAAGCCGCAGCGTTAAAGTGCCCCAACTGCTCCGCCTCAGTAGACGCAAACCAAATCAAGATTGTTTCAGGCGTGCCTTACGCAACGTGCCCTTACTGCGGCAACACTTTTGAAGTAGCAGAGGAACCAAAATGGTAAAAAAACGCGTTTTACTTGTTGCATTCACGTTCACGCTGATTTTTGCAATGTGCCTAAGCGCCACCGTTCAAGCGTGGACAGGCACTTATCATCTGGAACATGAATGGGTGAAAATCTGGATAAACCAAGACGGAACCATCGACCTGTTCTACGACATAAGCTTAACATTGGATTCTGGCGACACAATAACCCGCGTGTACGTCGGACAACCCAAAGGCGACTTCACAATAGGCACAGCAGTCGACTCATACAGCAACACGTTAACTGCAACTGACGTAAGCTCTGGAAGCGACTACAAAGTCCAAGTGGACTTCAACTGGCCTATGGCAGTTACCGAAACCATAGGATTCAGCTTAACCACAAACGTCGCAGACATGATCTACAACGACACCACAAACCCAGGCAACGTAGGCATGCAGTTTACCCCGTCATGGTATGACGCCACAGTCAAAGACTTGCGCATAGAAATAGTGCTGCCGCCAAACGTCACCAAAAACGAAGTGAAAACCACGCAAACTGCTTACTGGAACAACACAGCAGATGAAGAGGGCAGCTTAACGGTCTACTGGGAAAAACAGAACCTCTCGCCAAACGAGCAGTACCCCATAGGCATATCGTTCCCAGCAGAATACTTGCCTGATTACACACCGCAACTACCACCACCATCAACTGGAGATGATTTCGGAACCTACGTGTTTGCAGTCGTCGGAGTCGTATTCGCCATAGCTGCAATCGGCTTCGCAATTTTTATCATCCGCAAAAAACCGTACACTTCCCCGAAGCTCAGCATGGAAACCCTAGGCGTAAGACGCGGCTTAACCGCAGTCGAAGCATCATACCTGCTTGAAATAAAACCCACGCAAATAGTCACGGAAATCCTCTACAGCCTACTCCAGAAACGCGCAGTCTGGGCAGAAACAACAAACCCCGCGCTTAAACTCCAAATAATGCCCGAATTCAAAGACAAAAAAGGCACTGCAGACAACCCACTGCGCTATTATGAAATCGACTTCCTCAAAGCCGTACGCAGCGACGGAACACTAGAGGAAGAAAAACTAGCACACACCATAATGTACCTAAGAGACACCGTGGAGCAGAAACTACGCGGATACAGCCGACGCGACACCACCGACTACTACAGGAAAATCGCAGGCAAAGCTTGGGCACAAGTAGAAAAAGCAGGCACACCAGACTTGGCATCCAAAGCTTACGACGAGCAACTGCTGTGGCTCCTGCTTGACCCGAACTACCGCGTACGCACCGAAACAGCTTTCCAAAACCGCGCCTTCGAACCAAGCCCCTTATGGTTCTGGTACTGGTACGGCTACCACAACTACCATCCGCATCCCACGTACACACCACCCATCAACACGCCAACTCAAGCGGCAAAGCCCCCAAGCATCCCCGGCGCAGACTTCGCAAACAATATCGCCACAGCCGTAGAAAAAACCTCCAGCAACATCGTACTCAACATCGAAAAATTCGCCAACGCCATCCTCCCCGCGCCACCAGCCGCTAAAGCCTCACATGAACCCGCACACCACGGAGCTGACTGCGTCTGCGCTTGCCATGCATGTGCTTGCGCGTGCGCTTGCGTTTCATGCGCTTGCGCCTGTGCAGGTGGAGGTGTAGGCTAAAAAATGAGCTTCCTAAGAAAAATCCTTCGCCCGACCACAGTTCCTCAGGGGCGTTACACGTACCGCGGAAAAGACAAGTTCAAGGGCATGGCACTTCAACTGCGCGTCGAGAATGATGGACGCGGCGTCATGGTGATAAACGCGAACACCGTGCTGCACCTTAACGCGACAGCAACGGCTTATGCTTATTATTTCATGCAGGGCATGCCTGAAAGCACCGTGCTGAAGCAGATTCGCCGCATGTACCGCGTGAACAATGCCCAAGCAAAAGAAGACTACGAGAAACTTGTTTACGCGGTTAGCACGCTGGCGGGCACCGAGAAAATTTGCCCCGTCTCATTCCTCGACGTAGAAAAAGAAGAACCATTCAGCTATGCGTATTCTGCGCCGTTACGCATGGATGTGGCGCTCACGTTCAAGTGCCTCAACAACTGCATCCACTGCTATGCAGGCGGACCACACAAAACTGCCGAGTTGAACACGCAACAGTGGCAAGAAGTAATCGACAAACTCAGCCAAATAGGCGTTTTCATCGTGACCTTCACAGGCGGCGAACCCACAATGCGCGACGACTTGCCGAAATTGCTGCAATACGCACAGAACAAGGGCATGGTCACGGGACTAATAACCAACGGCAGAAAACTAAAAGACAAAACGTACGTGAAAAAGCTTGAAAGAGCGGGCCTAGACTTCGTGCAAGTAACGCTTGAATCGCATTTGCCTGATACCCACGATTTAATAACTGCTTCAAAGGGAAGCTGGACCGAAACCGTGGCGGGAATAAGGAACGCTGTGAAATCGCAGATTTACGTGACCACGAACACAACGTTGAACACGCATAATGCTAAGGAATTCCTGAAGACCATTGATTACATTAAAGCTTTGGGCGTCGCTGCTTTCGGGTGCAACAGTCTCATCTACTCGGGAAAAGCAAACGCGGTAAGCCAAGAATTCGCCTTACCTATAGAAACGCTGTGCAAGTTGCTGCCTGAAATCCGCGACAAAGCTCAACAGCTTAACCTGAAATTCTTATGGTACACGCCCACGCAGTACTGCCGCTTAGACCCCGTGCAGCTAGGCTTAGGCGTCAAATCCTGCACGGCAGCGATGATAAACATGTGCGTTGCGCCAAACGGAGACGTTTACCCATGCCAAAGCTACTTCGAAAGCCTAGGCAACATACTGGTTGACCCGTGGACGAAAATCTGGAACCACCCGCTTGCAAAGCAGCTTCGAAGCAGAGCCTACGCGGAGCCTAAATGCAAAGACTGCACGCAACTGCAGGTTTGCGGCGGAGGCTGCCCGCTGGAACTCAAAAGCGAAAAGTACATTTGCGGACAAACGGGCTGAAAATAAGCCTTTAGCACGTTTTAGAATTGGGCAATTAGGTAAAAGTAGTTTCTGCCCTTCTTTAGTGCCTGATTCTTAGAACAAATGCACATTTACTGCTGCTGTTGCTTCCAAAGTCGTCTAGCCCTTAAGTTTTTTGCCGCTTCTGGATTCTCCTTTTCCAATTCTTCAACAACTACAGCCTTGATTAACCTCGTTGAAACAGGAGGATCCATCTTACCCAGTTTAGCTTGGACTTTCACCACAATTTTCTTAGCTAGATCATCGTTGACTCCGATTTTTTTAAGGTAATTAACAATTCTTGACATTTTGAATTCTTCAATCGTGCCTGATTCTTGTTCTACGCTGATAGATGGATGCGCTGGTGTGGCAGAGGGTAAAGCAACTACTAAAGTTGCGGTTTTGCCTCGGATTTTTTCAAGCGCGTTCAACTTTGTAACAATGGTGACCACTTTTTTGTTTTCGTCCACGCCTTTTACTTCAACGCGTTCAAGGACTGCGTGATTGTCTAAGAAAATCTTCACGAAGTCACCTGCAGCCAAATTAGACGGAATAACCATGCATTCTATGGGTATAGCCACGCTGCCGTCAGGTATCAAAACGCTTAAGCCTTGTTCCTTAGCGGACACGGCGAGGTGAATGATTTTTCCGTCTTGATCCAGTTCAAGGTCCACATCGCCTACGCCCCAATCGGTAATCAAACGCCTCTTTACACGCTTTGCAACGTCTTCGAGGGGAAGGTCAGAAGGCAAAGTGAATTCGCGTTCTGATAACTCGAGTTTGAGGGATGCAGGAACCCTCGGTTTAGCAGCCATGTCGTATATTAACCTAGCATTGGGCAGTTTGACCGTGGTGTACGCGGGTTTTCCGCCTCGGATGGCACCAATCAGAGAAATCCCTTTCTTCGGGAGTTTCTCAGCTATTTTGTCGCCAGTGTTAACACCCCAAACAACAAAGATTGTCACTGCCACAATTTCTAAAGCACCGCCAACGGTGGGTGTCTCCAAAATGGCTAGTAGTCCACCTGAGAAACCCCAAAAGCCCAGTCCAAAGGCGATGCCTATGAACGAGGATAATTTCTCGTTTGTGAAGTACCGGTACACAATGGATAACAACATAACTGCGAAAAAAGCCACAGTCCCGGAGATTATACCCTTTAACAGCCCAGAAAGAGCTTCTAGCACCAATTCATACATGACTATTCTGTCACAGCTGTATAATTTGCTGTCAGCAAATAAAAGTGTAGTTGTCTTTGGGGTGTAGATACGCTTGGAGATAGAATAAAAAAACGCTGTGTTAAATTCAACACTAAAGGTTAACTCAGTTGTCGGGGAATTGCCCAATAACTGCCGATGTCGCCTTTAACCCATCTGCCTCCTAGACTCGTAACAACATCATTGATGTCATTCCATTCAGCTTTCAAGAATTGAATTGGCTTCACTATAACGTACTCGTCTTTTACCGTGAAACTTAGCAGCTTGCGCTGCTCTGAACTGAACTCTTTTTCAACGTCGCTTGTGTCTTGGCTTGATTGAATCCGTAATTCTTTCAGAGGCTGAATTTCAGGTTCAGGGCTTAGCCTATGCTGAGGCGGATTTCTCGAGTTTATCAGAGGTTGAGGTTCTCTCGAGTTCGGCGCAAGCATTAGTTTGAATTCTGGTGCGTAGACAACGTCGAATTCTTGGATTGGGTACGATTCTGCAACATCTTGAAATTCGTCGCTTCTTATTACAGCGGTTACTTGTTTGGAAAACAGGTCGTATTTTATGTCTAAAAGTTCAGTGTCCTCTGGGAGGTTGGAAGCAAAAGCGGTTGTTTTTCCCCGAAGTGTTTTCATGAGAAAATCGGGACGAAGTTTAATAATTCTCATTTTCATAAGGTGACCACTTGAGTTGGTTTCTACTAAGGGATGGTATTTAATATGCGTATTTATCTTTTTTCAATAGCGTTCAATAATACATTCGCGGAGATGTCACCAGCAATCGAAGTGAGATAACCACGGTTAAAAGTGAGAGCACATGCCGGTATCACAGGGTAAAACGCTGAAACTGGTAGTTTTCGACGTTGAAGGAGTACTGATTCCGAAGAACCAGTTCCTCTTTGAAATCGGCAAACGCCTAGGCATTTCGCAGTTGATGCGGGTTTTATTGTTTGGTTTCCTCTATAATGTACGCGCGATCTCTTTGGAGTCAGCGTTAAAACACATTTTCGGCGGTTTACGCGGCGTTGAACTTGAAAAGCTCATGCAGATAGCTGAAAAACTGCCTTTAATGCCCAATGCCGAGGATGTGTTTTGCCAGCTTAAGGCGCAAGGCTGCAAAACCGCGTTAATAAGCTCAGGCATACCAACCGTGATTATTACGCGCTTAGCCGCTGAGCTTGGAGCAGATTTCGGCTTCGGCTTTGAGTTAGACATGAACGGGAACGTGTTAACAGGCGTTATTCGCGGCACCGTTATAGAACGAAACGGCAAGCTTCAAGTGTTATCGCGAATACTTGCGGCTGAAAAGCTGAGTCCAAGCGAGTGTGCTGTAGTGGCGGATGACCGCAACAACGCTTCCATTTTCCTCCGTGAAACCCTCAAAGTAGGCTATAACCCAGACTTCAGGATACGTCTCAAAGCAGACACTGTCGTAACAGGTAGGCTGTCCAAAATCTTGCCTGCTGTGAATGGGCAGCCGCCGCAGCGTGTTTTGCCTTCGCGGAACGACGTACTACGAGAGATTATCCATGCTTCAGGTGCTCTTGTTCCAGTCGTCTGCATGTTCACAGGCGTTTTTGCCTTTGTGCTGCTTACCTGTGTTATATGCATAGTATATATTGTGTCCGAACTGTTGCGCATGGAAGGAAAAAACTTGCCCTTCATTTCAATTATAACGCGTCACGCTGCATCGCAGACAGAACTTTACGAGTTCACCGCGGCGCCGCTATACTTCGCTGCAGGTATCTTGTTCACGCTACTGCTTTTCCAACCGCCAATCAGCAGTGCAGCCATCGCA
>CAZWDU010000008.1:0-86831 GCA_964632845.1 uncultured Candidatus Bathyarchaeia archaeon | reverse complement strand
CCGATGTTAAGGTAGTAGATTTTTCTGCCTTCTTTGACGAGTTGGTCAGTGTAGGTCATGACGTCCCGTATGGCGTACTCCACGTTTAGTGCTCTGGCGGTGACTTTGACGTGCGTCAATTTGCGGACCTTAGAAACCACATTTGTGTATTTGTCGAAATAAACGTTACTAAAAATTGAGCGTGTTCAGTGAGGTTGTTGTTCTCCTAGACCAGCTTTTAGTAGGATCTGGCGAAGTAAGCGGTTTTCTTGGCTTTCTGTCCACAGTAAACGCAGCCGCTGGCGGTCTCTTCCTGTTCGAAGGGTAACACTCTGATTGTGGCGCCTGTTTCTTCTTTGATTTTGGCTTCGCAGTCTGTGTTGCCGCACCATGCTGCTTTGATGAATCCGCCTTTCTCCTTGAGTGTCTTTGCAAATGTTTCGTAGTCGTTTGCTGTTGTGGTTTTCTCTTCTAGGGCTTTTTTTGCTTTGGCGTAAAGGTTGTTTTGGATTTCTCCAAGAAGCATTTCCACGGTGTCTACAGCTTTTTCCTCTTTGACCGTGGTCTTCTGATACGTGTCTCGTCTCACCACGGTTACTTGTTGCTGTTTCAGGTCTCTGGGTCCTATTTCTATTCTAACGGGCACGCCTTTCAGTTCCCACTGGTTGAATTTCCAACCTGGCGTGTACTCTTCCCTGTCATCTAAGACAACGGAGAGGTTTTTCGCTTTAAGCTGGGCAGCAATTTCCTTGGCTTTTGCAGCTATAGCGTTTGGGTCGGCGCCCTTGTACGGTATCGGAACTATGACTACCTGCAGTGGAGCCACTTTAGGCGGCAACACTAAACCTCTGTCGTCTCCGTGAACCATGACCAAAGCGCCTATCAACCGCGTAGTAATACCCCACGAGGTTTGCCACACGTAATGTTCTTCCTTGTCTTCACCGACGAATTTTATGTCAAAAACATGCGCAAAGTTCTGACCGAGATTATGCGAAGTGCCCATCTGAAGTGCTTTCCCGTCAGGCATCATTGCCTCCAACGCGGTTGTATACAGTGCACCAGCGAACTTTTCGCTATCGCTTTTGACGCCGACAAGCACGGGAATCGCCAAATAATTCTCCATTATGTCCCTGTACTCGTTTAGGATGTCCCTGGTTTCTTTCTCAGCTTCTTCGCTGGTTGCATGTGCAGTGTGTCCTTCTTGCCACAGAAACTCGCGGGTTCTGAGGAACAGTTTAGTGGCTTTTGTTTCCCACCTGACAATGTTGCACCACTGGTTAATCTTAACCGGCAAGTCTCGCCAACTTCTAATCCACTTGGCAAACGTGGCGTACATAATCGTTTCAGACGTGGGTCTCACAGCAAGTTTCTCTTCCAGCGGCGTGTCTCCACCCTGAGTTATCCAAGCCACTTCAGGCACAAACCCTGCAAAATGCTCCGACTCCTTCTTCAAGAAACCTTCAGGTATAAACATTGGGAAATAGACGTTTCTATGCCCTGTTTCTCTTATTTTGCCGTCGAAAACTTCTTGAATTTTCTCCCACATCGCATAGGCATCTTCACGAATAATCATGCAACCTTTAATCGGCGCGTAATCCGCCAATCCAGACTTCAGGATAACCTCAGTATACCACTCCGAGAAATTCTCGCTCTTCTTCACTGTTACTCCAATATCCGACATAGCCATTCTCTCCTCTTGTTTTACACTAGCTGCATATAACAATAACGCCGAAACTTGACTCAAACAATTTGAACTCTAACGCCGAAAAGCTAAACCCAACCGCTCTAATTCACCCTATTTAAAGGGGAGGGGGTAGTCACCGCAGAGTACTAGTACTGAATAACCGCTGCATCAATGGCGTTCTATGAGGATAAAATCTTTCTGAAGCAGTCTTCATGATAATAACTCTGTGCAACCCCTAACGCGTCCTTAACGGTCACTTCTTTGCCTTCCTTTATCAGCCTTCCACATGCACTGCACACTAACGTTTCAACTTGTTTCCCCGATTGCAACTTTAACGCTTCGCACTGTGCTCTAAGCTCAGAAACTTGGCGTTTTAAAGACTGAAGCCTAGCCAAAACCGCTTGCGTCTTCTCTTCGCGTACAACTACATTATCACAGTGAGTTGCGTCTACTTTCATTTTCAGCCCAAACTTTCGGAGGAATAGACAACTTGTGCAATTAAGCCGTCTGAATACATAATACTTTATTTCGCCAACCAGAATATTTCAAAACCCAAAACTGTCACGGCGCTTGTGCTCAGCAAACATTGGCAGGTCTTCACGGAGAAAAAGCGGGAACCGCTCAAGCATAGAAAACAAACTATTTCGTTTTACCCCGTGTTTTCTTCCTAGAGCCGCTATAGAACAGAAAAAGCAAAAGAAACCCCAACACCACAATTTTAGACACTGCAAATTCCTGCATCACCGAAACAACCAAAAAACCTATCGGAACTAACCCTGACAAACCATAAACGAAAACAAACTTTAACATGCCGCTTGAGCTTACGCCCGCCATGTAGCCATCTCCAAAAAACAAATCCGCCAATTTTCCAAATCCCATAGTGCACGATTTGCAATAATAACAAGAGTTACAGCCAAGCTTCCGCAGTACGCCGAAGATTAAAGCTAACGCCAAAACAAGAAAAACCCACCCCGCGACCGCATTAAACAACCAACAAGCGGCTGCGCCAAGCGCTATCCACAAAACAATTGAAACGTTACCAAAAACAAGCAACGCCTTAGAATACTCTTTTGACTCAGTGCTAATGGGCAGCAACTCCAATAGCAACAATACATCAGCATCTTTAATAGATGACCCTCAAACTCTAAACCGCGCTCGCAACACCACCCCGCACCGTCAACAGCTTAAATAATGGAATAGCAATATTCGGAAACAAGAAAAAACCGCAACAGAAAAAATGCCTTAAAACAGGAAATCCATCATGCGTACACCGTTTTATCGTCAATCACTCAAAGTTTTATCCATCGTTGTTTTAGTAATAATCAGCCTTCATTTTGCCTTCGCCTCTTTTTCGCCCGCCAAAGCCGATTCAAACGCTTCAAAATCAGAAAGCTGGGCTATCATTGTAGGCATATCAGATTACGCATATTTAGGTGATTTAAACTACTGCGACGACGACGCCGTGGGCTTATACAACCAAATAGCCCCCAGTTGGGGCGCAGACCACGTTATGTTATTAACTGACACTGAGGCTAACAAAACAGATATCCATGACGCCATATTCAACTGGCTGGCTCCAGTCGAAGATGAGAATGACACGGTGCTGTTCTTCTTCGCGGGGCACGGTAGCCAAGATAGTGATGTGCCGCCAATTGACGAAGCCGACGGCTATGACGAGTACTTATGCCCTCACGACTCTCTAACCGCATCTTGGGCTAACGACATAAGTGATGACGAGTTTGACGTGTGGTTAAGCGTTTTGGATTCTGGAAAAATAGTAGTCATATTGGATACATGTCATAGCGGCGGGTTCATTGGTACAGCAGCAATTAAACGCGTTGCCATTAACCAGACAATACTGCCTGATGTTGACCTAGAATTGGGTGGTCTTGATGATAGTTTTGCTAAGGATATTTCTAAGACTGGGCGTGTGATACTAACATCTTCTGCTGAAAATGAGGTGTCCAAGGAAACCGCCCGTCTGGGACATGGTATCTTTTCATATTATATCATTGACGCTCTAAGTAAACTAGAAATTGTTGATGTTAACGCAAATCATGAAATTTCCGCCGAGGAAATTTTCTGGTATGCCGAACCTAGAGTTGTCTCCTTTACCGAAAACTCCACCTATAAGCAGCACCCGCAACTCTTTGATGGGTACGACAACGAACTTCCACTCATAACAACAGCGACCATTACATTTGACAATAACCCGTGGTCGGTATTTTTAACTGTTGACGGAACAACATTTTCGCCCACACAGCTACCTATATCATTTACGTGGGCCACAAACACGGTGCACACGTTCAATGTTTCTTCACAGGTGTATGAGGAAATCGTAGAAAACGTAAGCGTTGAAAGCCCCCATCCATACTCGAATAATTACAATAACACGTGGACTCTTGTTCGCTCGGATGCAGCACGAATTAGAGTTCACTTCAACTATATTTACACTGAAAACAACTCCGATTGCGTTTACATACTAGACAATGAAGGAAACGTATGCGCCAATTATACTGGGAATTTTACTGATTTATGGAGCGCATGGGTCATAGGCGATACGATTAAGACCCAACTAACTTCTGACTCCAACGTAACTTATGACGGCTTCGCAATAGACAGTTTGGAATGGGAAAATCAACATATACGCCACAGGTTCAATTCATGGAACGATGGAAACACATCGACTTCAAGAACACTAACCGCTTTAGAGACGCAAAACTATACGGCAACTTACATAACTGACTATTATCTTAGTGTTAACTCTCCTTATGGCTTAGCGAGTGGTGAAGGGTGGTACGAAAATGGTACAACTGCTTATGCCATTTTAGACACAGGCGTTATCGATTACCTGAACGGAACCCAAAAAGCATTTGCGAACTGGTATGGTCACGCTTCTGGATCAAACTTTGCGCAAAGTAATGCTATCACAATGGACGGCCCCAAAAATGCTTCTGCTAACTGGAAAACTCAGCATCTAATATCATTTGCAGCAGCGCCGTCCAGCGGTGGCTCGACCAGTCCAGCGGGAACTAACCTGTGGAAAGATGCTGGTTCAGTTTCTATTACTGCAACGCCCAACTCTGGCTATTATTTCTCGCAATGGTCAACTGGCACAACCGCCATAACTTTCCTCAACCCAAGTTCATCATCCACTATTGCAACCATTAACGGTCCTGGCGCAATCACCGCTAATTTTGCAGTGTCGCCAACACCTACTCCTTCACCCAACCAAACTCCGTCTCCCAGTCCCAGTCCGTCAGTTTCGCCTTCTCCGTCCCTTTCTGCAACTCCTGAACCTCAACAATCATCTTTGCCAACGAAGCATCCCACTGAGTTCTCAATAACTACAGAAATGTATGCTATAGCATTGTTTGCAGCTGTGGGTATGGTAACGGTAGCGTCCGCATTGATACTGAGAAGACAAAAAAAGCATTCATGGAACGCAAACGACGGAAATTAGATGAGCATCAATCTGTTCATGGACAAGTTTGAGTACACTTACATTACCACTTGCAAACAGTCATTGCAAAATCTGCCGTGTACTGGCGCTTGTTGCAGTGGACCGGTGGGGATTTGAACCCCAGACCTCCTGAGTGCAAGTCAGGCGTTCATACCAACTGAACTACCGGCCCAAAGTTTCTGAATCTTAAACAGAGCACTTTGATATTTAGGTTTTGTTTACGAAAACCAAACGCACGGTGGAAACGCGGTTCAGTATTACTAAAATAAAAAAATATAGAATAAATGAAAAGATTTAATCGTTAAGCGTTAAAGGCTTAATACCGTCTTCTTGGTGGTCTTTTCTTCGACCAGCATTCTCGGCAGTAAACTGGCCTACTCGGATCAGGCTTGAATGGAACTTCACATTCCTGACCGCATTCAGAGCAAACTGCCTTGTGCATTTCTTTCTCAGCCATCGACTATTTCAACTCCTTCTTACGTTATATGTGCGTGAATTACTCCATACACGCTGAACTTATGCTCTGCGAAGCAACATATAAAATTTGTCGTCGAGAAACCCGCAAGTCTTGCGTTTGCTGTAACGCGTTTGACCTATGCCCCTCTGTGAACAAGTTGAATCATAATTCAGAATGACGTAGCGCTAGCTACTCACGGAGACTACCCCCTCCCCTTTAAATAGCTAAGTTGGTTGGCTTGGTTTTTGGATGTCGTGATAACCGTGCTCGGTATGTTATTGGTGTATGCTTATTCTATCGTGGCAAGCGCCAAAAAACGGAAACTTTAACGTTTTCTGATGATTTTACTTTGCCGTTACTGTCATCTTGAACGTAAAGTCAATGCAAAGCCGCAGAATCTAAAAGCAAGACGCGCCACTAATGTTTCTTGGAGAATATTAGCATGCTTGAATTCAAAACAGTTAAAATTGACCCGCCGAAAGACTGCAACATAATCTTAGGTATGGCGCACTTCATAAAAACAACCGAAGACCTCTACGAGGCATTGGTTAACGCTGTGCCAACCATCAAATTCGGAATAGGCTTCTGCGAAAGCTCCGGACCATGCCTAGTAAGACACGAAGGAAACGATGCTGAACTGCAGCGCTTAGCAGCGGAAAAAGCCTTCGAAATCGCATGTGGCCACAGTTTTGTAATATACTTGAAAAATGCCTATCCAATAAACGTCTTAGACAAAATCAAAAAAGCGCCAGAGGTATGCACAATTTTCGCGGCTACCGCTAACCCTCTGGAAATAATCATCGCAGAAACGGCGCAGGGCAGAGGCATAGCAGGCGTGGTTGACGGCTTAAAAAGCAAAGGCATCGAAACAGACGAAAACATCAAAGAACGAAGAGAATTCCTGAGAAAAATAGGCTACAAACTAGGCTAACCTGTATACTTCAGCGTTCTGAAGCCACTATACTCTGAAACAGTTCAGCATCAATGTTTCCGCCAGTTATCATCACCACAAAGGTTTTGCCAGCGAACACGCTCTTATTCTCTCCAGTATCGGCGCAATAGCTGCGGCGCCAGAACCTTCCGCAGCCTCCTTGTCATACTTCCAAAGAAGGTAAACAGCTCGCCTTGTGGCTTCTTCATGCACCAGCAACATTTCATCAGCATACTCTTGAATGTCCTGGCGTCTTTTTCGATTCCGCCATAAAGCCCCTCAACGGGTCTCTGCCGTCCAAGCTTCAACTATCTTGCCAGCCCTCCAAGACTCATACATTACTGGCGACGCTTCAGATTGCACTCCGATAACCCGCGTACACTTGATTTAATACTCTTCAGCTATGCCTATCCCCAAAATCCAGCTGTCACCATAAGCTATTTAGTTCGCTTAAACCATTACAAACGCATAAAGTTGGAGTTTTTATGACTGCAACAGAAACCTCACGTCCAGTTGATTCGTCCAGGAAACAGATGATGGAGCAACGAGAACTCCTGAGAATCAGAATGAGCAAAATCAAACACAAAATTGCGGTGATAAGCGGCAAAGGCGGAGTCGGCAAAAGCACCGTAACCGTTAACCTTGCCGCAGCTTTTGCCCTGCACGACAACCGAGTAGGCATATTGGATACAGACATTCACGGACCAAGCGTGCCCAGACTTCTCGGCTTGACTGGACAACAACTCAAAGTGGGACCGCCAGGAGCGTTCCCAGTGACAGGACCTTTGGGAATGAAAGTTGTTTCAATAGATTTCTTTCTGCAAGAAGGGCTTCCAACTATCTGGCGTGGTCCACTGAAGATGACAGCGATACGCCAGTTTCTATCAGATATCGTTTGGGGCGAACTAGACATACTATTTATTGATTTGCCGCCGGGGACAGGCGATGAACCTCTAAGCATAGCGCAGCTTTTGCCTGAAATTGACGGCGTTATAATCGTTACGATGCCTTCAGAGCTTTCCAGAGTCGTCGTCAAGAAGGCAATCACGTTCGCGGAAAGACTTGGCATGCCCATAATAGGCGTTGTTGAAAACATGAGCGGCTTCGTCTGCCCGAAGTGCGGAGAAAAAATCAACATATTCCAGTCTGGTGGCGGAAAAAAACTGGCTGAAGAAACAGGTGTTCCTTTTCTTGGAAGCATCCCCATAGACCCAAAGGTGAGCATGGATTCCGACAAGGGTTTACCTTTCGTAACTGACAAGGCAGATTCTCCCGCAACCAAAGCTTTCATCGAAATCGTCCAGAAAGTTGAAGCCTACTTGAACAAAAGAGGGAACACAAAACCGCAATAGACTACTTAACAGGATTAACTGAAAAATAGGCTTGTTGTGAAAACATGCTCTTCTCAAACAACTGCGCAGCTAACAAACTGATAAAAAGATGTGGAGAGTTGAATTTGTTTCTTTTCGCTCTGTTGTCATTGCTACTCTTTTGAGAGGGTTATCTCTATCGTTGAAACCATTCTAGACTTGTTTTCGCCTTCTCTCGGCGGCATCTCTGCAGTTCCTATAGCTATGCAGTTTACTTTCAAGTCTTTTATGAAGCGGTTGCGTGTTATTTCTGCCACGTCAACTGTGGTTGTTATTGCTTGACCTCGAGCTTTCAGCGTTATCTCTTTAGTGCTGCCTCCTGAGAAAGCCGTTATGATTGCGAGCACGTAGCTCATTGGGGGTTTGTTTCCAACGAAGATGACATCTGATTTTTCTGCCATTCTCTATCACTCCTTTTTATTGTTCATTGTGTTTTACCGTAACGTTCTATGTTTTCTCTCCTTCAACATGGAACGTTACTGCTCCTATATACGACCTTCCTTATAAAAGCGATTCAAATAACAGGATTCTTCCAGATTTGTCCGAAGCGAACAATTATGGCAGTTAAGCTATCGTGCAGGTTAATCTGAAAAAATCTCTACGTGTCGTTATCCATGGATATTGGTTGAATTTTACGCGGTTCAGTGTCTTTTTTCTTTTGCTAGCCCTTCACTATGGATGCAGTACTTTTTTTGTTGCATGCGTACGTATTTAAACCTCTGAGGGCTAATAATTAATTGAGGGAAATCGTGGTAGCAAAAAGCGAGTCGCTCATAGCTTACAACGTGTTGGAGAAAAGAATTATTAACTCGGGGTTTTGCACTTTGTGCGGTGCCTGTGAAGCTGCATGCCCCGTTAGCGCGTTGCAAGTAGAAGGCGAAAAAGTCCGTCGCTTGCATGATTGCTCTAAAGATTTGGATTTATGCCCAATTTGTTATAGTATGTGTCCTCACTCCGAAGCTCTTTTGCTCCGTAGCTTGAAGTTTGTTTCAGATGCCCCGATGAAAAACGAAGAACTGGGCTATTACCGAAAAATTGTGCTTGCTCAAGCAACTGACCCAAAGCTTAGAGAACAAAGCCACGGCGGCGCTGTTGTAACTTCGCTTTTGACTTACGGTGTCGAAAAGAAATTCTTTGACAGCGCCATAGTTTCTCAGGCTGAACCTGAAAATCCCTCTAAGCCCAAACCTGCCGTAGCTGTTGTGCCTGATGATATTCTCTCAGCGGTCGGCAGCAAGTTTTTTCCATCCGCGGTCGCTCAAGCCTATGGACGTGCAGTTTATGGTTACGGAAAAACTAAAATAGCCTTCGTAGGCGTCCCTTGTCATGTGCTTGCTCTCCGCAAGATGGAAGCATGGCAACACAAAATCACCGACAATCTAAAGATAACAATAGGTCTTTTCTGTTTTGGAACCTTTTCGCTGAGTCCCCTCCTGAAACACATAATAGACACGTACAAGATTCAGCCGTCAGACATAAAACGAATGCGTTTATCCTCAAAGTTCGTCGTTCAAACCGACAAAGATGTCATCCGCATTCCCCTATCTGAAATTGAGAAACACATAATGCCTAGCTGCCGAACCTGCACAGATTTCACAGCTGAACTAGCCGACATATCTGTGGGCGGCGCTTATCCTCTGAAAGACTGGTCCACCGTGATAATTCGAACTAAAGTTGGGGAAGACTTTTTTTATAACGCAGTAGAAAACGGAATTATCAACACGGAAGTTATAGAACATGAACCCAACGTTGTTGAACGCGTAATTGTGGCAGCGATGCAAAAGAGAACAAGCTCCCTCAAAGAAGCCAAAGAAATAGAAGAAGCCTATGGCTTTCTGCCAGTTCTGCTATTAAGAGAATCTGACGCTCTCGCCCACATCAAGGTTGAGGAACTCATGACTAAGCACCTCAAGACCGTTCCCAGCAACATCACTGTAACTCAATTCTTAGATTTAATCGCGAAATATCACTACGTAGCATATCCTGTATTGAACGAGAAAGACGAACCTGTTGGAATAGCAACCTTGGAAGAAGCAGCGAAAGTTGCAAAATCGCAGAGACAAACCACACTTGTCAGCGATATTGCTCGACGCAAACTCGTTACTGCTTACCCCCACGAAACCGCGCTAGATGCCTTCAAAAGAATGGAAGCACACGAAGTAGGACGTATCCTAATTGTAGACCCCGCCAATCCTAAAAAACTGCTGGGCATGGTCACCAAAACCGACCTGATGCATATATTGGTTAACAACGCCGAAGCACATGAAGACGCCCACATGCATTAACACCTTTCTTCAGGAAAACTTGTATTTTGCCCTTCCAGCAGAGGCTTAAAGCGTTTACCATTAACGTCACGTGGTAAAAATCGTAGCTTGTGAGAGCAATTCGGATATTTTCAGTGACTAAAAACTATTCCTTACGCCGCGCAGTTTAAATTTCTGCATTTCCCTTTTTTGGCTTAGACCTGAGGCCATGCGGTCATTCACGCGTGCACTCAGCCTTTACGGTATCTTGGTGAAATGACATGAGTAAAAGTTTATCCGAAAAAATCCTAGAAGCACACCTTGTAGAAGGAAAAATTGTGCCTGGTGAACAGGTTGGCTTACGCGTAGATCACACGCTAACACAGGACTCCACTGGAACCTTAGCTTATCTGGAGTTCGAAGCTATGCATATCCCACAAGTTAAAACAAAGCTGAGTCTAAGCTTCGTCGACCACAACATGCTGCAGAACGACTTCAGAAACGCTGACGACCACCGATTCCTCCAGAGCATTGCAACTAAATATGGTATTGTTTTCTCGCGTCCCGGAAATGGCATATGTCACCAACTCTATCTGGAACGCTTCGCGAGACCTGCGTATACGTTGCTGGGCAGCGACAGCCACACACCTACAGCAGGCGGCATGGGCATGATTGCCATAGGTGCCGGAGGGCTTGATGTTGCACTGGCTATGGCTGGAGAACCATTCCACTTAGAGATGCCCAGCATATTAGGCGTAAAACTGACGGGTGCTCTGTCGCCTTTCGTTTCAGCGAAAGATGTTATACTGGAAGTTCTGCGAAAACTAAGCGTGAAAGGCGGAGTGAACAAGATTTTAGAGTACTTCGGTGCCGGCGTCAGAACTTTAAGCGTTCCCGAGAGAGGAACAATAGCGAACATGGGAACGGAAACAGGCGCTACAACATCCGTTTTTCCCTCCGATGCGGTGACAAGGGCTTTCCTGAAGGCACAGGGACGCGAAGACCAGTGGGTGGAGCTTGAAGCTGACGAAGGCGCACAGTACAGTAACGTTCTTGAGGTAAACCTGAAAGAAATTGAACCTTTGATAGCGCTTCCTCACAGCCCAGATAACGTGAAAACAGTGAGCGAAGTTGAGGGAACACCTGTAAACCAGGTCTGCATTGGCAGTTGCACCAATTCTTCGCTTCGCGATTTAAAAATGGTCGCTGCCCTTTTGAAGGACAAAAAAGTCAATGATAACGTAAGCTTAACAATTTCGCCTGGCTCAAGGCAGGTTCTGGAGCATCTGACTGCAAGCGGCGAACTTCGCCATCTTGTTAGAGCCGGCGCGCGGATACTGGAGAACGCGTGTGGTCCCTGCATTGGAAGTGGGCAGGCTCCGCCGACTGATGGCGTGTCTCTTCGAACTTTTAACCGCAACTTCCGCGGCAGGTCTGGAACACAAAGCGCTAAGGTTTATTTGGTGAGTCCAGAGACGGCTGTTGCCGCCGCATTGTACGGGGAGATAAGCGACCCCAGAAAGCTCGGCAAATACCCTGAGGTGAGTCTACCAGAGAACTTCATAATCAACGATGGCATGTTTATTTTTCCAAGCGAAAAAGCTCATGTGGTAGAAGTTGTGCGGGGTCCTAACATTAAACCTTTGCCGCTTTTTCAGCCTCTAGCGGATAAGCTGGTTGGGGAGGTTTTGTTGAAGTTAGGCGATAATGTTTCAACTGATGATATTCTGCCAGGTGGCTCGGAAATTTTGTCTTTGAGAAGTAACATTCCTGAGATAAGCAAACATGTGTTCCGCTACGTTGACCCAACTTTTGCAGGTAGAGCCTTAGAAAAAGGAGGCGGTTTCATCGTGGGCGGCGAGAATTATGGTCAAGGTTCCTCAAGGGAGCATGCGGCGTTAGCGCCTAAATACCTCGGCGTAAAAGCCATTCTTGCCAAGTCTTTTGCTAGGATACATCTTGCGAACTTGGTTAATTTTGGGATTGTGCCTTTGACTTTTGTGGATAAAGCAGATTACTCGGGTATAGTGCAGGGTGACGTGTTAGAGTTTGATATTAAAGGCTTAAAGAAGGCTCTGTATGTGAAGAACGTTACGCAGAACGTGGAGATGCAGGTTGACCTTGTTCCTAGTGGTCATGAGCGTACTGTGTTAGAGGCGGGCGGAAAGTTAGCTGCTGTTAGCCGTCGACCAACAGGTTAGGTAATTTCGGTACGTGTTAGCTTGTTAGAGTTTTGGAATTTGGGTGATTAGGCGAAAAAGCTGGTGGAATGTGGCGGCTGTTTTATTTGTTGCATTTGTTGGTCTTTAACCTTGTTTGGGGCGCTGTTGCATATCCTTTGAGGTAGTTTTGTGGTTGTTATTAACTGCGAATTGTATGGTGAAGTTTCAGTTTTTGGATTTGTACTAGAGATTATCATATAGAAAACCTTTTAAAGTGGTCGTCTAATACTATGCAAAGAGCGATAAACTAGTGAGGAAAAAAAAATGAAAAAATCTTTGATTGCTATACTGATGACTGCCGTGATAGTGCTGTCATTAGCAGCTCCTTTAATTGCAGTTCCAAGCGCGAAAGCAGATGATGCTGGCGATTACATGACTGTTAATGGTGTTTTGGATTCGGATTACTATACGCTTTATCCTTATGAGACTGATAATAGCTTGAAAGTTGGCTTCAGCAAGTACGGTGAACTGATTAACCAAGAGGAGAACGTTGGCTTAGAGTACGGTGAGGTTGATCCTTACGCGTTTCCTGTGGGTTCTGGTGTGTCGTCTACTGTTCCGAAGCGCATGTGGGTTCAGGGTTGGTTGATTAACATCACCTATACTCATCGAACCTTAGGGCCGAGGAACGTGTGGGCGTGCGCCATATCCGCTGACAGCGTTGCCTATGGTAACGACTGGATACGTGTGGACTTCAACAATGATTGGAGTAGCATGTATGGCTATGAGGATCCGCGTGATCCTGGCTACCTGATTTACGGTGAAGGCACGTATGGAACAACGCTGGTTAATGGCGGGCGCAAGACGAACGGTACAGCCGTAACTGACGGCATTGAGGTTCTCTACGATGGTCCAAGAGAGTTCATTGCCGTTTGCAGGACGACTATTTATGACCATTTGATTTATGGCAGCAATAGTGTTGAGAGCGATGTTGCGTTGGCGCAGATAGCGATTACGATACGGTTTGACAAGGTGAAGAAGGACGTTGTCTTGCTGAAGGATGTGAAGTCTCTGCTTGTTGAAAAAGAAGGAATCAAGATGAAGATTCAGTTCAGCAACAGGGGCGAAGTTGACCTTGGCACGGAAACTGCTGGCATCTCCAGCTATGCTCACTTCTTTGTGGAAGGTGTCGACGATAGAGGCAAACTGTATGGTGAGGGTAAATCAACAGTTTACAATGCGAACTGGACGATTATACAGACTGAGAATCCTGACGACACAGAGTACATAAACTATAGTCTTGCTGGTCCGTTCCCGCAGACAACTGACGTGGCTACTTATGATGTTGCTCAGGCCATTAATCCTGAGGCTGGTTACGTTTGGTCTGCTGCTTTCTGGCCTAGCCTTAACGACTGGAGTATTGACGGTTGGGATCAGTGGTGGCACAGCCTTACGGCGAACGACCCGCACTACGTTGATGGAGTTGAGGAACCGTTCATTCCCTTCTACATCGGCGAATGGGACTTTATCCTTTACCACACGTTAGATACGCTGGGTAGGACTCAGTTCCGTGGCGTAACGCAGTATTCTGTTGGTGAGTGGCATGATGGCGACGACGCTGACATGGACTCAATCAATTACTTGGACAGTGAGGTTCAGTACTACTGTAATGAAACGTTCAACCCATGGGATCTGCAGGATGCAGTGCATAAGGATACGCGCAGGTGGCTGGAGTGGAAGCAGGCTAATGCTGGTTCGACTCTGACTACTTCGCACAAGCCAGTCATAGTGGTGGATGACGATGTGTGGGATGACTACTGTGTCTTTGCTGACCGCGTCATAGACTACACAACGGGCAGGCTTCTTGACCGAAGCATGTACGATGTGACGCTTTTGGCGGATGGCACAGCAAGGTTCAGTGGCTTAATAAGCTCACACAAGTACAAGATCCTCTACTCTACGTGTGCAAACTATAGTCTGCTTGACGTTGACCCGTTCCTGTTCCAATATAACGACACATCTGTGGACGTTGAATACCCGACCGTTAGCGTTAGCGACGATGATGATCAGTCTTGGACTGACCCGTTAGGCATGCAGTGGTTACTTGACGTGGACGACTTAAACTTCGTTGTTACGGCTTTGAACACTACTGACAGTTGGAATGCTTCTCTCAGCCGTGAATTGAACGGTTGGGAAGTCAACTTTGAAGTGTTCAAGGGCACAACTTACACTGGCAGCTGGGACTTCCAAGACTTGGCGATAATGACTGATGATGCGAACGTGTCCATTGACATTTCGCTGGTTGACATCGAGTGGAGCGTGTATAACCCGACGCTGCAGGACCTGAAGGTTCTTGGTCTCGGCTTCACTGCTACGCTTACCTTTGACATGTTCTATAATGCTACGGGCGACTACTTGGAGATCAACGCGACTTTAGACGCTGACCCCGCTGAAGATTACGTTGGCATGATGTACATGTACTATGAGAAGCAGATGGGCCGTTACGAGTGGGTTGAGATGGGCAGGGACGCTAAGACTGTTGACAATGCTGGTTCAGCTCTGGTTGCTGAGGCTTATGATTCGTTGAAGGAGATTCAGATTGGCATTGCTGGCGCGGACATGGCTTCTGCAGACGTTTCGATGTCTATGCCTAGTGTGATGGCAAAGTTTGGTTCCGGAACCTCTGCAAGCGACTATAAGGATGCTCTTTTGCGTGCTGCGCTTAAGGATGACTGGTGCACGTACTGGCCTGTTGCGAGCAGCAACATGATTGGCGTGGGCGGTCCGGTTGCGAACTTGCTGGAGTACTACGCTAACGACTTCACTGACGCGTTCTACGGTTTAAGCGAGTTTGCTGGAGCAGCCTATTTTGAACAGGTCGTTCCAATTACCTGCTGGAACAGGAACTGGCCGAATAACCCAGTTGCTGGCTACAACACGTACAGCTCGTATGACAACAGCAGCGTAGGCTACGCGGTGATCAGCACATACAAAGATATCAACGGCACGGTTCTCTTCAACGTGTGGGGCCACTGGGGCAGAGACACGTACTACGCTTCAATGTGGCTGCACGGTGACGAAGCACGCGGCTTAGCGCCAGGCATAATTGAACTGCAGTCTGCTCCGAAAGGCGTAACCTCAATAATACTCGAAATAGACTACACTGACCCGTCGCACCCAACCTACAGCGTACCTGAAGTCTTAGGCACAATCAGCGAACGCCTCTGGTACCACGTCAGCACAGACGTCACCGACCCCTACAAAGGCGGCATACACGACCCATAAAAACAACCACCCCTTTTCTTTTTTTAATCCAAAATTCTAAACACTAAACTAAGCAAAAGTTATTTATTTCTAAGATACACTCTTTGATTCTGTTTTTTCATCACTACATTTCTAAAATCTCTTTGTAGAGGTCAACATGCTGCTTCGCTACGACTCTCCAACATCTACCTCTAAACCTTTCCCCAAGTTTTTCGCCAAGTTTCTTCGTGAGCTGCGCATTCGCCGTTAATGACGTAAACGCCTGAGCTAACTCCTCTGAATCACCAGGAGTCACCATAATACAATCTTCTCCACTCTGTAATTCAGATTCAAACTTTGGTACTCTACTGCAAACAATAGGTTTACCGTAACCTGCAACCCTAGCCAATGCCCCACTCGCTTCAACGTAATACCGCTCCAAAGATAAGAGCACTATAATGTTACTTGTTAGAATTAGCTGATCTAAACGTTTTTCATCAATGAAATCAGTGAAAAAAACGTGTTCTGAAAGTTTAGGCGGTACTAAACGCTTGAAATATTCCATACGATTCTTCTTATCATGCGCATGATGCCCTCCAACAATCACCAATTTCGCATCAGGGTACTGGCCAATAAATTTTTCGAATGCCTCAATTAAAGTTTCAACCTCTTTGCCTTCCCTTATGAAGCCAAGCGATAAAATACGCCCCTTTTCAAGTTTACTATGTATCCCGACTTTTTTCGAGTCAGTTTTTACTCCATGTGGGATCACAATGATTTTGCCTTTCTCTTTCAAGGCGTAGTCTCCTTGAATAGTCTTTTTCATCGAATGGTTAAGGACAATTATTCTATTGGAAAATTTTGCGATAAACCTTGAAGTGAACAGAATTACCATACGGGCCAACAAATTCGCTAACGAGTTTTCGAATAGATATGCTCCCTTTCGTATTACCGTATGCATAGTGACAACACAGGGTTTACGACTTAAACGCAGAAGAAACAACGAGATTAGAATAAGAGAGGAAGAAACAAAGTTTCCATACAGCAACCATCCATGTTGTAAGTGGATAATATCTGGTCTCTCTTTTAATGTCGACTGCACAACTCGTAAAGGATAGGTAAAACTGCCTCTTCTCCAACAGCGTACAATGTTTCTTTCTCTCTTCAAATAATTTCCATGTGCAGGGTTTTCTGGAATATTTGCGATTACCTTAACATCAGCTAACTCGGCTATGTGCGTATATAACTCGGCAGAATACAATGCCACTCCATCGCTATGTGGCGGCCATGTGGTGATAGCGCAAACTTTCATAGGTCACGGACTTCCTGACACCTGCAAAACTTTCATAGAGTAAAAATACACGTTTGTGGAATTTCCTGCATTAGCCTTTATGTCTATGAAAGTTGGTTTCTCAATTGTGAAACTAAAGCTAAACGTTTGCCACTCGCCTAAACGAGTAAAATTAGCGCCTTTAATCATCCCAGTCAAGATAACAGCATTTTCACGCTTCTCTTTAATATGCAAGCTCATAACGTCATCCGCGACGGTAGATGTCACTTTCAAAATTACTGTTACATTATAATGTCCCGGCGGAAAAGCCTTTTCTGGAATACTGAAGAATAGTGGAGTTAAATCCGTGCTGTTGTGTACCAACACATCTACTTCCCTATACGACCCCGCAGTTGCCAAGTTATCTTGAGCAATCTTTCCCGTTTCAGTTGTCACATTACGGCAAGTGTAGGTAAAATCTACCCCTTTAAAGGTAACTGGACCATTGTAGCCTTTTTCGTAAAGCAATACACCCTCTGAATTGACAACTATTCCGTAGTCATCATCAATTTCCGCCTCGCACCACTTTGGGGCAGTATCGGCAGGTCGTGGAAGCGCAACGTTGTACCACCAAGAATAAACGTCAATCAGCACGTAATCAACTCCGTTTTTAAAGTAAGGATAAACGTCAAGCCTGTTACATACATGGGGAAAAAACTCGGGCATTACCGATGTAGAGGCGTTTGCGGGAATCTTTTCCAACGCAAATCGTACGCTGCCATCTGCTGTTCTTCTGTCCTCAACCTCTCCTGTTGTTGGAGCCATTAGAGTAGTAGCTATGAGCAACATTATAGGCATAAAAAAGTAAATCTTTCTCAGGATTTTTTTACCCTTAGCATCAACTAATTTTTTTACTCCATTGATTGCTGCCACAAAGATAAATGCTGAAATGAACGCTGGATACTGAGTGCCGATGGAGTAGTATGAGGGATTTACGGAAAGCATGCTGGCAGCCAGCCACGGTAAAGCCATAATACACGTTAGTGGATCTAGTAACGAGAAAAAGGCAACAGGACCTAGTAGCAATATCATATACACGCCTTTTCTTTGCCAATCGTTGAACAGGACTTGAACGACCTTCACAGGGTTTGTAAAAACACTCGTAATTATCGCATCTGGGCTCGTGCCAAGTTCTCCCCATTCCCATTTTGTATTCAAAGCAGACGGGTTAAAATATCCAATAACCATACTGGCTAGTTTGAACCATAGAACTCCACTCAGCAAAAGTATAATGGCGAACACAGCGTGCTTCGTCAATTTCCTCTGCCGCAGCCCGCTTACGATTTCTTTCCTATTTAAAAGAAAACAATAGACTGCCATGGCTATTATTATCAATGGAACAAACTCGTTAATCATCAACGCCAGCACAACAAAAATGTAAGAGTAGCCAAGTTTTCCTCTTTTCAAATAATAAATGGCAAAAAGGAATAAAGTAGGCAAAAACGCCTCGACATCAAAATTCAAATATCCCGCGGTCACGGGCAAGAAAACTACATACGCGACAGCGAACAAAACAACGAAACCCTTACTATTTAATTTCTGGTCTTTGAGAATCCAGTAGAGTGGAAGTAAGCCTGTTGAAATTGCGATTGGTCTCAGTATGAGTAATGTAACAGGACTTTGGCATATTGCGTAAATGGGTATTAACAGAAAAAGAAAAGGCGAAAAATGTATGCCGAAAAGACTTCCCGAAGGATTGCCCGATAACTCAGGTGTGTAGTAAAATATTTTTCCGTAATTCACCGTATTGTGGAACACCTGACTATAAATGCCGAGGTCCCAAGCATTCGTATCAAATGAGTAATGTCCCATCAGCGCCAAACTAGACACAGTTATGACGTATACTGCTGCAATTATGAACAGTATGAAGTAGTTTGATCGTATTTTCGTCTTGATGTTGCGTATATCCATTCTGCTTCTAGACGGCACCTCATTGTCTGCTTTTGTTTGTAATAATCTTGCTTCTTAAATAAGAATTTCTCAGAAATCGGATGCAGTGTTCACTCTGTCTTATCTTTTCTGCATCTCAAATTTTTCAAGAGTAGCGTCAGTTTATGACACGTTTTTGGCTATCATGGTTAGAAGACTGTGCACGATGCTGTATAGTCTTTTATTTTAAAAGGGCATCACTTTGCAGTTGTTTATTTTAAGGTTAGTTCTTGTTGGTGTACGCTACAGCATTTTTATTGCGCATGCGAGGTTTTCAGTTGACTTTTCTATGGTAAATTCTTTCACTGCTTTATCTCGGGCTTTAATGCCCATTTTAGCTGTAAGCTGTTCATCTTTTATTAAGCGTTCCATTGCGTTTGCGATTTCATTTTGGCTATAAGGATTGACTAAGAGCCCGTTTTCTCCATGTATGACAAATTCTGCTGTGCCTCCGTTGTTTGAGACGATCGAAGGTTTTCCGTAGAGTGCTGCTTCCACCGGAACCAAGCCAAAGGGTTCATTTAGCGCCATGTGGACAACGAAACTGCTGTTCAAGTAATAACTGTTAAGTATTTGTTCGCTGACTTTGGATCGGAAAATAACGTTTTTTAGGTCTAGTTCCTTTACTTGGGAGCGAATGTTATCTTCTAATGGGCCACTTCCTATGATTAATAGTTTCATTTTGGACCGCAACTGGTCAGGTAAACTGCAAAAAGCCTTTAGGAGGGTGGCGTAGTTTTTCATGGGGATCATGGCACCTACTGCTAAAATATAGTTGCCTAGTTCCTCGTTGTAGCTGTTTGCAGTGTGTGGAGTTTCTACACCTGGGTGTATTACAGGTATGTGGTTTCCTATGTTGTATATTCTTTCAACTACTTTTTTTATGTAGTTGCTGTTTGCCATGATTGCTTGGTAGTTCTGTGCTGTTGTTTTGTCTATGGCTCGGAGAAGAGAAGTTGAGACGTTGTAGAGGTAGTTGGATAGGAAGATGGATGTGAAGGATTTGCCGTAGAGTTCGTTGGATGTTGGTTTTACGGTGCAGCTTAGTTCTTTGTAGTTCATGCCTGATAGCCAGTTTTCCCATAGGGGTCGCAGGGGTTCTCCGCAGTACCAAATGAGTTTTGATTTTAGAAGTTTTGTTAGATAATATGCTAGGAATGGGCATATGTGGTGGTGGACTAGTGTTATATCAAAGGAGTTAAGCTGTTTCACAAGTTTTTCTATTTTTTGGAAGCCTTTAACTGAGAGGGTAAGCCCAAAGGGTAGGATTTCAAAGGGGACGCTTGATGTTGCTCTTTCTTTCCAGTCTGGAGATAGTGGACCGTCGTAGAAGAGTTCCACATCCATGCCTATTTTTTCTAGGTACATGGCGTGGAGTATGGCCATTTTTTCTCCTCCTCCGAATCTGCCTAATGCGTGGTGAAGAACGGCTATTTTGATGGTGGGCTTCTCTCCTTTTGTTTTAAATTAGTCCTGAATATCTTATGTTTTATGCTTTTCTCTATTTCTTTAAGTTTTTTGGATGGAATAGCTATAATCGTTGCTACGGTTATTAATGTAGCTATTGAGATTTTTAGTCCTGTGTCGACGTATGTTTGTCCTGTGAAGTAGATTGTTATGTCGAAGCTGCCTGTTTTTTCTATGTAGAAACCGTTGACTATGGAGTACATGGATACGGATGAGATTTCGTTATTTTCGACGTAGGCTTTCCACATGGGGTCGTAAGCTTCTGAGAATACTAGTAGAAATGGTGCGTTGCTGTTTTCTATGTGGACTGTGTATTTGCATGGGTTTATTTGTTCGTATGTTATGGTGGGGGCGGATTTGGATGTGAAGAGTTCGTTGACTGAGAGTGTTTGTTCATTTTGGTTAAGTGAGTAGATGAGCATTTCGTCAAAAGTGATTTTTCCGTCTCCGTTTAGGGCTATCGTGTGGTTGGCGGCGTCTAGATGGTAGGGTCCAAAATATTTCCACGTGAATCCTTGGTTTGCGTCTGAGCAGTCTGCTGTTTCCGTTGCGTCATCTACTTGTAGGTTTAGTTTTCCTTCGTCTGGTCCTGTTTCTATTCTGAGAGCGAACATGTAGTCGCCTTCGCGAGGTAGCGCTATGTCGGTGTAGATTCCTGTGGGGTTGTAAGCTTCAAGTTCTATGATGCTTGCTAGGTCGTACCGTTGTGTTACCGATGTTATGTAGATGCGTAGCTTGGTTGTGGCTGTTGTTGGGAAGCTGTGGTATTGTTCAAGCATAGTGTTTCCTGTAACGTTAACCTGATCTACCCATTGTGTTCCATCCCATGTTTGTATTGTGTAGTCTTGTGCGTGTGCTTGTTCAAAGAGTACGTGTACGCTGTTTATTTCCTGTGGGACTGTCCATTCAATTTGTAGCCATTGCGGCATTGATTCGTGGGGTGTAGATGCCCATCGTGTATCAGTGGTTCCGTCGTTAGCGTACTGCGCCCATAGGGTTGTTGTACCCCATGTTCCTTCTGAACTGGCGGATGCTTTGCCGAGAGGCGCTACGTTGACTTCGTTTGCTGTGCCTACAAAGTAGCCTTCGTAGGGTATTAACGTAACTTGCACGTTTGATTGGCTAAGTGTAAAAGTGTTTACTCCTCCGAGGCAGTAGATGATTCTTCCTGTGTATTCTTGTAACGCTTTGTTTACATTATTTATTCCTGATTGGAAGGTTTCTGGTTTTACTGCGGCAATCATGTCTATGTCGTTGTAGCCTGTTCCGTCATTTTTTAATGTGATTTTGTGGTCTCCGCTTTTCAGGTTTAATGAAGTTATTTTTACCCACATTAGTTTTGACCACGTTTTCGATAGGGATCTTAACTCTTCAACTGGTGTTCCGTCTATTAGTGTTGTTAACGTTCCTCTGTTATCTGCAATTCCTATTCTTAGCCAGATGTCGTAGTTTCCATCTGCATCAATTTTGAAGGGTATGCTGATGTCGTTTTTTCCGTTGGTTGAAAGAGTGCTTCCACTCCACACTAAGTCTCCAATTTCTCTCCATGAAGTGGAACTAGCCCAATACTTGGTGAAATTTGTGGTTGGCATGCCATAGTCTGCAGCGTTTATGAACGTTGCGTCATTTTTCAAAGACAACATAACAGTCTCTGTTATGTCGTTATTAGCAAAGATTACTGTTTCTGAATTATTAAACGCGATGTCACTAAATGCTTCGTTTGTCTGATAAGCAAAGTATAATGCAGTTTGGTTAAGTTTAAAATTGTCAATTTTGTGTAACGCGGAATAGCTTTCTAACCCTCCTACAAGGTAAGCAGTTTGGCTGGCGGCAAAGAATCTGGGTGTGTAATACTCGTTCTGAAGGATGATTGACCCTTGGTTGTAGACTATTTGATAGCCTTGCTGATTTAAAAAGAAGTTTTTTGTGCCGCTCGCAAGGTATTCTGGTAGGACAACATACTTGTAATTGAAGGTGCCGAGCATTCTCAAGATGTCATCAGACAAATATTGGCGTACTAACCGAAAACGTAGATAGTTGATTAAGGCGCGGGATGATGTGTACCATCCTCCGTCTTGAAGAGTAGGTTTGTCGGTAATAAATGCGCTATCGTAGCCAATATCATGGCTCCATCCGATATCAGTTAGCATACCGCCAGACGCAAAATCTGACTCCTGCGATTGTGAATTCATCGCTTCCGATGGACTATTGCTGGCCGTTATTACTTTATAGTCTCCAGATTGATTTGCAAGCCAGTCATAGGGCCCCAGATAGCTGTCGGATGGAGTGTATACCTGTAAGCCTTGGCTGAAGAAGTAGGAGCACGAGAGGAAACAGCTTAGAAAGATGAAAATGAGTAATAAGACACTCAAATAATGCAGTACTTTATGTGCGCCTTTCAGAATTCTATTCAAAGATTCTATCGTAATGTACATTTCGCGGGCTTCGTTTTCTCCAGCGAATTTTGCCTTCATCTCAAAGTGCACTTTTGTTTTTGTGTCGTTTCTTTTTTGGGTGTAGTCCAATAACATTTTGGCTAAAACTGAAACGAGAAAGGCAAAGGAGAAGGCAGTTATCATGTTTGTCCTGTTTGCGGCTCTAAAAACCGCGAAGTATGGGACATTAGACCACATCCAAGTGAAAATGTAGCCAAAGGGGAAATTAGGACCTTTGGCTACGAATATTGCGGCCATCGCTGAAATAGCAAAGAAAACAGTGTATCTGTCTCTGCGAATAAAAACTGTGCAGAATGCTAGTAGAAAAATGATCGATAATAGTTCGTAGACAGGAAAATCTGGAAGGCTCAGGTCAGTGTAAACATCAATTAATAAGTTATATCCCCAACTTTCCAGTGCCCGCAATGTGAATGCGTCTATCATGTTTGCATAACTGGCTGATTTAGCGTCTTCTATTGGATATTTGAAAGTTGCTGAATAATACGAAGCCCTGACATTCAGTGCCATTGGTAAAACTACAAACGTGGCGAGGATAACACCTACTGCACAAGCGGGTAAAACCACCTTCAAAACATTCTTAGTTTGCACTCGAAGTTTTCTGGCATGTGCTGAAGACAACAAGTAGAAGACGGTGAACATGAAGAGGAAGGCTCCATAGATGACGATGCACTCTGGATGAAAACTGGTAACAAGGAATGCCAACGCTATTGCTAGCCCGAGTATGTCTTTAAGTTTTCTTCGCTCCAATGCTCTGACTAAGATTAAGAAAATCAGTGGAATCACGGCATAGCTGAAAATGATGTCAATATGTGCTTCCGTGTATTGGGAAAAAATCCATTGGTTCAGGCAATATACCATGGAGCCGGCGAGAGCCGCTACATGGCGATGTGTATAATGGTACGTAAGACCGTACATAGAGAAGCCAGCTGTCAGAAATGACGAAAACGTGAAAATCTTTACAGTTGCTGACGCGTTGTTGAACAAAAAGTTGATGAGCATGAGGAAAAAATCCATTGCGTTAATGCCTTCGGTGAAGCCAAAGGCATATGGACGCCATATATAGAGCCACCTGAAATCTTTACCAAAAATGTACGCTCTAGAAATCCATCCTGAGACATCTCCTCCAGCTGGCCATCCGTTCGTAAATAGCCATATGCGAAAAATTATGACTGCTATCAAGGTGATTATCGAGAAGTCAATGAATACGCGTCCGTATCTGCTGGTTACTTTTTCTTTCAACCATGATATTGCCCGTTGGCTTTTAGAAGGTACTTGTTCTGTCACACTTTACCAAACTCGCTTAGTTTAAGGATTATTTAACATTCACCATATATTATTTGCTTTAACCCTCGCCCAAAATTTTTCATGCCAGCCTGCTACAGCCATAGCTGAAAAGTAGCTTTAAAGTGTTCTGACTCTTAGTGTTCGCCGGAAATTTGTGAAACACAGCTTTCCCATACATGCAAGTTCATCATTCTCTAAAAAGACGCTGTAAACGAATTTGAGATGGAAAACAATTGAGAAACTTGAAGTTAGCCCGCATGATTCTGATGAAACAACATTTTCTTGTTTTTCCTCCACATCCCATACCACTTTCAAGTCAAAGGGTGAATTTAAGAGTGCGAAATTCCACTTAACGAATTAAGATGTGATGCGATACGCAGCGGAGCGAAGATATACCCCAGTATAAAGCAGGCTCTTGGCAAACTCGATACTATCACTTGCAACGTTTTAACGAAGTAGCCAAACTAATAGCCTTAAGTAAACCATCAAAAAACGGTCGAATATTGGATATTGGCTGCGGAAGTGGAACTTACCAAAAAACCATAGGCAAATCCAATTATGTCGGATGCGAACTGAACCCTCAAAGCTTAAAAAAAGCCGCAAAGACACCAAACGCCGACTACATCTGTGCCGACGCCACCCATCTCCCATTCAAAGACAGCTCATTCGACATAGTTCTATGCTCCGAGGTCCTAGAACACTTAAATTCACCGCTAAAAGCCATAAAAGAACTTGCGCGCGCAAGCAAGAAAGTAATAGTTCTAACTTTCCCAGACGAAAAAGTTATGGAACTACTCGGCAGGAAAAACCCCGCACACATCTCAAAAATTCAAAGTCTCTGGGTAAAAACTGCTCTGAAAAACTACGGATATGAGACTACTTTTCACAATACGCTCTATTTCTTTTTACCATGCGAAATTCTGGATAAACTAAAAATACCCGCAACAGAAACCTCCATGCGACTAGCAAATACCCTAAGCCACCACTTATCACGTTCGCCTTTCAATAAAATAGCACTTACTAAAACTTATGTACTAATGCTAGTCAAACAGAATTCAGGTTTCTCGTAGAAAAACGCAGAGAAGAAAATACCGAGATAGCACATTTTCCCTGTTCGCTTCTAGGCTATTTTCAGTCAATAGCGGTCTGTGCCATCTCGTTTAGTTGAGGTACACCATCAGCATTTAAGTCAACCCAATGAAAAATATAGTAGAAATTAGTGTACGTTTGTATGTTGGAGTACATTGCTTTGAGGTAAATGCCAGCGCTCCATGTTCCTTTCCAGTCAAACCCGTAGCTTACAAACACACAGTTATCGTTCTGGTCAACTGAACTCATGACTACAAAGTAATCTTCATGTCCAAAGTCAATGCTATCTGCAAGCTCGTCAACTTTAACTGCACCTGTGAAATTTTCTACAAATTTAAAGTGCCTTCCATCGCTTTGCTGCTCCTCGACAAAATATATCGGCGTCAAACGTTGCTCTTCAAGATAACTAACGCACCAATTCGGGCAAGGTCCGCCAAACATTAGAACAGTTTGATTCTGCAACAATAGGCGTCCTCGGTCTGTCTCATTTTGAGAGACCCAAATTGGGTTGGTATCAAAGTCTTGATTCTGCATGTTTTGGCACATGCCATAAACAATGCTGCCTGAAACCACATCATAGACTGCAACTGACCTATTCATACGCTGAGAATCAGCATAGATAAAATACACCTGATCTTCAGCCGCTTCAATCGCTAACTTTAATTGTGAGACTGGATTAAAAGACGGAAAATCTGCCAAATTTCCTGCATAATACACGGCACCTCCTTTCGGTGAATCTCGGTCAAATCCACCACCCAAATCGTCAATTTCAAATTCTAAACTGTTATCAATGCAGTTAGTTTCATCCGGCACTTCAGCAAAATTCACATTGCAAACATGACTTAACCAATATTCACTTTGACCAGTAAAAATAACGTAGCTTTTAACATAGTTTTCCACACGAGCAATACGGTAGTTGAGGTCTAAATACCACCCGACTTGTTTCCCATCGTAAGGAGAGGTAAATTCCACATGGTATGCAGGAGTTTTATCGTAATGCGATTTAAACCACGAAGTTGTTTCATTATATAATTGGCAAATCGAACTGTATTGATTGATGATTTGCTGATAGTATTCTGTAGCAACCTCAATAAGATCATGATCATTCTTCACCAACTCCCACTCAAACATGGTGCACGCATAGCCAAAAGGCTCAGAACAAGCGAGGCTTTCGTTAATCAGTCCGAGACAGTAGTTTACTGCCTGAGAAGAATTGGAATCGAGACATCGATATGCATCTAAAATATGAGTATTCAAATGATGACTGTATGTCAAACTACTTACCCAGTCCCATGTACTGTGTGGAAAAACAACCAGCCCCCCCTCATCTTCCGC
This sequence comes from uncultured Candidatus Bathyarchaeia archaeon, assembly GCA_964632845.1. Taxonomy (GTDB): domain Archaea; phylum Thermoproteota; class Bathyarchaeia; order Bathyarchaeales; family Bathycorpusculaceae; genus JAOZHU01. The sequence goes on along the minus strand of CAZWDU010000008.1, from coordinate 60,409 downwards.
AGGTCTTAACGCATGTTCAGAATTGTGATAGTATGGCAATTGCCAGCCTCCCTTCATCGTCATATAATCTATTACGTACTGCTCAAAACAGTATCCCACATAATATTCAAAGCCGTACCGAGAGTAAGCATAATTCAACGTGTACGTGTCAGGCTGAAACATAAAAAAACCATTAAGCGACACATTGTAAGCGTCGAAAGTACTAACCATAACATCAATGTTGCTTTCTCTTTGGTTCAATGGTGCGCTCTGCATATAGCCGTCGGCACCAAGCAATAAGCCTCTAGCCTTGAGAAAATTGACAAAAGTCGCATCCTCTAAGTTCTTGTAAGGTGTCCACAAGATAAAATTCCATTTCGTAAACGGATCAAACTGGCTTATCCAATCCATACACAGTTGTCTTTCATATGTCGTCATATCGTGAATGATTAAACCTACGTTGAAAATTTCGGTTGAATCACCTTGAGTCGAATCTGCTGGCAATAACGAGACTGAACCAATGATCAAATATGAAAAGAGGTTTGCCATAAGCAACAACATCATTATCCCCGACCCTTTTTGCATCATTTTTAACCACTCTCTCTATGACGTACTTATAGAACATTTCAATTCTCCTAAAACTTTTTCGTTTACTCACCACAAACCACCGCCAGCAACCATAAGTAACAAAAAGTTACTGAAAATTACCAATTTGTTTTCCACAGCCAAAAAGAAAAAAAACAGGCATGGAACACGCGAGCGCTCAAAACCTAAACACGCGCCTTTAATTAAGAATCAATAGGTCTAAATCCCACTTTCTCAAACTACTCTCAGAGCAACATGCCCAAAATACTCGTCACATCTGCAGCCCACATCTTATCAGACTACCTTATAACCAGCGAAGGCACTCACTGCTACCAACTATTCAAACACATGGCAAAATACGGATACGAATTCGAAGCCCTATCACCCTACATCCGCATACGCAAACCCCTAAACAACGTCACCTTCCACCAAGTCGGCTCACTCCCTAACTCACCAACAAGCAATACGATACACAAATACACTCTGCACACCGAATTCCTCATCCGAAGTCTAGCAAAAACCAAAAAACTTCTCAAAGAAAAAAACATACAACTCATACATCACATGCTCCCCGCAGTCTACAACTACACCTTCAGCCCAGTAGCCTTACTCACCCAAAACCTGCCGCAACCCTTCGTTTTTGGTCCCCTCTCAGCACACTACTACCCACGACCCCTAAACGAAAAAATCCTCCTACCCATAACCTCAAAACTCCACAAAAAAACAATCCAAAAAACAACACGTATAATCACTGTAACCAACCAAGTAAAAAAATTATACACTCCCTGGGTCACCAAAGAAAAAATATCCACCATACCCTTCGGTGTTGACACAGCAACATTCAAACCCACCCAAAAAACTGAACAACAAAAAGAATTCGAAATCCTCTACGCAGGTTCACTATACGCTTTGAAGGGCATTCCATTCCTGATACACGCCATAGCAAATGTCAGGCGAAACAAAATAAACGCCAAATTAACCCTCGTCGGCGAAGGCGCCCAAAAAGAATCACTAATAACCTTAGCAAAAACTCTCCAAGTCGAAAACCACGTAAAGTTCGCAGGATTCGTACCTAACTCCAAAATGCCCGCTTACTATAACCGTTGTGACATATTCTGTTTCCCAACTTTAGGCGAACCCTTCGGAAAAGCAGTAGTAGAAGCAATGGCATGCGGCAAACCAGTAATCGCTACTAACGCTGGTGGAGCAGCTGAGATCATCCAAAATGGAGAAAACGGTATCCTTGTTCCCCCAGCAGACTCAGAAACTCTTGCCGCAGAAATCACGAGGCTCATAAACGATCCCCAAGAAAGACACAGGCTCGGCAAGAAAGCCCGAGAAACAACAGTGGAACGCTTTTCTTGGGAAAAGATAGCTGAAAAATATCATCAGCTATACTTTGAGCTGCTGTGAACTTCTTTCATCCACACTGTACTTTTGCACGCGTTCCACTTTTCTGTACAAGCACCAAATTGCAACTGCGCCAAATGCCACCATCGCGATTGAAGCAAGTGCATAATCGATGGACGGTTTGAAATCTCTCTCTATAAACACTTCATAGTCTATTTCCGCGCTAGGAAACGCGTATAACTCAACATTATAGTTTTCACTGCCGCTGACGCTTAGTTCCTCCAGCCTGAGAATGGCTGCTTCATTATCCTCCAACAGTATAGAGATTTCCACAAGCGATACATTATCGCCCAACAGGTTCGCGTAACCATGCAAATCCTTGGTTTCAGGTGTTAAAACGAAATCTTCAGAAGCAGCATAGGGGTATAGCCACTCATCTGTGTCATCAAACACATACACCCAAATATTGGATTCGTTGCCTTCAATCAGTTTGTATTTGAGTTTTAGAACGAAATTATTATCAACATTGACGCTGATGGGGTACGCCATCGTAAACATGCTTGCATTACCGTCTACGCCTGCATCTTTAAGTCTAAACGTAAGCGCCGAGTCTTCGCTGGTCACGTCTACACTAAGATCCTCTTCCAGTCCTTCAGTAACCCTGAACGGAATTTGTGCATGTTTCATTTTGAACATTAAACTGCATGTTTCAGAATCTGCCCTGAAAAACAGCATGGTCTCGTTGAAGGAATCCTTTAAACTGTACGGGTTCCTAATGCCTTGCTCCACTTGCACTGTTGAGTTAGCCAATTCTGCGTCAAGCCATGTGTTTGTGGCGAGCCTAATCATAATCTGGTCGCCATCTTCTAAGCCATCAATGGTCATTTTCTGCCATTCTGATTGTGTAACGCTTATAGTTTCATTGAAAGATCTGAAACCTGCGCTGCTATTCATATAGCTGCATAATGATGCAGTGCTGATTAATGCCATTACTATCATAGCGGATACAGCCAAAACTAACCATTTATCCCTGAGCAACTTCAAATAAGAGACACAGCGTCTCGCCGCACTTGCCACAGGCTTGAAACTGAACTGTGAACCCCTAAAGGCGGTAGCTATTAGCGCTGCAAACACAATGCTTCTTAGTATCACCGCTGACACAAGCATTAGCAAATGTTCGTTTCTTAGGAACTCTGGTGCAAAGGCTTGCGCGTTCCAAGATAGTATCTGCGTGATGTGGCTTACCTCTAAGGGTATGAGAAAGAGCAGGGGTGCACCCGTAGCTGTTGCCAGCAACACGTAGAAAGGTGTGGAGACAGCGAACTGTGTGCTGTAGCCTTTGAAGAACAGCATGTAGCCAATGTAGAGTAAACCGCACAATGGAACAGCATCCTCTTTCTTGCGCCCTATATACGCTAATGAGATTACGATAACGGTGGCTAATTGCAGAAAAGTTAGGATGTTGGGCAATTGGTCGAAATTCCACGTGTAGATTGCGTGGTCATAATGGCTCACTGGATACATATTCAACAAATTGAAGTGATAGAAGAACTTGTCAAAAAAGGGGTGAAGCAAGCCGCCGTGACTAAAGTATCCATCACCAATCGCCCACACCGTCTCCCATGGACCTCTAGAACCAACATGCGTGAAAGTAGACAAATATGTGAGAGGGTTTATGAGCGCAAATGGCAAGCTCGTAAAAACTAGAATAAGCACAGTGGAACTTACCAGTTTTATCCTGTCCCTTAAATCTGTGAAGGCTATGAGTGCTGGTATAAGCAGCAAAGCTGGAAAACCCTTGCCAAGCGTAGCTAAACCCAGTAGCACGCCACAAGGTAGCGCTTTCTTCTTCACAATCATGTAGATCGCAAGCGCTGCCGGAAGCAAAGCTACAACATCATTAGAATAAGTATTTGCTATAAGCACTGATGGAAGAACCGCATAAAACAGTGAAAGCTTCAAAGCCTTCTTTTCATCATGTAGCGCCTTCATTATAAGATAAAACGTGAACAACATGGCAACCAAAAACGCTCCGTTTAACGCTCTAAAGCCATACGAGAAAGCCGCTATGTTATCACGGAACGCGTAGTAAAGCGGTGTATACACCAAAAAACCAAGAGGTGGATAGCCTTCCCTAACGTCAACGTAAGGTGTAGCTCCATGCATATCCAAATACGAATAAAAACTGTACCATTCCGTGTCATTTAATCCCATGGGGGCCACACAGGAAACTGCGACAGCAATTGAATAGCCAACGAAAAGGGCTAACAGCAATTTCCTATTCAATGATATATCTCCTTTAGGCTATTCTTGTTAAGATCCAGCGAATATTGAATGTTCATAGTTTTTACGATGCGTCAGTAAAATGGGCAACAGAACGCTAATTGCGATTATAGTGCTGCAGAGACACGGTGAAATACACTTGCGTGCACTTAACGCTCTGGAGGTTATAATCAAACTGGTCTACGCTTCCGCAACTGTTTCATATATTTTGGCGTACTCTTTAGCTACTTTGTGCCAACTATGCTTTGCCGCAACACATTTTCCCCTCGTTACATATTTCTCCCTAACAACTTCATCTCTTAAACTCAAGAGTGCTTCCCTAAGACTCTGTGAATCATTTGGTCTAACGACTAATCCAAACTCTTTAACCATATCCCTCAACCCAAGCAAATCTGACGCCACTACTGCACAACCTGCAGCCGCAGCCTCTAATGTTACGAGACCGAATGCCTCATTCAAACTCACACTCGGAAGTGCCAAAACATCACTGCTGAGATACATCTGTCTCAACACCTTATCCGAAACCGCACCATAAAAATGAACGTTTTTGGCATCCAATTTTCGGGCATACTCCTCATATCTTACTCTATCAGGTCCATCACCCACCACACTTAATTGTGCATCAATGTCCTTCGCAGCCCGTAGAAGCACCTTTAATCCCTTATAAGGCCGCATCTGACCAACAAAAAGCAACCTGTACCCTTCATGTGGTATTCTGCTGCCCGAGAATTCGTTAACGTCCACGCCCCACGGCACAACATACTTCCTAGAGCATCCATGCACCATGTCGTAATATGATTTAGAACTGACTACAACTGCATCTGCGCGTTTAAGCAGAACGTTATTAAACACGCTATTATACAGCGCTGTGAAGGGCTTAAAGTAATAGTTAACAAGGCAATGAAGCGTATACACAACTCTTCTGCCAGACAGCTTCAGTTTCACCAGCAGTCTGTCCGAAAAAGTAGGCGTATGCCCATGAATGTTTATGACATCGTAGTTGCCCGCTGCGCATTTGTTTATATTTCTCGTGTCCAGAACGAGTTTAATCTCTCCAACGGTCTTGAAGTGGCAGTCGGAGGTAGACAACACATCAACGTTGTATCCCAACTCCTCAAGTTCCTCTGCAAGTCTACCTATAACCCTCCCAAACCCACTCTTAACAGGCGGTTTCTCGCTGATTAACTGCAGAATCCTCAAGGTTCTTCACTTTTTTGGCGCTGCCATTTAGTTAATGATAACGGGAGTTATCCACCGCACAAACCATTTAACACTCTCAACCACTTTTCAAGATAGACTTTCTTGTCAAATTTCTTGGCTTCTTTAACACAGTTCATCCGCATACGAGAAGGATATCCATCCTTCCATAGCTTGACGGCTTTCTGTACAAGCTCCTCGTCTGATTGTACAAGCCAACCTGTGCATTTATCGATCATGTACTCACTGGGACCTTGCAAATTGTAAGTGAGCGTCGGCGTTCCGCAGGTCATGCTTTCGAGAGGCACGTAGCCGAAAGGCTCATGGGTGAACGGGAATAGTGTAAAAAGGGCATTCGAGTAAGCGTCCACCAGTTCACTGAAGGAGAGTCTTCCCAAAAACTCGATGTTAGGCTGCCCAATAACTTTCCTGTCGAGAAACTCCATTTTAGCACCGAAGGCCTTAAATTTAATGCCCATTCTAGCCGCTCTTTTAATAACTGAAAATTTGGTTTCTTTCCCAAAATATGTCAAAACGTAATCAGCAGATGGATTAGGCGTTGAGGGCTGAAACACCTTGCAATCAATTGGTGGATAAATCATATCGTTACTCTTAACTCCAAGACTGGAATACATTGATGCGCAATACTTGGAGTTAGCGATAATGAATTGTGAAATCTCACTCATGCGACTGACAAGTTTTTCATCTGCATGTGTGATGAAGTTTTTCAAGACGCTATAGGCAACTCTGAAGCCGACTGGAAACTCTTTCTCTGAATCTTTCAGCGCAATAGACGGTGGTCCTTGTAAATACCAAACCAACGATGGTGCAGAAAGCAACTGTGAAAAATTCAGTACGTACGGTCCATTATTGATATGCCTTGAATTTAACTTTAAAAAAGCTTCTCGTGCCCATGCTTCAAGCCATAATAAAGAACTTCCCAAATTTCTGGCAACCAGCTTAGCATGCAGATTTATAGGCACTATGTTGCTTGCACGTAGACGCTTTTCAACAAACTTTGACATAACTGGTGATACTGCAGAAACCTTATGTCCATCTGAGATTAGTCTGTTGGCTAAGCATATGGCTGGTCTTATTGAACCCCCAAGATCCATCATTACGTCGCAAGCAAAAGTGAACTCCACTTCGTCATCTCCGTTGAATACAGATGATAAATAAATCTCTCTTTTTAATACTTTCCATGGAACATTATAGAGCAGCTTGCTATTTGAAAACTGACTTTTGCCCTTGTTTAACTTCGATTGATCGCGTTAATAGCCAGTTGGCTGTATGCATGACATTTTTATTCTCTTGTATCAAAAATTTGATATATTAGCTCACCATTAATGGGCTGATTAACCCTTGTCAAAATCAGAAATGCGGATAATTCCAGATGTGGCGGTAATCGCTCCAACTTACTGTGAGGCCGAAAACATAGATGGTCTCATTCAGACAATTGAAGGTTTGAATCTTGATTTAGTGTTGTTGGTTATAGATGATTCGAGTCCAGATGAAACTCGGAGCATTGTTGAAAAGCTGAACGAAAAATATGGTAACATACTTTTGTTGAAGCGCCCCCGCAAAATGGGACTTGGCACGGCGATTAGAGACGGTTTTGAACTTCTCCTATCTCAGCCCAACCCTCCCAAGTATATAATAACCATGGACGCTGATTACTCCCATAGCCCCAAGGATATTCCTAGGCTTTTAGACTTCGCAAAAACTGGCTATGACCTAGTTGTAGGTAGCAGGTACTGTGACGGCGGTATAGTTAAGGGTTGGACCGTGCTCAGGCGAATAACAAGTATTGTCGCAAACAGAATCGCGGGTTCGCTTATACACATTCGGATAAACGATTTTACAAGCGGTTTCAGATGCTACTCCCAAAGATGCGTTCAGCACGTTTTGCCCAAACTCCACAGCCAAACTTACGAGATTCAAATTGAAACAATTAGACAAGCGAAACTTCATAACTTACAGGTAGGCGAAACCCCGATAATTTTTGAGAATAGGAAAAAAGGAAAATCAAAACTTTCTCTAACAGAAATAGTAGCTTTTTTTACGTATATCATGAAAGTGATGCTGAGACAAAAATAGTTGCGCCTGAAACCTTATTATAACGCACGCGCTATTATTCATTCATGGTGCTCGCAGATTTTGTAGCTAAAGAGCAGAAAACCGTTTTCATGTTGGGCAACGAGGCGATTGCCCGAGCAGCTCTAGAAGCAGACGTTAAAGTCGTGGCTTTCTATCCTGGCGCGCCCACTTCAGAGGTTCTAGATACGTTTTCAGAAGCGTTAGGCAATTTTGATTATCAGATGGAGATTACTACAAACGAGAAAGTTGCACTAGAAGTTTGCGCTGGCGCTTCCTTCGCTGGGCTTCGCAGCTTAACAGCGATGAAGAGCGTTGGCGCAAACGTGGCATCTGACACTCTTTTCGTTTTGGGCTATACTGGGGTCAGAGGCGGGTTAGTTCTGGTGATTGCGGATGATCCGCATGCGCATTCTTCGCAATCTGAAGAGGATGGCAGATTTTTCGCTCCTAGCGCTTACCTGCCGATGCTTGAGCCTGCTTCTCCGCAAGAGGCAAAGGACATGGTGAAAAAAGCGTTCGAAATCTCTGAACGCCACAGGGTTCCCGTGATTGTTCGAACTGTTACGCGAGTGAATCACCAAAGCGGCATTGTCAGATTAGAAAATCTGGAGCGTACCGAGTTTAAGAAAGTGAAGTGGAAAGCGCTAAACGAGGAATTCACAACGCTGGGAGCGGTTGCGCGGCAAAAGAAGCTCAAGATGCTTGAACGCACAGCTAGAGTGGCTGAGGAATTTGAAAAATCTGCGTTCAATGTTATAGTGCATGCGGATTCCGATGTTGGAGTGTTAACTTCTTCAGTTTCTTACCTATACGTCTTGGAGGCGCTGAAGATGCTGGGTCTCCAAGAGAAGGTCAATATCCTGAAGCTTGGTACCACGTATCCACTGCCAAAGAATACAATCAGCAGTTTCATTAAAAGCTTGAAGAAGGTAATTGTTGTCGAGGAGCTTTCGCCTTATTTGGAAAACGAAGTGTGCGCTGTCGCGAAGGATGCTAATCCATCTGTAGCGATTTTCGGCAAGAACTCTGGTGCTTTTTCGGAAGCGTGGGAATATAACCCGAATATCGTTGCCAAAGGCATTGCTTCAGCCATCGGTATGGCGTACGTTGACTACGAGGCGATTATTCGAGACGCGGCGAAGCTTAAGGTAGTTATTCCTGATAGGTATCCGACTTTCTGCGCAGGTTGTCCCCATCGAGCTACGTTTGTTGCGCTTAGCCAAGCGCTCAGGATTCAAGTGGCTAAGGGTCAGGAGCACTATTTCGCGAACGATATTGGCTGTTATTCGATGTGGGTTTTTCCGCCGATATCGCGTTCTGACAGTTCTTTATGCATGGGTGCCTCAGTGGGAGTTGCGAATGGTTTGTCGCATGCAATCGAGGAACGCGTTGTCGCTGTAGTTGGCGACTCTACTTTTTATCACGCTGCAATACCTGCGCTTATCAATGCGGTTCACAACGGGAACAAGTTTACTTTGCTCATTTTGGATAACTCTGTAACTGCCATGACTGGCCAACAGTCAAATCCGTCAACCGAATTCACAGCAGGTTGGAGACAAGGCAAGAAAGTGTCTATAGAGAACATTTGCAGAGCCATCGGTGTGGATTTCTTAGAGATAGTTGACTCATATGATGTCAAGAACAATGTTGAAATTTTCAGGAAGGCGCTGGATTTTGATGGGCTTTCCGTGGTGATTTCTCGCAGGGAATGCGCACTTTACGGAGACAGAAATAAGAGGCGAAGAGGCGAGCCCATTGTACCTTTCTACGTTGATAAGAATCTGTGCAAGAAACCTTACGTGTGCCTGAGAAACTTCTACTGTCCAGCCTACGAAATAGACGAGGACCAGCAGCCGTACATATCACCGGATATTTGCGATGGCTGTTCTGTCTGTTCTAAACTGTGTCCATTCAAGTCAATAAAGAGGACAGAGGTGAAAACTTGAGCCGCAACATATTCCTATGTGGAGTCGGAGGACAAGGGCTCGTACTGATGACCACTGTGATAGGAAACGCGTGCGCTAAAAGCGGCAAAAAAGTTGTAACTGGCGAAATGTATGGGCTTTCCCAGAGAAGCGGTGCCGTCTCTGTTCACCTAAGGATAGGCGAAGACGCATTTTCGCCGTTAATCGGTTATGGAGACGCAGACATCTTGGTCGCTCTGGAGGCAATTGAAGCTCTACGCTACATTGAATACCTCAAAAAAGATGCGGTGGTGCTGATGAATAAGAGGATAATGCACCCGCCAATTGAAACCTCAAAAATCATAGCCACAAAAGGAGCAAAATACATCACGGTTAACGACGTAGTTTCAAAGCTTAAGAATTGGACGCCGAACATCGCCGTGATTGATGCCTTAAAGCTGGCGAGAGAAAGTGGAACAGTATACGCTGAGAACACAGTTTTCCTAGGATGTCTATCAGCGCTTGAAGTGTTCCCTGTTGAAGAGAACTACATTAAAGAAAGCATCTCCGAGGCAGTGCCAAAGAAAACTATAGAGCAGAATCTGAAAGCCTTTGAGTTGGGAAAGGAGAACGCCTACGCTTCCCTATGTACTCTTGTGCCGTGCAGAGAGGGGCATTAAATTCGGTTTTTCTCTTTTGTGGTTACTTCATTGTTTTTGGTTGCTTCGGAGGTGGAGATGTTGCCCTATTCTAGCAGGATTAATTTAATTTCAAAGATGTGTGGCCACCTTTTTCCGGTTACAAAGAGTCTATCTTCCTTTGCGTCATATGCAATGCCATTAAGTATGTTGTCCACATTTTGGTTTTCTATGTTTTGGATACCGCTTAGGTCTATCCACCCTTCAATTTGCCCTGTTTGAGGATTGATTATCGCGATTTTTTCTTCCATCCATATGTTAGCGTATACTTTTCCATTAATGTATTCTAGTTCATTAATTTTGGTCACTGGTGCTGTTTCGTGCACTTCCACTTGCCCAACTTTCTCGAAGGTTTCCGGGTCTAGAAAATACAGGTTTGCTGTTCCATCGCTCATTATGAGCCGATTGCCATCATATGTGATTCCCCATCCTTCAGTAGAATAGTTAAACTCTTGTAGTAGCTCAAAAGAGTGCTTGTCATAAACGAAGCTTTTGTTTTCTCGCCATGTTAATTGGATTATTTTGTCATCGCAAATCGTGATTCCTTCTCCAAAGTAGCTGTCTGGAAGAGTGTGGATCTGTAGCACCTCACCAGTTTCCAAATTCACACGACGCAATGTGGAATCACCGTAAAATCCTGTACTTTCATACAGCGAGCCATTCTCGTATACTAGCCCTTGTGTGAAGGCGTTTTCGTCATGATGGTACGTGTTGACAATGCTGTAGGTGTAGTATACGGGTTTAAACTCTGGCTTCTCGGTTAGGGCAACGAATATGATGATGCTGGCCACCAACGCTCCTATGATTAGCAGTAAACTTAGGTATCGTTTTTTCATGAATGTTCCTCGTACTTCTTTTAATCATGGCCACTATGTTTTCTTGGTGCCGCTTTCTTCCAGTTGTGTTTCCGACCTAAAAATTTTGTTGCATGTGCTACTTGAACAGTGTGCTTAATAAAAAAGGTGAGATTTTTGGTTTGGCTTTTTTAGGTGCCTTACTCCAACTGGTAGGCTTCCTCTCCATGTTGGCTTAAGTCGAGACCTTGATCTTCTTCTTCTGGACTTACCCTCAGCGGCGAGAAAACGTTGATTAGCTTCAGTAGCGCGTATGAACCGAAGAAGGCGAAGGCTGCCACAACTAAGACCCCTGCTATTTGAGCAACCAGTTGACCAGCGTTGCCGTATAACAAGCCGTTTACGTTGTTTACCATTGTTGTTGCGAATAGACCCGTTGCTATTGAACCCCATATACCGCTGACTCCATGGCAAGCAAAGACGTCTAGAGAATCGTCTATTCTTGTTCTTCCTGCACGCCAATTAGCTACCAAGTTTGAAAGCACTCCAGCGCACAAGCCTATTATTAATGCTGCTGTTACGTTGACGTAGCCTGAAGCAGGTGTTATAGCTACGAGTCCACAGACTGCGCCGACGGATATGCCGATTGCGGACGGCTTGCCTTTTTTTGTCCAGTCCAAGAGCATCCAGCTTACTGCAGCTGCTGCGGCGGCTACGTTGGTGACGACAAGCGCTGAGACTGCCAAATCGTTTGCGGCTAGCGCGCTTCCTGCGTTGAAGCCGAACCAGCCGAACCACAGTAGTGATGCACCGAGGATTACGTAGGGTATGTTGCTCGGTTTTATTTCGTTTCCATTGCTGGTCTTTTTGTCTAAGCTTTTCAAGTGGTCTTTCCAGTAGATGCATCCTTTTCTTCTGCCGATAACCAGCGCGGCGGCTAGCGCGGATACGCCTGCTGCAACGTGAACAACGATGCCGCCTGCAAAATCTATTGCACCTACGGCTCGGAGCCATCCGTCAGGGTTCCATACCCAGTGGGCTATTGGCGAGTAGATGAACGTTGACCAGAGCACGATGAAAATTAGTAGTGAGCGAAATCTGATTCTTTCTGCGCATGCGCCTATAATTAATGCTGGCGTGATTGCTGCAAATTTCAGTTGGAACGCGAAGAACAGTAGCTCGGGGATGTCGGGTGCTAATGGGCTGATTGTGTGTATGCCTATGTTGTTTAGTCCGAAGAGAGATAGGTCTCCGATTACTCCATGGATGCTTGGTCCGAAGACAAGGCTGTAGCCCCAAAGTGCCCACACTACGCTTACTACTGCGAATATGATTAGGCACTGGACGAGGGTGGAAACAAGGTTTTTTCTTCTAACTAGTCCTGCGTAGAAGAAACCTAAAGCTGGTGTCATTAACATGACTAGGGCGGTTGCGGTTGAAATCCACGATATGTCTCCTGCAGTCATTTTTGAGTCCTCTTTTGACACACGTATTGAATGTTTGTACTTTTCTGTGCATTTAGGCTGTACAAGTATTTAAAAGTATCCGTTTGATAGCTTATTTTATTCAGTTATGAACATTTGTCTGCGAAAACACGATTTTTCACCCAGAATTTATTAATTCTCTGGCAATTAAAGCCATTTATTCAAAATTCGTTCAAAAACTGTTGCAGCAGTCGGTCAAGATTGAAAATGGATTCCTGCCCAAAACTCAATCGGGACAGTTTTTAGCTGTTTCACGAAAACAACAAAACAAAAAAGAAAGGGAGATTGGGTATGTTTTATATGGCGTCGCTGTCGCGTTCGCCTGTTCTTATGCGGATTACTTCGTCTATGGTGGATACAAAGATTTTTCCGTCGCCAATTGTGCCTGTAGCAGCAGTTTTTATTATTATATCCGTGACTTTTTTGACATCTTTGTCATCAACGACTATTTCGATTTTAGTTTTAGGAAGGATATCTGCTCGTATTGTCTTTCCGCTGACTGTTTCGATTAAACCACTTTGTTTACCGCGACCTTTCACGTCATAGGCTGTCAAACTTGGATATCCAGCCTTTCCCAGCGCGACTTTGACGTAGCTGAACATGTCAGGTTTAATTACCGCTTCGATTTTTTTCATGTCACATTCTCTCCGTGGCATCCGTTGCTATAGCCATTTCTTGCTGCCCATTTTCATCTTGATTTTGGCTACTTCCTCTTCAAGATGTTGCACGCGCCTTTGCAAGCGCGCCACATCTTCGGAGGTAGTTTCAGTTATTTTTTGCATTTTTCTTCCTCCAACTTTTTCATTAATTCTTTTCTTAGGGGAAATCTTGATCCATCATGTCTTCAGGGTACGCGTATGTCTTATGATCCGCAATGTCCAATCCGAACAGTTCCGAATCTTTGTTCGCTCTTAGTAATCCAGCTTTGTTAATCGCCCAGAACAGCACCAGACCAGTTCCGCCTGCCCAACCAATTATGGATAGGGCTCCTACAGCTTGGATTCCAATTTGGCTGATGTAAGTCTCAAGTGTTGACGCAGCGTACAGTGGGTGTCCGCCAAGGAATGTGGCTCCGAATAGCCCTGTTGCCATGAGACCCCATACTCCGCAAGCAGCATGCACCGGAACACAAACTGCTGCGTCGTCTATGTGTAGCTTGACCTCTAAGAGTCCTTGAACGAATGTTGTTATTAGCCCTGCGATTATGCCTGTTATGAACGCGAATAGTGGATGCATCATAGATGCGCCTGAGCAGATTGCTACTGCGCCTGCCAGTAGACCAGCCATTGATGTCAAAGCGTGGCCTCTTGATGTTACAGCTGCTCCGAATAGTCCTCCAGCCATTGCCATTGCTGTTGTTACTGCTACCCATGCTAATTCAACGTTGATTGTTTGTGCATCGTTTGCTACGCTTGAGCCTACGTTGAATCCGAACCAGCCGAACACTAGTAGCCATGCGCCTATCGTGGATAGGGGTAAACTGTGGCCAAAGAACGCTCTTGGTTCCTTCTTTTTGCCGCCGAATTTGCCTAGTCTGGGTCCAATGATATACGCTGCCGTTAACGCGAACATACCACCTGTTAAGTGGACAACACCTGAGCCTGCGTAGTCTATGAAGCCCAGTTGGGAGAGCCATCCGCCACCCCACACCCAGTGTTCGATTACTGGATATAGGAAACCTACCACTACTGCGGAAGCTATGACCCAGCCCCAAAGTTTGTCGCGTTCTGCTGTTGCACCAGGAATTATGGCGACTGCGGTTATGGCGAACATGGCCATTTTGAACCATAACGCCAAATCTCCGTATCCAGAGGGACTTGCCGCTATACCGTAAGCTCCTGTTGAAGATAAGGCAGCAGGCAACGGGTTAGCTATCGTTGGTGCAAACTGTGGTATGCCAATTATGGGGTTGGTGCTGTAATATGCTAACGGGAAGCCGATTAGGAAATACATGAGGAAAGCTAATGTCCAGCCTATGTTCAGCATGATTATAGTGTGGGCAACGTTCTTTTTCCTAACCATGCCTGCGTAGAGAAGAGCGAAGCCTGCAGTTGCCATTATGAGTATGACTACTGGCGCCCAGCCGACAGCGAATGTTTGCTGTATAGACGCAAACGTATCATCGACAGGAGTTGACATCAGTATCACCCTACAGTTTGCTTGCGAACCACACTGGTTTCAGTGAGATTGGAATTTCCTCTACTGACAACCCGCCGCTTTCGATGTTTAGCTTAAGTATCTGCGGCTTTAATGGACAGCTTCTTGACTTGCGCAAGATGAAGACTCTGGTCCAGATTACGTCGTGCTTGTGGTAGTCAAGATATATCAGATGGTCAACGAGATACTCTGTGATGTTGGGGTCTGTTGGAATACCTTCTGCCGAAAACACGGTGGTAGCTCCGCGCTTCTTGACCTCAAGTAGAAGCTTCATGAAGACTTCTCTGAAGTCAGTTGGGTCAACGAGTCTTCGTTCTAGTGATGACAGCGAGTCCATGACTATTCTAGTGGCTTCTGGTTGAGCGTCTAGACCTTTCATCAAAATGTCTACTGCTTCCTCTTTGTTGATTAACGCGTAGTCGCTAGCATATGTCGCGCCTATTGAAAGGTCCACTATGGCTACTTGCTTGTTCTGAATCATTGAGGGGAAGTCGCTCCAGAGTTCTCTTCCAGTTCTCATTATGGTTTGCGGCGTTTCTTCGGTGCTGATGTATACGCATTTTTCGCCTTTTTCTGCTCCTCTATGTATGAATTGGAGGCATAAGATTGTTTTTCCTGTGCCTGGTTCGCCTCTTACGAGGATAGCGTCGCCTTTAGGTAAGCCTGGAATGAAGTCTGTTAATCCTTCAATGCCCATGTCGATCCATTCGATCTTTCTTTCTCTTTGCAATTCTTCTAGCGTAAGTGCTGTTGGTTTTTTCATATTTGTGCACCTTTTTCTTTTTTTACTGCTTACATGCAGGCAGTCCAATATAAAGGTAGTTAAGATTTGTTCATAATTTTTGTGAAAAACTGAAAAAATTGACAGAATACTGTGTAAAACCTGATCATGTGTCCGTTAACTATGGCTTAATCGTGACGTTCAACTTAGCCAAGTTTTCCTTAATCTCCGCTTTCACACCTATAGCTGAGAAAAACTCTTCAATAAGAATTTTAACAAATTTTTTTGGAACCTCTAACCCCAAAATCAGAGTGAAGTCTTTTTCCGAGTTTTTCGTCATCCTGAAAAAGTTGCAAGTTTCAAGCCGCGTTAAAACATCCTCTGCTGTGTGCACTTTGCTCTTCAGCTGTTCTCTGTGCGATTGAGCTACCGCTCTGTGATCACTCCAGAACTTTTCCCGCTCAGGAGATGATTCAATCAGATTTAGAAAAAGAAGCCAATGATCCACATCCAAAATAACATGTTCACCACTGAGCAACATGTCCATGTACGCATAAGCTTTCTTTCGAATTGCGTGGTCCAACATGACTTTGTTTTCGTTATAAAACCGCAGGGCGCGTCTCATGATTTCGCTCTGAGACAGTTCAGTTTCTCGGCTAATTTTTTCCAGCAGGTTGGCAGTAGCTGGATCAAAGGCAACGGTTATTCTTGTTGAGGTCATAATAGTTGCTCCTTAGTAAAACACTGATAGTTCTTATGTTCTTTCTTTCGTTTAAGTTTATGGCCTTATTCGAAAGTCTTCTTTGATTACGCTAAGGGCGACGTTCGTAACTGTTCTTCTGACGTGAGGTATTGTTAAAAGTTTTTTTATGAACGTGTTCAAACCCGCTCCATCTTTGAATTTAGTAATCACGACGGCGTTGTAATCGCCTGTGATATCATAAACGGCAATAACGTTGGCTGTGTTGGCAATTTCTTCTTCAACATCTTGAAGGTGTCCGCCTTCGACTTGAAGCAACACTATGGCTGTTAATCTATAGCCCAACTTGGGTGGGTCTATCATTACAGTATAGCTTTTTAGTATGCCGTTTTTCTCCAAATTTTTGACATGATTAAATGCTGTGCCCGCAGATATCCCTAGTTTGCTCGCTATTTTGTTGAAACTCAACCGGCAATCTTCTTGGAGTAGACTGATGATTTGAAGGTCCACATCATCCATATTTTTTATCAAACTACTTTTTCACCTCGAACTCTTCTAAGCGTGGTTTACCTCGCAAGTACTTCTGTAAACATACGTTCAATTAATTTGAAGTTATATAAACATTTCTCGCTAAAACTAAAACATTTATGCATGTTTCAACAAAAATAATCCGCTTAAATGGACAAACGCTCTGCAGGAGCAACAAGCAAGAGAAGAGTTGAAGCTTCAACAAAAACTAAACCAAACGCAAGCAAGCAACTCGCTAACAGAGGCAATCTCGTAGTGCATTTCCGTTTATAGCATAAAAGTTATATTGTGTGGCATTGTAAAAGTTGGGCAAGGGGGAGTGAAGAGTGAGAATAAAAGTATTTGCAATTATGTTATGCCTCTTTTTGTTTATGACAATTATATCTGTAACACCTACCTATGGCGCTGAGGTGGATGAGGGCGAATGGATTACCAAATATACAGTCCAAGACTCAACTGGCACGCTTCTCATGAAGTTTGATTCCGCAGCAGGGATTAATGAGACTTATTCCCAAGTACTGGCTGGCGCAGAAATCACGGTGACATTCACAATTGACATATTAGTAAGCGGTTCTGGCAGTTTGAGACTCTCAACAAGCATGCAGCATTCATCAACTCACACCACATACTGGTACTGTGACTCGCTGGATTACTCGCTTTCGAACCCGAATTCAGCAACTGCGGATTTCGACTGGGTTAAAGGAACTGTAGAAATAGTATGCTACGGCAAGATTCCAACAGGTGCAGTGAAAAGCGCACCAGTGCAATTCACTTTGGTTCAGTTATCCGTTGCCGGAGGAGATGTCCTAGATCAAATCAAACCCTATATATACAATGCAGAAATGGGCAACTACGCAAGCCTTCTCCAAGCAAAACAAGAAAAGTTGCAGTCACTTAAGGACAGCGGGGTTTCTGCGGGATACGTTGAACTCTTTGAAAACGTTATTGCACAAGCCCAAGCCGAGTTTGCGGACGGATACGTTGACAACGCTGTTGCTCTCTTAAATGCGCTAGATGTCTCAGCCGAGCCTGCTTCTGCTGTTATGGAAGCTCTTTTCCTGCCATTAATTGTGGTCGTAGCAGTGGTGGCCGCTGTATTAGGATTCATGTTTTTAAGAGTCAAGGGGAAAATCAAATATGTGCTGTTAGTTCTCGAAGACCAAATCAAGGATTTGGAAGGATTAACGCTGAGAGCATCAAAAATTGACCGAACTATCGCGTCCAGTCTGGATAGCATCAAAGATAGACTCAAAAGCCTAGTTGGGATGTGAAAACACGAAAATATACCAAAACAGCGTGCAGGTAATAGGGCTCGGTTCAGCAGGAACCAACATCGTAGAAACTTTCCTGAAAAACAAAAAAACCAAGGAATTATTGGAGAATGAGATCACACGTCTGTCCCTGTTGGCGATTGACATAGCCGACCCTGAAATTAGAGCTTTGCAGGAAAGCCATGAACAAATAATGAAATCAATTGTCAAAGCCGGAATACCGAGGGAAAGACTACGACTGCTGGCGCAATCAGTGAAGTTTCCAACCGCCGAGGCAATGTTTGACTTCATCAACCAAAAATACAACGAATACATAGCAGGTGAAGGAGCCAAACTACACTTTCACCCATGGCTTAATTCAACAATGGCGATACCACCAATGGCTGGCGGCGCAGGTAGACGGAGAGCCCTAGCTAAAGCAATATACGCACTGAACTACTACCAACTTGGCATAATCAGAGGTCTTATAAACTCGTTTAAAGAGCAGGCTCTTTCATCGATAATCACGCCAACCGTGATACTGCTATATGGCTTAGGCGGCGGCACAGGAAGTGGCGTATTTTTCGATTTTGCTAGGCATCTGCGAAAAGTCTTAGGTTCCGGCGTGCCACTCATAGCTTTTGTAATAGCTCCCTGTGGCGGAGATGACCCTCCAGCAAAGGGGTGCTCAGCCTTTACAGCTATGAACGAGCTGTCTTTGTTGTTGAATAAAGATTACAATGAGTACGTGGTTAACACGTATGGCGAATGTTATCGGAATCCTTTGAATGCGCTCATTTATTTGCCGTTACTGCCCGCTTACTCCAAAGTAGGCAATATTGTTGCTGCTCGAAGCGAAATGGATGAAATGATTGTGGATATGATGTATGTTTTAATGGATTTCGATTTAGCTGACCTCCTAGGCGGAATAGGCACAGAGGTTGGGCTCACAGACAATTATGTCCACACTCTTGGCATGTTCAAAGTAGTATATCCGATGGACGACTACATATCGGCTTTAAGGTTAAACTTCGAAAAACTTCAATTGCTGCATGCGCTTAGACGGGAAAAACTTGAAATTCTGGACAAAATCCATGAAGTAATCAAGGTTAGTGCTGAAGACGCGCGGAACCTCTACAAAAACTATCTTATAAAGACAGGTACCTACGCTGAAGAGCAGTTTGAGGAGAAGCTGAAGTCAACAATTTACAACAATCCTCGTCTTGAAGAAGATTTGGAATTGCATGTTAAGGGTATAGAGCTCCAGGCTCAAAATTGGATGAGCGAGCTGATGCGGTATCTATCAACAATTCGACTGATGGGCAAGAGTGGACCGATAGAGGAAGCCATAGTTAAATTTACACTTCATAAGGAAGGCTCTAGAAAAGTAGACAGCCTAGAAAGCTTGCTCACGCGCTTTACGAAAACGCACCTTGAATTCTCTGAAAGAAAAACTGCAATCTTTGAGCGGCTAAAGCAGTTGATTCCCAGTTCACAGGTCTTCACCGTTAGGCAAAAGAGGATTTTGGAGGATTTCATGAATCTGGTTGAGGTTGCCGACAAGTCTCTCAGCATTCTTAAGTTTTATGACGAAACGAGATATTTTGTTGAAGCCTTGATTAGGTACTACGAGGTTCTCCCTGAATCAGAAATTGAATTACAGGATTTAAGGAATATTCAGTCCGAGTTGGCGACTCTCTATCTTGTAGTACAGTTGATGCTGCGAACAGCGACTGACGAAGCGAAAATGATTGACGAATACCTCGCCTACTTGAATGGAATAATAGGGCGATTCATGGATAAAAAAGGCGTTATAGATTGCGAACTAACGCGGATACAAGAGACAAAGAAACGGCGCGAATTTGATAAGTTAAAGCAGGAACGTGAGATAAGGAAGTTCTTCAGTACAAAAAGATACGCTAGAGAACAGCTTATACAAATTGAAAGGGATTTGAAGAGAATTCACGAAGAAGAAGCCTATATCTGTGACAAACTTGACAAAGTGGATAACGTCATTAAACTGTACGACCAATTGGGTAAAAAGCTTGAAGTAACTTCTGAGTATCGTAAGAAACTGAATAAGATAGTGGATTTGCAAAAGGAATACGAAGAGAAAATCGCTGATATTACTAAGCCTAAGAAGTACTTTGAGAAATCGGCTGAGCTCACTGAAAGCGAGCAATTAAAAATAATCTTTAAGATACTAACCGAACAAGAAGAGACCTTGACCAAGGACATAATAATTAACGACATACTGGACATGGAGCACTACAAAGATTACATGAAAAGCCTTATACGAGTTTTCAAGACGCCGAGCGTTATGGGCTTTAAGCCAACCTATAAATCGGATTACATTTGGGTGACTGTGCAGGCACCTCCGAAACTATGGAGTGAAGATTTAACACAGGAAGTATACACTGCGCTAGCGGCCTACGTCACCAGCGAGGTATCGAGAACCATAACCGTGCGAGTGATTGAGTCTCGGGATCCATGGATAACGCGGGTTTTGGTTGTGGCAGGCAGAGGAAAAGCAGAACATCTTGAAGCGTATGATGAGATGCAGCTGTTATATACTAAATCTAATGATTTCGAAAGAAGTCTCTCTCGTTCCTATCTCCTTGAGCATGGCATTTCAGCAAAACAGGTCATTGCAGAGATAAACAATGGCAATGAGAAGAAAAAATAGTTGTCAAGAAAATGCGGTGCTCACGCTAACTCGCCATTAAACTCTTGACTATACCCTTCCACTCTTCCTCTTTTATCCAACCTTTCTTGATTGCTTGATTCTTTGTAGCGTTCACTTTTTTCTCCAACACAGTGAACCTCTCAGTTAAATCAAAACCTCCAACGAACATTACCATGTCTATTCGGTCACTAACATCTTCCACGTAGACGGGTTCAGTTACGTAAATGGAGTTAAGGTTGGCTTTTTTCTTGAACCAGTCAGCTACTGCTATCTCAATTTTTCCCCGTGACAGCTTATCCTTGTATTGAAGCGGCATGCGGAGAAGAACGTATAGCACTGAGGCTTTAGACAGGTCAAACGTCAGAAAAGGATTAAACAGGGCAGCATTGAATATGTTTTCCAGTGAACCATATATTTTGAAACTAGCTCCTGTAGTTGCCAGAATTGTGAAAATCTTGACGTTTAAAGCTCTCGACAACTCCGAAAGTTCTTGCACTATCGTGTCTTTAGTCAACATCAGTTCCAGCAAATAATTGACAACAATGTTGCTAGCGATTGTGGCGCCGCTTCGGTCAACGCCGACGTAGCTTTCAAGTCGGTCTCTGTCTATTAGCACAAGTGGTGTTGACTCTTTAGACGCGCTCATTCCCATAGCTGAAAACGCGTTGAAATTAACATCTGACGGTTGTAATTTTGAAGGCATCATGGTTAATGCTATTGCGCTTGTGTTCCATTCTGCGAATTGCGCCATCAAGACAGGTAGTAAAGCACTGCCGACACCATCCCAGATGGACATCACCATCACAGCATCACGTTGCTTGTCGGCAAGCTTGTTTTTTAAACGCCCCATAAAGCCATCATTTTTCGCAATATGCGGCAGAACATTGAACCAAAAGTGGGTATCAATTTTTGAGTCTAAACCCAAGATGCTGTATGGGTCGAGACGGGATTGGCTCCATTTCGAGATTTCCTTGGTGGATTTGTCGATGAAAATGGGCAGTATGTCTTCTGTTTTGTTTGCGTAAGGACCTTGTAGCAGAATCTTCGCAGGATATTCGCCGATGCATATGACGGCATGGTTGGGCAACAGCGGTTTTAATAATTCAATATGTTTCTCGATGCTTCCAAGAATATCAAAATCAGTTTTGGTGCTTTCCATAGGCGTTATCCACAACAAACTTTAAGAGTGGATTGGTAAAATAAGGTTTTAGGTCGTAATACTTGAAGCCGGCATCTGTCTCCACTTCTCGCGTGCGCACATGGCTCAAAAAACGAAAGGAGAAAAGCAAAGAGAAAGAGCAAAGAGAACGAACGCGTGAACCGGCTCCACTTAAGATTTTCACGTTTGCGCTAACGCTTGTCAGCATGATACTGGGCTTATCGCTCATGCCGCTTTTTCCACAGCCGTTGCCTACGCTCTTAGCTTTTCTAGTGGCTCTTGTCACATTCAAGAAGCCACGGTACGGCATGCCCATTGGAACGTTGCTTATTGGATTGGGATTACTGTACCAGTTGTCCACAGTAGACTTCATAGCTATGTTGGGTGAACCGTTAACCCGCGCAGCCGTGGTTGTTGTTTTGCTCTTTTTGTTTGTTGCGCCTCCGGTTATTTTCAAACGTTATAAGCAAGCTATTGCGATTAACATGGGTATTCTTGCGGCGGTTTTGCTTTTCTTCAACCAGACCTATTTTCTCGCCATACCCTTAATCTTGGCTGCAGTGATGCTCTTCAAAAAAAATTCAGGTCTTACTGTAGTATACTATGTTTTGATTTCGGTGCCTCTGATGATGATGCAGTATTTGCAGTACATTCTGCAAATAGAAGGGGTGGAGTGGTGGATTGAGCCTGGCTCTAGCCCGCCAATTTACGTTTCTTTAAGCGCGATTTTCGAAAGTCTTCAGCAGTCAATGCTTCAGTTCAGGTTGTATGACACCTCTAAAATCGTGTACACAATAGTTAATCAGGTTACGGCGCCCTCTAATACCGACAGGCTTAACTTGAGCACGGTGCTAAACCAATATCTCGATTCGATGCCAGGTATTGCTCTTTTTATGGCAATAGTAATTGGCGCTATTTTTGCTGTGGTTCTTATTGTGCGCTTTTTTGTGAAGGGTGGCTTATCGGAAATGGAGCGATTTTTGCCCTCATTCCTAGCGGCAAGTGCTACCGCCTTATTCTTTATTCTTTTAGGCGCTCTTCAAAGCCCTTTGGCATTTAGGGCTGACATTAATACGGTGCAGGCTGTAATCGCTATGGTAGCCGCTGTTTTATTCACGTTACCCACTGCCTTCGTGGAGTTTTCGCCGAAGAAGAACGCTACACTTGAGATGATTCTGGAAAAAGCACGGGAACTCATGACTAAGCTGCAAAATTTCGAAGCGCTATTAAATAAAGCCAAGACAACTCTTCCTGTTGCTGCTGCCGTCAGTTCCACTGAAGCAAAAATGCTTGTAATCAAAGACAAACTCAATGATACCCTCAGCAAGACATCGGAGAGAGCCTATGCCCCATCAGAGTTAGACAAAAAATTCGGCGAGCTTGACCCGGGCTTAAACAACGAGATTGACAATTTAATGTCAGAACTAAGCGTTACTTTGGGCGAATATCACGTGTACGTTAACTGCGAGTACTCGACGTGGCTGGGAAAATTCGGGGACATGAGCTTGGAAGTTAAAGCCACTGCAAAAATGGATTTTCAAAAAGACCTGCCTGTAGAAACGAGGATAGACAGCATAAAAGAAGTGTTAGATGGAGGTCGACTTCTCGCCAGCGAGGTCATTCAAGTCTCTGAGCAAATTTATGAGACCATACGGTCTTTGTACGATGTGAGCCTTCCCGAAGAAAACCAAACAATAGCTTTTGCAAAACAGAAACTCGAGGAAGCGGCTCCTTGGAGCGCTATGGACGCGCTTTTCACTGCGCTGAATAACTGGCGAAGACAATACGGCACCAAGATTGCCCAGTCGGTGGAGGCTCTCCAGAACTCTTTAGCGCCTGTAGCTAATTTAAGCCTTCAAAGTGACAGGTTATTACCCATTTTAGACGCTGATCTTCCGAAACTTATGGATTATGCGAAAAGAGCTGAGGATATCAGGCTTCGTATTGAAAAGCCAGTTGGCATCATGAGCGTTATTACCATACGCGATATCCTTCAGTCGTCGTTGAGCATTGCCCGCGAGGTGCTCTCGATTCTTTACGCAGAGATAGACAGCGCTGAGACGTCGATTGAAAGTTTGTTGCCCACGAAGAATTATTTGTGGGAAAGAAATGTTACTTTAAGAAAACGAATGACAACCGCGATGGAAATAATCTGCGCCTCAGAAAAGCATAACCTTGATGAAGTGCTGGAGAACATGCCCAAAGCTTTAGCTGACATTGACGAGTGTGTGGAAACGATAGTTAAGTACGCTGATAAAAAGGAGCTTTTGCTGAACTATCCGATAGCGGAAATGGCTATCAACGATTTGTTTAGGCAGAAGAAGCGTATCGCTGCTCAAGACCTCCCGTTTGACTCCAAGTACGCCGAAGAGTATCTTAGGCTCTTCTACAGTCAAAAATTCAGCGAATTTTCTTTTGACGAAACAGACTTCTCGCTCACAAGGAGAGCATAACCGTGAAATTCAGAAAACAACAACCGCCACAAACAGTTCCTGCAGGGTTCACGGCGAAAGCCCGTTTAAGAAATGTTGGTAACGGTACAATAGAACTTGTCGACAACACCCTGAAGTTTCACGTAGAGACGGGACGCTTTAAACGGCAGAAACAGATTGCCAAAGAAATCCCCTTCGCCGACATAGAAAGTGTCGAGCGAGTTGAAAACGAATTAAACGTTACGTGGAAAGAAGTTACCGACAGATTTGTTATTGAAACAGCAGAGCTTGCCGAAGCAATGCGGGCAAAAATTGCGGAAGCTTTGGATGCGCAAAGAAAAGCCTTGGACGCAAAAGAAGAAGCTTCGAAACAAAAACGGAATGAACTCGCGCAAGCGCTCAGTAATGCCCTAAAGATTGCAGATTCTTTATTCGATGTTCTCAGAAGCTTACATGGGCGGGTCAACTGGAATCGTGTGGAAAGCTACTTAAAATGTTCCAAAGACAATTTTAGGTACTTCTCCGACCAAAAGGACGCAGTAAACTTGGATTCTGCAAAGCTTTCATCAGCAATAACGGAGCATCTCCCAGAAGAAATCTCCAAAGAGACTTATGGCATTTTGAAGATGTTGTTTGACTATTTCAACGGGTTGCCTTCACAGGACGAGTTCTCTGCGCAAATCCACCCAAACCATGAGGACGCAAAAAAAGTGATTCTGGCGTATTATACTTTGAACGATATAATATTAGGCGCGGTGGTTGGGGACGAAGAAATCGGCAAAGAAATTAATGAACTTGTGACGATGCTTGATGACTTGGCAAAGGGTACAGGTTTAACGGTAGATGTTGTTGCAGTCAAAGATGTTGCCAATAAATTAAGTGTGGAGAAAGAGAGAGAAAGCGTTATTGAGGAAAGCAGAGCTGTGTTCGTGCAGCAGCTGAATGCGCTGATAACCGCGTAAGTTATTGTGAGTATTATTGGAAGTGCTGTTTCATTTCGGCAAGAGAAAGTGTAGTTATATTGTTTTCTCGTAGCGTGCTCTCAGCCTTATCTGCATCGTTGACTCTTAGAATCAACGCAAATCTCCCGTCTGTATGCACAGCAGACGAATAGGCATATTCAATGTTCAAACCGCTTTCGCCCAGAATCTTCGTTATCTTGGAGATTTTGTCTTTTGCAGTTATCAATATAGCGGTTACTTCAATGTTCTTTTTTGATTTAGCCAGATTAAAATTGGCATCTTCCAGCATCTTTGTGGCTTTTTCAGGGTCGTCAGTCACCATCCGAATCAACCCGTATTCGCCAGCGTCTGCAATTGACAGTGCAAAGATTTTGATTTGCCCCTTGTCCAGATACCCCATTACGTCAGATAAAGAGCCTGGTCTATTATCCAGAAAAACGCTAACTTGCTGTACAGGCACATACGCCACCAAAATCAAGTAGACTCAAACAATATTTATATCTTCACATTCCCTAACATTTCATTCTTCAACATCGGAGACCGCGAAAGTGCTGAAGTGCATAGAAATCTCAAAGGAGTTCGGAGGACTTCAAGCATTAAAAAAAGTGGACTTAACAGTCCACGAAAACGAAATTGCTGGGCTTGTTGGACCTAACGGCTCAGGAAAATCAACTCTTCTGAACGTCATCAGCGGCGTTTACAAGCCCGAGTCGGGCAAAATTTTATTCATGAACGAGGACATCTCGAAACTCCCACCATACGTAATCTGCTCAAAGGGGATAACAAAAACTTCTCAAACTGTGCAGTCGTTTCCAGATATGACTACACTTGAAAACGTGCTCATAGGCGTGCTTTTCGCTAGGAACGAGCGGCAAGCGCAACAAGACGCTGTGGCTAAGGCTAAGGAACTGCTAGAGTTTGTAGGCTTACGGGAAGAAAAGTTTAATGTTTCCGTGAAGAATTTGAACGTGGTGGAACTGAGGCGAGTGCAGCTTGCCAGAGCCTTAGCAACATCGCCTAAACTGCTTCTTTTAGATGAACTTCTCACCGGTTTAACTCCGAAAGAGAGCGACGAAGCCATTGCCTTGGTGAAGCTCATAAACAAGCAAGGCGTAACCGTGCTCATGGTTGAGCACATCATGAAAGTAATCATGGGCTTATGCAATCGAGTAACTGTTCTGCATCACGGCGAGAAAATTTGTGAAGGAACACCTGGCGAAGTGTGTACTGACAAAGACGTGATACGTGTGTACTTGGGTAAGCGATTTTCGTTAGATGAGGAATAAACGATGTTGGAAGTTGAAAATGTTTCTGCAGGTTACGGCATGGTTCGGATACTGTGGGATGTATCCTTCAAAATAGAAGAAAAAGAAATAGTGAGCATAATCGGTCCGAACGGCGCGGGCAAAAGCACGTTGGTGAAAACCATCACGGGCTTGGTGCCTCCCAAAAGTGGCACTATCCGCTTCAAAGGAAACGACATAGGAAAACTGCCGCCGTATGAAATTGTCAAAAAAGGAATAAACTTGGTTCCAGAGGGCCGGGAAATCTTCCCGAGAATGACGGTAGATGAGAATTTGCGTTTGGGCGCCTACATAGTGACTGATAAAAGCAAAGCTAAGGAAACAAAAGAAAAAGTTTACCAGATATTCCCTGTTTTGAAGAAGAAGGAGAAACTTTTAGCACAAACCCTGAGCGGAGGCGAACAGCAAATGCTGGTTATAGGCAGAAGCCTCATGTCGAATCCTCAGCTTTTGATACTGGATGAACCCTCATTGGGCTTAGCGCCTATTATAGTTGAAAAAGTGTTGGACACGTTAACCAAGATAAATGAAGATGGCGTGACAATTCTACTGGTGGAGCAGAACATCCGCGATTCCTTAAGCATCGCCAACAGAGGTTACGTTCTAGAAGAAGGCAAGATTATTATAGAAGGCGAAGGCAGAGAACTGCTATCTAATAATCATATAAGGGAAGTATATCTAGGCATTTAACGGAGAATTCTCCAATGAACGATAGGTATTGGAACGAAAAAATCGAAACTATGTCCCGCACAGAACTCAGAAAACATCAACTTCAACTGCTCAAAGAGAAAGTGAAGTTTTGCTACGAAAACACCGCTTTCTACAAAAAGAAATTCAAAGACGCAGGAATAACCCCTGAGGATATAAAGACGCTGGAAGACATCCAGAAAATTCCCTTCACCATAAAAAACGATTTACGCGACAACTATCCGCTCGGCATGCTAGGCGCAAAACTGGACGAAATTATCGAAATTCACGCGTCAAGCGGCACAACAGGAAACCCAATCATCGGCGCATACACTAAAAGCGACATGGACGTTTGGCAAGAACTAATGGCAAGGTCACTGTACACCACAGGCGTTAGACGACAAGATGTAACACACATCGCTTACGGATACGGCTTATTCACAGGCGGCTTAGGCTTTCATTACGGCGCCCAAAAAATCGGAACCGCAATTATCCCTGCAAGCGGCGGAATGACCCAGAGACAAATAAAACTCATGCACGACTTGGGTACAACAGTGCTGTGTTGCACCCCAAGTTTTGCGGTTTACCTGGCAGAGACGATGGCTAAGGCGGGCGTGAACCCGAGGAAAGACCTTAAGCTTAGGATAGGTCTCTTCGGCGCAGAACCGTGGTCTGAAAAAATACGTGAAAGAATTGAAAACGAATTGGGCATAGACGCCTTTGACGTGTACGGCTTAACCGAGCTGTGTGGTCCAGGTGTCTCAATAGAGTGCAGCGAACATGATGGGCTGCACATTTGGGAAGACCACTTTCTCGTGGAAACCATTGACCCAAACACTGGTGAGGTATTGCCCGCTGGTGAACAAGGCGAGTTAGTCTTCACAGCTCTTACCAAGAGTGGCTTGCCTATTCTGCGGTACAGAACACGGGACATTTCAGTCGTTAAAACCGAAAAGTGCGCGTGCGGCAGAACTCACTCTCGAATGATGCGGGTGAGAGGCAGGTCAGATGACATGCTGATTATACGAGGTGTCAACGTGTTCCCCTCACAGGTCGAATACGTTTTAATGGGCTTTCCAGAGTTAGCTACTCAATATCAGATAATTCTCGACAGACCCGAAGCGCTTGACATCTTTACCATTAAAGTGGAATTAACAGGAAAAACTGTGCAGAGCCAAGTGGACTTGAACGCGTTAAAGGGCAGAATCCTTGAGAAAGTGCACAACGTCATTGGTCTTTCACCGATTCTTGAGCTTGTAAAGCCTGGCGAACTTCCTAGAACTGAAGGAAAAGCAAAAAGGGTCTTGGATTTACGTTCAGGCAAGATTTGAAGGCTTCATCGGAATGGGCGCGAAAATCGCAGGTGGCAAGCCAAACAGTTTTGTTTTGCTTAATGGTGATGAGGCTGTTGCGAGAGGCGCACTGGAAGCCGGCGTCAAAGTAGCTGCTTCATACCCTGGAACTCCTGCTACGGAGATTTTGGAAGCGCTCGCTGAAGTAGCGAAGCCTTTTGGGATGTACGTTGAGTGGAGCATAAACGAAATCGTGGCTACGGAAGTAGCTGCGGGCGCTTCAATGACTGGCGTTAGAGCTATTGTGTCGATGAAACATGTTGGCTTGAACGTGGCTGCTGACGCTGCGATGACGCTGGCTTACACGGGTGTTGAAGGCGGCATGGTTATTGCTGTTTGCGATGACCCAGCTATGCACAGTAGCCAGAACGAGCAGGACACGCGGTATTTTGCTTTGCACTCTAACTTGCCTTTGCTGGATGCAGCTAATCCTCAAGAAGCCTTAGACATGTCCCGCGAAGCGTTCGAAATAAGTGAAAGACTTGGGTTACCCGTGATTATTCGCTTGACTACGCGGGTAGCTCACGGCAAAGCAAGAGTTAAAGTTGGTGCGATTGCTGAAAGTTCCCGAGAGGTAGAGTTTGACAAGGACATTTCCAGATGGGTGATGGTGCCCTCTAATGCCATAAAACAGCATAGGGTTCTGAAGGAAAAGCTGGAAAAAGCAGTAGAACTTGCCAATAGTTCAAAGTTTAATATTGTGGAAGATAACGGAAAAGAAATCGGGATAATAGGTAGTGGAATAGGCTATTATTATGCAAGGTCAATTTTAGACACGAAAAATTTTTCTTGGCTGAAACTGGGATTTGTGTATCCATTTCCAACGGAACTAGTTAAGACGTTTGCGTCTAAAGTGAAAAAAATAATCGTGACAGAAGAATTAAGACCCTATATTGAAAACAATATCCGATGTTTGCACCCTGAGATTCTGGGAAAAACCAAGTTAGGCTTAAGCGAAATCGGCGAGTTTACGCCAGACACCCTGCGAGACGCTTTTGCAGAATTAGGCTTATGCGAGAAGCCTGAAAAGCAAGAAGATTTGGATTTGCCGCCTCGCCCACCCGCGCTTTGTCCAGGGTGCCCGCACAGGGCTTTTTACTATGCGTTAAACACTGTTAACCAATTTGTTAGTTGTAAGCCCGAAAAGTGCGTCGGTTGTGACGTATGCGAGTACGTTTGCTCTTGGGAGAAAGAAAAAGTTTTCAACCCTGTCAAATCCCGAATACGAGCATTAAGAATTGACCTCCTGTCTAACATCGCCGTGACTTGTAGAGTTTGCAAAGATGCGCCTTGTGTAGCCGCTTGCCCAAGAGACGCGTTGAGTCAGTCACCTGAAAACGGAACCATAGTGGTTGATGAAGAAAAATGCGATGGCTGTGGTTGGTGCATAGAAGCCTGCGAATACGGCGCAATAACTTTGCATCGTGATACGCGGAAAGCTATTGTGTGCGATACATGCGACGGTGACCCGCAATGCATTCAATGGTGTCCGGAAAGCGCGTTAAGTTTTGAAGGAAAGACCACAGATAAAATCGTCACAGGCGATATAGGCTGTTATACCCTTGGGTGTTTGCCTCCGGTAAATACGGTTCAGACGTGCCTCTGCATGGGTGCGGGAATTTCTCAAGCGGCAGGCATGATTCACGCAGGAGTAAAAGACAAAGTTTTTGCAGTTATAGGTGATTCAACGTTTTTCCACGGTGGCATGCCTGGTCTGCTGAACATAGCCTACAACAAGGCGAATGTTTGCGTGGTCATTTTGGATAATCATGTTGTGGCGATGACGGGACATCAGCCTACGCCTGGCTCTGGAAAAAACGTTTTAGGCGAAGACACCAAGGTAATCCAGCTTCAAGATATTGCGCGGAGTCTTGGAATTGAGAAAGTGGAGGTTGTTGACCCGTACGATGTTGAAGGCACCACGAAAGTTCTACGGGAGATAATGGATTATCGTGGTCCTGCCGTAATAATTTCTGAGAGACCCTGTCCTCTTTTGATTAAGCGTGGTCCAGCAAGAGAGGTTTTGAAAGAATGCAACGCGTGCGGCGTATGCGTGGAAGCTTTCGGTTGCCCAGCCATTTCCCTTACCGCTGAACGCGCCGAGATTGACCCAACACTCTGCTACGGTTGCGGCGTCTGCGAAAAAATCTGTCCCTTTGAGGCAATAAGGAGTACTGGTTAGAATGAAGCTGGATATAGTTGTTGCTGGCGTAGGCGGGCAGGGTGTCGTGGTTATCAGTGATATTTTCTGTGAAGCTGCGTTGCTTGACGGGTTTGATGTTGCAAAAGCAGAGATTCATGGGATGGCTCAGAGAGGCGGCGCAATAGTTGCGCACGTTAGAATCGGCGACAAGGTTCCAGCTCCGTTAATTGCACGTGGCACCGCCGATATAGTGCTGGGCTTTGAATTGCTTGAAACTGCAAGGGCAATGCCCATGTTAAAGCCTGAAGGCACTGTAGTGGTGAATACCAAGTATATGCCGCCTAGCTCTACGTTCACTTGTTCCGCTAAGCCTTTAAGTCAAGAACAGCTGTTGAGCATGATACAGGCGAGAGCGCGTGTTGTTCACGAAATTGATGGAATCGGCATCGCCACCCAGCTTGGAAACCTGTTGGTCGTGAACACGGTTCTCCTCGGAGCGCTGTCGGCTCTTCCAGAAAACCCAGTTCGGCAAGAGTCGTTGAAGAAGGCTATGGCTGGTAGACTTAAGGAAAAATACGTTGATGTGAATTTGAGAGCTTTCCAACTCGGCATGGCAAGTGTAAAGTTGGGATAGTTTTATTAACTCTTACATTGCAGTAATGAAAAAGGATTTAATTCAACAATAAGGAGAAAAATGAAACATTGGCAAATAAAAAAATGCTTGGCTTGCTTGTTGTCGTGATTCTCATAGTTGCTGTAGCCGCTGCAGTTTGGCAAATGAGCCCAGCTCCTTCTGCTGAAGCGCGGAACATCAAAATGGGAATAGTCGCAGGTATGCAAAGTGTAGAGGGACAAGACATTGAACGTGCAGCTAAACTGGCGATTGACGAAATCAACGATGCGGGCGGAATCTGGGTTGAGGAATGGCACACAAAAGTGAATATTGACTTCGTGCTAGTTGACACAGTGGATGATGCTGCCGGTAGCACCGCTGGTCCCGTAACTCGCGCTATTACGGATGACAATGTTGACATTCTCATCGGTGGAGCCACAACTGGCGGGACTCTTAATGGCCAAATTCCGGCAATTAACAACCGTGTTCCCTTCATCATAGTTGGTGCATCACTGAACTTGGTGACGAGAAGGGGCAGTCTACCCTCGGATAATGCTTTGTACATTGGTGACGCTGAAGGTATGAGTTACATGTTCCACTATTGCACAACAATCGCTGACTACAGCGAGACTGTTACTCACTTCTTGGCAGAAAGTGTAAAGCCCACGCTTGATTCAACCTATAGCTTTGACTCTAGCAGAAAACTGAGGCTTGCAGTTATTTACCGTGACGACGGGTACGGGCGAGGTGTCAGAGACATTACTCAAAGTATAATAGAAGAAGACGATTTGCCTGTTGAAGTCGTTGGGACAGCAGCCTATTCAGCGAGTGCCACTACTTACCAGTCGCAACTAATCTCAATTAAAGAGGCAAAACCCGACGCAGTCTACATCGCAGGGTTCACGGCTGACACAGCCGAAATAATAAAGGAAGGAATAAACGATGTTGGACTAAACTCTATTTACATTGCAGTTGAAATATGCGAAGACCCACAATTCTACGAGCTTCTAGGAGAGACCGGTTCCAACCAACTCTTGGAATCAAAAGTTGCGACGCAATGGCAAGGAGACACATGGTACCTGCCCAAAGTCGGAACTTACGTTGAGAATTACAAGAGCAAGTGGGATGGCATAACTCCTGGAATGATGGGCGTTGACACCTACGACGCAATTTACATCTATAAAAACGCTGTCGAGCGAGCCGGAACACTAAACAAGACAAATGTCAGAGATGCATTGGAAACCACTGACATGGACCAGAGCTTGCTGCTAATGGAGAACGGAAAAATAACGTTCAGCACCGGCACTAACTATCATGAGATTTTACCGCAGACTTTCATTGAACAACTCATTTGGGACTCTGCTTCTGGTGAACTGAAACCGTTCGTGGTATATCCTGATAGCATGTATGACATAAGTTCATTCAAGCAGAGAGATTTCGTTCTGCCTGAAGGCTACGAGCCTGGAAGCCCTTAGGCTTCTAACCCCCCTCCTTCTTTTTTTAGAGTCTCGTATATTTTAAATAGCTATCATGAGAACATATGTGAAAGCTGAATGATATGATAACTACCTCTGGACTCATTGAAACGTTGCTCTGGGGCATCGCGAACGGTTGCATTTACATTCTCTTGGCAACCGGACTGAACATAATTTTCGGCGTCATGAAACTAGTGAATTTTGCTCACGGACAACTGCTGATGGTTGGAGCTTTCGTAGCCTATGAAGTCACAACGCTCGCTGGCTTGAACCCGTACCTTTCAATTCTTGTTTCCATGGCTTCTGTTGCTCTAATCGGAGTAGCCCTTGAACTGTTTGCTTTCCGAAGGATTCGCGGAACTGACAAACTTAACGAAATTTTCATCAGTCTAGGTCTCATCTATGTGTTTGAAAATGCTGCTACTCTTTTGTGGGAACGTAACTACAATATACGCATTCCAAGCCCTCTAGCAGGGCTCAGCCTTTCACTCGGCGAAGTTGCTATAGGTTATGACCGAATACTAGCAATGATTACCGTAATTGTGATACTTATTGGATTGGTGTTGCTGACTAAAAAAACCAAGATTGGTTTAGCCATGACCGCAACCAGCCAAAAAAGCGACACAGCAATGCTGATGGGCATTAACATCAAAAAAGTTTACATTTTCACCTTTGCACTTGGCGCAGCACTGGCTGGCGCAGCAGGTGCACTGTATGGCATACTATTTCCGTTCAATCCAGCCATTGGAGCGCTTCCCACAATCAAAGCTTTTGCAATAATCATACTCGGCGGGCTGGGCAGCATACCTGGCGCAGTAATTGGCGGCTTGCTGTACGGCATCGCTGAGAACACCGCAGTTTACCTGTTGGGCGGGATTTGGCAAGACGCCATTGCCTTCGCCCTGCTAATTATAGTTCTCGTTATCAGACCCACGGGGCTCTTCGGGGAGAAAGGTGAATAAATGGACATCAAAACCGAGCTTGTCGAGTTACTCCATTCAAGGAAATTCCAATATGCCTTGGTGGCGATAGCATTCGCAGCCGTTCTTCCCGTTTTTGTGAGAGGCGAATATGTTCTAGGTCACGTTTTCACGATGATACTTATTTTGGCAGTCTACGCCTCAAGTTGGAACCTTTTAGCCTATTCAGGGCAGGGTTCACTGGGTCATGCAGCGTTTCTAGGCATCGGTGGCTTCGCCTCAGCTTTGTCAGCTGTTAGTTTAGGCGTTCCCCCACTAATTGGGCTCTTCTTGGGCGCTATAATCTCAGCAATTATCGGTCTTCTGATTGGTCTCGCGTGTGTCAGATTGAAAGCGTGGTTCTTGGGGATGGTTACCTTTGGCTTTGCGATAATTATAGGTACTATATTTAGCCAGTTTGACAGCGTTTTTCATGGTGTTGACGGGTTTGCAACGCCGTCAATCGTTCCTCAAGGTGTACCCTTTTATTACGTTACGTTGGCAATAGCCGCAGCTTCTATAGCTGCCATTTTCTGGGTGATGCGGTCAAAATGGGGTTTGGCTTTCAAGGCTATTCGCGAAAACGAGTCTGAAGCTAAAATGATCGGCATCAACACGTGGAAATACAAGTTGTTAGCGTTCGTTATCAGCACCTTTTTTGCAGGCTTGGCAGGTGGTCTTTGCGCTGAATCCCAGCTTTTCATACAACTTGACATTTTCAGCATTGATAACTCTTTTATGCCGCTTATTATGTCCGTAATCGGCGGATTAGGCACAATAGAAGGGCCAATAATAGGGTCAATTATCATATACTCAATTGAATCTTTCATGCCTCTTACATACCCATTTTTGCAGCCTCTGAGCCCCATCTTTCCAGGAGTGAGCAATATTGGTCCCTACTTCATGTTTGCAGGCGAAGGTCTTTTCCTCATTCTGGTGGTAATTTTCCTTCCCAAAGGCATATCATCCCTGCTGCCTAAAGCTTATACTTATCTACGTAAGGCTTACGATTACTTTTTCAAAGACACAAGCAAGGCGAAGAAAATTGAAGAGAACTGACTATTTCCGAGAATTATTAGGCATCAAGGTTCTCGACGTGAAAGACGGCTGCTCGAAAGTATCTATGAAAGTTTCCAAAGAACACACGAACTTCTTAGGCGCCACTCACGGCGGGGCAATTTTCACGCTGGCAGATTGCGCGTTTGCGGAAGCCGTGAACTTCGGAGACACAAGAGCAGTCGCGGTTCAAGTGAGCATAAATTACCTCAAACCCAGCTCAGAAGGCGATGTTCTGACAGCTGAAGCTACAAAAGTCTCCGAAGGCAAAACTTTCGCCTTATACAACATAACAATCAGCAAAGAAGACAAGCTAGTGGCTCTGTTCTCAGGCTTAGCCTACAAACTGCCGTCTGGAAAGTAGACTCTGCAACTGTTCGCTGTCTTTTCCATTTGGCTAAGTCGCGCAGTAGTGGTATTCAAAAGTTTTAAATCGCAAAACGCCTGACAGCACAATGGTAGCTGAAGTGATTCTTCATGGAGAACGAATTGTTAAGAAAACTCGCAGACAAGACTTTGTCAAAAGACGAGTTACGGCAAAAAGTTGAACAAGATTTCAATCTGCTGCCTACACTGATTAACGGCGTCACCTCGCCGAAAGCGGCAATCCGCTACGGCTGCGCCAAGATACTGATGGACCTTAGCGCTGAGCATCCAGAGAAACTGTATCCACACATGGGCACCTTCGTGGCGCTCTTAAGCAGCAAGTACCGTATTCTAACGTGGAACGCCATGGCAATAATTGCGAACTTGGCTAAAGTGGACAGCGAACAAAAGTTTGACGCTGTTTTCGACAGGTACTACAGTTTTTTGAACGACGAGTACATGGTTACTGTGGCTAACGTTGTCGGTAATTCTGGAAAAATCGCGTTGGCAAAGCCGTACCTTGTTCCAAAGATTACTGAGAAGCTTTTAACGGTTGAAAGCCTCTCTGTTACGCCGCATTTAACTGACGAGTGCAAACGCGTCATCGCTGAGCACGCGATTGGGGCTTTTGATTTGTTTTTCGACAAGGTTACGCAAAAAGAGAAGGTGCTCGCTTTCGTTGAGAGGCAGCTTAACAGTTCTAGGCTAACTTTGCGTGTTCAAGCTGAAGGTTTCCTCAAGAAATGGTGCTAAGCTTAATGTGCACAGTGCACTTCACAAATGGTTGGCTCATACGTTACTTGTGGGTTCGGCGCAGTCTTTTTCCGCTTACCCGCAAGAGGGCGTGCACTACTTTTCCATTTCTTAGTAATTTGTGGAAGAGTTCGCCGCTTTCAGTTTTCTTGTAGAAAAAATGGTTGGCTTCATGGATTTCTTCAATAATTTTCTCTTTGTAGAGAAAGTTATTTATCCACTGCTGGAACTGAGCTTCGTTTCCAACGATTTTAATCAAATCCCATTTTGAGGCTCTGCCGCCTTTTTCGTCTATGCAATCAAGTAGCTCTAAGGCTATTGTCGTTGGTGCTCTCCTAGGAAAAGACATCGCGAGGTCTCCTAGGCTTTTTTCAGTTCGTCTTTGATTTCGAACAACCTTGCGTATTTGCTTCTAAGTCTGAAGTAGTTCAGAATCTGGGCGACTCCTGCAAACAATAGTGCTCCAGCGATGAATAGCGGTATGTAGAATCTTTCCTGAATCACATTTGCATTGTAAGCTATTTCTGATACTCCAAAGAGGATCATAATAAGTCCGTAAAAGAGGTAGGTTTTGACGCCCCAATAGAGGTCTTCTATCAGTTCAGACGCGTCTGCAATTAACCCTTCAAATATGTCATTCATAGCCACTATCTTTTCGGCACTGTCTTGCTCGCCTGTTTTTTCACTTGACATATTCCATCAATTGTACATGCCTGTGAAAAACTTATAACTTTTCTTCTGGAAGTAATTTCATCACTATTTCTAGTTCGTTGTTTCAGCTGAAAAGTCAACAGTTTGAACTTTTTCTACAGTATTGTTCATCTTGGTTGCGCTCGGCTATTATTAAAAATGGGGTAGCAGTTTTATTCGAATTACGGCTATTGAATTTATATTCAAGCGTTTCTAATTTTTAAACGCGGTGCATGTAGGAGCACATACACGTAGAGTGCAGCTGCTTCGTGGGAGGTAATTTGTTTTAATGTACGACCCCCAGATTTCAGTTCTCTTTGTGGATTCTCCACTCTCTGCTTTGAAGCAAACACGGGAGTTGCTGGGGCTAAAAGAGAATTTACGAGTGGATGTAGTTTCTTCAGTTCAAGACGCATGTAAACGCTTAAAGCAGGAAACGTACAACACAGTTGCATTCAACTGTGCTTTGCTTCAAAAAGACGGTTTGCAGCTTTTGAGAAACCTGAGAGAAAACGGAAACAGCACCCCTTTCATATTTATAACCGCGAAAAGACAACGGCGAAAAATTGAGCCTGAAGCGTTGAATCTTGACGTATACCAGTACGTCGAAATTACGGGTAGCGCAGAGTCAGAAGCCGCTGTGTTGTTCAATGCCGTGTTGAATGCTGCTAAAAGAAAGAGAACATTGGATGAATTGAGAGCAAGCGAGGAGAAGTTCCGCGCTATAAGCGAGACTGCAAAAGACGGCATAATCCTCATTGACGCACAGGGCAGGATTATTTTCTGGAATGATTTCGCTCAGAAAATTTTTGGCTACGACACAAAAGAAGTGCTTGGCA
The DNA here is from genome assembly GCA_964632845.1 of uncultured Candidatus Bathyarchaeia archaeon. Taxonomy (GTDB): domain Archaea; phylum Thermoproteota; class Bathyarchaeia; order Bathyarchaeales; family Bathycorpusculaceae; genus JAOZHU01. The sequence goes on along the minus strand of CAZWDU010000008.1, from coordinate 23,206 downwards.
AGACACTTGATATTCTTATGCCGCTTGACCGGGTCTCGTTGTTTGATGAAGCTCGCGAACGAATGTTTGCGCGTTTAAGAGAAGAAGGCACGGTTGCTTTTCCAGGCAAGATAGTTCAGATGCCTGGGGTTCGTAAAGATGGCGTTACAGTTCTAACGGAGATGTCGATGTCTGCTATGAAAATCGGTGGCAAGTGGCAAGGCTTAGCAATCGTTCGAGACGTCACTGAACGCAAGGCGATAGAAGAGCATGTTCGTTTGCTTTCCAACATTGCACAACAGACTGTCGAAGGAATTGCGGTTTCAGACCTCAAAGGAATGATTCTCTTCGTTAACTCCGCTTGGCTGAAAATGCACAACTTCAACGAAAACGAGGAAAAAGACCTCATTGGGCAATGGATATTACAATTCTATTGTATCCCGCAACTTAGTTTCATAGACCGCAACATTAAATCTGACGGCGTTTTCAGAGGGCGAATTACGCATGTGCGAAAAGACGGAACAACTTTCACAGTTTTGGCTACTCTAAGCCCGTTGAAGAGCGAAGATGGGCAAGCAGTCGGGATAATACATGTGGCAAAGAATCTTACCGATATCGTTCGGGACATTCGTGATGTCAAATTCACCACCGTGTGCATTACTGATGCACAAGAAAAAACCGTGAACCAAACATGAGCCGCCGACTTTGGCCTTCAGGAATAAACGCGCTTGATGCTGTATTGAAAGGCGGCTTTGACAGACCTGCAAATTTTCTTGTGGTAGGTGCTCCTTTGTCCGCAAAAAGAAATGTTGGCATGGTTCTCCTGAACGGCGGTTTAGAAAGAGGCGAGGCAGTAATCTACATTTCAACATCGCATACGGCGGAAGAGGTTCGTGCTCATTGGGCAGACTGCGGTTTTCAGCCCAGTTGGGAGCAAGAGGACAGAGTAAAATTCGTTGATTGCTATTCACGTATGCTGGGCACCAATGTTCCTGACACGCTGTCCATACGCAGAATACCCAGCATACTGGATTACACTAAACTAGCGGTTACCGTAAACGAGTGGTGCCACGGCTATTCTCTCAAGAACATCAACGTGCGGTTGCTGTTGGATTCTCTTTCCGTTTTCCTGATTTACAGCAGTCTCCAAACTGTCATGCGTTTTCTTCACGTGTTTTTAGGTCAACTGAGAAAACAGAACGTTCTCGGATTTTTTCTGCTTGAAGAAGGCGCGCATGAGCAGGTTACATTTAACCAGCTTAAGACGTTCTCGAACGGCGCGATTAAGCTTGATTCAAGTGGCGACGCTCTGCAGCTTGAAGGTTACCTTGAACGCCCCAGCGCGCCCATACCCTTTGTGTTGCCATATTCCAAGATGATGAAGGTGGCGCAATCGTCCTTTCCACTTGACAGTAACCATGGTGATTAAAATGAACGTAGAAAGAGTATCCACAGGCATACTCGGCTTCGACAGCTTAATCGGCGGAGGCTTCCAAAAAGGAAAAACCTGCCTCATATCAGGCGAAGCAGGAACAGGCAAAACCGTTTTTTGCCTCCAATACGTGCTTGACGGCTTAGCCAAGGGCGAAAACGCGATTTACTTGACGATTGACGAACGACCCACACATCTCATTCAGGATGCAGCTACTTTCGGTTGGGACCTTGAGGCGCCTATTCGAGAAAAACGCTTAAACCTGATAGACATAACTCCCGAATTCTCCGAACTACGGCTGGGCAAATTCAAAGGCAACGTTGAAAACCAGAAAATAATCGAGGAAATTCGAGCTAACGTTAAGAAAGTCAACGCTAAACGCGTCGTCATTGACCCTATAGCTCCGATGTTTGCCAGTTCGGAGAACCAGTTTCAACTGCGCGAGTATATACGGCAGCTAATGTTTTCGCTGGATGAGTTGGGCACGACTAATGTGGTTTCGTCGATTATTGACACAGGGTCCAACATGATTAGCAAGTTCGGGGTTGAAGAGTTCTTTGCTTCAGGCGTCATCGTTTTGGCGATGGAGCGTGAAGAGATGGTTTACAGTCGTGTGTTGCTTGTCCGGAAAATGAGGGGCACCGCCATAGACCTGCGGGTTCGCAAGTTTAACATTGACTCCAACACGGGCATCATGTTGTATGGTTGAGTCGTATGCAGTACGTGAAACGTCGAACTGTGATAGTCTGGGTTGCAATCATCTTGAGCCTTTACTTAGTGCTAACAAAAATCGACCTCATAGTGCATTACGATCTGTATCAGTACGGCCTCAAGTTTGACCTTAACTGGGCGCAGCCCTACTGGAATTGCTTGACTGCGTGTTTCTGGGGGTTAGCCGCTTTATCCGTCTCGTCTTACTGGCTTGAGAGCCGAAGCAAAAACAAGTATCTCTGCATACTCATAGTGCTAACAATACTTCTTCCCTTCTACTTCGGTTTTGAAGATGATTTGTGGTTTCTGTGGCGTGGGCAGTTTCCTGAAGAAACCGTTGAGTGGACTTGGTACTGGCTTAACGCTTATTTCCAGCCGTGGACAACCTCCAAGCACATAGCCTACAGCACCGTCGGTTTGGTTCTGCTGGCAAGTTGCTGGGGGCTTTTCCTTGGGAAAAAGTGGATACAGTTCAGTTTTGACTACTTCCGAAAATATAAGCCGCGAGGGAGGGCTTAAACGTTGGAGAAGTACGCATCGGACGGGAAAGTTCCAACAGGCGTTCCCATTGTGGATAAGCTGCTTGACGGCGGAATTCCTAAAGGCTCTTCGGTTCTGCTCAGAGCGCACCCCCTTGCTGACCCTTCAACGATGGCAATCCAATTTCTGCATAACCGTTTAAAAAATGGAAGCGTAAGCATTTACTTCGTGAACAACAAGTCGCCTATTTCTGTTATTGAAGAGTCAGACGCATTAGGTTTGAGTGTGGCGGAGTTCAAGCGGCAAGGTAAACTTGCGTTTATCGACTGTTACTCTGCCCTGTTTGGGCTCCAAAGCAATGAAGCGTACGCGGTTGAGGATGTAACCGACCCTGCTTCCGTATCAAAGGTTATTTTGCAGGCTGTTTCTGAATGCTCCAAGAAGGGCAAGGTTTTCCTGATTTACGATTCACTTAACACGTCAATTGACGAGTTGGGCAAGAGTATTCTAACTGAAGTCGCCAATTGGGGTAAAATTGCTGTGACGTTTGACTCGATTTTATGTTTTGTTTACACCGAGTGGAACTACCCCCGCGACGTCTCGGAAGCTGTTAACGCCTTGTTTCCGAGCATAATTGATTTGCGTGTTCTAGAACGGCTAATCGGTAGCCAAGTGGTGACTGTGAGCAAAAATGACGGGAAACCCGTGGAGAAAGCGTTGATTCCGATAAAAAAAGTAGTTACGGGCGGCGTGAGGGGGTATATTCCGAAGATTCTGGTCACGGGTCCTTTCCACGCTGGGAAAACCACAATCGTGCATACTCTTTCAACACGGGCGGTCAGCGTGCAGCGAATGGGCACTACGGTGGCGTTGGATTTTGGACATGTTGACCATAAAGGTTTCACGCTGGATTTGTTTGGCACTGTTGGACAGCCAAGGTTCGACCCTATCCTTAAGCAGTTAGGCGGCGAATCGCTGGGCGCAATAGTGGTTGTGGATAGCACAAAGCCTGAAGAGTTTCCGCGGGCGAAAGAAATGATGCAGAAGGCAGGGGTTTACGGTTTGCCTTATGTTGTGGCGGCTAACAAGCAGGATTTGCCCGCCGCGTTGTCGGTTGAAGAGATAAGAAAGAAAATGAATATTACCGACGAGGTGCCCATCGTTAAGACAGTGGGCACTGATAAAACGAGTTTGCTACACGCGTTAGATGCTCTTCTTGACAGGGTAATATTGGTGTGAGGATTGAGTAATGTCTGTAAAAAGTTTGATTGATGAAGTTTTGAAGGAATTAAAAGCCGTAGGCGGCATTGAGTCTTCCGCAGTCGTCACCAGAGACGGTTTGCTCGTAGCCTCGGACACGTCGCCAGATGTGGATGCTGAAACCTTCGCGGCGATGAGCGCCAGCATGGTCGGTTCAGCGGAAACAGCCATCACTGAAGTGAAGGGCGGAAGCACTGTACGCGTGATTGTGGAAACTGAGGATTCCAAGTTGATAACGTTAGGGGCTGGACCAAAAGTCATGCTAGTGGTTTTGACAAAGCGCGACGTGCAACTGGGGTTGCTTCTGCTGAAGTTGCGCGACGCTGCAAGAAAAATAAGCACCATAGTCAGCTAACGTTCTACGCAGCATAGTGGTGTCGCTGAGGTTTGAACATAGACCTCAATTATGACCAGTCGTCATTCCTGCTTGTTCTGCGTGGTTACTTTTTTTGGTGAACAATTGCGGTTAAAGTTGTTTCTTTTTGTTTTGTTGTTGGCGTTTTCTGGCAATTACGACGAGAATCAGCGATGCCGCCACTACGATGGCAAGCGCAGGCAGTATGATTATCGTTGGGAATTCTGGGTTCTGCGTGTTTTCTGCGTTGCTGAGCATGTAGCCGACGTAGACGGGGTCGTGTTGAATTTGCATGCCGTCCCAAGCTGGAAAGCAAATTCTGTAGATTAATGCGGATGTGTCGTAGTTCATGTTGAAGATTTGCCATGAACCGCCGAAGAGGTCTGTGAGGTTCAGTTGGTCTCTGAAAAAGTCCATGCCCCTTATGGGGTTTATGCGGATTGTTATTGAAATGCTTGGGAGTGTGACTGCTTCAGCTTTCGCCTCGTACGTTTCGATGTTTGCTTGATGGGTTTCGTTGTTGTTGCCGCGGTTGAGGGTGTAGTTTCCGCCGAAGACGAAGTCATACGCTTTGACGCCGCTTACTTGGACCTGTGCGAGTTCGGCATCAACTACTGAATCTTCGGTTGTGGAGTTGTACTCTTGGCCATTCACGTAGGTTGAATATGGTTCCGAAGTGTAGGTTGCTGTTGCATAGAGCAGTGCGAGACTAAGTCCGTCCAGCGAGAGCTGTGAGGAATCATGTATAATCATGCTTGTAACTTCTCCGATGTCGAAATTAGTCTTCAGGTTTGAGACGTTGCTGTTCACGCTGAAGTCGTAGCTTAATGTTATGTGGCTGAAGCTGAGGGATGCCACGACGCCGACGCGGGCTGCCGCGTTCTGGAGGTAAGCATAGACGTTTTGATACGTGAAACTCCATTGATAATGCGGAACTGAATCTTGCATGACTTTTTGAATGGGCTCCATGCTGTAGCCGTCGCTCATGTTAGTGTACATGAAATACAGAATTTCGCTGTTGCCTGACTCAAAGTCCGCCTGTGGAATCCCGTCGCCATTAAGGTCGCGGTAAACCTCTAACTCGGACAAGGCGCTTGCGATGAAGACTTGCGTGTTGTCGTCTAGGCGGAAGTGTTGTCCCACAACATTGGCTATGGGCACAGAATAATTGTAGTCGGGCGTGATGTACAGCGCGTAGTTGATGACTTGCGTTCCAGCAAAATCGATCCAGTCGTACCAGATGAGCAAAGGCGAATGCTCAGGGTTGATTGTGCCACTTGCATATTCCATGCCGTCAACTGGAAGCGTAGAAATTGCTTTCGCAACATTGAAGCTGTTCGTTTGTGGCAAGGCAGCAAAACATAAACTCACCAATAAAACCGCAATAAGCACGCAGACAGAAAACCTCATAACGCCTTTGAGCATATCTGTCCCTAACATGAATTACGCAGGCTACGTATTTAGGTTTTTTTTGACTGAAAACATTGCCAAGAACCCTTTAATCATCCAAAACGCCTTTATTCTTTCGGAAATGCAAGTGACCTCCTGTGTAAACATGGACCGCTGGGATTTGCTTCCCGCCCTCACTGGAAATGTCTTTCGCAATACGCTTTTTTCCCTAAGGTCAAATGCTGTTGCTTACTGTTTTGATTTCTTTCTTTAATGATGTGGTTGGGCTTCAAGTTACAATGTCAACTCAGCAGGGAGGTGCAGGCTTGATTTAGGTTTAATTTGGGTTTGTTTTGGGTTTAACTGTGGTTCAATGTTGAAAAATGCCTTAATTAGCGTTTCACAGAGTGCGTTTTGTATCAAAAAAGAAATGTTGGAGATGCAAAACATTGGAAACTAAAAACCGTAATCATGCTTTCACAGCAGTTGCCATAGCAGTATTAATGGTTGTGAGCTTGGTCTGCACCGTAAGCGTGTACAGTTTAACTGAGCAGGTATCATCGCTTCGAAGTGAGGTAGCTATCTTGCAATCTGCCACTGCAGCAACCACTCAAAACAGCGGCACCACAACCGCTTCAAACATTGAAAGCGTTTCTCTGTCAGACCTATATGCAGAGGTAGAGAATTCAGTCGTGACAATAGAATGTACCCTTGTCGAATACATAATGCCGTTTGGTCGACAAATAACCTCAGAAGCCCAAGGCTCAGGTTTCGTTTATGAGTATGAAGGTCAAATGGTCATTATCACGAACAACCATGTAGTAGAAGACGCCGTCAGCATAACCGTGACATTCGCAGACGGAAACACTTACGATGCCGAAGTTCTAGGCGCAGATGCGTCCGCTGACTTAGCCGTGCTATCAGCAGATGCCCCAGCAAGCGAGTATTATCCTCTGGAAATCGTTAGTTCCTCAACGGTAAGCGTAGGCGACTACGTAGTAGCCATAGGTAGCCCATATGGATTGGCTGGAACGATGACCACGGGCATAGTGAGCGCGTTGGACCGTACGATAACAATAACTGAAGACATGAGCAGCAGCTATGACATAACGGGTCTCATACAAACCAGCGCGCCGATAAACTCGGGCAACTCTGGAGGTCCACTGATGACTTATGATGGGCAAGTCATTGGCATTACAACAGCAATCGTGAGCGATTCAGACGGCTTAGGCTTCGCGGTTCCCTCAGACACCATCCTAAGCGTAATAGGAAACCTGCTTGCATAACACCATCGGCGTTTACGAAGCCACAGCTGACTGGAAACAAGCAACCAATCCTCCAGAGTCACTCATGTGTGCCTAACCTCGCACACTAATTTCCCATTTTTATTAGCCAGCATTGAATATTGCGCACATCACTTATACCACTAACATTGCACCTTTTTTCTGGGCACGCTGAATTAGCGCGCGCTAAGCTTAGGAGTAAGCTTATTAGCTGCCGATTAGCCTCTGGAAACCGATGAACGAATATTCTCTTCATTCCGAAATCAAGACCGTGTGCTCTCTTCCAGGCGACCAGTTTGAGGTTAAACTAGGCAACTATATCGTTGATGTTTTGAGGGGGGACTTGGTGATTGAAGTTCAGACCAAGAATTTTTCAGCCTTAAAAGAAAAACTTCAAACGCTCACCGAAACCCATCATGTGCGATTAGTTTATCCTTTGCCAGAAAGGAAATGGATAACTTACGTAACCAAAGATAATGTAGTTTTGAATAAGCGCAAATCCCCCAGAAGGGGAACGTTGACTGACGTATTCCGCGAGTTAGTCATGATTTCCAACACGCTCGGAGCAGAGAACTTCTCTCTGGAAGTCTTACTTATCGATGAAGAAGAAGTAAGGTGCGCTGACGGAAGAGGAAGCTGGAGAAGAAGAGGCGTCAGCATCAAAGAAAGGAGGCTACTGCGCGTGAACAGAAGGGTTCTTTTCCAAAACAAAGCCGCCTTCCTCAACGTACTACCTGATGGTCTAAATCGAGTTTTCACTAATAACGAGCTGGCAAAGCTAGCCAAAATTCCTGTAAGGACTGCGCGGCAAATAACTTACTGCCTGAGAAAGAGTGGCGCAATCCGAATTGTCGAAAAGAAAGGGCGTGCATTAGCATTTCAGAAAGTTTAGTACATGCGTAGTTATGGTTGTGGGACCGCTGGGATTTGCTTCCAGCCTCAATGACAACGTTTCCTGCATCCATTTTTCTTCTTATTTGGTGCCACCGCATTTTTGACAAATCCCATATACATCAATGCGTTGCCCAGTCGGCTTGAATTTTGTGGCTGCTGCAACCTTTTTTGTTATTTCTTTTGCAGTCATATCGTCTAGGTCTGTGATGTTGCCGCAGTTTAAGCAAACTAGGTTTATGTGAGGCTTCATGTAAGAATCAAACCTTGCCTGTCCCTTGGGAAAATTAATCTCCTGAACTAACTCTAAATCCCTAAGTACTTCCAACGTCTTGTAGACCGTCGCCAGGCTCACAGTCGGATGAATTTTCTTTACTTCATCGTACACTTGTTGGGCTGAGGGATGGGCTCTGCTGTTGAGGGCAACTCGGCAGATGGCTATTCTCTGGGGGGTTGCTTTGTACCCTTTGCTGCGCAGTGCTTCAATTGCTGAGACGTCTGATTTCAGATAGATGGCCATATAGATTATTAGGTAATAATAATTCTTAAATAAATCTGTTGTGCTATTCTAACGCAGACGCAAAGGAGATTTTCTGAAGATGAAAGAAAAAATTTCACAACAAATCAAGGAGTTGTATTATTTTGAATGATAAAAAGGGACTTACTAGCCGCACGCGTAAGTCAAACCGAGACTGGTGGCCGAACCAGTTGAACCTGAATGTTTTACATCAGCATTGTCCCCTGTCCAATCCCATGGGCAAAGAGTTCAACTACGCTAATGAATTCAAGAAACTTGACCTAGAGGCCCTGAAGAAGGACCTCCATGCACTGATGACCGCCTCGAAGGACTGGTGGCCGGCAGATTACGGTCACTACGGAGGGCTCTTCATCCGGATGGCGTGGCATAGCGCAGGCACCTACCGCAAGGGCGACGGTCGCGGGGGTGCAGGCTCGGGCTCACAGCGTTTCCCGCCTCTTAACAGCTGGCCGGACAACGTCAACCTCGACAAGGCGCGCCGTTTACTTTGGCCGATCAAGCAGAAATACGGCAAAAAAATCTCATGGGCCGATCTGATGATCCTTGCAGGCAACTGTGCTCTGGAGTCAATGGGTTTGAAGACGTTTGGCTTCGGCGGCGGGCGCGAAGACGCTTGGGAGCCGGAAGACATCTACTGGGGGACCGAGAGCAAGTGGCTCGAAGACAAACGCTACACCGGCGACCGGGAACTTGAGAATCCTCTGGCAGCCGTGCAGATGGGCTTAATCTATGTGAACCCGGAAGGACCGAACGGTAATCCGGATCCAGTTGCGTCGGCCCGCGACGTTCGAGAGACCTTCTCGCGCATGGCGATGAATGACGAAGAGACCGTCGCACTCATCGCCGGCGGGCACACTTTCGGCAAATGCCATGGTGCCGGCGATCCTGCCCTTCTGGGTCCCGAGCCGGAAGCCGCAGGCATCGAAGAGCAAGGTCTTGGCTGGAAAAGCAGGTTCGGTAGCGGCAAGGGGGATGACACGATCACCAGCGGCCTAGAAGGCGCCTGGACGCCACACCCGACCAAATGGGACATGGGCTATTTCGACATGCTATTTGGTCACGAGTGGGAATTGACAAAGAGTCCCGCTGGTGCTTGGCAGTGGAGGCCAAAGGATGTGACTGACAAGGACCTTGCGCCTTCCGCCCAAAATCCGTCGAAGCGTGTCCTGACTATGATGACTACTGCGGACATGGCGTTGCGAATGGACCCAATTTACGCGCCAATCGCGCGGCGTTTCCATGAGCATCCTGCCGAGTTCGCTGACGCGTTTGCTAGGGCGTGGTTCAAATTGACGCATCGTGACATGGGTCCCCGCTCACGCTATCTCGGTCCAGACGTCCCTGCGGAGGAATTGATTTGGCAAGACCCGGTGCCCGCGGTCAATCATGTGCTGATCGACGCGCAGGACATCGCAGACCTCAAGGGTAAGATCCTTGCCTCTGGCCTGTCGATCTCGGAGCTGGTCTATACCGCTTGGTCGTCGGCGTCCACGTTCCGTGGCTCCGACAAACGGGGCGGTGCGAACGGGGCGCGCATCCGTCTTGCTCCGCAAAAGGATTGGTTTGTCAACCAGCCGACTCAACTGAAGACTGTGCTGCAGACCCTTGAGGGAATTAAAAAGGCGTTCAACAGCGTGCAGTCAGGCGGGAAGAGGGTTTCGCTTGCCGACTTGATTGTTCTGGGCGGATGTGCAGGTGTTGAGCAAGCTGCAAAGAACGCTGGTTACGACGTAGCAGTTCCCTTCGTGCCGGGACGCACGGATGCATCGCAGAAGCAAACCGATGTGGAGTCATTCGCCGTACTCGAACCAGCTGCAGACGGGTTCCGTAACTACCTCAAAACCAAATACGCCGTATCGGCAGAGGAACTGCTGGTTGATCGTGCGCAATTGTTGACGCTGGCCGCTCCTGAGATGACGGTTCTCGTTGGCGGTATGCGCGTCTTGAATGCCAACTTCGGGCAGTCCAAGCACGGTGTCTTCACCAAGCGGCCAGAGACACTCACCAATGACTTCTTCGTGAATCTACTCGACATGAGCACGACATGGAAAGCAACTTCGGAAGACGAAGACATTTTCGAGGGTCGTGATCGCAAAACAGGCAAACTCAAATGGACCGGTACCCGTGTCGACCTCATTTTCGGTTCGAACTCCCGACTCCGGGCTTTAGCGGAAGTCTACGCATGTGAGGATTCCCAGGAGAAGTTCGTGCATGACTTCGTAGCGGCATGGAACAAGGTAATGAACCTTGACCGCTTCGACCTCGCTTGGTCATAGCAAGAGGTAGCTAGCGATGCCAATATGATAATACAAAGGACTAAAATTGGTTCGAGCTTGGATTTGAACTCCAACCGCAATGGAGATATCACCTGCGTCTTCTTTTTTTTACATTTTCCTTTTATGCAACTATGGAGCAGTATTCATCTTGCGCTGGCGTCAATTCTCTATAAGGTTGGGCTTCAGAATGGGGTGATTTTTGCCTCTGGAGGTATCCTAACCAAACTAATAACACTTTGAATTGAGCCTATTTTGCAAAAAAGACCTGTATTGTTGGTGGTGGGGTCGCTGGGATTTGAACCCAGGATCGCACGCGCCCCAGGCGTGTATCCTAAACCAAGCTAGACGACGACCCCAACAGGATACATGCTTTTCAGAGGAAACAGAACAGGCAATAATAAAAACCTTAACCTTCCTCAAAAACAACGGCAAAAGCAAAACCGTGCAAACACAAGCAAACTGGAAACTCAGACAAATCGCAAGAGGCACATACAAAGAAAACGGACAAACAAAACAAGTTGACCTATTCGACCCCGAAACAGTCAAAGCATTTATCGCACAGTACACAAAAGAAGACGGAACACCGACCAAACCTTCAAACAAAAACAAGCTACTCCAATGCTACGACCAATTTTGCGAAGTAAACACAATCCAATGGAAAAAACCATTCTACAAAGTAGATGAAGAAATACCCTTAATCCCAACAGAGGAAAACGTAAGCAAAATCATAAACACCGCAACCAAAAACTACGCAATAATATTCACGCTCTTAGCCGAAACAGGAGCAGAAGGAAAAGAACTCGAAAAGACATCACGCCGATGCATAGACATAGAAAGAGGCGTCTTAAACATAGTTGGAACAAAAGGACACGCATCAGGCACATACATTCTAAAAGAACGCACAGCCGAAATGCTCAGAGTTTACTTACACAAACATCCAGAAGAATACCCATTCCCAACATCGAAACGCATTGGCGAAGCATGGCGAAAAACAAGAGCAAGAGCAGCCAGCAAACTAAGCGCACCCGAACTTAAAGAAATTCCACTCAAGAACCTAAGAAACTACTCAGGCGCACAAAATTACTTCAAATTCAAAGACCCAATAGAAACAATGCGCCACCTAAGACACAAAAAACTCGAAACAACAATGCACTACATAAGAGGAATACCAAGAGCCACCGAAGGAAAATACATCAGCAAAGCCGTAAAACTCGGAACACCAACCACAATACAGGAAATAATGGAACTCATAGACAACGGTTTCAAAAAAGAAACAGAAGCAGACGGATACCAAATATTCAGAAAACCAAAATAAACCCCTTTTTTCATAATTTGGAAGCACGTCTTTGAAGTGTTAATACTCACCAGAATTTATTAACTTTCAAGACTCAAAATATTCTCGCAATCTTTTACGTGTGTCTTCCAACAGTTTGTGATAACCTAAAATATGCGCCAAGCGAAAAGTAGAAAGCAGCCACCTTTCAAAGGAGATTATTCTTAATAAAAACGCAATGAGCAAAACGTAAAATAACGACTGATTTCTCAGTTTTCGTAAAGAAGGGATAACTAACGAAACCCCTTTTTTGAGACCTTTGTACAAGAGACCAGCAACAATCTCAACGACCAATTGTTTGATAACGTCAGCAAGAAAATCACTTAAAACATCAGTCAGTCTTATTGTTGATTTATGCATTTTCCTATTTTTCCCTTGATTCTATTTAGTCTTTTAGCGGCTTTAAGCTTTTTCTATTACTTTATTCACCAGAAGATAAGGCGCTATTGACGGCGCGCTGTGCTGGCGCTTGCGCTCCGCGCTGCGCCGCACGAAACGCGCAAGCCAGACGTTGCGCAAAAACCGAGAAAACCAAAAAGTAAGGCAAAACCTGAGAACCCACACCAACTCCACCCAGCTTAAACACCAATCTTAAGCCCGAACATTACTTTTTTAACTGAGCTGAGCAAAGCGTACAGGCTAAAGCGCGAAATCCTCATCACGCTCTCCAAAATAGCCATCGAGCCAGTCATCGGAAACCGCGTCGACCTTAAAACAGGCATCACCAAAAAATGGGAACCCTTCAGCAACGATATAGCAATATAGACGCCACTGGTTGAACATGTCTAAATTATACCGCACCAAAAAGTCCGCACTAAGTTTAACAAAGACATCAACAGCCGTATTGGACAAGCCAGCAATAACAATACCAGCACATTTACTGAAACATGGAATTTTATCCCAAGAACGCTTAATCCTACGTCTCTTTTGGCGATACATAGCTACCGCTAACCACCTCTAAACTTCCTTTCGGCAACAATTTCCCACAAAGGCTTCCCACCATCACCATAGAAATCTACGATGTTGCCACGGCGAGAAACAGAAACCTCAGAGAAACCGCCAAGATAGCGAACACGAACCAAATCGTTACCGCACAGAGGACACTTATGCTTAATTCCAACGTCTTCTCCGTTTACCAACTTCAACTTTCGATAAGAGCAAACACCAAACCAAGTCGCCACATGCGACTTCTTAGAATTAGCACCACGCCGTACAGAAGCATGATTCAACTGATACCAAGCAGTACCACCAACAGTCTTACGCTTACCCAAAACCCGCACAATGTAGCCAGAGCCAGCGCGACCGCCTTCCCTCTCATAACATATGCGGGTTAATCCCTCGAATCCTTTACAAATCTTGCATCTATCAGAATTATGCACCTTCTGAGGATTAAACGCGCAATCCCGACATTTCTCGTATCCTTCACCACCTATGAAGCCTAACACGTGAAAGTGAGGACTCCAGAACCAGCCAACAGGCACCCCAGTCATGCGGGACGCCTTAGTGTTTCGATATCTAAAAGCGTGAAAAATCATACAGCCACCAATCACACCGCGAACACAGAGAACTTTCATACACTTCTTGCGCAGGTCTTCAAGAGACAAGCCATAATCCTTGTCGGGAATACTGACAACTATGTGCTCTGTCAAACCAAATCGTGCAGAAGCTTGTTTAAGCCGAGCTTCAATGCGACCAGCTTCCCTTGTAGCCCAACCGTACTTGTAACATTTTGGGCATAGAGGATTATCGCACGAATGATAAACGGACTTGACGAAAACAGAATCTTTCGGCAAATCGGGATTAAACCAGCGCGTGGCATTATGCGCCTCAACATTCAAACAGCCATCAAACCGCTTGAACTTGCCACAATCCGCGTTAGTCTGTTCACCATGACCAACCAGCCAATAATCACCATAACGCCCAAAACCAACAATAGGCTCAGAAACAACTTCACTAAAGCTATGCTTGTAATCATTCCAAGCTTCAAGTTCCGATTCGTTAAGCATTCTTTTAATCACTGCTAATCCAAGATGCGAAAAAACCATATATACTACGTACGTTATAGCTATATTTGAAGGAATATATATGCCAAAGCCTAACTTGAGAAGTGATGATTCGCAGTCGGTTGAAAAACTGATTCTCCTCAATCTGGCAGAAAGTGCTCCTCAGACGAAGAGGAAGACAGCTAAAGCAATTTCCAAGTATTACAAGTCCACGTGGGATGCTTTCAAGAGCCTTGAAGAGAAGAAACTAATCAAGCAAGCCGCCACCATGACATACAACGGAATTGAGTATCCTTGCTATTGGCTAACCGATGAAGGCATTATGATGGCTTTAATGGAAGGAGCAAATCCTAAAAAACTGCTCATAATAACCCAGAATTTGTACCCCGAAGCCGAGATTACTCATGCATTTTTGGCGATGGCGCCTTCTTTCCACCCCGAAGTAGTGAAAATGGCTTGCTCTAGCGCTAAACGAAAAGGCAAAATTGGAGTTGCAGAGGTAATCCTGATGTATCTTTCCCAATCAGCAATTGCCATGGACGCTGAAAACGCCAAGAGAATCGCCACCACACTAAAGGAATATCCAGATGAATACAATAAGCTCAAAAAGGCAGTTCAGATGATGATAGACCAGCTAAGCCAGCTAATTATTGACTGAAGCACTTCTTCTTTAAACGAATTCAATTTGGTCTCTGTTAGCTGCTGCACCCTGTGGGGAAGACTGCACGGCTTAAGGCGACTCCCTTAAGTCTCCGTGACAATGCCATTATGTGCAGTCTTGCAGTCAGCCGCAGCGCCTCTGTATGTTCTCTGAAGCCTCCGCATAAGTAAGGACACCCCTTGCAGTAAGCAAGAGTAAACTAACAATGGAACGCATCTAAACGCTATTTGAGAACCAGAAAAGCAAAACAACAAACAAATTATAATTCCAAATCCAAACAAACGCTGATGCACTAAAAGTTAAACAACCATTTTAAACTACACAAACAAGTTTCTTACAACCGCAAAGAAACAACAACGTATAAAGAACCGCAAAAAGAAAACTCCACTTCCAAACAGCAAAAAACTTGATACAAAACCACATGAAAGCGTTTGTATGAACACAACAAACAGATACCACAACAGAACCCAAAGAGCCAAACGCTTAAAACTTTCAAGCACTTTAATAAGATATCAAAATTAGCATGAATGGTCGTTCTGTAAATGGAATCTGGAAAGAGTTGGAAGTTTTTTCTCGGTTGCTTAGATATTCTTTCAGAATCTGAATCAGATGATAGCGATGACGCTGAGAGTAATACAGAAGAAGTAGTACTCATTTCAGAACTTGGACAAAAGTACGAACCACTAAGAAAAAAAGTAATCGACGCATTTAATGAGAGCAAAGTTTTCACTAACGTTTCAGACCTTTTTGTGTCTCCCCCAAAATGGGTTTTTTTTGACCCTATAATTGCAGATATCCATATCCCCGTTTCATTGCAAAAGGAGCCTTATCGACTATCAGGTTTAACGGAAGAATTACCACAGGATTTTAAAATCATATTTGACGGACGAATTCTGACGGTGGTTGCCTTGTGTCCTGCTGATGTTGAACCATCAGGTGTCTATGATGTGAGAGACAGAGTAAAAGAAGTCTTGTCCACTGTAAGCAAATTTATAGAGATACCTCCATGTTTGACACATGAAGCCATAGTCATTTTTAATAAAGAGGCCAAGATTTGGAAAAGCAACAAAGACCTTTACATTGGAGTAGATTCCAACATCACTTTTGAAAGACTATCCAAAGGAGTTTACCTCGATTTAATAATCCACATGAACGAATTCTACCATTGTTGTGGTACCGCAAACAAAATTGAGAAATTGGTTGCGGACACTCACAAATCCGAGTCTCTTATCCTTAATGACCTCAAAAAATTTCTTCAAACAAATTGGAGAGAAGTCAGAAAAAGGAGAAGTATAACTTCAAAATTGAAAAAAAGGATTGTAGAGATTCTAGAAGGGCTCTCTCAATACAGCTGCTATCTGCAGGAACTTGATGCTGGCAATAGACATCTCAATGAACAAAAGAAACATAATCCTAGGCTTAATGAATTTATAGCTAAAATTCTAGAAAGAGAAGAATACAACAATCCGCGTGAACTTATTGACATGAACTCTACAATGCGAATTATTGAACATGCACGTAGCGAGCTGGAAACGTATATCACTAATACTTCCACGCTACTATCAGCTCTTACAGGTGCCGTAATTGGTTCAGTTTTAACGCTTGTCGTAACATATTTACTAAGCGTTATAAACAGCCCCGCAGACTTAGCAACCAAATCAACACTTTACCTCATAATAACGCCGTTGTTATGAAATGGGGACTTGCGCAGACCACCAAATTTTACTCACTATATACGCTGTCTAAAAACACGATTTAAATTTCAACCAGAATCAGACACCGACAAAAGATATAGAACCGTAGAACACGTTAGCAACAAGACTTATAACTAGCAGACTACTCTAACCTAAACCCAGAGGGACACACCAGAATGAAAAAACAAGCCAAGAAAAACACTATCAACAGCAAACAACAAAACACTAAAACTTTACTTTGCCCTAAGGCGTGTATCCTAAACCAAGCTAGACGACGACCCCCCTGAGATACACACTGGAATACGCCACGCGTGAAGACTTAGCGATTAACACATTACTTAAGTTAAAATCTCCTGGTTCACCCAGCTTCCTTCCACAAACACTTCAGTTACCCCCCAAAAAAGAATGCCAGTCTTTTCCAAGCAGCTAACACCTGACTATTTAAAGGGGAGGGGGTAGACGCTCAGAGCACCTCAGCAGCGAACATTCAGCCTTGCGTCCGCTCGTAATGGTAAAGGTATTCCTGCGCGTATCCCGCGTACTCGCCAAAGTAACTTCTTCCAAACGCGTTTAGTCGCTCATACTCCGCGTTGCTGAACGAGCCACCGCATGATATTTTCTGGGTGAATTCTGGTTGGAATTGGTCAGCGTAATGATTCAGCACAGCGCGTTTCACCCAAACATCCACAGGAAACGCGTCCAGCTTCCCTAAAGAGAAAAGCAGCACGCAGTCAGCGACCTTCGAGCCTACACCTGGGAAACTCTTCAGCACTTTCTTTGCCTGCTGATAGGGCATTCCGCGTAAACTCTCCAAATCAAAATTCTCTTCGTAAACCCGCTTGGAGGTTTCGAGGACGTATTTAGCTCTGTAACCTAACCCGCACGTTGCCAAGCTGTCTACGGTTGTTTTTGCCAGTTTTTCTGGCGTGGGAAACGTGTAAAAGTCACAGCCATCAAGCACTATGCGCTCTCCGAACCGTTTAGACAGCCTAACCAGCATCTGCCGTATCGCCGCGATGCTCTTGTAAGTAGCACAAATGTACGAGACAAGACATTCCCATGGGTCTTGCCTGACTATACGCAAACCCCAAAACGCTTGAAACGCTTTTTTGACATGTTCGTCTCTGCCTACTTGTTCACGGATTAGTCGCAAGTCATCTTCCAAGCCAAAATAATGTGCAACAAACTTTGCGTCTACATTTGCAAATTCCAGCTCCGCGTTTGCCTGTCGTATCTTAAACACTTTGTCCGCAGTAGCACCATACCACCAACTATCTTTCTTGTGCCACCTGAAAACTTGCCCGCAACAAAGCGTAGCGTCCAAATTAAACGGTGCAGAATCAAGCTTCACAGCCATTGTCCTCCAAAAACCTTTCAGGCTTAGGAACCTCCAGCGGCAAGCCTTTCCTTTTCCGCGTTTCCGCAATAACTTTCGAAGCCAACTTCTCAGGCACTTTCCGCCAGCAGTCCAGCACGTGCTGCCAAAAAGCACGACCAGAAGTTGCCGACCGCAACTCTTCAGACAAACCGAAAGTATCCGCGACTGGAACGTAACCCGTAATCACCGCCAAAGCGCCTTTCTGCTCGAAACCCGCAAGTTTCCCGCGTCTGCTACTTAAAATTCGCGAGCATTCCTTAGCTAATTCCGTGGGAACCGAAACCACTGTTCTATAAACAGGCTCAAGCAGCACAGGCTCAGCAGTTAAAACCGCACCGAAAACAGCTTTGCCCACACCACGCATAATTTCCACAGGACCACAATAATCCGCATTCTCACTAAGCTGAAGCTCCACCAAATTGACTTTCACGCGCCTTAATGGTTCGCCGCACAATGGACCAGCTTTGCACGCGTACTCAAAACCCGAAATGACCGAAGCTGCTGTGCCGCGAGTTTGGCTGGCTTTTCCTGTGCAGTCCACCAGCACATTTTCACGTTGCCCATCAACCGCAAGCACACTCCCCATTTTCCGCGCTTCTGCATCTTGCTCAATCAGCTTGATGAACGATTCCGTTAACGGCTCCACCTGCACCACAAACCTGTTCTGCTTATTAGGACTTTTAGCTGCGGCAACCACGCTTTTTTGCGTGACGCTTTCGCTGTAAACAACCCTCGGCTGAGAAACAGCAATTGCCGCTCCGCGTGCACGTTCGCTTAGAAGTTTCACGGCGATTTCAAGATGCAACTCGCCCATGCCACTCAACAAGTATTCACCTGTTTCTCTGTTAACTTCAACAGCGACATTCGGGTCTTCCACCTGCAAATCCACCAACGCTTCAAGCAGAAACTGCAAATCCCTAGGGTCCCTAGGCTCAACCGTCACCGTCAACACCGGCTCTGAAACATACTTTACACGCTCAAAAGGCACAATCCCATCTTTATGTGCCACATCAACTATGGTTTCACCTGCCTTCACCTGTTCTAATCCACTTAAAGCCGCAACATTACCCGCCACCACCCGACTCACAGGCACCCTAAAAGCACCCATAAAAATAGAAACCTGCTGCACCCCACCTTCCGCACCAGCGTTAACAAGATAAACTTTGCAGCCAGTTTTCAATGTGCCGGAGAACAAGCGACCAGTTACAATTAAACCTGCATCCGCCTCTGCCTGCACGTTTGTTATGCACATGACCGCTGCGCCAGCGGCATCGCAGTTTATCATGGCTTGCCCCACTTCTGAGGATACGTCACCTTTCCAGATTTTTTCCACACGGTATTTTTGGGCTTCCAACGGGCTTGGAACATGCTGAACAACCATGCCTAGCAACGCGTCATAAAGCGGAAGACTTTTCTGCAGTTCTTCGTAGTTGCCATTTCCGTATGCTGTTATGATGTTGCTGAATTTCACGTTTTTCTGCTTAGCTTTGCTCAAAGTGAAGCCCCATCTGTGCAATGCAGAACCAAACGCAACGCTGTCGGCGGCAGCATCCACTTTCCATTCATCTTTGAGAGGCGATTCGCCGTAAACTTCGATTAGGTCGTTGAAACTGTCTATTATACGCGTGAACTTTTTCTGGATCTGTTCAGCGTTATATTTCAGCTCGGTGATTAAGCGGTCTACCTTGTTTATGAAAAGCACTGGACGTACTCTTTCTTCAAGCGCTTGGCGAGTTACAATTTCGGTTTGCGCCATTATCTCCTCTACCGCGTCAACAACCACGATTGCGCCGTCTATAGCACGCAACGCCCTAGCAACTTTGCCCGTGAAGTCCACGTGCCCAGGTGTATCCACGAGGTTAATTACAAAAGAATCAGTTGCCTTTTGGTACAGCAGGGATATATTGGCGGTTTTTATCGTTATGCCGCGTTTCTGCTCTTCCTCCAGATAATCCAGAACTCTAGCGGAACCCGCCACTTTCGAGGACAGCAAGCCTGCGCCAGCCAGCAATGAATCAGTCAAAGTGGTTTTTCCATGGTCGATGTGCGCGATCACGCCTAAATTCCTAATTTGCTTTTTCTTGTCCATCAACCTTAGAATTTCATCAGTTTGTCTGAACCTCGGCATTTCTCAACCAACTGCAATACACGTTTTTAGTGAACGAAAAGTCCCTATTAAATTTATAATCCGCCTGCATTTTACTCTGTTGGTTGAAAAAGGAAGAACAAGCATCGTGAACGACCTTGCCGTAATATCAATTGAAAACCTCAGAAAAGAACCCTACGCATCGGTTCTCTGCTATCCACGAGCAAACGAAGCTGAACTGCAAACTCGCCTCAAAGAACTGCAAAAACACGGCGTAAAAGCCATAGAATTCACTGGAAAAGCAAGTGTCTTCAACGTGCCAGTCTTAGGCAAAGGCTTCGTAGGCGTAGCTGTAATAGCCCACCTAAACAAGCAAAGAGCAGCACTGAAAATACGGCGAGTAGATGCCGACAGACATGGACTGCAGTATGAAGCAGCGATGCTGACGAAAGCCAACTTGGTAAACGTGGGACCAAAATTCATCAGCGCAAGTACGAACTTTCTTCTGATGCAGTTCATCGACGGCGATTTACTGCCCAACTGGCTTAAGACGCACAAACCAAAAACGCATGTGCACCTTGTTTTGCGTGAGGTTTTGGAGCAGTGTTGGCGGCTAGACGCGACTGGCTTGGACCACGGCGAACTAAGTAAAGCACCGAAACACGTAATCGTTAACACGGAGCAGAAGCCATTTATTGTTGATTTTGAAACCGCCAGCGTCAACCGAAAAACAGCAAACGTCACAGCCATGTGCCAATACCTGTTTGCAGGCAACAGCGCTGTAGCTCGCATGGCAGCTGAAACCCTCGGCGAAAAAAACCGCGGAGAACTTGTTAACGCGCTGAGACTTTACAAGTGCGATAGAACACGTGGAAACTTCGAGCAGCTACTGCAAATTTGCTTCGCGGAAAACCCGTAGCCTACTGTATCGTTGATGCCACGGATGAGATAATCTAATAAGCTGTATAGTTGATTATGCTTCCATCAAGTGAAAGTTTATGCCTGCTCGGAAGATAGTTTGGACTCGGACTTTGCTGGTTGGCATTGCTATTCTCGTTATCGGCTTAGTGTTCATGGTATTAGCCTTTTCAGTTGGGTCAGCAATGTTGTTGTTGGCATTTTACGGCATGGGCATGCTTACGCTTGGATTCGGCTTCTCCGCAGTCATATTTGCCTTCGCGATTAGGCAACTTCAGAAAACAGAAGAAGCGCCTTTACCTCCTCCACCGCCTGCGCAGTGACAAACAGCAGTTGATGCGTTCATTCGTTGGTGAAAGCTGCCTAGCGGAGAATTCGCTTAACCTTGATGCCGCACTAGAAGCCAGACGGCACGTTGGGTTTCGGAAAACCTTTAAATTTTAATATGGTTTCTTATTAGCTAGTATGCAAATTTTTAGGATGCACTGTTATTGCAGGTATTACTGACGTGGTTGGTCGGAGTGCGAGCAAACTGTTATATATTACGATGCGTTATGCGACGAATAAAACCCAAAAGGCAGGAAAATGCGCTTTTCAAAGAAGCGATCACCAGAAACGTGGAGTCAGTAAATTTGCGCAAACGAAGTAAACCAAAATCAGGTTTTAACGAAATTTTGCTCTCGGCAATCGACGAAGCATTATCCTCTTTAGGTGAAAACGTAGCTGTCTCAATATACTTTCATCTTGAAAAAACATTTAAGATTAAACGATTGGAAATCCCCCAAAGAATTAACGACTTCTCAGACGCACTTGAAAAAATCTTTGGTTTAGGCGCTAAAACGCTTGAGATTCTGTGCATGAAAAAGATTCATGAGAAGATTGGAGTCGCCTGCAAGTGGCCTGAGTATGAATGGCCTTTGTGCAAATGGATTATTCCAGAAATGACGTTTCAAGAGTACGTAAAACTGGTTCGCCAGAATTATGAAAACGCGTATAAAGGCGAATCGGAAATGGGGATTTTCATTAATGAGCACGAAAAGTTGCAAGAGTGAAGAAAAATTCAGGGTTCTTTTGGACCTTATAGCTGACCCTGTTGTCATCATCGATAGCATGGGAACTCTCTTAAACGTAAACAAGGGTTTTGAAGAAGTCACAGGGCTAAGTGCAAAAAAAGTAGTTGGAAAGAATGTTAAGAATTTTGGGTTTTTCAGTGAAAAAATCAGGGCAGTTCTTCGGAAAAACATCGAAAAGAGGTTAATGGGTCTACGTGTTAACCCATATACAATTAAAGTTGTTGCTAAAAACGGTGAAACTATCCATCTTGAAGTACGCGCACATAAGATTTGCTATGAGGGGCAAACTGCGGTTCTTGTTATGTTCCGTAGCGTTACTCGGAGAAAGCGCAGTGAAAGGCAACTTAAGGAATATGCTGAGAAACTGGAAGCGCTTGTAGATGAGAAAGTTAGAGAGATCAGCGAAAGCAAGGATAAACTTGAAAGAGTTTTTGATTCATCTCCTGACGCCATCACAGTTCTTGATTTGAATGGAAATATCGTCGAATGCAACGAAGCTACGGCAACTCTGCATGGATTTGCATCAAAAGACGAGTTGATTGGCAAAAATGCCTTCGAACTGATTTCACCAAAAGAACGCAAGAGCGGAGCACTGTTGATGGCAGAAATCCTTAAAACTGGTTCAGTGAAGAATGCTGAGCTTACCTTTGTGACTAAAGACGGCAAAGAGTTCCCCGCGGAAGCCTCTGGGAACGTCATTAAAAACGCTGCTGGGAATACAGTAGGTTTTGTGTCTATAACAAAAGACATAACTGAGCGCAAACAACTTGAAGAAAAACTAATTGCAAGCGAAGAGAAATATCGTTCCTTGTTTTCCACAATGGATGAAGGCGTTGCACTTCACGAGTTAATATACGACAAGTTAGGCAAGGCCATCGACTATGTTATATTGGACGCTAATTCTGCATACGAACTGATTACTGGAATAACGAGAGAAGGCGCCATCGGAAGGAAAGCCTCAAAACTTTACGGGACAAATGAACCGCCTTACCTAGAGACTTATGCAAAAGTGGCGGAATCTGGAGAACCCACCACATTCGAAACCTATTTCCCACCCTTAAAGAAACATCTCAGCATCTCTGTTTTCTCTCCAACCAAAGGAAAATTTGCCACTGTGTTCGCTGACATCACCGAACGCAAGCTACTTGAAGAAGCCTTACGTGAAAGTGAAGAAAAATTCCGCGCAATAAGCACCTCTGCATTAGACGCCATCATTCTGGTGGATGATACAGGCAAGGTTGTTTACTGGAATCCTGCTACTGAAAAAATGTTTGGTTACACCGACGAAGATATGACAAAGATTAATGCGATAGATGCACTAGATGTATTAGCTCCACTGGGATATCGTGAACTCTTTTTAAAGTTCATTAAAGAACCGTTCGAGACTGCCGCGCAATTTCGTGGAACAACCCTCAGCCTTCCAGTTCGTAGAAAAAACGGCGAAGAATTCCCAATAGACCTTTCTG
>CAZWDU010000007.1:0-106817 GCA_964632845.1 uncultured Candidatus Bathyarchaeia archaeon | reverse complement strand
GAAGGTGGGCGAGTACCGCGAAGGCGTAGTCATATCCGAAACTAAAGAAGGCTTGCTGGTGGACATTGGCGTTGAGCATGCTGCGCTTTTGCGGGAGAAGCAGTTTGCTGTGGGCAAGCGGGTAACCGTGCAAATAGTCAAAGCAGGCGGGCAGGTTGAGGTTCAAGCTGTTAGCGGTGAAGTATCAAGCTACTGGGGATACACTGTGACGAGGGAGCGTCGTTCCTTAACTGCGTTGATAGAGAAGGGCAAGTTTGATTTGACGGTGGGCACGTCTATAAGAGGTGCCAAGTGGACAAGTGTTGCTCGGGAGTTGGCTGGAAAGTGGAGGAAGGCGGGCAGCGTGCTTGTGGTTTTTGGTGCTCCGACAAGGGGACTTTACGAAATTGCCGAGGATGCGGGCGTAGATTTAGGTAAGCTTGTGGATTTCGTGGTGAACACTGTTCCCGCGCAGGGTACGGAGACTGTGCGGACAGAGGAAGCGTTACTTGCGACATTAGCTGTTATGAACGTGCAGTTTAGTGTTTAATGTTTAAATCTGTCGTTTGGGTTATGTGTTGCCATGGATTTCGACATTACGATGCCAATTGCGTTGTTCGCTATAACAATCGCAGCGATGCTTTTGAATAAGCATGTAGAAGGAAAGTTGAAGGCGACTTTTGAGGAGAAAGAATTCCGCGCGCGTGACGCGGTTTTGTTTGTGGCTATGATTACCGTTGCGGTTTCCGTTATCATTTTTGTTCCGCAGATGGCTATAATGACGGTCTTTCTGTTCTCCTATTCCACATTGCTTTTCACGTTTTCGTATCTTTTTTCAAACATGGCGAAGCGTAAGGCGCAGCTTTTCTGTTTAGCGTTCGGCGTCGCGGGTTTAGTAGCTGGAACCGTTGCCATCTTATACGCCGCAGCAGACAGCCTAATGCTTTATGGCGGATGGGCAATCTATGGTTTGGCAGCTTTCGCGTTTTGCGCCATGCTGTACGAGCAGAAAAGAGCAGCGACACGCGAAAGGTGGTACTTGGCGGTTCTGCCGCCAGTCTTATTCGTGCTACTATACTTGGTGTATAATGGAACGATTCTGTGGTTCCCGTATCTCCTAAACGTTTATGCAATAATATTTGCCATATTGGTGACACTGTACCTCGGGTCACTTTTCTCATGGAAAAACGTGTTCATTTTCGCAGGACTCCTCACAGTTATGGACATAATACTGGTGCTGTTCACGGGCATAATGGTAACCGCGGCAAAACAGGTTTCAGGACTTGGCTTGCCCGTGCTTATTTCACTGCCAACGCTTCCCTTAATCCTAACAGAGCAAGGTATGCAGTACATGTCACTTGGGCTAGGCGACTTCTTCTTCTCAGGAATACTCGCCACGCAAACTTACAAGCGGTTCGGCAAGAAAACCGCGGTGCTGTCCGCAGTGACCATGTGCATATCTTTCGGCGTCTTTGAAGCTTTCCTGCTGAGTTATGAGTGGGGTGCTTTTCCAGGAACTTTGATGATTATTTGCGGTTGGCTACCCATAGTAGCGTGGAAAATGCTTGCTGAAAGACGAAACAAAAAAATCGCAATAGAATTAGCGGAATTGAATTAAAAATAGAAAAGATTTTTGGTTTAATTGCCCGAATAGGGCGCCTAAACCTTCAAGCGCTGCTTCTTCCTTAGCTTTCTCTTCTTCAGCTTTCTTCTTCTTGTCTACTGGAGCGGCTGCCATCATGGTTGGAGCCGCTTTGATTGCTTCATCAATGTCTATACCCCCTATATAAAGGCGAACAATCAATAACATACCCAGTGGCGCATATGTACATACGTGAAACAACCGACGCCGACCTCAAAGACATACTGTTCGTCGAGCGAGAAGCCTTCAACTCAGAAAAAGAAGCTAACCTCACACGAGACATGTTAGCTGACCCCACCGCAAAACCCCTCATATCACTATTAGCATACGTAGAGAATCAACCTGCAGGGCACATCCTTTTCACTAAAGGGCACCTTTCCAACGCTCCCAACCAGGTTGCGGTTTCAATTTTGGCGCCTTTGGCAGTCGTACCTAAATTTCAAAAGCAGGGCATCGGCGGCAGCCTCATCAAGAAGGGAATAGAGTCGCTGTCAAAGTTTGACGTTGACTTTGTGTTTGTACTTGGTCATCCTCAATATTACCCACGTTTTGGGTTTATGACGGCGGGTAAACTTGGGTTTAAGGCTCCATTTCCTATTCCTGAAAAAGATGCTGACGCATGGATGGTTCAAGCCCTTCGCCCCAACATTATCGGCTCAGTTTCTGGCAAAGTGGTTTGCTGTGACGCGTTAAACAAGCCTGAACACTGGAGAGAATAGCCCTGAAAAAGGTCTAGTTGCTCTCGGTGACCTCCCCTTATTTAAAGCAGCACCAAATCAGCGCTATGTATTTCTATTAAGTAATAGTGCATCTCGGCTCGGGTTGATTTTAGTCAAGAAACTTTAACTACTGGAATGATTTCAAAGCAAGATATCCTAACGCTACAGAGGTTTCTGGAAATGGCGTTTGGGATACCTCATATTATATTAATGAATTAAACATTGACCACTATTCAAGGGTTAATCCATTTTCGTTTGAAGTGGGACAAAGAGGACAGACGCAAAGCCTTGATTGGAAAATCGTGTTGGCGATTGTGATTGCTCTTGTGTGCAGTATTGGTGTTTTGGTTTATTGGTTCACGAGAAAGCCTAAAGCATCACGTTGAAAAGAAGCTAATCTTAGAATCTTTCAGTAAACACTTACAATTTAAAAATTGTTTGGGAAAAATGGTTAAAAATAAGAGTTGAGGCTTATTTACCCGAATAGGGCGCCTAAACCTTCAAGCGCTGCTTCTTCCTTAGCTTTGTCGTCTTCTTTCTTCTTTTTCTCGTCTTCCTTCGGCTTTGCCTCTGCTGCTGGCGCGGCTGGTGCCTGTGCAGTTGCTGGCGCGGCCATCATTGCTGGAGCAGCTTTAATTGCTTCTTCAATGTTGACTTCGCTTAGAGATGCTACTAGCGCTTTGACTCTGACGGCGTCAACTGTTACTCCTGCCGCTGTCAAAACGTTTGAAATGTTCTCTTCGTTTATTTCTTTACCAGCTTTGTGAAGGAGCATCGCAGCGTAAACGTATTCCATACCCTTTCACCTCTTCAATCCACTATTTTAACTTTTTCTGGTCAATACAGTCATTCCCCTAAAAGGGAACAAGCAACTACTTAAACCTAGGCATGCATTAAAGCATTTTTCTAGCGCAAAGAGAAACACTCAATCACTTAAGAACCTTTCGACACGCAACAACACACTAAACAACTACTCCACACAAAAAACTCCGAATACCAAAAAAAGGCGGGAACAAGCTGCCTCATAGACCAACCGACACCTAAGCCAGTATCAAGCCGCAGTTCTGCAGCAAGGCTCAGCCTATTTATAGAGGAGGTATAAGACAAAAACAGCATATAAGGCACAA
Source organism: uncultured Candidatus Bathyarchaeia archaeon (assembly GCA_964632845.1). Taxonomy (GTDB): domain Archaea; phylum Thermoproteota; class Bathyarchaeia; order Bathyarchaeales; family Bathycorpusculaceae; genus JAOZHU01. The sequence continues at coordinate 103,350 of CAZWDU010000007.1, read as the reverse complement.
ATCAACTTTTACGCTTTCGGCGCTATTTTTTCTGTGACACTGTTCACGTTGAACAGCCTTTACTTACCAGAGTTTCCACGGCAAGTCATCCATGTACTCGTTCAGAGAACGAATAGTAACTTTATCATTTTCTTTCTGTTGCAAAACCTTGACAAGAGCAGAAGCCAACTCAAGATTCGTAATCACAGGAACATTAAACTCCACAGCTTGTCGCCTGATAATGTAGCCGTCTGTTAAAACATCCGAGTAACTCTTCTGCTTGTTCCCCATCGGCACATTGATAACTAAATCTATTTTGCGCTCTTGAAGATAATCCAGAATATTCGGGTTCGAATCAGCCTCCTTAACTTTGCAGAGAACTGACACCGTGTTTATTCCCGCAGCACGCAGCGCATCAGCCGTGTGCTCCGTAGCGTAAATCTTGAAGCCCATCTCCTCAAAAGCCTTCGCCAAAGGCACAGCTCTCCTCTTAGGCTCTTCACCACCAATAGTTATGAGCACTGAACCGCCATGAGGTGGAATCCTGAACTCCGCAGACTGCAACGCCTTCGAGAAAGCATCAGCGAAATTCTCGCCCAAACACGCCACTTCACCTGTGCTGAGCATTTCAACGCCTAACACTGGGTCTGCGCCGCTTAAACGCATGAAGCTGAACTGCGGCACTTTAACGCCAACGTGTCCAATAGGCGGCAAACCACACGTTTGCAACTCCTTGAATTTTTTGCCCAGCATCGCCAACGTAGCCAGCTCAATAAGGTTCAAACCGCGAGTCTTGCTTACAAACGGCATAGACCGCGAAGCCCGCAAGTTACACTCAATAACGTGGACCACGCCGTCCTTCACAAGATACTGGATGTTATATGGACCCTTAATTTTCAGGGCACTAACAATTCTCTGCGTGCAATCCTCAATCTTCTTCTGAACATCGACCGAAAGCGTTTGAGGCGGAATACTCATCGTAGCGTCGCCACTGTGAACCCCAGCGTTCTCCACATGCTCCATTATAGAACCAATCACGCAGGTTTCGCCGTCAGAAACCCCGTCCACCTCAACTTCCTTCGCCTTATCCACAAACTTGGAAATCACCACTGGCTGATCACGAGAAACCTTCGCCGCCAACTTGAGAAAATTCTCCAGCATCGTCTCATTATAAGCCACACGCATCGCAGAACCAGACAGAACATAACTTGGACGCACAATAACAGGATAACCAATTTTCTCCGCAAACCGTTTCGCAGCACTTATCGAAGTAAGCTTGCTCCATTCCGGCTGCGGAACCCCAAGCTGATCCAGCAATGCGCTGAACTTTGACCTGTCCTCAGCCACATCTATGTCTTCCGCTGCTGTGCCAAGCAACTTCACGCCAGCAGTTGCCAATTTCATAGCCAAATTATTCGGAATCTGACCGCCAACACTGGCTATGACACCCAACGGATTCTCTTTCTCATAAATATCCAAAATTCTCTCAGTGGATAACTCTTCAAAATACAACTTGTCCGAAACGTCATAATCCGTTGAAACAGTCTCAGGATTATAATTAACCATTATCGCTTCCTGAACACCGTTTTTCTTCAAAGCCCAAATCGTGTTGACTCCGCACCAGTCAAACTCAACACTTGAGCCTATCCTGAAAACGCCAGCGCCCAAAACCATAACCTTACTTTTGTCACCGCTCAAGTCTACGTCATCTTCGTCGCCACCGTAAGTCAAGTAAAGGTAGTTGGTTTTAGCTGGCCACTCAGCCGCAAGCGTATCTATCTGCTTTACGGCTGGAACTATGCCTGCGGTTTTCCTAAACTGCCGCACCTCAACCTCTTTGACGCCTGCGCACGCGGCTATTTGCTCATCAGAAAAGCCAATACGTTTTGCTTCACGAATGACCTCTGGTGCCGTGCTGTCTTTGAACTGCAACGCCCGCAGCTTCTCTTCCATGCTAATGATGTTCTGGATTTTATGCAGGAAAAACGGGTCAACACCGCTCAGTTGGTAAATCTCCTCAACCGAAACACCCATCTTCAAGGCTTTAACTATCTTGAAAAGCCGCTCATCAGTCGGATTCGCCACCACATCCTTAACTTTCTCCACTGACTCCACTTCTGAATCTTCTGGGTTACAAACAAGTCCCACCTTGTCCGTGTCCAACATTCGCACTGCTTTCTGCAATGCTTCCTCAAAGCAGCGACCAATCGACATTACCTCGCCCACAGAACGCATCTGAGGACCAATATGGCGATCTGCATTCTTGAACTTCTGCAAATCCCAACGTGGAATCTTAACCGTGATATAATCCAAAGCTGGCTCAAAACAAGCAGTAGTAACCTCAGTAACCTTATTGATCAACTCTGGAAGCGTATAACCAATCGATAATTTCGTAGCTATATACGCCAACGGGTACCCAGTAACCTTGCTTGCCAGCGCCGAACTTCTCGACATACGCGAATTAACTTCTATAACGCGGAACTCCTCTGAAGTCGGATGCAAAGCCCACTGAATATTGCATTCGCCGACTATGCCTAAGCTTCGTATGGCAGCTATTGACGCAGACCTAATCAAGTGATATTCGCGGTTGGACATCGTCTGCGAAGGTGCCACCACAATCGAGTCACCTGTATGCACACCCATTGGGTCGAAGTTTTCCATGTTGCAGACGGTCAAGCAGTTATCCGCGTAATCACGCATAACTTCATACTCAACTTCCTTCCAGTGACCCACATACTCCTCCACAAGCACTTGGGTGATGCGGCTCTGAGCCAAACCACGTGTAGCTATTTCTCTTAACTCCCACGCATTATGAGCTACACCTGCACCTCTACCGCCGAGAGTGTACGCAACTCGAACGATGACGGGGTAACCAATTTCGTTCGCGACATCAAGAGCTTCCCGCACCGTTGTAGCAGACTTGCTCCGCAACGGCGGAACACCTGCCTTAATCATCGCCTGCCTAAACCGTTCACGGTTACCCGTATCCTCTATTGCCTCAACAGGCGTCCCCAACACTTTTACGCCATATTTTTCGTAAACACCCTTCTTTGCAAGTTCAACGCCGCAGTTTAGCGCCGTTTGCCCTCCGAAACTTAGCAGGATGCCGTCAGGTCTTTCTTTTTCAATCACTTTTTCCACGTACTCAGGCGTCACTGGAAGCAAGTACACTTTCCCCGACAACCGCGGGTCAGTTTGAATGGTAGCTATGTTCGGGTTTATGAGAACGGTTTCAATGCCTTCTTCCTTCAAGGCTTTGAGGCATTGGCTTCCAGAATAATCAAACTCGGCTGCTTCCCCAATTTTTATGGCACCGCTGCCCAGCACTAGTACCTTGCGTATCCAATCAAGCTTCGGCATGCCTATGCACCCTCCATCAGCTTTGCGAATGTATCGAAGAGAAACTCGGTGTCGTATGGTCCTGGTGAAGCTTCAGGATGCCACTGCACTGCGAAAACGGGTTTACTCCTGTGTTTGACGCCTTCCACGGTTTTGTCATTAGCGTTCAAGAACCAGCATTCCAGCGGCGATTTTTCAAGGCATTTCTCGTCAATTGCGTAACCGTGATTCTGCGTGGTGATGTAACAGCGGTTTGTCTTCAAATCCAACGCAGGCTGGTTTTGGGAGCGATGCCCAAACTTCATCTTGTAAGTGTCTCCGCCCATGGCAAGCGACAGTATCTGGTTGCCCAAGCAAATTCCCATTACGGGAACTTTTTCCACAAGCTCTTTCACGCAAGCTATGGTGTCCGCGCATTTTTTCGGGTCGCCTGGACCATTGCTTATGACGACGCCGTGGGGCTTGTACTCTAAGATTTCTTTGGCTGAAAAATCGTAAGGCACTCGTACAACGCTGATGCCGCGTTTCAGAAAATTCCGAATAATGCTGTTCTTAACGCCTGTGTCAATCAAAACAACTGTGCTGTCGCCTTCAACATTGTAATGCACGGGGTCTTTCACGGTTACTTGCTTGACTAAATCTGTCAGGTTCGGGTCAGGAATGTTCTTGGCTTCCTGTAAAAGGCTGTCAACGTTTGGTTCTTCGCCTGCTTCGAATACGCGCAGGATGCCCAGCATGACGCCGTGGATTCTGAGCTTCTTGGTGAGGCGTCTCGTGTCGACGCCGCATATGCCGGGGATGCCTTCGTCTGCCAGCCACTTGTCCAAGGTTCTTGTTGACGCCCAATGAAAGGGTTCTTCGCATAACTCGTGGATAACTAGCCCTTGCACTTGGATGCGTTCTGACTCAAAATAAAGGGGAAGTCCCAGATTGAGGTCGTAGGGTGGAACGCCATAATTGCCCACGAGAGGATAAGTTAAGGTTAGAATTTGTCCTTTGTATGATGGGTCGGTGAGGGCTTCGGGGTAGCCGACCATGGAAGTGGAGAAAACTACTTCGCCTGTGGTTTTTTGTGTGGCTCCAAAACCGTGACCGGTGAAGAGGGTGCCGTCTTCTAAAACTAAAACCGCTTTTTTGTTTTTGCTGGAGCTATGTGGTGTGGCCAATGCCCTATTCTACCTGCAATTTGGAATTTTTAAAGGTTGTGTTTTCATGGGAACTCATGTTGGAATATGCTTTGACTGTTGATTCCAACTTATTTTCTGCTTCATCAAGGCTCTGTTTTAGCTTGGACACGCTAGCTTCGGCGAGAACCAAGCGTTTTTTCCGAGCGGTTAATGCTTTTTTAACTGTGGTTGGTGCTGGCCCGCCCGTGACAGTGTACGTTTCAACTATCTTGAATGGGTCAATTGATTCGGTGATGTCTGCTGCGGTAACGGCAAGTTTTATGCCGACAACGTCTTGAGCGATTTGCTGAAGCAGTTCAGGCGTGGCATCGAGGAAAGTCTGCTTGGATTCTGTGAGTTGCTTGACTAGTGTGCCGACTATTTTGTGGGCTGACCTGAAAGGAACATTGTATTTCCGCACCAGCATGTTGGCTAATTCGGTTGCCGCCGCAAAGCTCGCTAAGGCTTTGCTGGAAACGTCCGCGGTTACTTTCACGTTGGGAATTAGCTCGGCGAGCATGCCTAAAGCAGCATTAACGTTTTCGATGGTTGCCCATAGTTTAGGCGTGATTTCTTGGAAGTCAAGGTTATAAGTGGACGGCAAACTCTTCAAAGCCGCGGCAGCAGCTACAAAGTCGCCCAGCACATGGCTGGCTCTTGCGCGGATAACTTCCAGCACTTCAGGATTCTTCTTTTGCGGCATAATGCTACTGGTGGACGCAAATTCGTCTGGAAGCTCTATCACGCCGAAGTCTGGGGAACTCCAAACAATCCAGTCCTCAGCTAATCGGCTCAGGTTCACGGCGATAAGCGTGAGCGTTGCGGTGGTTTCAAGGATGAAGTCTCGGCTGCCCACGGCGTCAATTGAGTTTTCCACTATGCCGTTGAAGCCTAAAAGCTCAGCAACGCGTTCGCGGTTTATTGGGAAGCTTGTTGTGGCTAAAGCTCCTGCGCCCATTGGTGAAAGGTTTACTCTCGCGTAAGCTTCCTGCAATCTCTGCAAGTCTCGTTCTAACGCGTCAAAGTGCGAGAGGAGATAATGCGCGAAGGTTACTGGCTGCGCTGCCTGCAGATGAGTGTACGCTAGGATAACGGTTTCCATGTTCGCTTCGGCTGTTTCCGCTATGCTTTCCTGCATTTGCACTACGGAAGCCATCAGGGTTAGCAGGTTTTGTCTCAGTGTCATACGGATGGCTGTGGCGACTTGGTCGTTTCGGCTTTTGGCGATGTGCAGGTTTCCGCCTGTTTCCCACTCTACTTCCTTAAGCACGGCTTCTTCTACTGCCATGTGCACGTCTTCAGAAGCAGCGTCTAACTTCAAATGGGCATGTTTGGTGAGGGCTGCGAGGAGTTTGGCGCCGTCGGCTTGCGTGATGATTTTCTGTTCCGTCAGCATTACCACGTGTGCTTTGTTGATGTCAACTACGGCTTTGGCGAGTTTAACGTCGTCTTTTATTGATGAAGTGAACTGGGCAACATCTTTTCGCAGTGAACCTATTCTTCCGCCATGCAGTATCTTTGACATTGCACGTTCACCCCAACAGTCTATCTTAAGCGCAACTGGTTAAAGTTTACTTGCTGCCTCCAGCTGTTTTTTGCTTCTTGGCTTTCCGCTTCAACACGTTAGACATCCGAGTCTGCAAGCCCCACAGCTCAATGAAGCCTTTAGAGTAGGCTTGGTTGAAAGAAGTTTTAATGTTGTAGTTCACCAAGTTCTGGTCATAAAGCGACATCGGCGAGGAACGCCCAACCACTTGAAGCCCGCCCTTGTAGAGTTTAACCCGCACTTCACCGCAAACGTTTTCCTGCGTCTTGTTTATGAACGCTTCAAGGGCATCCCGCAGCGGGTCCATCCATAAGCCTGCATAAGCCAGAAAAGTCCATTCTGCGTCGATCTGCTGCTTGAACAGCACTTCGTGCCGCGTGAGCACCATTTTCTCCAAGTCCTTATGTGCTTCGAGCAGAACGGTAGCGGCTGGGCACTCGTAATTCTCTCTAGACTTAATGCCAACTAAGCGGTCTTCGATGTGGTCTATGCGGCCAACCCCGTGTTTTCCCGCTGTTTCGTTTAACATTTCGATGAGGGCAAGCGGTTTCATTGCTTTGCCGTTTACGGCAACGGGAACGCCTGCTTCAAACTTGATGGTCACGTATTCAGGCTTGTTCGGCGCTTTTTCAGGCGCTACTGTCCATTCGAAAGCGTCTTCCGGAGGTTCCTGAGCCGCGTCTTCTAGTACACCGCATTCGATAGATCTACCCCAGACGCTTTGGTCTATGCTGTACTTTTTGGCTGCGGTAGAAACTGGAATCCCCTTTGCCTTTGCGTAAGCTATTTCTTCGTCTCGGGTCATGCCCCACTCTCGGACTGGCGCGATTATTTTAAGGTCAGGCGCTAAAGCACCGAGGCTGATGTCGAAGCGCACTTGGTCGTTGCCTTTGCCGGTGCAGCCGTGCGCTAAGCCGGTGGCGCCGTTTTTCTCCGCGATTTCCACCATTTTCGCGGCTATAAGGGGTCGCGAGAGACTTGTGCTTATCGGGTATTTGCCTTCGTAGAGGGCGTTAGCTTTTATGGCTGGAAAAATGTAGTCAGCAGCGAATTCTTCTTTAGCGTCAATGGAGTAGTGTTTTAAGACGCCTAGTTTTTTCGCTTTTTCCTCTGCTTCTTTCAGGTCTTCCTGTTGACCGACGTTAACGGTTACGGTTATGACTTCTGCGTTGTATTTTTCTTGCAGCCACTTGATGAGCACGGACGTGTCGAGTCCGCCTGAGTATGCGAGGACTATTTTTTCGGTTACTGTCTGCTCCCCCATTTTCTAAACTGAATTATTCCCCTTACCTCAGGGGCAGTGTTTTTAAACTTTGCGACATTTTTGTAACATGATAAGCTTTAAATGTCTCAACTGATACACGTGTGCATCATGACAATAGCTCGAACCGTAAGAAGTCACTTACGGAACAAACCGTACCTGCTTGAGGCATTGGAAAAGGGAATAGTTAATCTCAGCGAGTTATCACGGCAAATCCAAGAAGAACTGAAAATTGACAACACAAGCGCCATAAAAGCCGCTCTGCGCCGTTTCGCAGAAGAATTGCAACGGCGAAAGCAAAAACGGGAAGAAAAAGTGCTGCAGCTTCTGAAACGCAGCAGCGTAGCCGTTTACGACAGAAAATCTGTTATGATAACAAACAGGGAAACAGACGCGAAAAACGGCATGAAAGTGGACTTACTGGGCAAATTCGTTTACCTGATGGACCGAAGCGACTTACCTGAAAGAATCAGCGCGTTAGTTAAACATGACAACTGCACAATGGCTGTTATCCACTCGCCTGAAGATTTAGAAGCAACGCCAGGAGTTGTGGCTTTCCTGACAACGCTGCTGGCGGAGCAGAACATAAACATCATCGAGTTCATCTCATGCTGGACAGAAACAATAATCGTAGTAGAGAAAAAAGACAGCTTGAAAGCCTACGAGGTACTGTCCAACATGGTAGGCTAACCGCACCTCCAGCAAAAAAAGGGAAAAAAGCGTTCAAAATGGCTTGCTTAGAGCTGAACTTGCGAAGCAACAATATTAATAATTGCAGCTTCATACTGACTGCTGATTCAGAGATGGAATTATGCCGCTAAGCCAAGTAACCGTCAAAGCACCCGCCACAACAGCTAACCTAGGTCCAGGCTTCGACGTTTTCGGCTTAGCCCTGGAACAGCCAACAGACAAAATCACGTTAAAGCTTATTCCCGCAGGCGTCAAAATCGCTGTTTTGGGGCTCTCGGCAGCAGCAAGCGCCACCGCGCCAGAGAAAAGCCCCGCAGGCTTAGTTGCAATCCACATGCTAAAGGAGTTCTCTTTGAAAGCAGGAGTAAAAATAGAAGTTGAAAGGAGAATTTTTCCAAGCGTGGGTTTAGGCAGCAGCGCAGCTTCAGCGGCAGGCGTGGCTTACGGCTTAAACTGCATGTTCAACCTCAAACTGGACAACGCTGAGCTGATTCGTTGTGCTGCAAAAGGCGAAGTTGCCTCAGCTGGTTCTGAACACGCGGATAACGTTTCAGCAGCCATATGCGGCGATTTCGTGATAGTCAAATCTTATAAGCCGTTGGAGATAGTTAATCTGAAGTCTCCGCCAGACATGGAGGTGTGCGTAGCCTTCCCGCACATGGCAACGCCAGCTAACAAAACTAAAAAAGCTCGTTCCGTCGTGCCTAAAACAGTGCCAATAAGCAAGCTGGTTCATAACGTTGGAAAAGCCGCTGCTGTTACAAGCGGTTTCGCAACTGGCGATGTGGAGTTGATAGGCAAGTCAATGTTGGATGCAGTTGCGGAGCCAGCGAGAGCTTTTTTAATTCCCGGTTACCAGCAAGTAAGAGAAAACGCTTTACAGGCGGGCGCGTGCGGTGTCGCCGTAAGCGGCGCTGGACCCGCCATGATAGCCATAGTCGACAAGACGAAGGCTGATGCTTTGAAGATTGCAGGCGCAATGAAAGCAGGGTTCGAGTCTGCTGGTTGCAGCGCCACTGCCTTCGCCACGAGAGCTGGCAAGGGCGTTTGCCTACTGGAGATGGAATAATGACGCACCAAGAATGTATAAACTGCGGAAGCAAATACGCTATAGATGAGATTGTTTACTTTTGCAAGAAATGCGGAGATATCCTTGAAGTCAAATACGATTTTGAAGAATTAGGTAGGAAACTCGAGAAAAGTGAATGGCGAAACGTGCCGCTTTCTGTTTGGCGCTACAAAGACTTCATGCCTATTAGCGACATAAGCAAAATAGTTTCCTTGAATGAGGGCGGCACAGGATTACATTCGTGCCACAAACTGGGCAAACAGCTGGGTCTGCTGCAGCTCTACGTGAAGAACGAAGGCGAAAACCCAACAGGCAGCTTCAAAGACCGAGGCATGACCGTCGGCGTCTCCAAAGCTGCAGAACTCGGCGCAAAAAACGTCATCTGCGCATCCACAGGCAACACCTCTGCTTCGCTGGCGGCTTACGCGGCAAAAGCAGGCATGCGCTGCACCGTGCTGATTCCCTCAGGCAAAATAGCCTACGGGAAACTTTCGCAAGCCATGATTTACGGCGCCAAAGTGCTTCAGGTACGCGGCAACTTTGACCAGTCATTGGACATGGTGTTGAAGCTTTCAGAGAAGCACCCGAGCATTTACTTGTTGAACTCTATTAACCCGTTCAGAATAGAAGGACAGAAATCGCTGGGCTTCGAAATATGCGACCAGCTGGACAACGAACCGCCTGACCGCGTCATAGTGCCAGTGGGCAACGCGGGAAACATCAGTGCCATATGGAAAGGCTTCACCGAATTTCACCAGCTCGGCTTCATCAAGAAACTTCCGAAGATGACAGGCATCCAAGCTGCAGGCTCAGCGCCTATAGCACAGGCGATTAAGACGAACAGCGAGAAAATCGTGCCCGTGGAGAAACCTGAAACCGTAGCCACTGCCATAAGAATCGGCGCACCCGTCAGCTGGAAAAAAGCCGTAAACGCCATCCGCAAATCGGGCGGAACAGCCGAAACCGTAACTGACGACGAAATTCTTGCAGCGCAAAAGCTGTTGGCGCGCGTGGAAGGCATTTTCGTGGAGCCAGCCAGCGCGTCATCCATCGCAGGCTTAATTAAACTCGTTAACAACGGCGTCATCAGCAAGGATGAACGCGTGGTTTGCGTCACCACTGGACACGGGCTTAAAGACCCTGACACGGCGGTTAAGATGAGTGAGAAGCCGGTGGAGGTTGACGCTGAAATGTCAGCAATTGAACGGGCACTGGAACTGAAGCAGCAAATGGCAATCGTGGAGCGGTGAGCTTGAATGAGAATTATTTTAGTTGGCTATGGCGTAGTCGGAAAGGGCGTAACCACAATTCTCGCCCGCAAATACGCTGAAAAAGTAAAGGGCTACGGGTTCAACCCGAAAATCGTCGCTATAGCTGATATTGACGGCGCAGTTATCAACCCCAGAGGTTTAAGCCCTGAAAAACTGGAAGCAATCAAGCAACGGGGTTACCCAATATCCGCAGACAAGGATTTTGGTCGCCCAGGCATCTCGGCGTTAGAGGTTATCGAGTCTGTTGAGGCGGAAGTGGTTGTTGAAGTCACGCCTGTCAACATCAAAAACGCGGAGCCAGCTCTATCGCATATCACTAAGGCGTTCAAAACTGGGAAGCACGTGGTTACCACTAACAAGGGACCCTTAGCTTTAGCCATGCCTGCGCTTACGGAGTTAGCGGAGTACAACAATGTTTATCTTCGTTTCAGCGGCACGGTCGGCGGTGGAACTCCGATGCTGGAGTTTGCCAAGAGATGCCTTGCTGGGGACAGAATCCTTACCATACGGGGCATATTGAATGGTACAACTAACTATATTCTGACGGAGATGTCTCAGAACCGCGTAACCTTCCAAGAGGCTCTTGCGAACGCGCAGAAGCTTGGTTACGCTGAGAGGGAGCCGTCTATGGATATTGACGGGTTTGATACTGCCTGTAAAGTGGTTATTTTGGCGAACTGGATAATGAACCGGAAGGTTACTTTGAAAGACGTGGACAGGACGGGCATTCGTGATGTGTCTTTGCAGGAGCTTGATGACGCCTCAAAGAGGGGCAACACCGTCAAGCTCATCGGTGCAATAGACGGGGACAAGCCAACTGTGAAACCAACGGAAATAGCTAAAACTAATCCCTTGTGCGTTAGCGGGGTTTTGAACGCGGTGACTTTCTGTACTGAGTATGCAGGGGAGCAAACGTTGATTGGCAGGGGTGCAGGCGGTATGGAAACTGCCAGTGCAGTTTTAAGGGACCTCTTAGACATTAGACATAAGTTAGCAACTAAACAATTAGCATAAAGAGCGCGGTTGAAATGAAGAAGATAGTGATGAAGTTCGGCGGAACCAGCGTTGGCACGGGCGAAAACATACGCCACGTCGCCGAGTTAGTTACAAAATACGCTAAGAACGATTGCAGAGTCGCCGTTGTGGTTTCGGCGTTGGCAGGCGTCACCAACAGCCTCGTAGAAATTGCCGAGCAAGCGAAGAAAGGCGACGAGAAAAAGCTACAAGCGTTCACCGAAGAGCTTTCTGAGAAGCATTTAGTAGCTGTTTCGAAGGCTATTGTGAGCAAGCAGTTGCAGAAGGAGACCGAGGAGATTGTGGTGGACACGATTTCTGAGCTTGCGAAAGTTCTTACTGGAATATGCTATGTTGGTGAGCTTACTCCGAAATCCAGAGACTACGTTTTGTCTTTTGGCGAAAGATTATCCGCGCCAATCGTTTGCGGCGCCTTGCGAGACCTCAAGTTCAAGTCGCAGTTTTTCACTGGGAAAGACGCGGGGATAGTGACTGACTCGAACTTCGGAGAGGCTGACCCGCTCATGGACTTCACCGCACACAGGATAGGGTTAACAATTGTGCCGTTGCTTGAGGAAGGCGTAATTCCAGTTGTGACTGGTTACATAGCTGCAGACCAAGACGGCGTGGTTACAACGCTGGGGCGCGGCGGTTCTGACTACACAGCTACCGTCTTAGGCGTTGCTTTGGGTGCAGATGAGGTTTGGATATGGACGGATGTTGATGGGATAATGACTAGCGACCCGAAGGTTATTCCGTCGGCGAAGAAGCTGACGCGGCTGTCTTATCAGGAAGCGGCTGAAATGGCTATTTTCGGCGCTAAAGCTATGCATCCGCGGGCGTTGGAACCTGTCATCAAAGCAGGCATTCCAGTCAGGATAAGAAGCGTTTTTCACCCTGAAGATGAGGGAACGCTGATAACGAAGGAGTCAGCAACCAAATCAGCAGAAGTCGTGAAAGCCGTAGCCATGATTAAGGACGTGGCTATGCTCAACGTTGGCGGAGGCGGCATGGTTGGGGCTCCGGGTAGCTACGCGAAAGTCTTTGAAGTTCTGGGCAAGAACGGCATTAACGTGATGATGATTTCCACGGCGGTTTCAGAGGCGAACATGTCGCTGGTGGTTCGCAGGAGCTTGCTGGGCAGGGCGCTCAGCACGCTGGAGATAGCTTTGTTAGGCAGAGGGTTAGTCAGTGAAGTAACTGCTGAGGATGATGTGTGCGTGATAGCTGTTATGGGCGCTAACATGCAAGGCAGCTTAGGCGTAGCGTCAAGGTTATTCGCTACGGTTGCCCGTGCAGGGGTAAACATCCGCATGATAGCGCAGGGTTCTTCGGAACTGAACATTTCCTTTGTGGTCAAGGAGAAAGATGGAGAAGCCGCAGTTCGCGCCATTCACAAAGAATTCAAACTAGACCAAATCTAACAGCCCATTCTTTTCCACTTCAGAATGCAGGTTATATTGGAATAAGTGACTTTACGGTTTTTGGGCGAGAACTGCATTCCATGGAGAGCTATCTTTGGTGAATATTTGAACGTCTGCAAAACCAACATTCTGCATTATATTCTTGGTTTCTTCCAGTGAGAGAAGGCGTACATGTGCTTGCTCAATAGTTTTTGCACATTTAACATCGTATACGCCGTCTTTCACCATTTCATTAGTCATAAGCAGTTTTCCACTAGGCTTCAGTACGCGCTTTATTTCTTGTAAGGCATCAGAAAAGTTAGGCCAGAAATAGTAGGTTTCAATGGCTGTTACGAGGTCAAAGAAGTTATCTGGAAAACCCGTGTTTTCAACCGGCGCCTCAACTATTTCCACGCGGTTTTCAGCAATCAACTTCTTATTCACTTTTTTTGAGTATTCAACCATGTCCGCTGAATAATCGATACCGAAAACTTTGCCCAGAACCGCCCGCTGAGCTAGGCGGCTAACGGTTTTGCCTCCCCCGCAGCCCACATCCAAAATTACGTAATCTGGCTCGATGTTCACATGCGTTAAACCCCATAACGTTAACGGTTGATGCTCCCTGTTCATTAATGCAGCAACGAATCTGCCGCGACGACCTGTGGGGCGTTTAAACTGATCCATTAACCCGAACATTTTTGTCACCGTAACGGAAAATGCTTTGTGAAACCGTTTGAAATAGGGTTACTGCCCATTGTCGTTTCCGTTTTTCTTGTGCAGTTCACTCAGTTTCAGAATGGTTTCCTTGTAAACTTCAATGCCCTGCAGGTACTCGCGTATGTCGATTTGCTCGTCTTTTGTGTGGTCTAAATGCGAGTCGCCTGGTCCATACGTGACTATGGGTATGCTCATGACTCTGCCGAGGATGTTCATGTCGCCTGTTCCCGTTTTCCTAAGTAACGTAGCTTGCTTATTCAGGACTTTTCTGATGGCGTAGGACACGGAGCGCACTAGAAGCGAGTTTTTGGCAACTTCAAACGCCTCATTCTGGTCCGTAATCGCCACTTTTACGTGGACCTTTGGGTGAGCATCTTGCCACTGTTGGATTACGTTGTTGAATACGTTGAAGACTTGGCGGGCGGTGAGTTGGGGTGGGACTCGGATGTCAACGTGTATTTCGCTTTCAGAAGGCACTTTGGAGCTGCCTTTGCCGCCTTTAATCTTGACAAGGCACGCGGTTACAGCGCGGAAGGGGCTTTCCTGCTGTTCCACAGGCGGATACGTGGCTTTGATGTGCTGCCACAGGTCAAACGCTTCTTCCAACGCGTTTTCGTAAAACCACGGAGACGACGAGTGTCCTGTCTCGGTTTTGCAGGTTATCTTCAGGTGCAGGTTGCCCTTGTAGCCAATGGTTATGTTTTCAACGCCGCTGGGTTCGCCGAATATGGCATAATCAGCCTTCAACCCCTGCTTAATCACGTGTTTTATGCCTTTGCTTGTGGCTTCCTCTTCCACAGCGCCCACCAATAGCACTTTGGCTTGAAGCTTTGATTCCTTTGCAAGCGTGGCCGCAGCAATTATCATAGCTGCTAATGGTCCTTTTGCGTCTACTGCGCCTGTGCCGTAGAGCTTGTTGTTTTCCATGCGCACTGGCAGGTTGCCTATGATGGTGTCCATGTGCCCGCACAAAAGAATAGTCGGTTCGCCCTGTCCAATCTCGCCAATCACGTCACCGATTCCGTCTTTTCTCACGGTGAAGCCGAGTTTCCGCATTTCTTTGATGAGGAATTCTGAGATGGCGGCTTCTCTGCCTGATGGGCTATAGATGCTGAGCATGTCAGTTAGAAGCTGCACTGGGTAGTCTTTCATTTTCTTCTTCACCTAAAACAGCGTCAAGAACAGACACTGCCTTATCTATCTGAGTTTTTTCAATGACTAAGGGCGGCAGGAAACGCACCACGGTTTTCCCCGCATCCAAGACAAGCACACCGCGCTCCATGGTTTTAAGCAGTATGTTGAGCACGTCAAACCTGAACTCCATGCCCAGCATCAAGCCTAAGCCGCGGACCTCCTTCACAATACGGTACCGCGCCTGCAGCTCTTCCAGTTTAATCTTAAAGTACGCGCCTAACGACGCGGCTCTTTCCGCAAGCTTCTCCTCCAAAAGCACGTCAATAGCCGCGCAGCCAGCAGCACACACCAACGGGCTACCGCTGAACGTAGTCGAGTGCTCGCCCACCTTAAGCGAGGACATGACTTCCTCTTTAGCCACAGTTACGCCGATGGGCAAACCGCCTGCCACAGGCTTCGCCAAGCACATCACGTCAGGAACAACACCCCAGTGCTCACACGCAAACAGCTTCCCAGTCCGCCCGAAGCCCGTTTGCACTTCGTCAAAGATTAGGAGCACGTTTTTTTCGTCGCAAAGCTCTCTTAAGCCCTGCAGGAAGCCATCGGGTGGAACTCTTACTCCGCCTTCTCCGCGGACAGGCTCAATAAGGACTGCAGCGGTCTTATCGGTTATGGCTTCGCGCATTTTTTCAAGGTTGTCTGGGGGAACATGCTTGAACTCGGGAACCAGAGGCAGAAAAGGCTCACGGTATTTTTTGTCCCATGTTGCGGAGAGTGCACCCATGGTTTTTCCGTGGAACGCACCCATCAACGCTATTATTTCGGGTTTGCCTGTGAATTTCCGAGCCACTTTGACAGCGCATTCTACGGCTTCGGCGCCGCTGTTTGAGAGAAACGCTTTGTCTAAGCCCGTGGGGGTTATACTTGTGAGCTTTTGCAGGAATTCCGAGCGTTTGTCGTTGTAGAAGCCCGCGTGGCAGGAAATCAACTGTTCAGCCTGCTTGCTGACGGCAGCCGCAATCTTCGGGTGGGCGTGCCCAATCAAGGCTACGCCGTAGCTGCCTGTGCAGTCCACGTATTCTTTGCCGTTTATGTCCCAGACCGTGGCGCCTTTGCCCCGCGTTAGCACTACGGGTTTTTTGGAGAAAACGTTAGCCATTAACTTGTTTTCGGCGTCAATTACTTCTTTTTCATTCACGGCTAATCACAGTGCCACATTCATGCTTTAACGCTGAAGAAATAGGCGCCTTCTCCAGCCCAGACGTAATTAGGACTTCGCTGACGCCCTGATTAAGCGCGTCCAAAGCCGCATGCACCTTCGTGCTCATCCCATGCCCTATACTGGGGAGTACCTCATGGATTTCCGCCGCGCTTATTTTTGACACTTCCTTGCCTTTCAACACTAAACCCTGCACGTCAGTTAGCAGAACCAAGCGGTCGGCTTTGAGGGCGCCTGCTACGAAAGCGGCGGTTCGGTCTCCGTCAACGTTCAACGGTTCAAACTCTTCGCTCATGGCTATCGGCGTCACTACAGGCACGTAGCCTTTTTCAAGCAGAAACTTTAGCAACGCGGCGTTGGCTTCGGCTAGTTTGCCTGTGTAGCCGCCGTCAATCACCCGTTTTCTGCCGCGCTCATCCACAGCGATTAACCGCTTTTTCCGCTCCGCCTTCAAAAGCAAACCATCCAAACCCGATAAGCCTACAGCCGCGATACCTTGGCTTTGCAGTGCTAAGACTATTTGCTTGTTGATTTTCCCAGCCATGACCATAGTGTAGATTTCAATGGTTTCTTTGTCAGTGTAGCGGCTTCGGAAGCCCTCAGGCGAAACAATGAATTGCTGCTGCTTGCCGAGTTTAGCTGCGGTTTCTGTAACTTCTGCGCCTCCGCCGTGGACAAGCACAAGCTTATGCTCAGCATGCAACGCCGCTAAATCCGTGACCAGCGCTGAGGAGGCGCCTTCTTTGAGTATGCTCCCGCCCATTTTCACTACAATCAGCATGGCAGATCACATCGGGTGGAACCCAGTGCTCTTAAGCCCCGTGGTTTCATCTAAGCCCATAAGTATGTTTAAGCATTGGACGCCTTGTCCTGCGGCGCCTTTCACCATGTTGTCTATGGCGGAGAAAAGTATAAGCCTGTTCGCGTGCTCGTCAATTTCAAAGCCGACATCGCAGAAGTTTGTGCCAACGGCAACTTTGGGGTCTGGAAGCTGGTAGGGTCCTTTCTGGTACTTCACCAGGCGTATGAAGGGTTCGTTGCCGTACATTCCGCGGTAGGCGCGCCAAAGGTCCTTGTTTTCTATTTTCTGTTTGGGAAAAGTGTGAATTGTTGCGAGGATGCCGCGGATAATGTTCACTGCGTGCGGAGTGAAAGAGATTGTTATCGGCTCACTTGACAGGGCGTTTAGTTCTTGTTCAACCTCGGCGATGTGGCGGTGACCCACTACTTTGTATGGTCGCACTCCGCTGGCTCGCTCTGGATGATGTGAAGAAACCGTGGGTTTACTGCCGCCTCCTGAAGAGCCGACTTTTATGTCGACGACGATTTTGTCTTTTTCCACGAGTCCTGCCTTCACGATTGGTGCTAGAGCTAAAATGGCGGCTGTTGCTTCGCAGCCTGCGCAGGCGATTAGCCGCGCGGTTTTGATTTCTTCGCGGTGGAGTTCAGGTAGCCCGTAGGCTGCGTCTTTCAGCATTTCAGGGTGCGCGTGTGTCCAGCCGTAGTAGGTTTCGTAGTCGGCGGGGTTTTTGAGGCGGAAGTCGGCGCTCATGTCAATTACCTTTAACCCTGCTTCCAGCAGTTTGGGGACGAGGTTTACTGAGCCGCCGTGCGGGGTTGCTGTGAAAACTAGGTCGCAGTTTTTGCTGAGTTCCGCGGTGTCTATGGGTACGAATTTTAGTTGGGTGATTCCTCGGAGGTTCGGGTGGGTGTTGAAGACGTATTCTCCTGCGTTTTGGCGTGAGGTAACCATGGTTACTTCCACTTCGGGGTGGAGCAGTAGCAGGCGTAGGAGTTCGCTGCCGACGTATCCTGAACCGCCGATTATTCCTATTTTCAACATTTCTTTTTTCCTCATTGGCTAAGTGGTTATATCATGCTTTGGGCGCTTTTAATGAGCGGCACAGCCACGTTTATGCCTGCGATGAGGCGTGTTTGCTCCCAGAATTCGGGGCAGGAATTTGCTTCGTGAAACACTATGGCTTTCTGGTTTTTGTCTACGCTTTCGTCGATTACGTTTTTTATTTTAGCGTAGGACTCCGTGGCTTTGAAGTTGTGGAACGCCTTTTCCAGCTTGGTGTTCCACGCTGGGAAGTCTTTTAGGCGCGTTTCGTCCGCTTTGACTTTTTGCACTGTTTTGAACGCTGCGGCGGCTTTGTCGAGTTCCGCTTTGAGTTGGGTTTCGTCTGCGGTTTTGTTTTCGCCTACGTTCATCATGGCGTCCAATGCGAACACCCATGCTTCGTGCGTTTTGCCTAATGCGTTGCCGCATTTCACTGCCATCTGTTGTATGCTCTGTGGGAGTTTGGCGTCGAACACGAGGTTGCCGAGGTAGGTGTTGGTTCGGAAGTCTTTGAAGCCTGCGCGTGCCAGTGCGGTGGGGTGGCAGACTGGTGTTTTGTCTTTTTCTTTGTAGACGATTATGCGTAGGTCGTAGAACCATTTGTGGATTTGTTCTTGGGCTATTATGCCTACGGGGTTGGTTATGGAAGGTGTGGTTTGTTGGATGTTGGTGATGAGTTGGTCGCGGTTTTCTGAGAGGACGATGCGGTTGCCGTGGGTGCCTGCGTCGGGCTTTATGACGATGCCTTCTGCTGAGGCGATTTCCTGCTCAAACAGGTCGGCGATGTCGTTTTCGTTGCTGATTTTTGCGCCGCTTTTCGTGGTGTCGTAGGGGTCGCAGGGAATGTAGACTGTTTTGGGGATGGGGATGCCTTCTTTCCAGAAGTGGAGTAGTGTGCGGAGTTTGCTGTAGCATGTGAATTCGATTTGTGATGGGTTTATGACTTTTTTGTCGAAGATCTCTAGTGTGTGTGCGGCGTATAGGCGGCGGTTTTTGCTTTGGGCGCGGTTTAGCACTACAGCGGTGTCTTTGATGGTGTTGGTGTAGTCTTTTCCTTTGGTTTTGGCTGTGTAGCTGTTTTTGTGTATGGTGATTGCGATTTTGCGGAATGGTAAGTAAATTAGCGGGATGTCTAGTTGTTCGGCGGTGAGTTTTATGCCGTTTTCGTCGTTTTCTGAGCGTTCATAAAGAAGTGCGATGCTCATTGTTTGGTTGCGCCTTTACGGGAAAAGTTTGTTTAAAAATTCTGGTGGTTTGTTTAGTTGAAAAGTGGGTTGTGGTTGGGTGGTTATTCGCCCCAGTCTTCTCCTTCAATGGTTAGTTCTTGAAGGTCTACGCAGCCTGCTTTGATTTGTTTTACTTCCAGCTCTAGCCCGCAGCCGGGGCAGCTTAGGATTTCTCCTTGTACGATGTCTGCTGGAATTTCTAGTTCTGCGTCGCAGTCGGGGCATTTGGCTTTGTTTATTGCTTTCACCTCTTGGGGTTTCAAGTTTGCGATTGGCTTAATCATTATGTGTTACCACTTTTTTGTTATTGGAAATGTCTCTCAGATTAACGTGGGTTTCTTTTAAACATTGCGACTTATTTGTAACATACTGCGCTGTTAATGTTCCAAATGGTGCATGGCTGCGTGGGGCGGCGTTCCGAAAACGGCACCGTTGCGCTTAGCGGCGCACGGAATCCGCAGTTGTTGCAGGCTTGAACTACAGAAAACGTTAAATTTTTCCGCAGTTAAGAACAAGCAGAGGGCATAAGAACATGGATGATAAGGATAAGGAGATAATTCGTATTTTGAAGCAGGATGGGCGCGCTGGCTACGGTGACATCGGCAAGCAAATTGGCTTATCTGAGGGTGCTGTGCGGAAGAGGATTAAGGTGCTTGTTGATGTGGGTGTGATACGGAAGTTCACGGTTAAAGTGGGCGTTGCCGAGGGCGCTGAGGCGATTACGTTGCTTGCGACGAATCCTGCTGCGCCGACGCAGGAAGTTTCCGAAAAGATAAGGCACATTGCGAATGTGGAGACGGTTTATGAGGTTACGGGGGAGTATGATGTTGTGGCAGTTATCAGCGGGATGAGCGTGGCTGAAGTCAACGAGTGTTTAGAGAAAATCCGCCGCGTAGAAGGCATAATGAAAACCAACACCATGATAGTACTACGTAGCTAAGTGAAGCCCAGCATATTTGAAGCCTAATAACCAATCAACACAAAAACCAATAGAAAGCCTATCCCGCTGGCACTTTTAAACGCTATATAAAGGGGAGGGGGTAGCGCCTCTGAGCACATCAGTTCCGCAATAACATGAAACGTCAACCCAGAGAGGAACACTCATAAATAAACGCGTTCACACACTAAAAAGAAGGCGAGAACAACCATGGTTAAAACTTACAACATAGCTGTACTCAAAGGTGACGGCATTGGACCCGAAGTCACCGAAGCAGCCGTAAACGTCCTCCAAGCAGTCCAAAACACAACTGGCTTAAAACTTAACTTTCTTTACGGCGAAGCAGGCTACCACTGCATAGCCGAACACGGCACAAACATGCCCAAAGAAACCATAGCCTTGCTGAAGCAGACACACGCTTGTCTCAAAGGACCCATGACCACACCCGAAGAAGCAGGCGCACCAGTCAGCGCCGCAGTGCAAATCCGAACAACGTTCAACCTCTACGCAAACATACGCCCCTGCCGCACATACCCAAACGTCGAAGCACTAAAACCCGACATCGACCTCATCGTAGTCCGCGAAAACACCCAAGGCATGTACTCAGGCATCGAATACGAAATCGCGCCAGGAACAGGAGTAGCGCTAAGGATAATCACCACAGAAGCCTCAACTCGCGTAGCCGAAGCCGCATTCAAACTTGCTCAAAAACGCAAAAAACACCTAACCTACGTCCACAAAGGCAACATCCTACGCGTGACAGACGGCATATTCAAAAACGCCGTAAAAGACGTAGCCCTTAACTATCCTGACGTTGCAGTGGATGACATTCACATAGACGCCGCAACCATGCACCTAGTCAAAAAACCCGAAACCTTCGACGTCATAGTCACCACCAACCTGTTCGGAGACATACTCAGCGACGAGGCCGCCCAAGTCACAGGCAGCCTAGGCTTAGCAGCAGGCGCAAACATAGGCGACAACTACGGCATGTTCGAACCCGTCCACGGCTCAGCACCAAAATACACAGGCATGAACCGCGTAAACCCAACAGCCACAATCAACGCCGCAGCCATGATGCTCAACTACATAGGCGAAACCGCAGCAGCAGCAAAAATCGAAAACGCCGTCATGGCAGTGCTTAAAGAAGGCGCAACACGCACAGCCGACCTAGGCGGAACCGCCACAACCACCGAAATGGCCAACGCCATTGCAGCAAAAATCAAAGCCCTCTAAGTTTAATCACTCACGCAACTACTGTTGACATCAACGTATGTTGAGGAGTCAACGTGAATTTCGAAACCGCCGTTTGAGGCTGCTTTGGCTTTTGCGTTCACTAACTGCATCATCACGTTGCGCTTAAGGCGCTGCTCAAGTTCTTCTGCCTTCTCGTTCCAAACAACCACAGTTACTTCGCCGCTGTCGTCTGCAAGCGTAAACCGCAATACTTTTCCACTTGTTGAATCTTGCCGTGTAAATGTAGAAACGGGAAAAACCTTTTTGACGACGCCTGCGAGGTGAATGTTCCTCTGTTTAGTGGTTATCTCTTTGATTTTTGTGGCGAATTTGCTGATGTCAGGGTAATCTTCTGCCTGCAAGTCCTGCGGGTTAATTTCTACTTTGCTTTTGTTGCCAAGATGCAATTCTACTTTGCCGTTGCGGTCTTCGCGAGTGTAACCGTGCGAAAAGCGGGTAATTTGTCCAGTTTTCACTTTGTCAGATTCAACTAAATTCGCTTGGTCGTTCCATAGCATAACGCGGAGAACGCTGTCTGCATCCGTAATGATTAGGCTTGCGTATTTTCCTGATTTTTTTCCTTCAAAGGTTTTAGCTGGATAAACTGCGACAACACGCCCAGAAACTGCAACATCATTCAGGTCAGGCACTAAATGGCTTATGGAAAGTTTGTGGTTATAAACTGCGTCACAGGGAATTTCAACGCCGTATTCAGCGGCAATCAACCGCAGAAGAGTTGCGTCGGCTATTAAGCCGTTAGTTTTGTTTTTCTCTGCCTGTAGCCTTTCAATTATTGTTTCGCGGGTTGTTTCTGGATGCTGCAACAGAATTTGCTTAATTATCTCTTCACGAGCCATTTTCTCGAGTGCCGCCACGGATAAAGGCTTTTGGGTTGTTTTAAGTTTTTTGCAGTATCTAGCTGTTTGAGCGTAGCTAGTGCTTAGTGATTAGGTTGTTGAAAATGTGGGTTCTTGTGGTTGGTGCTGGTTCTGGTGTTGCGTTGATGGTTTTGTTTAAGTGCAGTATTTGGTGTGGTTTTAAGTAGGGTGTTGCTTGGGTGATGCGTGGAAGAAGTAGGGTTGTTGGCGGTTAGGTTTTTTCTGTTGTTTCTTCTTCTTTGCTGTAGTATGCGTATAAGAATATTAGTATTAGAGCGACGAATGTTGCTCCCATGAGGACGTATTCAAGTGTTATGAAGTATGCACCTAAGTCCATTGCGTTTCGCCTTTTGCGTAGTATTCTTCTTATGTTGTGGTATTTAAGCAGTAGCTTTTTTCCACTCGTTCATTAATGTTTTGTAGAGTTCGTCGGTTTCTTCTAGTGTTTCGTACCAGCCTAGGTTGCGGGCGATTTTCTGGGCGATAAGGTGGTAACACAAATGGATTTTTTTGTCTAGGACGCGGAAGTAGAAGTCGTCGCAGGTGCAGAATTCGGCTTCGGGAATTATGAGGTAGTCGCGTTCTCTGCCGATGACTATCCAGACGGTTTTGCCGCTGGGTTTGAAGATGTATTTTTTAACTCGGTTTTCTTTTAGTGTGTCGAGGGCTTTTGTGAAGCGTTGACCGAAGAGTTCGTAGAGTGCGGTGAGGTTTTTGCCTGATAGTTTGCCTTCTGTTTTTGCTTGTCGGCAGATTGTGTTTAGGGTTTCGATTTCTGAGTTTTCATTCATGTGGGCACGAACTGTGGGAGCGGGGTGATGTGGGGCGTGGGTTTTTAGTTGATGTCTATTTGTTCGCCTTTTGGTTTTTTCACTTCGGCTCTGGGTAGGATTACTTCTAGGACGCCGTTTTTGTAGCTTGATTTTGCTTCTTTTACTTTGACTTTGGTTGGGAGCGTGACTTCTTTGTAGTATTTGTAGTGTGGGGTGTCTACGCTGATTTCGAGTGAGTCTTCGGTGCCGTGGAGTTTTATGTCGGTTTTTTCTACGCCGGGGAGTTCAACTACTACGCGGATTTCGCTGTCTGTTTCCACCACATCCACCAGCGGTTCGCGTTCTTCTTTGACTTGGGGTCCTTTGAGTGATTTTTTGATGTTGCCGAATTGTTGGATTTCGGGTTTGCCGTCTGGACCGATTTTCATGCTGTAGCCGTAGACGAAGGGTCCGAATTCTTTAACTGTGCTTCCGTCTGGGAGCTTGCGTTCTTTGACGTAGTCTTTGGGGACTTTTTCAGTGAATTCGCGGAATTCTTCTTCCATGCGTTTTTCCATTTCGTGGAAGATGCGGTCGATGTCGCCGAAGAATGGGTCTTTGTCAAGCGGAAAGCGTCTGCGCCTGTTCCATTCGGGGTAATCTTCACCATCTGAAGACATACATAAATCACCTGTAATATGTGAGTTTTCCAATCCAATAAGGATTATGATACAAACTGCACATTTCCAACATTGAATGGGCAAACTACTGTGCTCAGAGGCGCTACCCCCTCCCCTTTAAATAGGATGAAATAAGTCGAGTTGTGGGGTGAACTTTTTTTGGTAGTTTTCGCTTGGAGGATTATTGGGTGTGCGCTGTTTAGGTAGTTGTTGTTTTTTCTTTTTGTTAAGTCGTCGACCATCTCAGAAGCAAATGACAATTACACAGTGATTTTATTTTTGAGTTTTGCTATAGCGTTTTTAGTTGGTTTAGTGTTCCGAGGTATGTGCCGTCTAAGAGGTAGAGTTCCGCGTTGTCTACGTCTGCGGCTTCTGACCGTAGCACTGGTCCAATTAGTGTTTCGCTGCCTGTTTCCTTTCGCTGTTTTGCCTCGTTTATGGGTCTGCCGCCGAGGAAATCGTTGAAGCTGGGCATAATGAACAGTTGCGTTGTTTGCGGCTTGAAGCCGTAGTGCTTCTTCACTGTGGCTTCTGGTGTGCCCTCGATTTTTGTTCCGTGTTTCTGCAACAGTAGCTTAGCTAAAGCTTCGGTGTTGCATTGGGCTTTTAGCCATACTTGGCGTGTTATTTTGAAGCCTGCGGGGTCGCGGAAAACCACGACTGGGTGCAGGTGCCCCATGATTAGTGTTTTGCACTTCAGAAGTGTGGGAGATGGCCACTTGTGTCCGTGGAAAAGTCCGATGCCGCCTATTATTGTGCCGCTTGCTGAGAGCAGTTTTACGTTTTCAGGCAGCAGGGGCTCAAGATTCGCGTCGTGGTTGCCGCGTACTATGGCTATGTCTTTTACGTGGCGTTTGAGTTCAGTGAAGAATTCAGGTATGTCGTGCCATTCGCCTGCTTCGGCTTTGACAACTGTGTATTTAACGTCTCCGAGAATCAGCAGTGCGTCAGGCTTGTACTTGGATATGAGTGCTACCAGTTTCTGCAGAAGTTTAGGCGTTTGGCTTGGAACGTGAATTCCTTTTGCTTGAAGTGCCATTTCCCAGCCTAAATGTGGGTCAGCCACCACAAGTGTTTTGGTTTTTTCCGTTTTCACCAAAGCCGCAGCGCTGGGAAACAGTAACGTTAACATTGCATTTCCTTTTCCGACTGTATCAAGCTTAGAATGTTCCTGTGAATTTTCGGGTTTCCAGAAGCCACAAACTTCACCTTCTGCCGTGGATCCAGCTTGGCGTCCAAAGCTTCGCCTTCAGGCGTGGTGATTAAGCCGCCAGCTTCCCGCAGTATGAGAAAGCCAGCAGCCATATCTGTAGTGCGCAGTTTCCCGCGGACATCCACGAACGCGTCAGTTAACCCTTCAGCCACATAACACAATTCAAGCGCGTTCGCGCCAAAATGCCGTATATGCTTAGTTGCCTCAATCAACCGCGTCAACCGCGGAGCAATTTCCCTGACTCTGAAAGTGTTCAAATCCAAACCCATAACCGCTTCATCCAGCGTCTCAAGCCGAGAAGGCATGAGTTTTTCGTCGTCGCAATAAGCGCCTTTGCCCGCTTGCGCCATGTACGTAGTATCATGGGCGAGGTCAGCCACTAAACCCGCGTGAACCGACGAAAGCAAAGGCTCAGCGGAAACCGCTATGGATGAGGCGTAAAAAGGGAGACCGCGGACAAGGTTGGTTGTGCCGTCAATCGGGTCAACAGTTACGTAGCATTGCCTTGGCGTTGCGCCGAACGCTTGCACGCCTGACTCCTCGCTGACAAGCGTAAACGAGACGCCGTGCTGCTGCAGTGTTTCAACGATGGCTTTTTCCGCAGCTAAATCCACTGGCTTCATGGAGTCGCCGCCAGCGCCCTTGCCCAAGTCAGGCTGTGGCGCGCGTAAAGTTTTCAGAAGGGGGCGAATACGCGTTTTTACGTTGTCTTTGCAGCTGACGAGAATCTGCAACCAATCACGTTGAAGCTCCATCGGAAACTCCTTCTTAATCAGGCATATATGCACTCGAATTGATAAAGGCTCACTCAAATGCTAACGGGTTATACAGTAACACAGAAAACCTTGAATCTGAAACAGGTAATAGTTCACATCAGCAGGCGACATAGCAAGATGAGCAAAAAAGAAAACTACAGAGAACACTTAACAACACTGATAACTGACCTTTTCAAAACAGGTAGCGAAGAAAACCTTGCTGAATATTTGGTTTCTAATAGCAACCTTCCCGGACCGAGAGGCAATCTGGAACTAGCTGAAGCCTTTGCTGATGTAGTGGCGGCTCAAGCTGAACGCGAACCTGAAAAACTATGGCGCTTATGCATGAAACTAACTCAGTTTTCTCCCATCGAGGCACCTGTGAATAACCCCAAAGAATTCCTCGTGTTCTGCGGCGCCCGCGGCATTGGCGCCCTCGGCACATCGCACGCGTTCTTTCCAAAAGCAATACTTCGTTTGAAGGAGTTGGCAAGTGACGCTAGATGGCGAACAAGAGAAGGCGTAGCCATGGCAATTCAAACCATGATTGAAAAACAGCCCAGAAAAACCTTGCAGGAAATAGCAAAATGGATTGAGAATGACAATTGGCTTGCGATGAGGGCAGTGGCAGCAGGAGTAGCCGAACCTCCTTTATTGAAAGACAAGCAAACTGCAAAATCAGCCCTTGAACTGCACAAGCAGATTTTCGCCAAAATGGCCGCTGCCAGAGAGCGGAAATCCAGCGAGTCCAAGGTGTTAAGGCAAGGGCTAGGCTACTCGCTAAGCGTCATCATATGTGCAGTGCCCCAAGAAGGCTTTGAGTACATGCACCAACTTGCCGAAACACAGGACGTAGATATCCAGTGGATTGTGAAAGAGAACTTAAAAAAGAACAGGCTGCTCAAGCGTTTCCCTAAAGAAGTAGCTTCAACAAAGAACTTGCTGAAGTGAACTGAAAATGGTGCCGGGGGCGGGATTCGAGCCCGCGACTTCTGGTTGAGGGCGCTTGCCCCTTGCAAACTCCAGATTATGAGTCTGGCGCCCTGGCCAGGCTAGGCTACCCCGGCAACGCCTGTTTTGCAGTTCTGAGCTGTTAGCTTGGAGTTTTTGGTCTATGTTGCTTCCATGACCAATTTGGTCAGAGCCATCCTCAGAGCTAATAGCTACTACCTCAGTTTCTATTCTGCTTGATAAAGATTTTTCACTTAACACTCTGAGTTTCTCAGTGACATATGCAATAGAGTTTCTATGATAGACAAATTGAGGTTTTCTAGTGGTTGCGTCAATATGAGAATAATGCCTGCAACGTGCATACTTAGCTGTTAGAATCTGCAATAGTCCCTTCTTGCAGCAGTCTTCACATGAAAAATCTTTAACGCATTTAATTTTTCCCATCTTAACTTTTCAGCTCTCTACCTAACTGAAGGCGGCTGAGTGCTGAAGTAGTATTTAGTGACCACTAAAGTTCTTTTTTTGAGCGTAATAGACAAAGAAAAGAAAATATTGGTGTGGATAGTTTTTGGGACTATTTTATTACCACAACCTTGTATTCGCCAGTTACCCAATAAGATATTTCTGGGGAATAGCTGCGGACAAGCTTATACTCAAGGTAGATACATCCTTCATCATAGAGCACAGTAGCTTCACGCCATGCTTCCGTCAGACTTTCAGGTTCATCTGAACCTATAGTAGGAGATTTTACAAAAACCTGAATTGAAGGAATATTAGACAATGTTAATTGAGGGACATCAATTCTCTTCCAATGAAGGTACCTAATTGCTGTGTCGCTAGAGGTCGTACTCATTTCATCAGCTTTAATCAAGTCTCCATCTTGTGTTATGTCAAATGTTCCTTCAATCACATACCTTGCAGCTCCAGCAGTGACCTCTAATTCATTAACCTGATTCTGCAAATCAGCAACATCATGCTGCAAGTCAAATACTGCAGCCCAAAGCTCCTTAAAGGGTTGACCTATGCGCACTTTTATTCCATCCCATATATCGTCAAAATAATTCCTTTTCAATGGTGCAGCAGTCGCTGTTGTAATAAATAGTGAGGAAATTATTATGATGGATACTAGTAAGGGTACAGCTTTTTGAGTAATTTTCATTTTGTGGGTTCACCCCCCTCAAGTTCATCAACAAGAATATAGTTGGTCTTTTTACAAGCGTAATCAATAAAAGCCTTATGCAGAGTTTAATTATAGAAAAATATGGCTGAAGTTCCATCTGTTTCTTCTTTTCCAAATAGAATATGGCTTAAAACACCTTATTACTAACAAACTCTAATCCAAATACACTCTATAAACAGTCCAGAAAGCTTGGAACTACGATACGCGTCGCTGCACCAAGTTTCTCTCACCGCTTCAGCCTGTGGTCAGGGTACTTTAGCACTCCAGACTAAGAATCTGGTACTTTGGTCTAAGGGGGATAAAATGCCGTTTTTGAAACAGCGTTAAAGTGCTACTTCCTTTTTCGTTCCAGCGTCTCAACAGCAGAACGTGTGCCTACATAAACGGTGTCTGTTGACCCGACGAAAAGCCCAGTTTCCACCACACCCGGAATCATCTTCAGCTTCTGCTCAAGCTTCGCAACATCAGCTATAGCCCCAAAAACAGCGTCTATAACTGCGTTGCCGTTGTCCGTTATTACTGGTCCAAGTTTGCCTTTGCCTTCCCGCACAACAGCTTTGCCACCAGCTGCCTCTATTTTGCGTTTCACAATGGACAATGCGAAAGGCAAAACTTCCACGGGAACAGGATGGTTATTTTCGCCGAGAACTTGGACTTTCTTGCTTTCATCAGCTATAATGATATTCTGCTTTGAGGCGGAAGCCACGATTTTTTCTCTTGCCAGCGCAGCACCCATGCCCTTTATCAGGTTTAGCTGTGGGTCTATTTGGTCTGCGCCGTCTATAGTCACGTCTATCTCTGGATGCTCTTCCAACGTGGTTACCGCAATACCATGCTCAACTGCTAAAAGAAAAGCTTGATAGGACGTTGGGATACCCAGCACGGTTAAGCGTTCGCGGCGTATCCGTTCGCCTAAGGCTACAATTGCGTAGGCGGCTGTGCTACCGCTGCCTAAACCCACGACAAAGCCATCTTTAACGTGCTTCACTGCGGCTAAAGCTGCTCTGCGTTTGGCTTCTTCAACCCATGCGCTTTCAGGTTTCAATTTCCATCTGTCCCAGCTTGTCTAAAACTTTTTCCACTTCGTTTCTGATTTCCTCTATTCGCTTTTCCGCTTCGGTTTTCGCGCTTGACTTTTCTGCGGGTCGTTTACGCTTCTTCTTCGTCGGTTTCGCTTCGCCCTCTTTCTCTTCAGCCGCCTCTTCTTCTTCCTCCTCCTCTAAAGCAGGCTGCGGCGTTGGCACAGCTATTTTTACTTCCTTTATGGGTTTTACGTCGATTCTTGAGCGCAGCTCCTCTACTTTAGAGGATAACTCTCCGAAGCGTTCGCTGAAGAGCTGCATCAAGTCTTCCTGCATGCCCTCCAACTCGTGCAATGCTACGACGGTTTCGTCTTTTGCCATCGAGTCTTTCACAGCCATCATTCGCGCTTTGTATGTTCCAGCTAAGCGTTCGCGTTCTTGCTCGGTGATTTTGCCTTCTGCATGCGCCTCGTAAAGCCGTCTTATGGCGTCACTTAGGATTTCTCTTTCCAAGTCGAGAATACGCAGTTCGTCTTTGGCTTGGGACGCGTCGTTTGCTTGCACGCTTTTGGAGACTTTAAAGGGTAACCCAAGCTCCGAGGCTATTGTGGGTTTTTCCGCGGGTTTTTCTGGTTTTTTTCCGCGTTTTCTCATGGCGTAAATGACGATTCCGCAGGCTACTGTAACCACTAAAACGATTGCTGCTATGGTCACGGGGTCGTCTAAAGCCATGCTATCATCTGTATTTCATTGCCTGATGATATATATATAAATTATATAACTGGTTTCAACGTTGCGCCCTGCATTGACGCCACGAATAGTTCTGCTGAACGCCCTGAATGCGAGCAGCATATCCCAAGAAGTTTCTCAATTTCAACCGTTGCAAAGTATGTTTTAGCCATTTTCTGGACATCGCCAAGCCTAAAGCCCAGGTGCACATCACCCATTTCTGTTCGGAACTCCTCAAACTTGTGCAGGCAAAGGTCAAGGATTACGGCTTTGCCGTGCTTTGTCAAGGCTTGGCTGATGCTTTTGAAGACTTTCGCAGGGTTAACGCTGTGATGCAACATCAAAGTGGAGAAGGCAGCATCAAACTTGGCTGGAATCACCGCGTAAGCTCTTGCCTCTTTCACGCTTGCCTTAACGTTTTCAGCTACTCCGAGAAAAGGCGTTATGCCTGTCTTTTTCTTTGCAAGCGCCAGCAACATGGCGGGCGTAGCGTCCATGGCGTAGAAAGCAACGTTAGGCACAGCTTGACTTACTTTTTCGGCGATTTTAGCTGTGAAAAAACCTGAACCTGCACCAACATCCAGCACCTTCGAACCTGTTCGAAGCGTAGGCGGCGTAAGCAAACGTTCATTTATGGCTTCGACGATTCGATTGACGCCTTCGTCGCCGAAGTATCCTTGCACTATTGCGTCGCGTTTTTCCCCTTCTTTTGCAGTGAAGTGCTGCACGCTTTTGGCTAGTGCTTCAGGGTTTGCTACGCCCAACTTGCTGAAAAACTGTTCCATGTTAAGGTGTTTCACGTACTCTGCAAAATCACTGGACATGTCATCACATCCTTTTTGTCCACGGTGACAAGTTTAATGAGCGCCTTATGCTGCTTTTAATTTTTGCTGAGATAAGGAACTATCGTGTGCAAACTCGTACCCCTCCCTTTTATAAAGGCGGAATTTCTGTGAGGATTATTCTTGTCAAGAAATCCTGACTTGGGAGATGTCGGGTTTTGTCAAGAAAATTTGACTAAAAACAGCCCGCTTAGTCAAGAAACCTTGACAAAAATCCTTTTAGCATAAAACAACACGGTTATTTTTAGTGGGATTGACTGTGAAGAAGAATGTGTGGGGTGCATTCTTAATAATCGCCGTTATGAGCGGGCTTGTTTTGGCAGGTTCCAGTTTCGGAATAGCACGAGCTTCCACTTCTGTCATGGGCATAATAGAGTCAGATACTGTGTGGACTAAGGCAAACAGCCCATACGAGCTTACAGGGGCAGTGGGTGTAATCAGTGGAGTAACTTTAACGATTGAAGCAGGAGTTACTGTAAATCTTAGTAACAACTACATACAAGTGAACGGTACCTTAAGGGCAATTGGCACCGCAACTGACCCGATTCTTTTAAACGAGGGCAGAGGTCCTGAAGGAATCATTTTTACGGAATCTAGCAGTGATTGGAATGAGACGACTGCAAATGGCAGCATAATTGAGAATGCGGTCATCAATTCCGCGGGGGTATGTATTGAGAATGTATCTCCGAAAATTAGCAATAACACATTCCATTGCCGAGTAGAAATACGTGGAGGGGCACCTCTAATTTTGAATAATCGCTTCATAAGAGGCGACGGCTTAGACGTATGTAATTCAAACGCAACAATTTCTGGGAATGTGCTGTCCGATAACTATCAGGCAATGTATGTAAGCATAACCAACTCTTCTTTCACGCCGTTGATAGAAAGAAACCTCATCGTCAATAACGTATATGGCATTGGCATTCCAATACCCCATGCAACTACAGCCAGCCCCATTATAAGAAACAACACAATTACCAACAATACGGATGGAATTTGCATTTGGAATGGAGGCACTGCTTTACCCGTAATTATTTACAACAACATCTATGGTAATACAGCGCATAATTTCCGTTTAACAGACATCACGAACAACGTTGATGCTACCCAGAATTGGTGGGGAACCACTGACGCACAAACAATCAGCCAGTCAATCTATGACTTCAAAAACGATTTCAGTTTAGGAAACATAACTTTCGTTCCCTTCTTAACTGAGCTTAATCCCCAAGCAATGCCAGACCCAAACATGCTAACACAACTGCCCTCGCCAACGCCCACCCCTGAATCATCAGCAACGCCAAGCCCAAGCCTAACCGCGAGCCCAACGCCAGACTCAAACAACTTCAACATAGAATCAAACAGCACAGTCTCAGCGTTTTCATTTAACAGTTCAATTCCAGAAATAACCTTCACCGTCAACGGCACAACAGGAACCACAGGATACGTCAAAGCCACAATATCCAAAAATTTCATGCCGAACGCGGAAAACATAAAAGTCTACTTAGATGGAAACCAAATCGACTACAATTTAGATTCAACGGATAATTCATGGATAGTAACTTTCACTTATCAGCACAGCACCCATCAAGTAGCAATAAACGCAGCGAAAAACCCTGCAGACGATTCAGTGGTTCCAGATTGGATTTGGCAAGCAACAATCATAATAGCAGCCGCCAGCCTCATATCCGCAGCTTGCTTATTCATCTGGTTTAGAAAAACTAGGCGAGGATGCTGAATGTGCAAGGATCAGATGAAGACCGCTTCTGCTGGAGTGTTTTTAGCCGTTTTGTTGTTGTCGGCGTTGCCGTTGATTTTAGAGGTTGATGCCCAATCTGCTGGTTCCAACTTGCTAGTTAATAACGACTTTGAAAAGGGTAGCCTTGACGGTTGGGCTAATGTCAATGGAACCTGTTCCATAAGCAATAGCACCGTGCATTCTGGCTCCTATTCAGCTTACGTATCTGACCACTCCTACGATAGTATGCTGAACCAGACAGTGATGCTGCCTGCAACTGACATCCTCTACACTGAAGGCTGGATTTACCCTACAAACGTGGGAAACTTAGGATACGCCTTTTGCGCGAGCGCACAAATAAACTACTACTTCTATAACAAAACTTCGATGACACAGGAATTCATAGTTGGTGCAGTATGGTCTTGGAATAACTGGCACGTAACCGCCAACAGCAGCTGGTATCTTGGATTTTTGTTGCCCTTCACTGCCTCATCGTGGAACCACTTCAGCCTAAACCTGACAGAAGCTATACATTCACATTTTAAGGACAGGGATTTCTCGAATATAGTTCTCTACTCCGTAGTGGCATGGTACCACTTTTCCAACGGTAACCCCGGAGCGTTTTACGTTGACGACCTCTACCTTTCGCATGAACAAACTTCCATGCCGCTTACTCCGAAACCTACGAACATGTCCATCAGCACCAGCGCTGAATCAACTGAGCTTGGATACATCCTTGACTTAAATGGAGTTTTAATGACTCTTGAGGGCGAGCCTTTAGTCGGCAAGCAGATACTTTTGTCCTACATGATTCCGGGTACTACGACATGGAATCCGTTTTCTTCAGTGGCTACCGATGGCAACGGCGTTTTTTCTGCTTCTTGGATGCCGACCGCCACTGGCAACTTCATGGTTAAAGCCGAGTGGCAAGGCGATGAAGACTATTCTGCCGCGTACAACGTCAAAAACGTCAGCGTTCTCCGAGGCAACAAAGAAGATGTGTTCATGGCAGAATCCAACTCTACGCTTTCGTCGCTTAGTCTGAATTCCACATCAAACGAAATCAGCTTCATAGTTAGCGGTCCATCAGGAACCACAGGATACGTTAGATTCCTGCTTTCCAAATCTCTTCTGAAAGACTCTGCCGATTGGAAAGTCTACAAGGATGGCGTCTTGGTCAACTGCACTGCAACTTCTGTTGGCAATCAAGTAATCTTGTACATTGTTTATTCGCATTCCTCACATGAAATGCGAATCAGCCTACCTGAATACACTGAGGCTATTGATGCAGAAAATTCCAGTTCCGCAGTTTCTGTAATTTTATTGTATGTATTCGGCGGCGTTGTTATTGCTGCAGTCATAGCACTACCGCTAATCGCCGTGGCTCTGTTAAAAAAACCGAAAAGAAACCAATAGCACTCGCTGAAAATCCGCCGTCTCAAAGAAAACTGCTGAATCAGTGGAGTCTTTCTTGGGCGGGATTTAGACGGCTATATTGGGTAAAGTTTTTTCAGGTCACAGAATGTTGTCACTGAGTTTTTTTCTTTCTCACCAGCAAGTATAACAATAGAGGCCCGCCTAGGAACGCGGTTATGGCGCCTACGGGCAGTACTATGGGCGCAATTATGCGTCTAGCCACGATGTCTGCGAACAACAGGAGAATTGCGCCGAAGAGAGCTGAAGACACTACTAGGAACCGCTCGTCTCCGCCTATGACGGCACGGCAGATGTGCGGGGCGAGTAAGCATATGAAGCCGATAGCTCCTGTGAAGCTCACAATAGTCGCTGTGGAGAGGCAAGCGGTAACTAAAACGATTTTTCGGGAGCGGTCCACCTCCACGCCTAAGCTTTTGGCTGTGTCATCACCCATCTTCATAATGTTGACGTCCCATGCGAGTTTAACGTTGACTATTGCAGTGATTACTAGCATGCCAAACACGTAGGGAAGCTGCCACCAATACGCGTTTGTAAGGTCGCCTATCATCCAAAACACCGTTCGCGACAAGGCGTCAGATTCTGCGAAGTATTCCAGAATCGTGATGCAAGCGTTAAAAAGGTACGCCATAGCCACACCAGCCAAAATCATCATTTCAGGCGAAGCACCCCTGCGCCTAGCCAATAGCACAACCACAATAGGCACTAACGAGAACACAAAAGCGTTGCCGATGACCATAAATTGTCCTTCTAAAAAGCCTGCACCTAAGATTATGCCTATGGCTGCACCTAAACCTGCACCTGCGGAGATACCTAATGTGTAAGGAGTAGCGAGAGGATTAAGCAGCGTATCCTGAGTCATAGCTCCACTCATAGCTAAGATAGCTCCAGCAAAAACCGCCAGTAAAATGCGGGGCATACGCAGAGTCCAAACCACCGTATCCCACAGAGGTTCAGTATGGAACCAGTTAGGAAACGCCCTCGCAAAAATTGCTGAGTAGGCATCCAAAAAAGTCATGTTGGCAGAACCGATGGCTAAAGCAACTCCTACAACTATAAAAAGCAGCACCAAACAGACACCCAAAAAGAGGACTCGTCGGGCGGCTAGTTTTCGGTACTTGCGTTTCTCTTCTTCAGCATCACTTTTTTCAGGTAGTGTTACTGTGTTTTTGTCCACCATAGGGCTGCGGCCTTCTTTTTTCGTGTGCTCCATAGTTTTCCTTTTTCTTCTACCAAATGCTTGCGAAGATACTCAGCGATTGGTTTTTTTCTCTTGCGGTATGCGGTAAATCTGCATCAATTTTGATGTCGCATCCTCAAAATTCATGTGACTTTGCTTAACGGTGAAGTCACATATTTCAACGTTGGCGAATATTCCCGCTTCGTAGAGGATGTTGTAAATGAAAATGAAGTCCGACCAGTGGTTGGAAAGGCCATAAACCGCTTTTTGTATTGACTCATCTATCCACGGCGACGCCGAAAGAAAAAGAAACACACCCTTATTTGCCAAAGCATCCATTTTCAGCAGCGCCGCTTTAATGTCAAACATGAACAGCGAAAAAGACGCAACAACCAAATCGTACTTAGTGGATGAATCCAAATCTTCCAAGGATTTGTTAACATAATAAATGTTGAAAATATGCTGTTTAAGTGCGTTTTCTTTAAGGATAGCAAGCAATTTTTCCGAAGGCTCCAGTGCAGTAATGTGCTTGACGCGTTTAGCCATCGGTAGCGTCATTCGACCAGTACCTGCACCTACATCAAGAAGTGTTAACTCTTTGGAAAGAGGCAATTTTCTGAGTTGCTTCTTTGTTAGTTCTGCCCAATGCGGCATGTTGTCGTTGACAGTGCAGGCTTCTTTATCCCAGTAACTTGGGTTATACAATTCAATTCTCTGAGAGTACAATAACGTATTTTGTCTGATTTGACACCAATCTATGATGCATGCCATTCTCTAACAAACCTTTAGGGTAAGCGCTATGGTTTAATTAAAAAAATAAAACGGGGAAGGGAAAAGTTTTTGTTGCCATTTTTAAGCTGCTCCGTTAGGTATGCCTACTACGTCGCCATCAACGGTAATGTATGGGTAGAGGAAGACGCCTTCTGTGTCCAAGTCGTAATCTAAACCTAAGAAGTAGGTTAGATATTCTTCATGTATTTCCTGCGGGTTAAAATCTGCGAAGACATCGGGATATAGAACTTTTGCCATGTAGACTGCGCCTAAGGTGCCGCCCATTGCGTTGTTTCGGAAGTCGCCTGCGATTAAGTAGACCTGACCGTTTTGGACCGCGGTGAGGTTTTCAAAGCCAGGTTGAGAAATGTACTGGCCTAGTTGGGTCTGCATGCCTGAAGGGTCGGTAGCGTCAATGCCCTGTTCGGGCTCCATGGCGCCTCCGCCGTAGGTGTACCGTACGGTGTGGAGGAAAATGGAGTCGGGGTCTTGGTCAACTATAAATTCCGTATCGATGGTTATTGATTTACCAGTAAGCGAAGCCGCTATGTTTTCGCCTCCAGCTAAGATGCATGCTTGCCCCAAAGTATCCAGTGCAGTGTAAGCTTTGGGTGTGCTACTGAGGGTTGGGCAGTTGGTTATCATCACGGTTTTTCTTTGGTCTTCTGGGATGGTGTTTACTTTTTCATTGATGGTGGATGTCAGGTCAAGTATCCAGTTTGCGTATTCTGTTGCTCGGGGAACTTTGTTGAAGATGTAGCCTGCCTTGAGAATGCCTTGCATGACGCTGGAAGCTTCAGGGTTCGTAACGTTGGGGTTGTATAAACCTAAGTAAACTACATCTACACCTGGCAGATGCTCAGCTTTGTCAGTGGTAGCGGCTGTAAAAGTCAGAAGCGTAGTCGGGTTAAGATTAAGAACTGCTTCGTAGTCGGGTGAACTCATTTGGCCCACTGAAACGATGTCTGGGTTGTCTGGGTAGAACAGGTCCTTGACTGGCTCAACACCTGCATCTATGCCAACAACTAAGTCTTCTATGCCCAAGATAAGCACAAGCTCGGTGTTCTGGTTGTATTCAACCACTAGTCTGTTTGCTGGAAGCGATACTGTTATGAGTTGTCCGTTGCCGTCAAGTAGAACAATGTAGGACGCATAACCATTTATGAGGGCTGTAATCTGTTGATTATCGCTTCCATCGATTTTACCATCATTGTTTGCATCAGCAAACTGGGTAGCAGCCGCAGTACCGGTGATTATTTGTGTTACGTAACTTATGTCTTCTTCGTCTACGGCGTCATCCATGTTGGCGTTTCCGTAAACTTCAAGCACCAAGTTTAGCTCCTCCACCGTTGTTGGTTGAGGAGTCGCAGTTGGTTGAGTAGTGGCAGTTGGTGTAGGGGTCGCAGTTGGTTGGGCAGTTGCTGATGGCGAGGGAGTTACCGTTGCTTCAGGCGTCGGCGTTGGAGAGGAAGTTGCTGATGGCGAGGGGCTTGCGGTTGGTTGCTGGAACCAGTTTTGACTGTAACCTATCACTATTGCGGATACTAGTATGACTGTAAGCAGTATGCCTATGATAACAGTTTTGTTCATATTCACCACATGGTGCTACTTTTTTATAAAATAGTAATACTTATACTTTGTGTTACGTTTTTACTAAAAAGTAATACTCATATAACCCGAAAACAATCACCTAATCAAACGAGAGGTCAACAAGAAAATGAACATAACCGTACAAGGAGTAACCTTCAGTTACCGCAGCACCCCATCACTCAGCGACGTATCACTAGAGCTTCAAGAATCAGAGATTCTAGGCATGATAGGCCCCAACGGTTCAGGAAAAACCACACTGCTCAAGTGCATAAACAAGATACTGGAACCAAAACAAGGCACTATCCTGCTTGGTAGCCAAGAGGTAAAGAAGATGCGCAGACTTGAAGTTGCAAAATACATAGGATACGTTCCACAGAGCTCTGTTAGCAACACCAATGCGCTCCCAGTTTTCGAAATTGTTCTGATGGGCAGAAGACCACACATCGCTTGGCAAAGCGGCGAAAAAGACACCATGAAAGTATGGTCTGCTTTGAAGCTGCTTGGTATCGAACACCTTGCAATGCGCGATTTTTACGAGCTCAGCGGCGGAGAACAGCAGCACGTTCTGATTGCACGTTCCTTAGCTCAAGAAGCCAAAGTCCTCCTGCTAGATGAACCAACCAGCAATCTGGACATAAAACACCAGTTAGAAGTAATGAATTTAACACAAAATTTAGTCAGAAAAGGAAGCCTGGCCGCTGCAGTCGCAATCCACGACCTTAACCTTGCAGCTAGATACTGTGATAAAATTGTTATGTTGAAAGATGGAAAAGTATTCGCGGCAGGTGACGCACGTACCGTTTTAAGCCCTGAAACCATAAGAACGGTGTATGGAGTCGAAGTTGTAATGAACTACACCAACAACATATCGTATATAATACCTATTGAGCCATTGCACTGAAAACGCAGGCTCAAAAAGAAAACTTTTAGGTGAAATGATGCGTGGAGCCGCTGTTGGGATTTTGGACCCGCGGCCATTACCTTACCAAACAACCAGAACATTGACCTTCTGAAGGCTATGGTAAACTTGGCTTACTCTCTTGAAGCATTTTTCTTAATTTGCTTAGGGAGCTATTTCCAGTCTAGAAGGCGTCTTTCACCTTTAATCTTCTGGATGTCTGTGATATCCTGAGTTACTTCTAGAGTTCCTAAGTACTTGTTTTGTTTGTCTCTGACGCAGAAGTACCTGATATAAATCAATCTCCCCTTAAGATTGATCCAAAACTCAGCGGTGTCTCTCTTTCCACTTTTGAATGCGTCTAAGATTTGAACTACTTTCTGTAGGCTCTTTTCAGGATGACATTTTTGCACCTTTAAACCTAATATGCCTTTAGATCTGGGGAAGATTCTGTTTCCATTCTTATTGAAGTATCTTACTTGGTCATTTTCATCCACAAAAGAAACTTCTACAGGCAAAGCATTAAACAACGCTTCAACAGTTTCAACATTTAAACTCTCCATCATAATTAGTCCGCCTTCACGTGTATGACCTATAATAAACAAGGTCTTCCTTTTTACCTTTCACCTCACCAACAATCCCAGTTGCAGCATATTATTATTCTCGACTCTTTCCCAATTTGTGTAGACGTGTTGGACAGCTTCATGGTTACCGTATAAAAAACTGACGGTTTCTCGGATATTGTGTTGTACAGTAAAAATAAAATATCTTTCTAGCTTTCTCGCTTCACAAACAGTCTAAAGATGGGTTAGGGCTTCCCTACCAGTTTAGATTTATAGCACTTTAGCAAATGTATTGATTATTGAGGTGCAAAGATTGGCGGATAAAAACCCTGTTTATCAGGCTTGCGTTTTGTTGGTTAGAGATATAGAGAAATCAAAGCATTTCTACAACACTATTTTAGGTCAGGAGATTTTGATGGATTTTGGAAGAAATGTTGGTTTCAAAGGCGGATTAGCTATTTGGGATAGAGATTATGCTCTGAATCTAATTTTTGAAGAAGAAGCAAAAGACACTCTCGTTGGAGCAAACAACTTTGAAGTGTACTTTGAAACCAAGGACTTAGATAATTTGTACAAGCGACTGGTGAACGAGAAAGTCAAAGTCATTCATGCAATAAGAGAACACCCCTGGGGTCAAAGAGCCTTCAGAATCTATGACCCGGACAATCACATCATAGAATTTGCTGAATCAATGGAAAGTGTTGTTGAAAGATTACATAGTGAAGGTCTCGGAATAGAAGAAATCTCAAAGAAATCTATGATGCCCATAGACTTTATAAAAATGGTTCTGAAAACTTAGATTAATTCTCTACAACACATTGAACCCATTAGACAAGTTTCACTTCACAAATATTCTAAGGTGAATTGACAGCTTCATTGTTTGAGCGCTGTGTTTAGAAGTGGAGCCATGATGGCTGTTATGAAGTGTTCAAGCCTGACCGCTTCGTCAAAACTCTCAACCTCTAGCAGCTTGAAGCTGCAATTGTCTTTTATGTAGTCTGAAATCTTTGATTCACCATCCAGATTGCGTTTTTGCCCTAGTGCTTTT
The DNA here is from genome assembly GCA_964632845.1 of uncultured Candidatus Bathyarchaeia archaeon. Lineage (GTDB taxonomy): Archaea > Thermoproteota > Bathyarchaeia > Bathyarchaeales > Bathycorpusculaceae > JAOZHU01. The sequence continues at coordinate 64,079 of CAZWDU010000007.1, read as the reverse complement.
CTGAATTGGCTGCCTTTAATGTTGCCACTCTTATGTTGCTGCAGTAAACGTACTCTGAGGTTCTTGCTTCTTCCAGCGTAAATCATCTGGTTTGAACTGTTATCATAAATTACATATACGCCTGACACGGCTGGAACTTGCTCTGGAGTTGCTTCAGAGAAGTTGTAGACTGGCTGGTTTAGGATTTGCTTGAGTTTTTCAAAATAAATGGCAAGGTTACTTTGTATTAAACCAGCCACTTTCTCATAGTTTCCAGCGTTCTCCAACTCAGTTTCTACAGAATTTGCCAGTTGCTCCTCTTCATCTACTAAGTTGACACTTCCACAATAGGGACATTTGTCTGGGTTCTTCTGCAGGATATCAGCTTTGCAATCAAGGCAACTCTTATACTGTGACTTAGGTTTTTCTGGAGTATCAGACAACAGTTATCCATCTCAACATTTTTAGATTAAAGCTCAGCTATAACACTTTTGCAGATAGCGTTACATAATTAAGGCGTGGATACCGGCAGGATTTGCATAGTTTCTTCTTAAAAATCACACCCAGTTTTCTAATGAATTCTTGGCAAAATTTTTTACCGCATACCTCGCAAGTAGTGACTTGATTAATCCAAATCTTTCTTCGGCATTCAGGACAGCAAAACAGCTCATTCCATAGAAGTGGAGCCTTCGGCGGGATTTGGACCCGCGACCATTACCTTACCAAGGTAACGCCCCACCGGGCTAGGCTACGAAGGCGCATATGCGTTGTTATCGTGAAAGAACTGCTTCTAGTCAATAAAATGCTTGCGGTCAATTGGCTCTTGCCGCGTTCGGTGGGAGTGTTAAATAAATAGTACCTAAGTGATTGAGAAGAAAGATAATGGCAAGCATGAATGGAAAATTGGGCAGATTAAGCAGTTCGTAGATGCAGCGTCAACTTACCGTGACAAGGCTATAATTTTGTGTATGCTTCAGTCAGGCTTAGCAGTGAATGAAATATGCGAATTAAATTATGGCGACGTACAGGATGCGCTTGAAGCTGGAATCTTACCAATTTGTCCTAAGCTCGTGCGCCAGAAAACTGATGTTCAGTTGCTTATAAAATGATTTCAACTCTCTTATATTGCGTGCTTTCTGTGACACCTGGATGTTTGAAATTAAAAAAAGGGGTTTTTGAGAAAAATGGTTTATTTTATGATAATTGTTTGGAATTCGCTTCTTATGTGTTTAGGTTTCTGGTCTCTGTCGTATTGTGAGTAGATTTCACCCGTGTTATCCCAGAAATCAAAAGACCTTGCTTTCCAGCCGATATCGAAAGAACCATCTTCTTTTGTGTATCCATGCCCTAAAATCTCGTCAAAAAGGAATGACCGATCATGCTCGCGGATCGTAATGTAAACACTTGGTACTCCTCTACCGTTCTCGCTGAGTTTCCCTTTGAAATGTACTATTTCGCCTTTTGTTGCTGTATCTGGCAGATCATATAATTCCAGTTTGATTCCCTTTGGAGGCGCAACTACCATTTCAGTTGCGGCTACTGCGGCTTCTATCAGAGGTTCTTCAGTGGCTGGTTTTTGAGTTGCAGTTAGGTCTTCAATTTCAGCGTTACAACTTGCCTGCACTGCGTTAATGCCATTCAAGCAGCCTTCTTTGGTTGTGTATCCTTCACTTTTAGCGATAATCTCGCCGTTACTAGCATTCAAGTGGAATCTGTAGCCGCACGTTTTATCATAAAAAACCTGGTATTTCGGGTTAGGTATTCTTTTTCCTTCCACAGTCATGTCTTCGATTTCCGCATTGCAGTTAGCCTGCACACTTTTTACTCCATTCATGCATCCTGCATATCGCTCGTATGCCTCACTTACCGCAACTATCTTGTTATTCTCCGCTCTAAGTCGAAATCTAAACTTGCCAGCAACATCTTTGTATACTTGATATTTTGCTGCCATAGAAAATCACTACAAATTTCTTTGTGTCTCGAACAATATTAGCCTTTTGGCTAGCTAAATTATATCGGTAAAAGTAGCGCGAATCCATTGTTTTGAATCATTTTTTGTTGTGTTTCAGTATAAAATTTAATTTTAAGCAGTGTGAAATTAAATTTCAGCATGAATCGGGAACGTGCAAAGCCCTAAGCAGAACGCTTCTTTAAGCATGGGAAGCTGAGGAACGCTACGTTTAATTGGGTTCAATTAAAACGTGGGAAAGCGACAGCAGCAAAAGGGTAAAGAATATGAATCTGGAGCGCAAAGATAGGGTAATTTGAGCATGGGCGACTGGGAAAATATCTTTAACTGATACCTAGGTATAACTTGGGTAATAAATATTAAAGCATGCCACTATTTTTCCAAGTCTCCCTGCAAGCGACGGCGGGGGTCTCCAAGTCTGGTCAAAGGAGCAGGGCTTAGGACCCTGTCGCGCAGGCGTTCGTGGGTTCAAATCCCACCCCCCGCACCAGCATGGTATAAACCCCATCGATTTTAGATGCGAAATAGCTTATGCTTTCTGAAAATTCGTACTAGCTATTTTTGATGTACATCATTCCCAGCGGAAATAGCGAATGGCCACGAAGCAAAAGATAACGGCGTAGGTAGCCATCACAACCAACGGCACAAACGATGGAAACGATCCAGCCATTGAGCTATCAAGAGCATTCACAGCTGCACCGACAGGAGTGAAAAGGGCTGCTGTTTGCAGACCGCTTGGAAGGACTTGAATGGGAACGTAGATTCCTGCGAAGAATAGGAGTGGGTATAGAAGAGCCATAGTTATGCCGTTGGCAGTGCTCTGAGAGGGAGCAACCGCTGTGACAAGCAGTCCTAGAGAAAACATTGCAAGCGTTGCTAGCACTAAGGAGAGAATAAATCCAAGGATGTCAAACGGAATTTTTACGCCAAAAATTAACGTGCTTCCAGCTATGAGTATGGTGAAACCTGCTGCGGCAAGAATAAGATTGATTGTTACCTGTGCAGCCAATAACTTGCTTGGTGATACAGGTGTGGTGGAAATTCGCCTAAGCCACCCTGTCTCTCGGTCACGCACTATTGGAATTGGTAACCCAAACAAGCCTAAGAATATGAGTACTGTGACCATTAGAATTGGGATGTATAGTTCGAAAAGTGTGAACGGGCTGCCATCAACGGGCTCATTAAAAGTTGGAACGTTGCCAAATATTATCAGCAGGATAAGCGGAAGTCCGATCCCAAACACTAAGCCTGCGGGCTCCCTCAGTGCAAGTTTACCTTGAACTTTGATGAGTTCCAAGAATGGTGAAGGAGTTTTTTTCGTTCTGGCGTCCATCGTAATCTTTACTGTCCCTCCTGAGGTTTTAGGGTTTTATCGTTTGTTTGTGTGAGTTTCACAAAGGCGTCCTCAAGATTACCGCTTTTCACTTGAACATCCTTGACAGTTATGTCTGCTTTAAGAAGCGCATAAAGTATATGGGTGGTAATGTCGCCAGATCCGCTAACCAGAACCCTTGTTCCCCTATGTTCGATAGAGGTCACCCCAGGCAGGGCAGCTAAGATTTCATCGTCTACTGGTTGAGATGGCGCAAACTGCATGTGTACGACTCCTCCTTCGCTGGCTGCGAGAGCGGCAGGCGTATCAAGCGCGACTAGTTTTCCATGATTAATCAGGGCTACTCGGTCGCAGAGCCTTTCAGCCTCATCCATATAATGGGTCACAAGTATCACGGTAACACCTCGATCCCTAATACGCTCGATAAGCCCCCAAACTTCTCGTCGCGCATCAGGGTCAAGACCTGTAGTTAGCTCATCCAAAATGGCTATCTTGGGGTTTCCAACAAGGGCAAGTGCAATTGAGAGCCGCTGCTTTTGTCCCCCTGATAATTGCTTGAATTTAGCGTTACGTTTTTCAGTCATTCCGAGCGATTTTAGCAGTTCCCGAGGATCAAGAGGCTCTGAGTAAAAAGAGGCAAATAGATTCAACGCTTCCAAAACCTTTATACGGGGAGGTAGCGAGCTCTCCTGAAGCTGGACGCCGACGAATTTTCTTAGTTCATCCCTATCCTCCTTGGGGCTTAGACCGTAAATGGATATTGAGCCAGAGTCTGGAACACGGAGACCCGATATACATTCAACAGTAGTGGTTTTGCCTGCTCCGTTGGGTCCAATTATCCCAAAAATCTCTCCTTCATTAATAGAAAAGGTAACGTCATCAACCGCAGCTATTGCGCCGTATTGTTTGCAGAGGTGGCTTGTATTGATAATGCTTTTCTTTTTCGCCGGCTCGCTAAGGCTTACTGTTTCAGACATTTTTTCATAACCAGCCATGGAGACCGATAAAGGGCTATTCTTATCAAGCCTTTGTTGAAAAGAGTATTTAAGCATGTATTTACGCCAAGAACTCGCGTTCGCTTAGGGAAAGACATCCGCGAATATTTTACGCTCATAAGGTTCAGAAGCAAAAAAGGGAGGAGACTGCGTAGAATAACCAGAGGTTGGCGATATCACCAGCGTGTTAGGGGTTCAAATCCCCCCGCACCATCTTTTGTAATAACAATTGTTCTCTTTCGTGTTTACTATAAAGAATTCTGCTTGTCGCGTTACAATCTTCTTGCTCCAAAAACAGGCGGCATCAAAGTACGTGTTGAGTAGACACCCTGCTTAAGCGGGCATTCTTTGAAGAAGCGCATTAACTGCGTTGACAAGGGCTTCGCAGGCAACTCGTCTATCCTCTAGAGAAGCGTCAATCTCTGAGCCCTCGATTTTTTTCTGAAGTTCCTCCATCTGTTCAATGGCAAGTTGTTTTTTCGTTTCATGCTCTTTTCGGAGGCTTTCCTGTTCAACAGCAGAGTTTTGCACGACTGATTCAAGCTCATTTTGTGTAGCGTTCAATTTTTGGGTTATTTCTGCCTCTTTTTGCGCTTTAGCATTCTTTGACATGGCTCTGAAAAGCCCCGCTTTAACCATAGCCAAATCAGCTAGGTCTTTCCTGAAACCCTCAATGCTGTTTTTCAAGCGTGCAAGTTCACTGTTTCTCTGTCCTTCAACCACTCTTGTTTTTGCAGTGTATTCTTCCTCGCTGAGTTGAAGAAGGATTTTGTGGTCTGAAATGCTTTTGATGGCTTCCTCAACAGAGACTTCTTTGCGGCGTCTTTCCTCAAGCTGGTGCTCAACATCCGCTAATACTTTTGCGCACTCTCGCGTGAACTGTTCATCGGCGCTTACGTTGGAACTTGACTCAAAAGTAATCAGAACATCTTTTAGGTTCACAAGCCAACCGTCAAAGTACACGTTGAAGGGGAAAACGGCAAAAATCTGATTTCCTAAGCTGTGCAGTCTACTGAGAGTTTTTTCCGCAACCTCAGCCATACTTGGAACGGGGCTTTCTTCTAGCAGGTATTTGCCGCTGGAACGATGCTTCTTTCCTTTAGTCTTCTTCTTTTCGTGCGGTGACCTTTGTCTGCCGCGACTTCTTTTAGATGACTTGACTTGCGAGCGGTATCCCATAAACCAAAACTGTACGTACGATAATATTTAAACAGTGATGTGACGCGCTGCCTTCTTTAGACTAATACTCCACGAGTTAGGTGGCTCGTTTGGCAAATCAATAAAAGCTCGCCCTTTGCCATAAGAAAGAGGGCGATAAGCTGTTGACGAAGTGGTTGGCACAACTCAAGTTTGACCCTACACCAACGTTGCTTTCTTCAGGTAATGCAGCTATTGTGTACTTCACTAAACGTGATCTTCTTGAAGAAAAGGTAGTACCGATAAATCATATATGGCAGTTGCCCGAAGTTCAGAAAATTTTTAGAAAGCAGCAACCCGATGGCTCATGGAGGTATAGCGGGAAAAAAACAGTGAGCTATCCGAAGCATCATTATCCGCTAGTCCAGACGTGGAAGGCATTCAGAGTGCTAGTCAAGCAATACGAGCTTGCGAAGGAGCATTCTGCTGCAAGAAAGGCAGTTGAGTTCCTTTTCTCATGCCAGACTGAACAAGGCGACATCAGAGGTATGCTTGCAAACCAATATGCTCCTTACTATACTGGAGCGATGCTGGCTCTTCTCATCAGAGCAGGGTACGAGGATGAGCCGCGTGTAGAAAAAGGCTTTAGATGGTTGCTTTCGATGAGGCAGGATGATGGCGGATGGGCAGTTCCAATATTAACTCACAAATTTGATAGACAAACAGGCTATAAGCTAACAAGCGAATACGCAGAACCTGTGGAGCCTGACAGATCAAAGCCCTTCTCCCATAACTGTACAGACATGGTTCTCCGAGCTTTTGCCGCCCACAGAAAATACCGCGAGCACAAGGAAGCTAGAAAAGCCGCAGATTTGCTCAAATCACGCTTTTTCCAGCCAGATGCATACACTTCATACAAAGCAGCAGGCTATTGGGTACGATTCTTCTTTTGGTGGTCTAACCTGGTGACCTCGCTTGACTCGCTTTCGTTGATGGGTTATTCAAAGGATGACTTAGACATTAGAAAAGCCCTGAACTGGTTTATCGAAAACCAATTGTCTGATGGTTTGTGGCGAATGAGCTATGTTGAAGGCGCAAACGAAAAGGCATACACGAAAAATGAAGCTACAAAAGAGAGGCAACTATGGCTGACCTTAACGGTTGCTCGGATTTTTAAAAGATTTTACAGCTAAACGCGCATACACTGAGTGACGGCATGCATAATCTTGCAAACTGTTAGGTCAGTAAAATCTGTTTGTGGCGGGCGGGGTGGGATTTGAACCCACGACCCCCACCTTAGGAGGGTGATGCTCTATCCGTACTGAGCTACCCGCCCACCCATTTTTTAATTTAAAGCTTAATGCTTGGAGGTTTTGGTCACGGATATTCCTATTTGACCATTGACCTACTTGACCATTCCTAGCCTCATCAGTATTCAGTGAAATGCCGTTGTTTAATAATAAAGTTTTCAATGCCTCTAGGTCATTCAGCTTACAGTAAGTAAACTGAGGCTTCCTAGAAACTTTGTCTAAATGAGAATAATACCTAGTCGTATCATATCTCAATTCTAAGCTATTGTTGAAGAAAAGCTGGATTGAACCTGAAGCCTTACACACTGGGCACTCAACCTTAACACATTTAATCTTCATGTTTTTCAGTTCCATTATAGGTTTAAGGTGGACCCCTGAGGTGCTGTTTGACCTAATAATGACCATTAAAGAACAAATTTGGGTCGTTTAGAAAACTTAGAGAAAGGGAAGTTTATTTCATTCTGAACCCAAATGATAATAGCTCCTTAGACTATATTATTACCAGAAGAGGTTGGTTATGTGCCAGTTGTAAAGATAGTTGAGTTGATAGGAAGTTCACCTAAGGGCTGGGTAGAGGCAGCTGACAATGCAGTTAAGGAAACAGCTAAGACAATTAAGAACATTAAATCACTTCATGTGAAGCGTTGCACTGCAAAAGTGGAAAACAACAAGATTGTTGAATACCGGGCTGTTGTTAAAATAGCCTTCATAGTGGAAAGATAAAAAAAACGCTATCCACATTTGGGTGAAACTACACAGTTAATTTCCCTCTTTATAGTTAAGACCATAGATTGAAGAGAAAATGGTTTCCAACTTGGTCCTAACCTGAATCTGTTTTTCTAATGACACCATTAAAGACCTGTTTTGGGTAGTATAGAAAACTTGGTCAAAAAAAAATTGACTAACTGCATTTTTCACTTAGTCAAGAAAACTTGACCAAAGAAGAGAGTTTTAGGCTTGTTTGGTCAAGATTCCTTGATAAAAAAGCCTTTTAGACAAAAATAACCTAGCTTTAGTTGGTGTTGATATGAAGAGAATAGCATTAGCAATAACACTTGTATTCTCTCTCTTTGTTTCATTAATGATTGGATTTCAGTTTGTTAACTTGGCAACTGCTAATCCTATTGGTGAGCAGAGCTGGGCAAGTTCCCCTATTATTTCGATAAATTTACCAAGCGATAATGAAATAGTCTCTTCTAGCGAGGCCCCTCTAAACTTTACAATAACAAAGCCAGAGCATTCATGGCTAATTAAAGGAGGAAGTGAAGAGAAAAGAAATATTTTGTTATCTGTTAGAATTATTTTAGATGACACACTATATCGCTCAATTGAGGTGAACAGTACCTTATCAGAACCATTTAGCCACTATGACACTCTGACTAAACTTACAGACGGAGAACACAATTTGTTTATTCAGACTGTTTGTGAGGGCTGGAACATAGAGTTTCATGGACTTTGGGCAAACAAATTCATTTACGAGAATTCTTCTAATTCAATAGCATTCACAGTTAACAAGTCAGCGCCTTCAAAGGAACCACAACAAACTACGCCTTCAATAGAAGCGCAACAAACAAACTCTTTCCCAACAACAATAGTTCTTGCATCTGTGAGCATAGTAGTTATTGTATGTACAAGTTTGCTTGTTTACTTCAAGAGATGTAATATGTTTTAAAACACTGTAAACTTGGCCATTTCACAACGCAAATACGCTCATCTATTGAAGAACAATTTTGGAGCGTAGAAAAACTTAATCAAGAAACTTTAATTGCATCATTTAACTATAATGGGTTTAAGTTAATGGTTTGTACTTAATACAGGGCTTACTTTTGTTAGCTCTCTTGCAGCAACCTTTAAGACTGTTAAACTCTGGACAGTCGAAACAGGTGTATACCTTTTGGCTTTCCATTAACATTTTGCTTCCTTTCTGATGCGTAGCAAACGTACAATGTACGAGAATAGTGTTGTGTTAACGTTTATGTATTTTATGCTTCTAATCAGATTTATTCTTTCAGAATCGAAGATTGTTACGCTTGATTTTCAATCAAAATATTTCAGTTCCGCGCGCTCCTCGGCTGTTTGTAAAGTGAAGAATTGATAAAATACCAGAATCATAATCAACCTCAAAGGTCTCTATTAGAGGAAAAATAAAAAATATCAGTAATGACATAATTAATTTTGGGGAGAGTGATTATGTGGTGGAGTGTATTAAGGAAAAAGTTGTAGAGTATGTTAAGGGAACCCCACCTGACAGGTGGCATTGGTGCAAGAATTGCAGGCAGTATCCCCTATACATTGACCAAAAACGTGCTAGGAGACCAACCTCTGACCTGTGTGACGAGTGCCAAGCAAAAGAAAGAAAAAAAGAGTGCACCGTTTGACCTAGCTTTCAGTGAAAGAAAAATGCGGTGAAGAAACTAGAAGATATACCGCAAGTCTTGATTTTGCTTTTCCCGTATCTCCTTCAATGATTCATATTGAGCTTCAACAAGTATCTTCAATGCGTCAATGTTCTTCTTTATACCCTCTATCTCCATATGCTTCTCCAGAATCCCTGACCGCGCAAGCTGCTCGTTGACATTGTCTACCTCAATTTCTAACACTTTAACCTTGAAAGCAAATATCTGCAACGTGTAAAGCAAGCTTAACTGAGAGGACAGCCGCTCCAAACGATCCAATTCAAACGCTTTTCCAACCAAAGCCCTAACCTTCTGCGCTTCAGAAGCCTCCTTCGAAACCAGCACCTGCTCATAAGCCGCCGTCTGCTTCGCCGCTGTTTCCTTGCTTTCCTCAAAAACCTGCTGAATCCTCTTCGTAGTTTTATCCAGCATCTCTAAGACTTCATCCATGCCCAAATCCTCTTTGAGAACAGTTTACTACGCAGAAGCATTATTTCTTACTTTCCATACCCAAATTGCTTTTCCAACTTCTCCAAAGACCATAATTATCTTTTCGCGTTTATATCCAACTGCTAGCCTTAATTCAGCCACAACATCACCATTCAGCTTAACGCCCAATTGCATGCAAAAAACTTAAACGTGAATAACCCGTGAAGAGTAGTGGCTGGTGCGGCGGGGGTACCCGAGCCAGGTCTAAATAGGCGGCCAGACACAGTAGCCTAAGATAAGGGGGAGGACTTAAGATCCTCTGGCGCAGGCCTTCGTGGGTTCGAACCCCACCCCCCGCACCACTATGTTGAAAAATACGGGGTTTTTGCATAAGCGACTTCAATGGGTAATGTTTACGTTTTCTTTGTTGGTTGAACCCGTTGTAGTGGCAGTCTACGTTGGTTAAGTTTTACGAAATTATGCCGAAAAACGAGCAGATACACCTGTTGTCTTACTGAAGTAATCGATAAAACCTTAGACCCCTGTTTCTTTGCACATAAGAAAATTTGGCAACAATTAAGGTGCAATCCTGAAAAATCTTTTAATATCCTGCGATGCGTCAAACGACGGATGAAACATGGGCAAACTAAGATTAATCATCGTGTTGGCATGTGTTTGTCTACTGGTATCTGTCACAGCATATTCAATATCAAGCATGAATTTATTGGGTATTGAATCTGGTGGGAGTGATGGGGACTCGTCTACTCCTTCGCCAACATCCAGTTCAACACCAACTCCTACCCCAAGTACTTCGCCTTCACCATCGCCCAGTAGTGGGTCTGCTGGAACTGATGGGACATCGACTACTCCTTCACCAACAGCCAGCAGTGTGTACGCTGAAAACGCCGAGGACCATGAGGACTCAGCAGATTACGTTTGGGACAGCACCTCAGTTGTCAATATAACGTTGAATGGAAATTCAATAACCGTTAACGCGTCGGGTGTTGCAACTGTTGACGGCGGCAAAATAACAATTACCTCTGCAGGCACATACCGAATCAGCGGCTCCCTGACTGATGGGCAAATAACCGTGGATACAGATGATGAAGAAACTATACGCCTTATCTTGAACGGTGTTAATATTCGCTGTTCCACGAGTTCGCCTATTTATATCCTAAGCGCAAAAAAAGCTATTATCATCCTTGAAGAAAACACTGCCAATTATGTAGCAGACAGTGCCTCGTACGTTCTTGAAGCGGGAGAGGATGAACCAAACGCGGCTATTTTCAGCAAGTCTGACCTAACAATTTTCGGCAGTGGCTCACTGAACGTTAACGGAAACTACAATGATGGCATCGCAAGCAAAGACGGCCTCATAATTAAAAGCGGAACAATCACTGTAAATGCGGTAGATGATGGTATCCGCGGTAAAGACTATCTCGTTGTTAAAGGCGGCGCGGTCACTTTGAATGTTGGCGGTGACGGCCTCAAATCCGATAATGCTGACGACTCGGCAAAGGGCTACATTTCTGTTGAAAACGGCGTAATAAACATCACATCTGATGGAGACGCTGTTGATGCCGAGACCGATATAATCATAAGTGGTGGGGAAATCAGCCTAACCTCAGGCGGAGGCAGTAACAGCGTTATTTATTCAAGCACATCCGCTAAGGGACTCAAGGCAAATGTTAGCATAACTATTGACGCCGGCACCATCACAGTTAATTCTGCTGATGACGCCATCAACTCAAATGAACAAGTAACAATTAACGGCGGTTCTTTTGTCATTTCAAGCGGCGATGATGCCTTTCACGCTGACTCCTCTTTAACAATTAACGGCGGTGACATTACCATTGCAAAATCCTTTGAAGGCATTGAAAGCGTCATTATCACAATTAACGGCGGCAACATCCATATTGTCTCAAGCGATGACGGCATAAATGGCGCGGGAGGTAATGATGCCTCCGGCTTCACTCAAGGACCCGGTCGAGGGGGCGGCAGGGACCAAGGCGGCTTCACAAATTCAGGTAACTGTTATCTCTACATCAACGGCGGCTACATTGTAGTTGACGCCACCGGAGACGGCATCGACGTAAACGGTGCAATTGTGATGACTGACGGCTACGTAATCGTTAATGGCCCCACATCCAATGCAAATGGCGCTTTGGATCATGTTTCGTTCAAAATAACAGGTGGCTTTCTGCTTGCAGTAGGCAGCTCAGGTATGGCACAAGCGCCTGGAACGTCGTCAACTCAATATTCAATATTGCTGAATTTCAGGTCATCAATGTCGGCTGGAACCTTAATTAATATTCAAACCAGCGATGGAACTGTACTCTTCAGCTTCAAGCCTACAAAAGCATATCAGTCAGTAGTTTTCTCTTCAGCCACTCTCACAAAAGGCTCCACGTACAATGTTTACTATGGAGGCAGTTCAACTGGCACAGCTAATGACGGCCTGTACCTATCTGGAACATATACTCCTGGAACCAAATACACTACTTTTACCATCTCTAGTGTTACAACAACTGTTTATTGGTAAAGTTTGCCATACTTAGTGCAGGGAGATTCCACCTGCAGGGCTACCCATTTGGCATTTTTGTTGAGTTCTACACAGGGCAAATTTCCCAATGGATAATCGCGGTCGAATGGTGTCGGGAAACAGCCCGCAGATGTACTGTGGAAGCACTTCGTTGTACTTGATTTCCATGATTATATTTGGTCGACCTAAGACGCCCATTGTGCTTGTGTTCCAGTCAAAAAACGATAGTGATCCAAGTCCTGTTCGTAATTCAGTATCGAAAGTTATCCGTACATTGCCAATGGGGTGGATGTATGCTTCTCGGTTGTATTCTACAATTACTACGGGGCGCATTAAGTTGCAACGAGTTTCTAAATAGAATTCTCTTAACAGGTGGTCTTCTGACTTGGCTAGAAAGTCAAAGTTTTCGGCTATTATCTTGTCGGCTTCTCCTCGGTTAATTCTGGTGCTTTCTTTGAGGGTGTATTGATTGATTTTGCTTTTTCGCTCAAACTTGATGACTGCATCGCTGTGGTTGTAGATGCGCATCCGATATTTCTTTCGGTTAGATACTCCTGCCTGCTTCTCGCAAAGTGCTGTGTCTCTGAAGTCGTCGAAGTAAAGATTTCTGATGTTGTATCGGCTGTTTCCTTCCATGTTTGGGTCAGGTTTAAGAATGACGCTTAGCTTTTTTTGCAGAACCTGATATTGCAGCGTGTCAATTTGATATTTTAACTCGTGTCTTAGGTGGAGTTCTTTCTCCCCAACCATCATTGTTTTCTCCTTGCTCGGATTTTGTCTTTGACAAGCACCGCGATGCAGGCTGTAAGTGTAAGTGCGATGAATAGCCAAATTGGCCAAGGAGTAGACAGGGTGCTTCGCGCGTTTTCAGCGTTTGCTTCACCTGCGCTGGGAGTTGTCATGTAGCTCCAGCTTGCACTTCCATCGGGGAGTCGACCATAGGAGACATCTTCGATTTGCTTGCCAAAAGTAATGGAATCAAGCACGGTCTCGCCATCGCTTGCAAGAAGGGCTATGGTTTCTCCGTTTGCATTAAGTTTGAAATCAGCATGTAACGCGTCCTGTCCAGAATCGCCATCTGCCCATACTAGCAAATAGCTGTAAGCTTCAATTACTGTCCCCACGGGAAACTGCCAAGTGGGATTGGTGAGGTCGTCAGTGAGGTACATGCCACTTAGGTCTACTGAATGGTCGCCGTTGTTGAATAGTTCAATCCAGTCCGAGGAGGTTCCATCGGGACTCTGAATAGTTGCTTCGTTATCAGCCATTAACTCGTTAATAACCACGGTAACTGCAGCTTCACCAGCTACCCCCACAGTTTCCAGCGCGATTACAGACTGGGTAACAATAGACGCAGAGCAGTCGTTGATGGCTGCGGCTGCCAATAGTTCTCCAGTTAGAAGAACTATGACGACTATGAAGGCTGATGCTTGAAGTTTGTTTTTCGTCTTTTTATCACCCGTTAAGTGCCATTTTTTGATACAACACTTTCTCAATAGGCGCCCTTTCTCAATGCACATGTGGTTGCGCGTTATGCTGCGTCAGAGCTGTAGCTTACAATTGATGCGTCTTTTACGCCTTTGATTTTTAGCAGTTCATCCACTTTCGACACCTCTTTCGCGTTCATTCTGACTTCAACCATTAGTTCTACGCCGTCGGCATTTGCTGTTCGTGACCGAATTTTGTGTTTTGGAAGGGCTGCCTGGATATCTGCTTCTGCCTCGCTTGTGTAGTGGGCTACTAATAGGTATGGGTCTGGACCGCGGAAGCTTGTGCGTTCTAGCACGAACAGCAAAAGGGCAATCACGGGGACTCCAACTATGGCTACCATGTATAAGCCTGCGCCGCAGATGATGCCTACTGCTATAGACCAGAATGTGAAGACTATGTCTTTTGGGTCTTTGATGGCTGTGCGAAAGCGCACGATGCTTAGGGCCCCGACCATGCCGAGAGACAGAGCAATGTTGGAGCTTATTGGCAACACAACTAACGTAACTACCAAGCCTGTTAGAACTAGGCCTACGTTGAAATCTCGAGTATAGACAACGCCTTTGAAGGTTTTGCGGTAAATGTAAAATATGAAGAGGTTAAGCACGAAAGTCACGAGTATTGCCAGCAGGACTCTGTCTATTGTTAGTGATTGATACGTGTTTGACGGATTTAGGAAATCGGAAATTAACTGTTCCCAATCCATGTTTTTCAGCTCTGCTGTTTTTCCCACTTTCCTGTATAAATCAATTTTTCATAATTGCTTCCAGATTTCAACCTAATTCAAATCGGCATATTGTTAGAGAAAATTTGAGAATAACCTGAAAACATGGAAAAAGAGGGGGCTACGGGTAATACTGCCACTTAGCATAACGTTCAAGTCCCACCCCTCGCACCACAGCGTTGGAAAAATAATTGATTGGGGGTTGTTACTGTTTGTTACTTTTTCTTTGGTCTGTTGCTTGTGGTATGTCTTGGTTTTCGCTATTCTGGTAGAACTTACATCTTTTTCTATCGGGAACCTAAGGGCGCTAGTTCAGTTTGTTAGTTAAAGCTTAAGCCTGAAAACCGCTTAATGTTTTTTGAATAGTTGGTTGTCTTGGATGTATTCCTTGCCTGTTCGCAGGGCGATTTCAGCCTTTGCAAGTTCGCTTCCCAAGTAAGCAGCGTGTTCCAGCCTTGTTACCAAGCCCATTTCCACAATTTTAGCGTATATGGCTTCGGCAGTCTTGCCTTTAATTATAGCTGTGGGCTTTTCCGCTTGGACCGCGGAGAAATGCATGGCAACAATTGCTTCGTTATTGCGGTCAACTGCAATTTTGAAAAGTCCTGTTGCATCAAAAAGAGTTGGTTTGGATTCTTCTGTTGCTGTTATGACTTGGACTTCTGCTTCCATAGCTTTGCTGTACGGCTCTTCTCGGTTACTTTTATCTTTCAGTAAAAGAAGATCCAAGTGCAAGTCTTGAGGAACAGAAGCACGCTTTTTAGCCAGAAACATCATCTTGGCAGCAACAGCTACTTCGCTGATGCTCCCTTGAGTCTTACAGCTTTTCTCAGTTGTCAACAATATACTTGCGCCTACTTCTGCTGATAGCCGCGCAAGCAAAGCGTTCACGCCTACGGAGTCAGCGTCCATCAACTCCGTAACGTTGCCCACGCCAACAAGAAGCGGAACAGCGGGGTTTCTGCCTGCAAACTCACGAAAAGCAACCATCGACCCAGAAACATCCGTTGGCTCAAGAACCAAGTCGCCTATAACTTTGGCAATTCCCAACTCTCTAGCTTTCTTTATGTTATCCTCAAGGAAACTTGCTCGTTCCTCAACTATGCTTGGGAAATAGCCCCTGCGCTGATTTGTTGGAACAACCACTACCGCCACATCAAACACAAAAGGCGCCACTGCCTCAACGTTTCCAGCATCAACGCTCAACACCAAATCGGCACCAGCAGAAACAGCCTCCTCAATCTCGCGCGGGTCAAACGTGTCAATGCTCACAGGCACGTTCACAACGCGCTTAACAGCATCAACAGCACGTTTTGCCTCTGCTGGACTGGATTCGCCTGCGACCATGCCCACATCAACAATGTCCGCTCCAGCCTCCACGTAACACCTCGCCAAACGCTGAATCTCCTCCGTCGGCAACAACGGAGCATCAACGATTTCAGCCATAACCCGCATGGGAAAATCCTTGCCCACAGCTAAGTCCCCAACCAACATGTTACAACGCTTTTTCAGCAAAGCATTGCGATTTTTCTCCACAGCAGCTAACTCCTGCAAAGCCCTGCGCTGCAACTCCTCGCCGAGCAGGTCACAGGCAGGTGTCACGGTTGAAAGCTCAATTTGCCCCAAAGCATCTAGCACCGTAGGCAAATCCGCAGCGTATCTTGAACCCTTAAACGTTGGAACTCCCGTAGCGTCTGCTATAACCGCTGTGTCGCCTCGAACCAGTCCTGGCACCAAAATCATGTCGAAGTCGTGGTTGTTCAGGTTTTTAAGGGCGCTTGCAATGTACGTGGGAGTTAACAATGCGGCAACAGGAACTTTTAACGCTAAAACTTCAGTGTGGACACTGCTGTTCTGTGCATAACGTTTCACAGCGTCCTCTGCAAGTAACCCTGTTACTAACAGCACCTTCAAATTCAACACCAACTCTAAGGTTTACAGTCTTTTTCTAATTCCATTCCGCATAAGTAAACCTTTTGAAGCGAACTCCTAACAAAACGCTTTAGATAGATTTTTAAATGTTGAAACAGGCATCTTTGTGGTTGACAACTAATGCTCTTCAAGCAGATTCAACAACACAGCGACAATTTCTCGTACATAATAGCAGACGACACTACACGGGAAGCGGCTGTTGTGGATTCAAGCTTTAATGCAGGCGAAATAATCCGTGTTCTCAAAACTGAACAGTTAACGCTGAAGTACGTCGTCAACACGCATGGGCACTCTGACCACACTGCTGGCAACACGGAACTGCTTGCCATTTTCAACGCAAAAACCGTTGCACACAAACTGTCAAGCATCAACGCTGACGTCAAAGTGGACGACGGCGACACTATAAGCGTAGGCAACGTGCCAATCAAAGTAATCCACACGCCGGGACACACTCCCGACAGCATATCCCTGCTGGTGGACAACACGAAGCTGCTGACGGGCGACACGCTGTTCGTGGGCGAATGTGGCAGAACAGACTTGCCAGGCGGCAACTCCAAGAGCTTATACGCCAGCCTCTTCAACAAACTGTTAAAGTTAGATGACACGGTGGAAGTGTATCCAGGACACGACTACGGACCAAAGCCTTACTCAACAATAGGAGAGCAAAGAAGGACAAATTACGTTTTGCAACCGAGAAGCCTCGCAGAATTTATAGCGTTCATGACTTAGCGTGTTAATGTTCTAACGTTGCAATCAGCAGGCAAAAAACGTTTTTCTCAATTATGACGTTTTCTTCAAACTCGTTTTCTTAGTGTGTTTGCGGTGTTGGTTGCGTGTACGTGATTTCTGTTTAGGGCTGGAAATGGGTTGCAGCTGCGTTTTATGAAGAATTACTATGCATATTCGGATTTCGAACATTAGATAGAGCTTTTATTGCATAAAAAGTGTTAGTCATAAGGACTTGATAGCCAAAAAACACTTAACAAGAGGTAAGATAGTGTCTGATACTGCATCACAGAATCACACATTCCGCTTCCTTGATAAAGTCCAATTAATAAAACTCCGACGGAAAGCCATGCGCGTCGGCGTATGGTTCAGAGCCTTGCAAAGAATTGACAGAGCACTTGTCGACTTAACGATAAAAGTTACTACCAGCATCCGCAGCCCCTCCTTAGCAAAAAGCATAATGTCAATTGCAGGGAAGCTGGAAGAATACCTCGAAAGCAAGTTTCTGCGCGCCGTCAGGAGAATCGGCCACCCATTAGCCCAAAAAGTCAGCCTCTTCGCCCAGCAATGGGGCAACAAAACTGCCAAAAACTGGGCAAACGACGAGGACTTCGCTCGGTACTGGACAGCTATGAAACTAAACGGACAAACATACAAAAGCTGAGCACACCAAGAAAAATTATCTTTACAATATGTTAAACATCATCGAGCCAGCCTTAATCTGCATCATCGCCATAGTATATACATGGATACTCTACAACGTACCCATACTAGCCGCAGGCATCAAGAACCTGCATCGAAGCAAACAGCAGTCTCCTCACCACCAAAACTCGGCAAAACGCACAGCGTTACCTTCTTTTTCCATCATAATCCCAGTCAAAAACGAGGAAAACGTCATACGCAGACTCCTCCAAGCCATAGGCAATTTAAACTATCCACAAAATAAAACCGAAATAATCATCGTCGAAGACGGCTCAACAGACCACACTATAGATGTTTGTACCCACTTTGCCAAAACATACAACAACGCTAAGGTTCTGCACCAACTAACGTCTAACGGCAAACCATCCGCCTTAAACTACGGACTCAAACACGCTAAAGGCGAAATTGTCGCAATCTTCGACGCAGACAACGTTCCCGCAAAAGATGCACTACTGAAGGCAGCCGCCTATTTTGAGAAGTCTGCCGTGGGGGCTGTTCAGGGCAGAACATTATCAATTAATTCTCAGGAGAACATGCTCACCCAGTTTATCTCCTATGAAGAAGCTGTCTGGTGCGAGGCTTACCTACGCGGCAAGGACTCACTAGACTTGTTCGTCCACTTCAAGGGAAGCTGCCAATTCATAAGACGCCACATATTGCAACAACTGGCAGGCTTCGACGAAAACGCGCTCTCCGAGGATATGGAGCTTTCTGCACGGCTTACTGAAAACGGCTACAACATACGATACGGTGGAGATGTGTGCGCTTGGCAAGAAAGCCCCTCAAACCTGAAAATGCTCTTCAAGCAGCGTACTCGCTGGCTCAGAGGAACCATGGAAGTAGCTTTCAAATATGGCAGGTTAATGGCTAAACCCAACAGGAAAAACTTAGACGCTGAGGCAACACTCTTTGGTCCCTTCATCATAGTGGCATCATTGTTGTCGTATCTAGCGGGGTCAGGCGCTTTTTTCGCAGCATTTCCTTTTGACGTTATATGGCGCGCTTTCATGTACTTCTCAATTTCAGCAACTACGTTTTTACTGTTCCTTTGCGGCTTTGCCCTGATGTACGTGTCAAAACCGAAAAGAGCGAAGAACCTGCTGTGGCTTCCCTTCGTCTTCGCGTACTGGTACCTCCAATCATTCATCGCATTATATGCTCTAGCGCTTATTCTTTTACGACGACCCAAAAAATGGCTAAAGACAGAAAAGAAAGGCATCTTTACAGATGCAACCTTTGGCCTTGAAAACGGAACACGCGCATGCCTGAAGCCATGAAGGTTTTGGTGACTGGCGGCGCTCATAAGAAGCAGGCTAAAACCTCGTCAAGTTAGGCAATTATTGAAGGAGTCAATGGGATAGTCGAAAATCGAACAATAGTTTATAAAGTGAATCGTAATATATGGAATTACAGATAGGGTTTGCTACATGGAACGCAGCTTAGCAAGTCTACTTGTGCTTTTCGTTGTTTTGATAGTAGTAAGTTCACTTACTGTCGCAGCTCCAGCGTTTGGTCTTTCGACAACCCTCGGTGTTTCAGTTTTAGGATCATCATCCGTGCTAGGGTCATCGGTTCTAGGCTCTTCGATGCTTGGAACAACAGTACTTGTAGAAGCGTACGCTGGAGCCGTCGTTGCTTCACAGCTTTGGCTCAGTTTAGTGGTTATTGGCTTACTGTTTTATCTAGAAGTAAGTGACCCTGCATGCGGCAAATTACGGAGAAGCTTGGTAGAATTTAGAAAGAGTTGGCTTCCAATTTCGGCACTGCTATCGATACTCTTCTTCATAATCGTCGCCCTAAAAGTCTATAATATCCTGTTAAGCTAACCGATAGAAACGGGCATTTTACAGTTCAAACTTTTCCCGTGTTTAATTTGGTTTCCATTATTTCACGCGTAGTGCTGAGAAAGACTATTTTTTCAACAGCAGCCGTTCTCCTAGCATTCATTCCAGCATACATAGCTTTACTATCTAGATTTGGCTACACTTATGAGCTTCACATTACCTCTACCATAACCTTTACTGCGCTCGGCGTACTATTCGTATTAGGCGTGTTTACTTGGAAATCCGAGAAATGTGAGAGCAAGGGCAAAACCTCAATCATTTTCGGTGTCTTGACGTTCATGGTTCTTTTGGAGGAACTATTATTAAACAGTACATTCGCGGTGTACGGACTTGCGCTGTCAATTGTGGGTTTGGTTTGCCTTCCTGTTTTGGCGGTCTCTTTGAGCGGAAACAACACCTGGCTACGAGGGGCTATTGAAGCGGTGGCACTTGTATTTGTCACAAGGGTGGTTTTATCGCCGTTTCCACTAGGTTTCTTGGATATGCCCATTTTTCTCCCGACAATCTACACGTTAATTCTAGTCACCATAATACTCTACTTGGTTTACCGAGGAATTTCAGCTAGAGATTTGAGATTGGCCACTGGCAAATGCCACATTAGCTTGCAACTATGCATGGGAGCAGCTATTGGAGTAGTTATAGGATTGATTGAATATATCCTTCTAAGACCTCAGCCCCTTCTCGCGGGCGTAAGCTTGGTTCAAATGATTGCCTACATTGTAATCGTGCCAGCCATCATGGTTGGCGTTGTAGAAGAACTACTCTTCCGCGGTTTACTTCAAGGATCGTTAGAGAAGGTGGCACCCAAATGGCAAGCTATAGGCATTTCATCCATAATGTTCGGTTTAATGCACATTGGCTGGATGAACCCGCTGGAAATTTTGGTTGCCTACGGCGCTGGCGTCGTGTTTGGGTGCCTAGCAATAGCCACTGATAGCCTAATAGCGCCGATAACTGCCCATGCCTTAGGAAATTTTGTCCTCTACATGATTACATTTTAAGCAATACAGTAGTGTATGTTTTGCCCGTAGCTAAAGACCAAGTTACTGTTGTTCTGCCCGTGTTGAACGAGGAAGCAGCACTAGGACGAGTGATTGAGGAGCTAAGAAGAGAGGGCTACAACAACATTCTAGTGGTTGACGGATACTCAAAGGATCAAAGCGTGGATATATCTGTGAAGAACGGGGTTGACTTAGTCTTTCAACATGGAGGCGGCAAAACAGGAGCTGTAAAAACAGCGATAGACTACGTGAAAACGCCTTATTTGCTCCTAATGGATGGAGACTACACTTACTGCGCAAGGGATATTGAACGGTTATTGAATCACGGTGAGCAGTACTCACAAGTTGTCGGCGTCAGGAACAGAGAAAACATAAGCTTAGCCCACAGATTTGGAAACTCGGTACTCACAGGAGCCTTCAACCTTCTATTCGGAAGCGACTTCTCAGACGTGTGTTCTGGAATGTACTTATTCAAAACCGATGTTGCCAGAAAGCTTGAGTTGAAGTCTAAAGATTTCAGAACAGAAGTGGAAATACTGGCTCAAATGGCAACTGAACACCGCGTAACCGAAGTGCCAATAAACTATAGAAACAGAATCGGAAAACCCCGCCTTTCCACCTGGCGCAGTGGCTTCCAGATACTGCGAGCGATAGTAGACCTTGCCAGAAGGTATAACCCAATTTTCCTTTTCTCAGCCATAGCAGCAGCTGCGATGATTCCCGCTGCCGTTGTTGTGTGCTATGCTCTGTACCTCAACTTCTTTGTCGGAGTTTTTGAGTTTAACTGGCTCCTCTTCGGAAGCATACTATTCTTGGTTGGAGTGCAAGGATTGACAGTAGCTACCGTTGCCCTACTTTTGAAGAGGATGGAAAAACGAATTCTCCGGTCCAACGAAAGGACTGATGTACAACACGGAGGCATAGGCGCTTAAAGCTTAACCTAGAAAACGATTTAATGCTCGTAAATAGCTTATCACTACTGCAAATTTTTGCTGTTGCCCTCTTCCCTGACACGCCTATCTGCACCTTAATAGGAGTGCCCCTTGTCCTTTTTTTTCCAGGCTACATGATAGTATGTGCTCTATTTCCAAAAAAGAAGGATCTCGGAGCCGTTGAAAGAACCGCTTTGAGCATAGGACTCAGCCTATCAATTGTGCCCTTGCTAGGCTTAGCCCTAAACTACACGCCTTGGGGCATAACGCTTTATCCAGTTCTCTTATCGCTGTTTGTGTTCATCTTGTTCATGTCAATAGCTACCGCATACAGGAGGAAGAGTCTGGCAGTTGAGGAGAAGTTCGTTCCTTCTGTTTCGGTTAATTTGCCCAGGTGGCGAGAGATGAGCAGGGCAAATATGATTATGCTGATGGCGTTTGTGGCGTTCGTTGCGGTGGCTGGAAGTCTGACAGTTTATTTTGTGTCTATGTCTAGGGTTGGAGAGCGATTCACTGAGTTCTACGTTTTAGGTCCAAATGGGAAAATTTCGGATTACCCACTAAACTTGACACTTGGCGAAAATGGAACAATTATCATCGGCATTGTGAACCATGAATATCAAGAAGTGGGGTATAATATCAGCGTTAAGCTCGACAACGAGACTTTAGCGGCAATTGGCATAGTAAGGCTGAGAAATGAGGAAGCGTGGCAGCAAAACTTTACTTTCACTCCAGAAAAGATTGGCGAGAAAATGAAGCTTGAGTTTCTTCTCTATGCTGACATAGAAAGTTGGGAAGAACCCTACAGGTCTCTACAGTTATTTGCGACTGTTAGACAGCATGAATAAAAGTTTTAGTTACTGGCGGTTCTGGGCGCTTAGAAGCTATATTTCTGAAAGGCTTCGCAGAGATAATAAAGTGTTTAACTTGGATTTAATCCTAAAATGGGCTTTGAAGAAAAAATTAGAGGACTTTCCTGAACAAAAGATTGTTAGATTCATAAACAGGCAAGCGGCTCACTTCAATATCCCTAAATCTGTCTATCAGACGATAGTGTTAGATGTAGAACGCATATTCCATTTTATGAACAGAGCGCTGGCAGGTTTTTGAAATTTCTCCCAGTAGCCTCTGAAGACAAGAAGGCCCCCCATCGTCTTTTAACCCACTGAGATTAATAAGAAAATGCTCTATCTCATAGTAGCTTTGTCACTTTTAGGAATACATTTCGGAGTGCCACTATCCTATTATTTCTACGCTAAAAACAAATGGCTGTCTAAACCATGGAGGGTAAAGACCGATGGAAATTACAAGCCAAAAGCCACAATCATACTACCGACTTACAACGAAGAAGAGTTAATAGCAGAGAAACTTGATGACTTGCTCAAACAGAACTATTCAAAAGATAAACTCGAAATTGTGGTAGTCGACTCGGCTAGTATTGACCGCACTCAACAGATAGTAAATTCGTGGGCTCAAAAACATTCTGAGAGCGAATTGAAACTTATTGTGGAAGACGCCCGCCGAGGAAAGCTTCAAGCTCTGAATACTGCTTTGAAATACGTTAATCCAGCAAGTGAAGCCGTTATATTTACAGATGCAGATGCTTATTGGAAGCCTGAAGCAGTCAGTAAGGCTATAGAATATTTAGCTGACCCATGCGTGGGCTCGGTGACGGCCTGCATAACGTACGCGGAAAATGGAAATGCATTTCTTGAGGACACATACCGGAACTATTACAATATCCTTCGAGTGGCGGAGTCAAAGGTTCACAGCACAGCTGTTCATAACGGTCCCTTTCTAGTAATCAAAGCGGAAATTCTCCGTGAAACAGGCTTGCCTTGCTTTCTTGGAAGCGATGACAGCGCTTTTGGCTCTTTTATAGCCTTAATGGGGTATAGAGCTATTCAAATTGACGATGTGAGTGTAAGTGAGCCTGTAAGAGGAAATAGGCTTCTTAGGAAAACAAGAAGAGCACAGCACTTACTGTTAAGCTTTCTAGAAACAAAAAGATACGTCAAAAAAAGGGGAGTATACAAATATACCGAATTTGAGAAAGTCTGGAAGATTAACTGGTGGCTACATGTGGCTAATCCATGGCTACTAGTAGCCAGCGTAGTGCTTCTAATAGCGAGCGCCACATTCTATCTGTCTATTCCATCTTCGATTTTGATAGGAGTAGGATTGTTACTCTTACCGTTTAAGAACTATAGAACATGGGTGTTACAGCAGACATATCTCGCTACAGCTACACTGAGGAACCTATGGACTAAAGATGTCACATGGAGCAGGTAGTTAACTAAGAGATAGAATAAAATGGTGCAATGCAGATTACGAAAGGTACGTCTTTCTGAACAAGTTAAATTTGCACCTCTACCAGATTAGATAAACATAAAACTGAATATTAGACAAGCCTTGCCCGAAAAACGCGATACTATTTATAGGATAATTCCACCGTGGCGATTTAGTGCCTAGGTTTCCAAGCATCAAAACAGGAATATCTCGCTCTCAGAGGAATAGTATATGAAAACTCTTTTCTTGAATCCTCCATCGTTCGATAGATATGATGGTGCTGGTACCCGATTCCCAGCAACACGCAAAGTGAAAGGCATGTTCTATCCCGTTTGGCTATGCTATGCAGCTGGACTCACAGAGGGGCGAGTTTTTGATTGCCCAGCTGAAGGTGCTGGAATTGACGACGTGATTAAAATAGTGGACAAATACGATTTAGTGGTTTTGTATACAACTACGCCGACTGTAACGAATGATCTCATGGTTGCTGAGAAGATTAAAGAAGTGAAAAAGGATGTCAAAACAGTATTCACTGGTCCTCACGTTAGCGTCCTTCCAGAAAGCGTGCTAAATGTATCCAACGCTGTAGATTTTGTAGCGCGAAAAGAATTCGATTACACTGTAGCGGAACTAGCTGAAGGAAAAGAGCCTATCAGTATAAAGGGGTTAAGCTGGAAAACAAATGGTAAGGTAATTCATAACCCTGACAGGGCTTTTATAGAAGAGTTGGACGCCCTTCCTTTTGTGAGTAATATCTACAACAGGGACCTCCAGATTTCGGTGTATAGATTGCCGCAAATACTTCACCCGTACGTGAGCATCTACACGGGAAGAGGATGCCCTTATTCATGTACATTTTGTCTTTGGCCACAAACGTTCATGGGCAGGCAGTATCGCTCTAGATCCCCTCAAAATGTAGCTGCAGAAGTGAAGTTTGTTAAGAACGAGTTGCCGCAAGTTAAGGAAATCCTGTTTGAAGATGACACATTTACAGCTGATCTTGCCCACGTGAAGAAAATTTGCGAGTTGATAAAACCGATGGATGTAACATGGTCGGCGAATGCTAGAGCAGATGTGAAATATGATACGTTAAAGAAGATGAAAGATGCCGGTTGCAGATTGCTTATAGTTGGATTTGAGTCAGGCGACCAAATGATACTTAATAATATTAAAAAAGGAACCACACCAGAGAAAATGAAACAATTTGCACGCGAATGCCACAAGGTGGGCATAATGGTATATGGTTGCTTCATTATTGGATTACCTGGAGAGACGGAGAAGAGCATAGAGAAGACAATTGCACTTGCGAAGGAGTTGGATTGTGACCTTTTGCAATGTAATGTTGCGATGCCACTCCCTGGCACAGAGTTATACAATTACTGCTCAGAGCATGCGTGCTTAAGAAATAACCAATATTTGAACGGACAAGGTCTCCAAGAATGCATTGTGGAGTATCCGAACTTCTCTGCAGAAGAGATTGTTAATGCAGTCGACGATTTTCACGTAAAATTCTACTACAGACCACGTTATATCGTAAAACTTGCAAAACAGATTTTGAGAGACCGAAGAGAATTTGACAGGATATTCGTATCTGGAACGGAGTTTCAAAAGTACATAATCAAACGACTGGCTAGCAGACGTCTAAAAGACAAAGAACACAAATAATGAACTTCTATGAATAATCATTTTCATATCGTAACTTTAGAACTCATTTTGCATAATCAGGGAAAGACAAGGTATGGCAGCAAAACCGTAATGGAAAAACACATGGAAATGTGGCGTGATAAAGCGGTTACATGCCATCGCATCAATTCCTTTCCACTCGCCAAGTTACCGATGACTATTGAAATAGTGCTCTGGCTACTTTATGCCCCTCTAAAAACAGTAGAGCTTCACAATAGGCAACAATGTCACGTCGTACTTTGCAGCACTCACGACTTTTTCAATCTATGGCCCGCGTTCATAGCCTCAAAAATCTTGAAAATACCATATGCTACCATAGTTCATCATCTAACGGGGGCGGAGTTGGAAGAGGGGTTTATTAAACAATACGAATTTCGACTTCATGAAGGGTTCAAGGGAAGTGATGCCCTTTTTTTCGCGCTCACAGCCAGTATTAACCAGAAAATCCTCTCGAAGTCAAGGCGTATAGTAGCAGTATCTAACGCAACGCGTGAACAATTATCTAAAATAGGAATTAAACAGGTTAAAGTGATTCATAACGGCATTGAAATTCCCTGGTTATCGAACAGCAAATTCATGGGTAACGTAAAGAAAACAAAAAAGTATGACTCCGTCTATGTTGGAAGACTAAGCCCAGATAAGGGCATATTAGACATGATCAAAATTTGGAAAACAGTGGTTAAAAAAAAGCCTAAAGCCAAGCTACTCATAATCGGTGCAGGTCTACCTTATTACATACAAAAGATAAGACAATTGATAGAACGGTACACGTTACAGGATAATGTAACCCTCGGCGGAGTAATCAAAGACGAAGACAAAATTTCGTTGCTGTCCCGTTCCAAGGTTTTAGTGTTACCTAGCCATAATGAAGGCTTCTGCTTCACTATATCTGAGGCTTTATCTACAGGGTGCACGGTCATAACCTATGAGTTACCTTCCACCTTGGAAATTTACGGTCACTGCCCTGCCATTTTTTATGTTAGGAAAGGCGATTATGATGAATTTGCTGACACTATAGTAAAGCTATTGCAGAAAGATAATTCGCTTCGCATGGAATTAGAAAAGAAAACAATTAACTTCGCTAAATTATTGCAGCAAAAATTCTCTTGGGAATGCACATCAAATGAGCTGCTGCTCTTTCTTAAATCGATAGCTTCTAGCGCGCAGGGTTTGAAATGATAAAGGCAGGTTCTCGAAAAATTGTCATCATAAACCGTTTTCCACTGATATTTAACATAAAACTTAGAAATCAATTTCACCCAAGATACCGCATTATTTCGTCGCTAATTCAGAAAATGAACCCAAGTCCTTGTAGAGTAATGGAAATTGGTGTAGATTGTGGAGCAGGCGCTAAGAGAATTATCGAAACTACTAAAAAAGGCGTACATGATAAAGTTGAGTATTATGGTTTTAATCTTCATTTTGATAATGAGCTAAAAAAGATGCTGAAAGGAACTGGAGCGGCAATACACTTATTCGAAGGCGACAGCCGTGAAACTTTACCCCAGCACTTGGGAATCTTGCTGAAGATGGATTTCATTTACATTGACGGCGGACACTCCTATGATGTAGTCAAAAGCGATTGGGAAAACGCTCGGCTTCTTATGCACCCGAGAACCGTTGTGTTGTTTGATGATTATGGAAGCGCAGAGGGTGTTAAAAGAACAATTAATGAAATAGAAAGGCGACACTACAATGTAGAATTCTGCCCTTTCCGTTACCTTGAATTCTGGAGTTTTCCCCGTACCCGTCGTTATACTTACGACTGCATGGCAAAAGTGACTTTGAAAGATGGAAACTAGCGCACGCAATATGCAAATAAACTCTCCTTCTCCTCAAATTTACGGTTTGTAACTATGCCCGGGTTTGAAAGGACATCGGTTTATCTTCAGTCCACATGTTGGAGCAGGCTGGGATATCTTCACATAAATAACCCGCAGGGAAGTTTAATGACGTGAATTTTTATGTCCATTGTTGTCTTAATTGCAGTTAGTTTAGTTGTTTCCTTAGGTCCGAGCCATTTTCATGATTCTTAGCTTCAATGAAATTTTAGTTATATCAGCAGTCTTAATTTTTGTAGTAGTCCTATTCTGCCTAGTCAAATCAGAAGGCACAAAGCAACAGTGGATTAAGAGATTATCTGGATTTTCGAGCTTTATTCTGTTTGTTCACTATCTTTTGCTATCCTCTATTTTGCTTATCTCTGTTTACTCGATCTATACCGGCACTAGACCTTGGGTTTATTTCGTTCTTGAAGCTTTTGTATTCACATCTTCAATGCTATTACTTCTGATTCACAACGACCGCCCTCTTAAATTTACAATCATATTCACACTCGTTATATTGGCTGTCATTAATTCATCTATGCCGATAGCGGAAAACAAACTCGTGATATTTAGCTCTGACCAACCGAGAGGTTGGCTTGGTGCATATTTTATCTCAGAGAGTGGAAATATTTTGATGACTACTGCAATGTCAGGTGGATATTATTCCGTTATCCCTTTATTTTCCATGCTCATCGCTTCTATCTCGTCAGTTACCGGTTGCAGTTTGTCTCTACCTTATTTGTTGCTTCCAGCATCAGTAGGCATTATGATGGCCCTTTCGGCTTACTCGATTCTGATGAGATTGACTGGCGATTGCATAGCATCATCCCTTGCGGTTTTCATTTTTCTTTCAACACCGCGGTTATCGGTAGCTGCTTTGACAGAAGCTGGTACCAGTCTGGCTCTTGGATCTTTATTGATCCTCTTGCTATTGACGCATGTTTCAATACATCGGCATGCTACGCCTGTAGCGATACTTCTTCTTGCTGTTACGGCAATGTGTCTTCATCCGACAGGAATTATAGTTATGTTGTGCTTTGTTGGGGGATTTGTTATCTTGCGTTTTATCACGACTTCAAAGCGAAACTTTAACGTGAACCCGGAACTAATTACCCCAGCGCGCGTATTCGCATTGATTGGCATTTTATCGGTTACTTATTGGGTATTTAACAGCGTTATACTCAAAAGCATTGTTGGACCCTTACGTATGCTTTATTTGTCCATTTCTGCCATATCATTTCCCACCGAACAGTCTGTTTATACGCCTCAATACTACGCTGCCGGTCTAGAAGTCTATGCGTTTGCATTTGCCGTGCCTGTTGCGTTATCGGTAGCATATGTTGTAGCTCATATGATTTTTGCGCTGCAAAGCAGGAAAAAGGCACCGTCTACTAGTAAAAGAATCAATTCTTGGATAATGGCAGCCTCTCTTATGGGATTGTTCCTTATAGCAGTAGCTTTCATATGCGTTACTACCTCTCCAGGTGCTTCACTAGAGCGTTACATAAATGTTCCAGCATATCTATTGTTGATTGCGCCCTCAGCGGTAGTTGGCGCACTGTTGATCAGGCAGAAACATATAGCAATATTCATCAGCATAATGATTCTGTTGGTCACGTTTATGGGCATTGGAACAAGTTCTCCAGATTGGGCTCCTTTTGAGCAACAAGCATGGGGGGCAAATCACTGGACCTACACAAGTAACATGGAAGCTGATACGATAAGTGGTTTCCTTCCACAAGACTGTTACATCTACAATGATAACGACATATACCTAGGTATATCAGCGACCGTCAAAGGCATATATTTTAAACAAGATCAATCGTACCAGACAATTCGCTATAAACTCAGCGGTATCGAATCTGGAGAGTTTCAACCATGGGAATTTGCTTATCCACCAATAACGCTTTATATAATCAAGACATCGGATGTGAACCCGATGATAATGGGGAACTTCCAAGCATACATCGTCTATTCCTCTGGGCGTCACTTAATCCTTGAATGTATAACAGATGAGAATTCCACAAAGGACTAGGAAAGGGGAGCAATCTCAGTTTTTTACTCGAAAAGAAAACTTTTGGTGGCGCGGACTGGAATACGAGCCTAATACTCATGTTGCTATTATGATGGAAAAGGGCTTAAGCTAATTGTGGCGACGGGCAGAAAGGAGATCGAGAATCGAAATGTTAAGTGGGTTTACTCTCCCCTTTTGAATGCACTTTCTACACATTGATGGCTATCAGCAAGCGAAGCAAAGTTCATAGATAGAACAGGAGCCTCACTAAGACATGACGAGCGCCCTTACACCTATGCTAATCAAAATCTTGGAGGGAGAAAATGTTAAACTCGAATCTTCGATCATTGACTCTCTCATAGACTTAGCAGCTAAAAACAAAGTGTTGCTTGAGCTACTTAGAACACTGGATATTTGTGGCCCGTTAAGAGGCGCACAGGAAGAGACTTTACGAAGAAAAGTTGAAACTGTTAGAACAATCTCTGAGATTTTAAAGGGATTTGACTTTGCATTCTTTAAGCTCACCAAACCGATCAGATACGTTCCCGCAGATATAGACATACTTACCAAATCTGAAGAGGCTAGAAAGATCGTCAAGAAAATAGCGAAGATAGGCTACGTAATCACTGTCAAAGAACCCTACTGTTTTGAGCTTGTCAGAGGGTCGTCGGCAATTGACCTGTATACGTATCCAACCGTCGGCGCTGTCGCCTATTTAAACGGTCAAGCCCTCCTAGAACACATTAGGCAAGTAGAGTTTGAAGGTTTAGAGATTATATCACTCGAGAGTTACGCTGAAGCATTAGTTGCTGCAGCACACGCCGTCTATAAAGAGAAAATTTACACGTTAAATGACCTATTCATTGTTAAGAAGTGGTCATCAAGAAGAAGTTTTAGACTAGCTGAAGAGCTTAACTGTGAACAAGCCGTTAGGTTTGCTCAAATTCTCAATCAGGAAATTGAGAAGGGCATATTAAACACCCCCTACAGTATTCCTGCAGTTTCATGGTTTACATTACTGCTACAAAAGTTTTACAACGATAAACTAACAAGAGAAACAAGCATCAACATTCTACAAACTTTGTGTAAGCGTCGCACAGGTAAATTGATAGTGTCAAAATTTACAAGAACCACTTATTAGCCTGATAGTTTGTCTTGAGATTTGGACAAAAATGTGCTAAGGAAGTTCAAGAAATTTTTGTACCGCTTATAGAGATAAACACTTCGTGGCGGCACCAGATATGCGTAGAGTTCTTAGAAAAGATTTTTCTTTAAAGAAACCCAATTATATGATCCTCTTTTTTGGACCTGATGGGTCGGGTAAGTCTACGTTAGCCCAAGCTTTATTTGAGGCACTCAGGGCAAAGGGTTTAAGGGTTAAACTTTCTTGGATGAGAGGCACTCATACGTTTGCCTCGAGCATTGCATTTTTTCTCTCCAAGTTTAGGGTTTTTGAAGGCACAGATAATCCTTACTACAACATCAGCGTTCCCTCTTCCATGAAGGGGTTCTGGCAGGTCCTAGAGTTCTCATCGGTTATTCCCATAGTACTCTTCAAGTTTGTATTTCCGAGGTTTTTGGGATTTTGTGTTATTGGCGAAAGATGCTTCGTGGATTTCATAGTTTGGGTTGCAATTGTTACACGGGACGAATCCTACTTGGGTAAACTCTCTTCAAGATTCTTCCAAAGGTTAGCCCTGAAAAGCTACGCGAGAGTTTATGTTACAGCGGATACCAGTGCTCTTCTTAAACGCAGAAGTGATGTTTCAGCTACGATGTTACGCAAGCAGCAAAGTCTTTACGAAAAATTAGCTAACACAGTTGAAGCATACATCATTAATACAACAGGAAAAAGCAGTGAGTCTTCGCTAGAAAAACTTATGCTCCTGCTTGAAATCTGATTTGAATTTCTAATGTTATTTGACGATTATTGTAAAAAACATTATGAGAAGGATAAACCGCAATATGATTGCCGCTTAGAATATACTATTGTGCTACAAGTTACTTTGATAATTGATGGGTTTATTCTAACAGGTGAGAGCATAAGATTAAGGAACTTAAAATGCCTTCAGTCAATTGGTTAAGTTGGATATGACGCGTAATCTGCGAATCTTGCGCTATCTGCGTCATCCCTATCTAATATCTCGAGCAGTATTTAGGACCGTAGAAGTATGGGAATCGAAAAGGCATAAGTTAAGGCTTAGTGAATACAATAAATATTTAATTCCTTTTGATAAAAGCATAGCCGTACTCGTGAAATCAAACGCAGATAGGCTGACGGCGGAGTTGGAGAGTTCAGACTTTTTGCGACATATGGAGTACTGCGTCAAACAGCTTGAAGGAACAGGTTCTATAGATACTGAATCTGGCATGTTGCTTTACTCGTTAACACGAATTCTGCGGGCAGAGATTGTTATTGAAACTGGGGTCGCGAAGGGTATATCTTCGTCTTTCATTCTCAAGGACATGGATCAGAACAATTGGGGAAAATTGTATTCCATTGATCTACACTATAGGGAAGGGGTGACTGTGCCATTAAATAAGAAGTTAGGTTGGGCAATTCCAGAAGAACTAAAGTATAGATGGACCCTGCTTTTGGGTGAGAGCACTAAAGTTTTGCCCAAGTTATTGCGCGAGATAAGAAAAGTCGATATATTCTTTCACGATTCACGCCATAGTTACAAAACTATGATGAGCGAATACAAAATTGTATGGCCCTATCTAAGGGTCGGAGGGTTGTTACTCTCAGATGATGCTACGTCCAATGATGCTTTCCTTGATTTTGCCGACAGCGTAAAACAGAAACCTATAATAGTATTCAGCCGTATCGGTGCAATCTGCAAGAGTTCTAAGACTTGACGCGTTTATTAGTGGTTAATAGTGTCCCCTTCCATCAGATTGCGCACTCATTTTGAACATACTATTCTGTTGAGTTCTTCTGAGACTGTTCAATGAGTTCAATCCTCGTTTTTCTTGAACGTAAACCTCTTGGCGGCGCAGAACGGGCTACCAGCTTAATACTTGAGTTGCTAGCTAACGAAGGATTCAATCTAACGATTGTGACCGGCGCAAAGAACATGGCAAACTTGAAGAATGTAAAATGGGTCTATTCTCCGCTTTTGGATGTGCCCTCTAAACTTCGCTTATGGCTGACCATGCATGGACCACAGCTCAATCAATTTGGTGAGCTTATCAAAAAAAGCGATGTAGTTTATATTCCCAGATTAGCCTATCCAGTAATCCCTTTAGCGAAAAAGTATGGAAAAAAAGTTGTTGTTCACTTGCATGACTACCAACCACTATCTTATTGTGCAACCATATATTCTCGCTATGAGCAAAAATATAATACCAGTTTATTTAGCGATATGAAAGTAAGCTTACGACACGAACTTTTGGCGAATAAAGGTGCACAGAGAGCAGGTATTTGCTCGTTAGTGACTTTTTCGAACAGGCTTTGCGAACAGTGGCTCAGCAAGGCGGATGAAATCGTTTGTGTCTCAAAGAGGCAACGTGAAATCATAGAGTCGGCTGCGCCAGAGCTAATGAACCGGTTAAGCGTTATCTACAATCCCTTACCTAAACTACCCTTAGTTGAGAAGAAGCGTTTAAACAAGCCATCTTTGCTGTATCTGGGCGGCGACAGCTACATCAAAGGCTTGTACGCATTTCTAAACGCCTCTTATTGTCTCTTAAAGCAAGACCCTAATGTAAGGTTCCTGCTTACAAGAGACTTTGAAGATACAGGCAGAGCAATTATTGGAGAGTTAAACAGAAAGTTTGATGGGGCATACAAATTACTTGGGCAGCTTAGTTACAAAGATATTTTGAATATACATTCAACAAGCCTTGCGCTTCTATTCCCATCCATTTGGGAGGAACCTCTACCATATGCGGTTATAGAAGCCATGCTAGCTGAGACGATACCTATAGCGTCAAGAGTTGGCGGTGTACCTGAAATAGTTCAGAGAACCTACGCCGAAAAGATGATGTTCACACCACACAATGTGGATGAACTCGTGGATAAAATGGAAGAAGTGTTATCGTTATCTACGGAGCAACTCATTCACTTTGGAACAGGTTTAAGGAAGAGTATCCTTAGAAGATTTGACATAAACATCATCAAAAGTCAGCTAGTCGACATCTTCAATGCTTGGTAAGTTCCAGTGAATGCTTTTCTCTTGAAAGATGAGGCAACGTATGGTTGCTGCGTTAGAGGTCCTAATTGGGATATGTGCATCTTTTGTTATAGTAACGAACTGTAGGGACATAGCATTGGACATAGAGTATACATAATTGCGTCTGGAAATGTCTCGGTATTAATAATTAGACGTATCGCCGTGTAAATAGATTAAGATTCATGCTACTCAAGTATATGTTATAGAATTGTGCATGATTAATGAAATATAATGAAAAGCCTGGAGTATCTGTTATTATTCCGGCTTATAACGGGGAGAGTACTCTTGAGATGTGTATTACCTCTGTTTTAGAACAAGACTACGAAGACCCATTAGAAATAATAGTGGTAGACGACGGCTCTAAGGATTCAACTCCTAACACAGCTGAACGTCTATGTTCTAAAGTGATTAAGCACAGCAGGAATATGGGTTTAGCAACATCCATAAACGATGGAATAAGAACTGCCAAGTTCTACTTGATTTTGATTCTTCACCAAGATTGCATACTTACATCTAAGAAATGGTTATCTACTATGGTTTCTGAACTTCTTTCTGACGACACTATTGCGGTCGTTTCATCACCTACTTTTATACCCGACAATGTCTTCAATTCATACTCCATATGGGAAAAAGTTCGTACATCGTGGATGCACGAAAAGGTGCCTAAAATGTCTCATTATAAAGAACTTAATAAACATGGTATCTTTGATAAATGTGATCTTTTTAGAAAGAGGATTTTTGAAGACGTTGGTCTTTTTGACGACAAGCATCATCGAACTTTTATGGAGGATTTTGACATGTCCGCTAGACTTAGACATGCAAACTACGGGATTCTTTACATCAATGTCCCTGTTGAGCATTGGGATGGTTGGAAGGAGCGGCATGGACTCTCCAGAAGTTTACGTAAAATGTATGAAGCAAATTCAGCATACGCAGTAATCTGGCGAAGAAGAGGGTACTTAAAAACTCTCGATTTGTATCAAAGGATATTGGAGATTGGACAACGATTAATTCCGTTACTTGGCTTGATTTTCTTAGCTACTCCCTATATGCTGTTTGCTATTCCTCTTTTACTGTTGAATCCTGTTGCATGGGCAATTCGAATTCATAGGCGACTACATAACTACAAGTTTTTCACTTGCGGCTTTTGTTCTATGCATTATTGCACTACCTTGGACCATTTACGGCTTCTTGAGGGGCTTAGTGACTTCTAGACAAGAATAATGCTGTCTGTTTATATGAATAATCTGGCATATCTTGGCGAAGAACTCGGCGTGCCTTAAATGGTTCAAGAGATGTATGCCGAGAATATGCTTTTCACACCTAGAAGATATTACTAAAATAGTAGACTGCATTGAAAGGGTTCTTTACTTTATCAAAAGAACAGTTAACGAGTATAGGCATCGAGTTAAGAGGACATATCCTTAAACGCTTCGATGGCGAGCAAATCAAGCGGCAGCTCATAGAAACCTTAGCTGCTTTTTGATCTTTAAGCGATAGACATGCGCAGCATCTACAATGGAAGTTACTTTGAGAAATACAGTGAAACAGGCTACGACCAGAAGAAGCTGTATCAAGTACTGATGCCCTTTGTCACTTCCATTAATCAAATTATAGAGCGGCAAAGAAAGGTAAATTTTCCTCTCCAAAAAGTGCTCGACGTAGGTTGCGCAAAAGGCTATATTGTTAAGATGTTAAAAGAGACGGGACTATCGGCGTGGGGTGTGGATATTTCTGAGTACGCGGTCACCCACGCGCCAAGTAGAGCCAAACTCTATTTGTGTAGAGTCGATGTTGAAGAGGAAGGTCTGCCATTCCAAGATGGTTTTTTTGATTTGGCAATCTCTATTTCAACTTTCGAACATTTGCGCTTAAGACGACTGCCTTTCACCTTGTCAGAAATTCGCAGAGTCCTTAAAAACAATGGTTTATTGATAGTTAACGTGCCCAATCCCCTTAACAAAACTGAATATGAAAAGCGCGAACATGTAACCATGCTAAGTAAGAGAAGCTGGATTAAGCTTATCGAGGGGTCAGGTTTCTATTACAGACCGAAGTTATCTAAGTTATTCGATAAGGTAAGAGTGAAAGAAATAGCTACGCTGTATACATCACTATACCAGCGCTTTCAACTTAGGGGCATCTATTTCCATTTTCCAAGGGGGACGGAGGCGATAGTTACTCGTTTGATAATGTTGAAAAGGAGATTTTCGCCTCCAAACTTTTCTCTAATCTTCAGCAAGGCTTAGCTGTGTTACAACCACGCATAATAGTGTTTGCCGGTACTGTTGGAAGTGGCAAATCAACGCAGATAAAGCTATCTGCTTCTGCACTGACGGTAAAGGGATTAAGAGTTAAAACCACATTTATCAAAACTGGGCACATATTTGCATGTCTTTTGGAAAAAGTTTTGGCAAAAATAGTTGTTGGAACGAGAAAGGATGCATATCCACTAAGAGCTTTAATTGAAGATAAACCGCGCCTTTTTAAGAGATTGTTTAGGCTATGGCTTACCCTTGATATGCTAAGCATATCCATCCGCTTCATAATGTCGGTCTACATCCCTTTGAAGATGCGACGTATTGTGCTTGTAGAGGAATATCTTTCCGCCACGATTGCCGACTACCTTTATTTGGCTAAAATTCTAGGTTTACCATTTAAAGCGGTCTCTCCAGCGGTAAAATTTATGCAGAGGCTGTTGCAATTAGGTGGTCCTATGCAGACAATTTTTTTAGATGCTTCCAATGGCGTGTTGGAGACACGTTGGAGTCAAAGGTCGAGCTTAACTGAGAAAACCGATTATCTTCAAATGCAACGTACAGTCCTATTATCTGCTTCAAAACGCTCCTTTTCATTTCTTTACGTGGAGACAGCCAACAAAACCATTGAAGAAACCCATAGAATTATAATAAGCCATCTGAAGGATATATTAAACAAGACGATTGCATATTCATGAACGCCGATTAATCGACTAAAAATGATTAGTCTAAGTAATCTGACTCAAAAGATACTTGTAAAACACATAGATCCCAATACCAAGTTTCCAGAAATTATCCTACTGGGATACTATAACAATGAGGTAGTTAGTGAGCACATCTCACGTTACACTCTATCCTCAAAACATGCACGTGGAGTAGTCTTAGATTGCGCAGCTGGTTCGTGCTATGGATCAAGCATTTTAAGAAGAGGCAATGCCGTAAATTGGGTCATAAGCGCCGATGTAGATAAAGACCTCCTCAAATACGGAAAAATCGTGTACAATGCCTCATGTGTGTGCGCAGACGCCGCCCATCTGCCCTTTAGGGAACGATGTTTCGACTCAGTCATGTCTATCGAGACTATAGAGCACATAAGAGACCAGGAAGTTTTTCTCAAAAACATCGAGTTTTGCCTAAAACAAGGAGGCATCTTGATTTTAACAACTCCAAACAAACTTTTTGTTTCTCCCTTTCTGCCAAAGCCCTTGAACCCTTATCACATTAACGAGTATTACTTGGGTCCACTTCTCATCTTTTTGAAATCACACAGTTTCAGAATCAGACATGCCTATGGAGGGAGAAAGACAACGAGTTTAGAATTCATCAGAAGGCTCTTCGGTTCTTTCTTAAAGTTCTCATTAGGCAAACTCTCCCTAAAACCGTACTTCATAGACAGCATCTACCTCTCAATTTCAAATTCGATAAGTCGAAACAAACAGGCGAATGAAATCTTGGCAGACCCTAATCCAAACATGTTTATACATGTAGAGTTGAAAGCCACTTCCAACGTGGTCATGTACCAATACTTTGCGATAGTAGCTCACAGAACTTAATTCTTAGCAATCACGGCAGCCTCGGATTAATAAGAATTATTCAAAAAATCTCCATTTGCAAAAATTCAAGAAAATCAATCTTGCATGAATATGTGGCAAGGTTGCAAAAGTGAAAATCCAAATTCCCCCACCATTGATTGAGTTCCTTTGCCGCAGACTGCGTCTTTACAGTGTTAAGGGAAAAAT
The DNA here is from genome assembly GCA_964632845.1 of uncultured Candidatus Bathyarchaeia archaeon. Lineage (GTDB taxonomy): Archaea > Thermoproteota > Bathyarchaeia > Bathyarchaeales > Bathycorpusculaceae > JAOZHU01. The sequence goes on along the minus strand of CAZWDU010000007.1, from coordinate 26,656 downwards.
AACGACTTTCTTTCTGAGCAATCAAACAAAAAAATGTAGCAGCCTCCACGATTACGTGGATCTATGTTTCAGTTTTTTTCGGCGGAAGCCCCTAAAGTACGTCGGTTGGTCCATTGCGCCGTTGCAGGTTAAGGAGGAAATTGAAGCTTTACTTTCAATTCTAAGCAAAAAAGTCGTTTGCACGATGCTTGAAATCGGGACCGCTAAGGGTGGGACTTTATTTCTATTCAGTAAAGTTGCAAATTTGAACGCACTGATAATCAGTCTGGATTTGCCAGGAGGAAAATTCGGGGGTGGATACGGATACGACGCATTGTTCAAAATTCCTTTTTTCAAGAGTTTTGCACGAGGCAATCAGCAGATAAATTTGGTGAAAGCTAACTCACATTCAGTCTTAAGTTTGTCTCAGGTAAAGTCGCTTTTGAAGGGACAAGCTTTGGATTTTCTTTTTATAGATGGTGATCACACGTATGAAGGTGTTAAGAGAGATTTTGAGATGTACAGTCCGCTTGTACGGAAAGGCGGATTAATTGCTCTACACGATATTTGCGAGCACCTTCCAATGGAAGGCTGTGAGGTTCACAAATTTTGGGTTGAGCTTAAAAAAGATTATGAGTATAAAGAAATCGTTAGTGATCCTTTGGATCAGCGATGGGCTGGCATAGGTATTGTTTACATCTGATTGTTTGTCGTCAGTATGCTGCTTTTAGCACAAATTGTTTGTGCCATTCATTCACGGGTTTAGCCATGTCGTGTGCCGACAACGATATACTGTTTCCATCTATTGCCTATTGATTTCTTTGGAGGCACGCCATTATTGAATTTGAGTTTGCATTTTTGCCTGCAAATATGTTGTTTAGACTGTAATGGTGTCTTTTTGTATTTTCCGTCTACGAATATTCCATAAGTGCCAAAGTTGGCTATTGTGTTGCCTCTGCTGGTTATGTTTTTGCCTGCACCGAAACAACCAACATAATCTTCGACAAAGCCGAACAGTTGAACTCACAATAACAGTCTCCCTGCGGAACATCGGAGAAGCCTTAGGAGTTCTCGACGAAAAACATAGAAAAGGCTGGCTAACCGAAAAAGAGTTTAAAATAGCCCTAAGCAACTTTGCCGGAGCTTGTGAAGCTTATCCACTTCAAAACCTAGATCGTTTGGCCACTTCTGAAGCCTCTAACAACCTACGAAACAAAACTCACATCAACTTGCCACTGAGCATCTTGCCTCCAAAATGTCCGCCTTGAGCTTTAAGATGCTTTCCAGAAAAGGGGGAACAGCCGTTGCCATTTTTGCTGTTGCTCTGCTGGTTGCTATCTTGGTGTCAGTAGTATCTGTAGTGAGCTATGTCAACTTACAAACAGACGCCCTGAGTAAACTGAAGGGAACAGGCGAAACCTTTCTACTCATGAGCCGCGGTTCAGCTTCTTTGGCAGACAGCAGAGTCAGCGCCGAACTAATTCAAATCTTAAGTGAAGATGATTCTGTCACAAATGTTCTGCCGCAAAAAATCTTTGCAGCCACAATGATAACCACGTCTAACAGTTACACTGTGTTTGCAAGGGCAGTGAACACTTCAAGTTTCTTTCAAGTTAGGCATGCATACGTTAATGGTACGTTCGCTGAGGGCATGCGAGTGAACGCTGGAGAGATACTGGCGCGAGTGGCATCTGTCAGCAAGGGAGACGTAATAAGTATAGCATTAGAGGACAAGATTGTGGATGTGGAGGTAGCGGGTATTGTCCAAACTCGCACCCAAAGCGACACCGAGCTAATCATGCCCGTGGAAGTTGCCGACCTCCTAACTGGGGAGGAGGGCGAAGTATCCGTCGTTGAATTTGCCGTAGAAAGCAATGCAACTCGTGAAATTCAAAGCATCAGCCATCTGCTACCAGCAGACGTGAAAATAGTTGCGACCCAGCAAACGCAAACACTCATCAGGGACATGAACAATCAAACGCTTTATTTTCTGAATCTGTGGTCTATTCCAATTTATGTTGTCGTAACAGCCACGGCGTACATGATAGCCACGCGCCTCATCATCGAATCAAGTTACGAACTGACAATGCTTAAGATGCTGGGAGCGAAACGCAGCTTAATATTCAAACTAGTAATCCTCGTTACTTTCACTATCACGTTAATTGGAACAGTTCTCGGCATAGCAATTGGGCTAGGTGGCGCCCAAATAATTTCAACAGCCATACATTGGATATGGAAAGGAGTTTCGGTGGTACCCTTCCTTGAAGCTCAGCAAGCAGCCCAAATATTCCTGTTCGCTTTAGCGTCGTCTCTTTTTGGCTGTATTTACCCGTCAGTCAAAGCTGCACGCAAAACCTACGCGGAGAAGCAACTGTGAAACTCGTAGGCTTCAACTATCTGCAAAAACAACATCTCCTAACGTTGGCAGTCATAGCTATGTTTACTTCCACCCTGTTCTCAATTACCGCTCTAGGCTTTCTCGGCATCTACAAAAACTTAAACGCTTACTTAAGCGAGGAAGAAAACATCATTGCAATTTACGACAAGCAAAGCAGCACGCCCTTCACAGGCTTGGTTCCAATTTACTTGGCTGAAAGCCTGAGTTCCATCAGCGGCGTATTAGTCAGCAGTCCCGAAGTCTTGGCTCCATGTATCACAAAAGACAGAGCCATATTCCTGCGTGGTGTAGTACCAAATCAGCTCTATAGGCTCAACTCTTTAACCATGCTAAACGGCGAGACCCTTCAATTGAGCGACATGAATTCAGCTATAATTGGTAAGAGGCTTGCTGAAGAACTAAACTTGAAATGCAACGACGAAATACTATTGTTGAGCGCCTTGTCGGAGCAGTCCGTCGAATTGGAAATTAAAGGCATCTATGAATCCAACACAGTCTTAGATGACGAAGTTATCGCTCCGCTCTATGTGGGGCAGTGGCTCAGAAAAACCGACTACAATCACGTTACCCTCATAAGAACCAAAATAGACAGCAGCAAAATAAGTTCCACACAGATTTACGATGAACTATTCCAAGAAGCTATGTCGTCTCAGTCTTCGCCTGCTCAAGAAACACAACCCAACCCGTTGCAGGAAATCCTCCCGCTTTCAAAGGTACCTTTTAACGCTGAAAGCCTCGGCGTCAAAGAAACACAAGACTTTATGAAAAGCTATCTGGACAGGTATGGAATGACACGGGAAACATTGCTTATTCTTTCAGCAGCCGTGTTCATTTTTGCCAGCGCTTCAATTTTCACGTCATCACACACGCTTATTCGCCAGCACAAACCTGAAATAACGTTACTACGGTCAGTGGGAGCCTCCGTTAAGACTTTAAAGCTAGACCTGATAGTCAAAACTTTGCCCTTATCTATTGGCGCAGCGTTTGCGGGAACGGTTATAGCTGTTGTTGCTTTGCGGTTTATTCAGGAGTTTGCTCAACCGCAAGTTCTTTCCCACCAAGTTCAGTTTCAACCAGACCTTCTTGCAATAGCGATTAACATAGTGCTGGTTGCGTTAATCGTTGTCATAGCCATCGTACGTTCAACAAAGAGTCTCAACTCAGATTGAATAGAAACTATCTTTACGCGTTAATACCGTTTCTAATCGCTGTCGTCCTTCGGGTTTATCCTTACATGGTTAGTGGTTTACCCTTTTCTACTGATGCTTGGGCACCAGTTAGAAACACTGAACTCCTCTTGGAGTACACGCCTATACCGTTGAATGACAAATTATTTGATGGTTATAATAACTACTGGCCTGCCAACAGCCTTTTCGGCGCCGTCATTTCTGAAGCCACAGGAATTACGCCAATAGATGCTATGGCGCTTTTTTTGCCAGTTGCTGGCGCAGCAACGGTTCTAATTTTTTATGCTCTTGTAAAAAGACTTTATGATGATGCCAAGGTAGCGTTTGTTGCGTCCCTCATTTTTGGCACAGCTTTTCAGCATGCCTTTTTCACGGCAGGAGTTACGAAGGAAACTTATGCCAATCCGCTCTACGTTTTGCTTATTTTGGTTTTTCTTCATCCAGCCATGGGCAAGCCGAAGCAGGTTTTTCTGTTCGTTGTGGTGTCGGTAACTTTAGTTTTAGCTCACCACTTGACCGCGCTTATAGCTGTACTGATTTTGTTAAGCATAGCCATGGCCAAGTTTATCACAAAAGCGAAAAGTGGTCTTGCCATAGACAAAATTAATTTTCTGCTTGCTTTGATTCCACTGGCAACAGCATCCGTTTACTATGTGTTCTACGCTCAAGCTGGCTTTGCGATGCCGTTTACTTTCAGCGAGTTGCTTTCAGTTGCCGCATATCAGCTACTGGCTTTTGCAGCAGCCACATATCTCATGTACCTGTCATGGACGCACACGCGTGGCAAAATATTAATCATAAGCTTAGTCACAGTGGTTTCAGTCTTTCTGTATATACTGCTAACTCTAAGCGTAACCATAGTGTCAGGCTTCACCCCAAGCGTGCAGGAGCATGTCTTGCTTTACATTTCGCCCTACTTCATAACATTGCCCTTTATCACGTTAGGTTACGCTTGTTCACGGGGCAATAAGGGAACCTTGGCGACGCTTTTTTGGCTAGCACCACTCATGGGACTTGAAGCCTACGCAGTTTTCGGCAACTACAGCCTAAGCGCAGGCATCTGGGTTAGAAACCCAAACTTTTTCATTCTTCCCGCTGCGATTCTAGCCGCAACTGGACTTTACTTGGTGTACGAAAAAGCGAAAGGTTTCCGCTTAGCAAAGTTAATCAAGCCAGCGGTAGTGGCGGTTACACTCGCTATTGTGACCATAAACATTTACAGCTTGTACGCGTCAGTTTCCCTTCAAGACCGCTACATGGGATACCACTGGCTCTACACAGCTCCAGAGTTCAAAGCAGGCGCTTGGGTTGCAGAAGCCAACAGCAACCAGACTGTAGCCGGAGACATGAAGGTTTCCTATCTGCTGCATGACTACTTTGCTGTAAACGTTGATACAATGCAAGGATACCGCTATTTAACCGCCGACAGCGCAATGCAGCCTTTAATTTTGTTTACTTATGGGCAAATGCTGAAAAACGGATATGTGCTCGGTCCACACGGCGTAGATTTGCCGGAAAACTGGACTGCACAAGCATCTCAGCTAAACCGTGTTTACTCCAACGGGTTTGCAGATCTTTATGCAAAGTGAACAAAGCATCATAGAGTTACTTGGTGTAGGGAAAAGATACAGCGCAATCGCGGTGTTGAAGGAAATAGATTTTGCAATCAACGAGGGCGAATTCGTTTCAATAAGGGGTAAGTCGGGTGTTGGGAAAACAACCTTACTTAAAATTATCGGGTTCCTTGAACCGCCAGATGAAGGCGAAGTGAAACTGCTCGGAAAAACAGTTCACAAACTAAACGACGGCGAAAAGTCAAACTTGAGGCTTAACTACATAGGCTTTGTCTTCCAATTCTTCAATCTCATTCCTTCCCTAACCGTGCTAGAAAATATAGAGCTGCCTCTTGCTCTCGCTGCAGTCGGCAAATCCGCGCGAAGGGAAAAAGCGATGGAACTCCTCCAGTACTTTGACTTGAAGAGTCTATCGGAAAGGTTCCCTGAAAGTCTAAGCGGCGGAGAAAGACAACGCGTAGCCGTCATAAGGGCGCTAGCCAATAACCCAAAAATCATCCTAGCCGACGAACCCACATCCAGCATAGACGACGAGAACTCTGAACTACTGATGAACCTGCTTTGCAGCATCAACCGAGAAAAAAAAGTGACCATAATACTAACTACAACAGATTTATATGAAAAACTGCCTGTGAACAGAGATTATCTGCTGAAAGAAGGACATCTGCATAAAACGCGTTAAGGCATGTGAAACGAAAGAGAGCCAGCTTTTCCTCCAACTCAGACGAAGAGCCTAAGACAACTTGTTTGATTGGGTATTGCGGGTTCAGCAGGTATAACCATACTAACCGCAGAAAGGACAAAACAATCGAAAACTGTGGCAACCACCAAATTTAAACCAAAAACCAAGTAGCCGCAACTTACGACTGCGCTGCTAGAGTTCTGCTCCCAAAAAACGGTAGAGGAAAAAGTTCCTGCGACACTAATGCACGTTTTGGGCGAAAGGAGAAAACTTGGCAGGGTGATTTCTAAAATAACTCAAGTTTTCAGCATAATTTAAGCAGTATTTTTGTCAGTACAGTTTTTCAAACGTTGAATTTTATAAGCAACTATCATCCACTCTTATGTTTAGGGTGGTAGAATGCGGCGCATTTCCAAGAATCAGCGCAAGATTTTGGAGATTTTAGAGGTAAAAGCGGAGATGACGACAAAGGAGATTGCGGAGATTATTTTTGGCAAGCTTGTGGCGTATAAGACGAAGGAGTATAGTTCGATTCATCGCAGCCTCGCGTCTTTGGAGCGTCAAGGCTTAGTGCAGAGAGTGCATGTTCAGCTCAGATGGCAACGAAAGATTCCAAGCAGATAAAAACCAAGCGAGGTTGCTTTGTAAACCTAGCAATAAACAAAGAACAAACTGTGAGTTGTCCACCTCAAAACCACGACAACCCGCAACCAGCAACAAAAACATTATCAATAGAGAACACCATCTTGTCTCGTTAAACACCTATCGCAACTGGGGAGCAAAACGCCAAGATGGGCTCAAGTACACGACATATAGCTAAGCAACGTATACAAGTCCTGTTTCAGCAGGCTGAAGAGGTGCGCAGAGAAAATCCTCAGCTTGCTAGCCGCTACGTAGCTGTTGCTAGAAAAATTGCTATGGCTGCAAAAGTACGTTTAAAACCTGAGTACAAACGTCGAATCTGCAGAAACTGCAACACACTGCTTGTGCCTGGCGAGAATTGCCGCGTGCGAGTGAAACAGCGGAGAGAGCCACATGTGGTGGTTACGTGCCTTGCGTGCGGTCACCAGACACGCGTGTTGCTAAGAAAGAAAAGGGAGAAAAATGAAAGTTGAGCAAGATTACTACTAGGATGAAACGTCATGTCCGGTTTAAGTTGAAGGATGAGAAACCTACCATATGGGTTGGTAAAGATGGGTTAACGCCTTCACTGTCACGTGAGATTGAGAACCAATTGGGAAAGCAGAAGATGGTGAAAATTCGAATTTTGCCCACTGCGTTGCAGCAGGAAACTACGGCTCAAGCCATAGCGGTGAAGGCGGCTGAGCAGACTGGGGCGGCTTTGGTTGAGGTTCGAGGACGCGTTTTCATACTTTACAGGCGCCACAAAAAGCCGCAACCATAAGTATTTCCCAAATATAAAACGAAAGATACGTCAACAGCAAAAAAGGAACAGCAATTCCCGAAAAAAGGGCTAAGAACTACGGTTAAAACTGCAAAAGCAGTAGTCACCGTAATTGTTTTCGCGTCCATTTCTACACCATACCTGACGCCCAAAGCACCAACTATTTAAAAATTAACAAAATCAACTACCCGCTACAGCAAACGCAGCAGCCATTGCACACGCAGCAACACCGCAAATTGCCTTACTCAAGTCTGAAACCAACGACCACCAAAAGACATCATCGCCTTGCTTCCAGCGTCTAATCCTCCTCAGACTTCAAACCAGTAATCGACAAAATTTAACCTACTTATAGAGGGGGTATAGTTTTTTCCAAGCGCTAGTTCCACAACTCCGAAAGCAATAAAGAAAATACAGAGCTAATCTCCAATAGCCACTAAGTGCTTGCTGAGTCAACTTTGATTATCTGCGGAATCTTGCCCGCTGTCCCAGTAAACCCCTTGTAAAGTATCAGCACGCCTTCAACACCCTCAATAGACAAAGCCTTATCAATGCCACGTTGAACAGCAGCCTCGCAGTCTTCTCCTTTCACCATGTTGCACACAGCTGTAGCCGCAGCATCCGCCAAACCCGCGTTCTTGCAGAAAACCGTTGCAGCCTCAGCATCACCAAAGCTTAACGCGTGACTGAAACGTCCCGAACTCGTAGCCACGCCAACTGGGAATTCCTTTAACCTAAACCCGAAACGTTTCGAAAGCGGCGCATCACCAGCGGCAAGCGCCACATCAATCGGTTCATCAGACACTGCTGAAACTTCGCCGCCATCTTCAACGACCCCCACCCTGCAACCGGCAGCAACAATGTCTTTAACAGCTAAATCTGCCAGAACGCCAGCCACCGCAGCCATGGGACCAACATTTGCCTCTTCCGCAGCCTCAGCCATCAACCGCGCCACCAAAGGCTCAGCAGGCGCAGCAACAGGCTCAAGCGAGTAAAGAAAAAGGGAATTGTGTTTTATGTAGTTTTCAAGTGCCCTTCGGTTACGCTGTATGGAAGCTATGGCGGTTGCGATGGCTTCCTGCCTATCAGTAATTACTGTACACTGTGCCTCTTTAACCTGAAAAACGTCCTTGAATAGTTTCCGCGTCATCGCTAACTGCCGTTTTCCCCGTTTTTAGTGTAACTCGCCTGCAAGCTCCGAATTACCCTGTTTAACCGATCTTATTGCTCTCGCTGGACAAGCCTCAACACACGCGCTGCAAGTGCTGCCCACACATTTTTCCTTATCGAACACTACAGAGCAGTCCTCAGCCAAAGTTATGGCTTCCACAGGACAAAGCGCCACACAAGCACCACAACTGAAACACTTGTCGCTGTCCACTTCAATAAGCTTCGGCAAACTAACGGTAACACCCTTCTGGCGGTAAACCTTAACTATTTTCGCCAACGCTGCATCAGGAACATCAGCTAAAACTTCACCGCCTTTAGAGTTCACATGTGCCGTGATTATGTTAATGGGCACTTTCAACGTGAGAATAATCTCAGACGTTATCGGCTGCGCAACATTTTCCTCGGAAAACCTAAGAAGAATTCGCACCATCTTTTTTTCACCGTCCCAAAAGCTTAGCAACATCCTCAGCGGTAACTATCCCCAGCACTTTGCGTGCACTGTCAATCACCGGCAAAGCCGAAATGTTATGCTGTGCCATCCGCTTAGAAGCTGTTTCCAAAGGCTCATCACTCTTGGCAGTAACCACACGTCTAGTAACCACGTCACCAAGCGCTTTTCTGCCCTCAGCCATAGCCCGCGTAATGTCCCACGAAGTAACAATCCCGCACAACCTGCCAGCGCCATCAACCACGACAATATGGTTAACAGACTGCGTCACTATACGCTCCGCAATCGCCCGAATAGGCTCACTCTCCATGCACGTAACTGCCGTATGCATCACGCTAGCCACAAACGACGCTTCCTCAGTCTGCCGCATAGGCTCAGCGACGCTTTCAACTGGAAGCAGCTCCACAGGAGATGTCAAGTAAAACGCACCATCCTTAATCCAAGACTTTAACGTCGCAGCAATCTTCTTTGCAGTTTTTAAGCTTGAAAGCGAACTGACCCTGACTCGCTTGTCACCAACAGTTATCGCGCCTGACTTCAACTCCTTATAGCTCACCTTGCCCAGCTTCGGACGATCCCTGCGAGGCACACCATAATCCACAACATCAGTGAAAATCTCCTCATCCCGTATAGCAGTCTTCGCAGCTAAACCCTCATTCAAAATAGGAATCGGTATACCTATTCCCACGTACATCGTAGTACCATAACGCGTGAACGAAGCGCCACGAAGGAACTCAGGATTCATTTCCTTAGCGTTCCCCCGAACCATCAACGTTCCAAACCGATTCTGAGGGTCATGCTGCGTCCCTTCGCCGATAACATATCCCTGCGCACCACCGAGGAAAATACGCGTGCCAATACCTATCGTCTCATAATCGGGATCATTCATCAACGGATTCAATTCGCCAGCGCCTGAGAACGTAGCGTTCCGAAACCGCGGCAACAGCTTCCCCATGTACGTGTAAATCGTCTCATCACGACTATTCACCGCGCAGGCATAACGTTGATAACAATTGCGGAAATTAAGCAAATAAAACTGGTTCAAGTCGTCCTTCGTCAAATGCGTGTTAAGCTGCGTGCGTGGGTAACAGTCAGTACCATACGCCGAAGCTTTAAGCTCAACTTCTTTTCCGCTGACCAAGTCCTCAATCACGTGCCCTCCGCCATACTCAAAAGCCTGCGTTTCCGAAGCAGCAGTAGCACCAATATACAAATCCACAGCAGCGCCAGGATGGCAAACTGGAACGTCGTTAATCCATGCTTTCTCAATTTTTATTGGTGGGTCAGAATGCCCAACGTTTATAATTGCCCCTGAAGAACACATAGCTCCAAAAGTGCCTGTCGTGACAACGTCAACTTCTTTAAAAGCAACCTCAACACTGCTGCTTTCCACGAGTTTTTTCATTTCTTCAGCGGTTAAAACTTGGGCATCGCCCTTTCTTATTTTCTCATTAATTTCTTCTATAGTCCGCTTATTCTGTTCGGGTTTGAGTTTCGTTTACCTCCAACCAATGCCTCTCGAAAGAGGCACTCACATATTAATACTTTTTGGGGTTCTTGACATTGCAGTGGAGTGAAACATTGACCGAAAGAATCTATAAGCCTCTACATGAGTGTACTTGACCAGTGAACCCTGCTGTAGAAACGAAACCGTGCAATTAATGGTTTTCAGGCATCTTTGACGCAGACGCATACCTAGAAAGACCCCAAAAAACGTCTAAACAGAAGATAATTAGCGAGCACTATTCCGAAACGCTTTTATTTTTGAAGCCCAGTCCTTTCTGCAAGGTCGAAGCTACAATGGATAATTCAGTACTCAAAAAAGAAAGCTCTTCAGCGCAGTTCGGCAGCTTCGGCTATTGGTTTTATTACTATTATTTTTGATTAGCCCAGAGCTTGAACAAATTTTTTCGGTTGAAGTTCTGGGCGCAGGATGGTTGTGTTAAATGGTAAATACAAATTGTCACAGAAAAATTGTGGTTAAATTCGGCGGCTCCAGCCTAGCCGATCATGAACGGTTGCTGAAAGCGGTTGTCACAGTGGTTAACGAGGCAAAAAAAGGCACCTGCGTCGCCGTCGTGGTTTCAGCAATGGGAAAAACCACCGACGTGCTCATGAACACCGCGAAAAACACCTCCAACGGCAAACTGGAGAAACGCGACTTAGACGACATACTCTCAATGGGCGAAAGAACCAGCGTGCGCATATTCGCCGCCGCACTGCGAACCAACGGCGTAGAATCCCGCTACTTCGACCCATTGGATGATGACTGGCCAATAATCACAGACGAAGCCTTCTCCAACGCAAATCCTCTCCTAAACGAGTGCCAACAACGCATAAGCGAACACGTGTTGCCCGTAATAGAAAAAGGCACAGTGCCCGTAATCGCGGGTTTCGTGGGCAGAACCTTAGACGGCAAAATCACCACTCTCGGGCGCGGAGGAAGCGACACCACAGCGTTCATACTCGCCGAAGCCTTAGGCGCAGACGAAGTAGTGCTGGTTACCGATGCTGACGGTATAATGACTGGCGACCCGAAAGTTGTTGCTGACCCGCGTAGGCTTCAAGAGATTAACGTTAACATGCTTGTGGGCTTGGCTGATTCAGGCGCCAAGTTCATCCACAGTAAAGCCTTGAAGTACAAGCCCAAAGGCATCAATGTGCGGGTGATTAACCACGCGCACGGCGACTTAACCAAGGAAGGCACCATAATCACGGGTGTTTTGGCAACGGAGTTAGGCGTGAACATTGCTTATCCTTCGCAAGTGGCTGAGATAACCGTGCTGGGGAATCACTTGTCTGAAAACCCGCGTATAGTACAGGAGATAATGGAAAAGGCGAAGGCGCACGCAACCGTGGTGGGCATGAGCATGAACACGAACTCAGCTATACTTTACGTTTCCCAAGAGAAAACCATGGACGCGCTTTTCAACGAGGCGCACGAGACCGTGCTGAACCACGCGGAAGCCTTAGCCATGGCAGTTAAGAAGGAGTTGGCGTTCCTGAAAATCAGCGGCGTCGGCTTAGAAGAAACGCATGGCATAATCGGGAAAATCTCTGAAACCCTCCGCGTCAACAGCATAAACATTTCAGGCATACTCACAATCGCATCCAGCATACTCCTCTTCATAGAGTGGAACCAAAAAGAAAACGCGTTACAACTCATCAAAAACGCCCTGAGAAAACCTCAACCATAAAAATCACAGTAACCACAAAAACAAAAAAATAACGAAAAGAAGGAACAAAAAACATGAATCAAGGAAAAACCCGAAGACTAAAACGAATCCTCAAAGAAGACAACCGCACCGTTATGGTGCCCATGGACCACGGCGTCACCATAGGTCCCATCAACGGCATAAGCAACATGCAAGAAATCATCAACCAGCTACTCGCAGGCGGCGTAGACGCAGTCGTAGTACACAAAGGCATAGCCAACCGCGTAGACACAGGCAACACGGGCTTAATAGTGCAGCTCTCAGGCATATCCAACCTGACACCAAACTTCAACAACAAAGTCCAAATCTGCAGCGTAGCTGAGGCTGTTCGCCTAGGCGCAGACGCGGTTTCAGTACACGTCAACGTAGGCGCCCAAGACGAAGACAAAATGCTTACCACACTCGGCAAAGTCGTTGACGAATGCGATATCTATGGTATGCCGCTGCTGGCAATGATGTACCCGCGAGGACCAAACATCCCGAATGAAAATGCTGCTGATGCGGTGGCGCACGCAGCACGTTTAGGCGCAGAACTAGGCGCAGACATAATCAAAACCAACTACACAGGCAACATCGAAACATTCAAAACCGTAGTGAAAGGCTGCCCAGTCCCCGTAGTAATCGCAGGCGGACCCAAATGCAAAACAACACAAGAGTTCCTGCAGACAGCATATGACTCAATAAAAGCTGGCAGCGCCGGGTTCTCCATCGGGCGGAACGTGTTCCAGCATGGAAACCCCACGTTAATGGTGAAAGCCTTAGCAGCTATCGTTCACAACGGCGCCACCGTTGAGCAAGCACTAAAAATTCTAGGCGAAAAGTAATGAAGGAACTCTGGCTTGAGATAGCTCAATCTGCCTCGCCTGCTGAAAGAGAGAACCTGCGGAAACTCGCCGCTGAGTTCTGCGACGCCACAGTCGAAGCCACACACGCCCACAGTCGCTTAGGCGCATGCATCATAAGCGTGTTGAACAGCTCTGACGCCGCTAGAATCGCCAAGCTGAAAGGTGCCAACCAAAAAGTCGCTCTGCGAATAAGCATAAAAGGCAAAGAAGACGAAAACACAGCAGTCAAAGCCGCAGAGCTTGGCGTGGACTACGTTATCATCAACTGCTTGGACTGGCGCGTTATCCCGCTGGAAAACCTTATTGCGAGAGTCAGCGGAAAAAGCAAACTCATCGCCGAAGTCGCAAACGCTACGGATGCACAACTGGTTTTGGAAGCATTGGAACTGGGCACCGACGGCGTTCTGCTGAAAACCGCAGACCCAACCGAGCTCACGAAAACCGCTACCATAGCAAAGAAGCAAGCCCCAAAACTCAAATTAACCCCTGCAAAAGTCACCGCGACAAAGCAAATTGACACTGGAGCGCGCGTTTGCGTGGACACCTGCGACCTCATGACCATAGGCGAAGGAATGCTAATCGGCTGCCAATCTGCAGGGCTGTTTCTGGTCGAAGCTGAAGTGCATGAGAATCCGTACGTGCAGGCTCGACCCTTCAGGGTGAACGCGGGCGCCTCATCCAACTACGCGTTGGCTTCGTTGCAGAATACGCGTTATCTGTCGGAGTTGAAGGCAGGCGACGAAGTTCTCGTAATCAACCGAGAAGGCAAAGTGCGACGCACGAACGTGGGCAGGTCAAAAATTGAGTTCAGGCCATTACTGCTCGTGGAGGCTGAAGCGGAAGGCGCCAAAGTGAAGGTAATTCTCCAGAACGCTGAAACCATCCGCCTCGTAACCGTTGGCGGCTCAAAGCCAGTAACAGAGCTGAAAGCTGGTGATGAAGTGTTGGTGCATTTGGCGGTGAGAGGCGGCAGGCACTTCGGCGTATCCGTGGCTGACGAAAGGGTGATAGAGCAGTGAAGCCGCGAATCTGCGTGTCGATTCTTCCGAAAACTGTAGCTGAAGCGCTGTGTTTGATTGAGAAGGCGGAAGAGGCGCATGCAGATTTCATCGAAGTCAGACTGGACAGCTTTAAGGAGCACAGCGGGCTGGTGGATGTGGCGGCCCATGGAAAAACGCTGAAAATTGCTACGTGCAAGCTGCAGAGTTGCCGCGGCAAGTTCTCTGGAACCGAAACTGAACAGCAGCAGCTTTTGCTTAGTGCGGCGAATAGCGGTTTCGCGTACGTGGACATCGAGCTAACCCATACGAAGTTGGGTGAAACTGTTACTGAGTTGAAGCGGTTAGGCGTTAAGCCGATTATTTCTTTTCACGATTTTGCCGAAACCCCGAGCATTGCAGAACTGAACAGCGTTTTAACAAGGGAGGTTGCCAGCGGAGCTGACATCTGCAAAATAGTCACAACTGCGAACTGTATTGAAGATAACCTGGCTGTTTTGAATTTCACGTCATCAGCCTCCAGCAAAGCGAAGCTTGTGTGTTTCGCCATGGGCGAGGCAGGCAAAGTCTCACGGCTGTTGTCGCCGCTGTTCGGCGGCTACTTCACTTTCGCCGCGCTTGAACGCGGAAACGAAACTGCTACGGGGCAGTTGACGATTCAGGAGATGCAAGCAGCTTACGAAGGTTTGGGGTTGAAGTGAAAGATGGTGATTTCAGGAAAAACACGATTATGCGGCGTAATCGGCGACCCTATCGCGCACAGCTTAAGCCCTGTAATGCATAACGCGGCGTTTCAGCATTTGAAGCTTGATTTTGTCTTATTAGCCTTCAAAGTTAACGCTGCGGGGTTGGAGAATGCAATGCGTGGCATACGGGGCTTGGGCGTTCGCGGGTTAAACGTGACTATGCCTCTCAAAACCGCCGTTATCAAGCACTTAGACGAGGCAGACTCGACTGTACGGTTTCTCGGTTCAGCCAATACCATCCTCAACGACGCAGGCAAGCTTTCAGGCTTCAACACGGACGGCGTTGGGGCGTTGAATGCGTTGCGCGAAAACGGTGTGAACCCTGCTGGCAAAAAGGTGCTTTTGCTGGGGGCAGGTGGCGCGGCGAAAGCCATAGCGTACACGCTTGCCCAAGAAGCTGGAGAGCTTTGCATTTTGAACAGGGTGCCTGAAAAAGCAGCGGTATTAGCGCACGCGTTGAATATCATGTTTGACAAGAAAATCATGGGCAACCGCTTTACACCAAGCACTGTAGAGGCGAACTTGGAGGATGCTGACGTGCTGGTTAACGCTACTTCAGTGGGCATGCACCCGCAGGTCAACCAAAGCTTGGTGGAGCCTCAATGGCTAAAGCCCGATTTAACAGTCATGGACATAGTCTACAACCCAGCGGAAACAAAACTTGCAAAAGCCGCTAAAGCAGCAGGCGCCCGCGTAATCAGCGGCGTCGAAATGCTGCTGTACCAAGGCGCGGAGTCTTTCAAAATCTGGACGGGACAAGCGGCGCCCGTTGAGGTTATGCGAACCGCCGCACTAAACAATGTCAGCAAGGGTGCACCGTAGTGACTGGGAAAACACAAGCAGTAGCTCACGGAGCCGCAACAATCGTAAACGCGATTGCACTGGGCAAGGGCGCTGCTTTCGGCGTAGACCTCTCCACAAAAGCCGAAGTCACATTAACCGATGAGCCAGCAGTCATCAAAGGCGAGATCACCTCAGACCCAACCGAAAACACCACACTAATCGAGAAGGCTGTGAAGCGCGTTTTCCACCGGTTCAAAGTTGAAAAACAATTCGGCGCCAAAGTCCAAACATGGTCAGACATTCCAATCGCCCGAGGTTTAAAAAGCAGTAGCGCAGCGGCAAACGCGGTGGCTTTAGCCACGGTTGCAGCGTTAGGCGAGACGCTTGACGATTTAGCGGTTGTTAAGCTCGGCGTGGAAGCTGCTTTCGACGCTAAAGTCACGGTGACAGGCGCTTTTGACGACGCTTGTGCCTCTTACTTCGGGGGCGCCGTGGTCACTGACAACACGAAGAATAAAATTGTTAAACGTTTGGCGTTGCCTGAGGACTTGACTGTTCTGTTTCATGTGCCTCCTCGGAAAGCGTATACTGGTGACGCGGATGTGGTTGGGCTGAAGCGTATTAAGCCGATGGTTAAAATTGCTTACAAGGAAGCTTTGAAGGGCAATTTCTGGGATGCGCTGTCGCTTAACGGGTTAGTTTATTCTGTGGCTTTGGGCTGTGACGCTTCAATAGCCTTGGACGCTTTAGCTGCTGGTGCGGTGGCTGCTGGCTTGTGTGGCAAAGGTCCTGCAGTAACGGCAGTTGTTGCTGACGACAAAGTGGACGCGGTGAAGCAGGCACTGCAGCGTTACGAAGGCGAAGTGTTGCAGACGCGTTTGAACCGTGAAAAAGCCAAGGTGATTACGCTGCGATGACAACAGTTACAATCAGAAAGGCTGAAAGGCTAAGCGGTGAAATTTGCGCGCCGCCGTCTAAAGCTTACACGCAGAGAATGCTCATAGCCGCCGCGCTTTCTGCTGGCACTTCCCGAATCTCGGCGCCGTTGCGTTCTGAGGATACTGAAGCGGCGTTGCGTGCGGTTATAGCGTTAGGCGCAAACGTAACCGCGACAGAGGAGTGCTGGACTGTTACAGGCGCAAAGTCTCTGAAGGGCGCTGAGGAGCCAGTTGACTGTGGGGAGTCTGGTGCTACTTTGCGGTTCATGGTGCCTGTTGCTGCTTTAGCAGCGGAGCCTTCATTGTTTGTTCTCGGCAGTTCTTTAGAGCAGAGACCCATTGAGCCGTTGCTTCAAAGCCTTAAGCAGTTAGGCGCTGAGGCGCACATCCAACGACACGACAGCAGAACAATCGTTCATGTTTGTGGCGGTGGTATAGCTGGCGGAAAAGCATCCATGCGCGGGGACGTGAGCTCCCAATTTGTTTCAGGCTTGATGTTTGCCTGCCCAAAAGCGCGGGCGGATGCAGCTATAGCGCTGACGACGCCACTTGAGTCGAAAGGCTACGTTCAAATGACGCGGCACGTGCTCGCCCAGCACCGTGTGGAAGTGGCAGTTTCCAAGGATTTCAGCCGCATCAACATACCCGCACATCAAGAATATCAGCCACGCGATCACAGGGTGCCAGGGGACTTTTCTTCTGCAGCGTTTCTTTTAGCTGCGGCAGCCGTAACCCGTTCCGAAGTGCGTGTTAAGAACCTTGATGCTGAGACGGCGCAGGGCGACAAAGCCATACTTGACGTTCTCAAACGGATGGGCGTCAACGGGAAAGTATGCGCTGGCGAAGTGGAAATAACTGGCAGTGACAGAGTGCTTGATGCTGTGAATGTGGATGCGCGGGATGTACCTGACCTTGTGCCCGTCTGCGCTGCCCTTGCTTGTTACGCACAGGGCACTTCAGTGATTCATGACGCCCAAAGGCTTAGGTACAAGGAGTCGGATAGGCTATTATCGCTTTATTTAGAGCTGAAAAAGATGGGTGCTGAAATAACCATGGATGAGAGTAGCTTGACCGTTAAAGGTCCGTGTGCTTTACGTGGCAGTGTAGTGAACCCACATAATGACCATCGTATTGCTATGGCTTGCGCAGTTGCCGCTTTAGGCGCCAGCGGCGAAACCACCATTCAAGACGCTGAGTGCGTCAGAAAGTCTTATCCGAGGTTCTTCCATGATTTACAGGTGTTAGGAGCGGATGTGGTTGGCGGGGAACTCGATAGGTAAAGAATTCGTGGTCACCTCCTTCGGAGAAAGTCACGGCAAACACGTAGGCGTAATCATAGACGGATGCCCAGCAGGGCTACCTCTCTCCGAAAAGGACATCCAAGCCGAACTGGACAGGCGAATCCCACTGCAACCAGCAATTGTGTCCGCCAGAATAGAGAAAGACACTGCGGAGATTCTCTCAGGCGTTTTCAACGGCTTCACAACAGGCGCACCCATCGCCATAACCGTAACAAACAAAGAAGCAAACTACAGCGACTACGACGCAATGAAAGATTTACCCAGACCGTCACACGCCGATTACGCGGCACGCGTCAAGTATGGTGGCTTCAACGATTACCGCGGCGGCGGACGCTTCTCTGGAAGAGTTACCGTAGCGCTAATAATGGCTGGCGCAGTAGCCAAAAAACTTCTAAGCCAATTCGGCGTTGATGTGGCGGCTTACACCACAGCCATAGGTAAAGTGAAAATGGAAAAAGCGCTCAGTTTCGAGGAAATCTGCAGCCGCCGCTACGAAACCGCCGTAAGATGCCCAGATAAGGCATGCGCCGAGGAAATGGAAAAAGCTATCGTAGCTACTCGAAAAGAAGGAGACAGCCTAGGCGGCATAATCGAAATCACAGCCCTAGGCGTTCCAGCGGGAGTAGGCGAGCCACTGTTTGACGCCTTAGACGCGGACATAGCTAAAATGTTGCTTGCGGTTCCCGCGGTGAAAGGCGTTGAATTCGGCGTAGGCTTCACAGCTGCGAAACTAAAAGGCTCAGAAAACAACGATGCCTACTCAATTCGAAACGGAAGGGTTACAGCGTTAACGAATAACGCAGGCGGAATAGTGGGCGGCATTTCATCAGGCATGCCACTCATAGCACGAGTAGCCGTGAAGCCCACACCGTCCATCGCGAAAAAGCAGCAGACCGTTGATTTGGCAAGGATAGAAGACACCGCTATTGAGATAGGCGGCAGGCATGACCCCTGCGTGGTTCCTAAGGCTGTGCCCGCGGCGGAAGCTGCTGTGGCAATAGTGTTGGCTGACCACATGGTTCGCGCGGGTTTCATTCCGAAAGTTTTGAAGGAGCAAAAATGAATGGACGACATTAACCAATTGCGGAAGAGAATTGATGAGGTGGACGAGGAAATCCTGCAGTCCTTGAACAAGAGAATGAGCATCTGTAGGGCGATCGGTTCGTTGAAGAGGAAACAGAAAATTCCCATAAAAGACATCCCAAGAGAAAACGACGTGTACGTGCACATTCGGAAGAAAGCTACTGCGCTAGGTTTGGACGCGGTTCAGGTGGAAGCTGTGTACCGTCAAATAGTTAATATGTGCAGCGCCGTTCAGGAAGTGGAAGAAAAACGCGAATGAGGCTGCTGGAACATGTTGTATGAAATAAACGAGAAAGCAATAAAACTCGAAAACGAAGGCAAAAAAATAATCAAGTTAAACATCGGTGACCCTGACTTGGAAACGCCCCCTGCGATAGTTGAAGCTGCGTATGAAGCAATGAAGAGGGGAAAAACCAAGTACGCCTCTGCGTACGGCGAGAAAAGCCTCAGAGAAAAACTCGCAAGCATCCACGGCGTTTCAGCAGATAATATTGTGATTACTCCTGGCTCCAAATGGGGCGTTTTCGCTACGATGTACTTGCTGCTTAAGGGCGGCGGCAACGTTGTCATTCCCACGCCTTACTGGACAGCTTACGGGTTAACCGCTAAAACCCTCGGCGCTGAGACGCGGCTGTTGAAGACGGAGTTTGATGCCCGGTGGCAGGTAGACCTTGAGGCGTTTAAGCGCTTAATTGACCAGAACACGCGGATGATAATCCTGAACAACCCGAACAACCCCACCAGCAACGTCATGGACGCCAAGAGCATGGACGGCATCGTGCAGCTTGCCAACGACAGGGGCATACCAGTTTTGTCTGATGAGGTTTACGCGGACATAAGCTTCGTCAAAACAAAGAGCATACTGGACTACGGCGGCAACCACATGATGGTCACGGGCTTCTCCAAAATGTTCACCATGACAGGCTGGCGAATCGGCTACGTCGTCGCCAACAAAGCCTTCATCGACCAAATAGCTAGGCTAAACCAAATCACGTTCAGCAACGTTCCAGTGTTCATCCAAGAAGCCGCACTAAAAGCGCTGGGAATTCACGACGAGTTAACAAAGGGCATTAAAAGCGAGTACCAAGAAAGAGCGAAAATCGCCTGCGAAATCCTAGCCAAAGCAGGCTTGGAGTTCACAGAGCCTGATGCTCCGTTCTACGTGTTTCCAAGACGCCGCGGCTTAGACTCGGAGCGTTTCGCGTTGGACCTGCTGGACAAGGGTGTAGCCGTGGCTCCGGGCACATCGTTCGGCGATTACCGAGAGCACTTTCGTATATCATTAACCGCGCCTAGAAACGATATTGAAGCTGCTTTGAACAAGATTTGCGAGGCGCTGCAATGAGAGTAGCGGTGCTTGGCGCGGGAAAAATGGGTGTTTGGTTTGCCAAGTTCTTTCTCGAAGAAGGCTACTCTGTGGTTGTGGCTGATAGGAAACCTGAGAAACTGGCGAAACTGAAAAGCGAATTGGCGGTTGAGACCGCTGACTTCGCAGGAGCCGTGCAGAACGCTGATAGAGTAGTAATCTGCGTGTCCATAAGCGCTTTTGAAAGCGTTGTTGAAACTGTTGCGCCCAGCATACGCGACGGACAAGTGGTAATGGACATATGCTCCATCAAAGAAAAGCCAGTCGATATTATGCACAAACACATTAAACGCGGCGTCGTGTTGGGTACACATCCTGTTTTTGGTCCCGGCAGCAAAGGCGTCGGGCATAAAGCTTTCGTTCTCACGCCAACCAACCCTGCGGAAAAAGATTTTGCGGAAGCCTTCAAGAAGTGGCTGGAGCAGAAGGAGGCGCGCGTGTTTGTGATGTCGCCTGCGAAGCATGATGAGTTGATGTCTGTTGTTCTGGGTTTGCCGCATTTCCTCGGCTTTGTTGCCTGCGACGCGCTTTTGGAGCAGGCGGATTACGCTGAAACTAAGAAAGTGGCTGGCACCACTTACCGTATGCTGTTCACTTTGGCTGAAGCCACGGCGCTGGAGAACCCTGAACTGTACGCTAGCCTGCAACTGGACTTGCCGGAGCTATCGAAGCTTGAAGAGCGGTTTATAGAGAAAGCGTGTGAGTGGCTGAAACTGATAAAGCAGAAAGACCCAGCGGCTATTGCCCGCAAGATGGAGCAGTTGAAGGCGAAGCTGGTGAAAGCCAGCGGGGGTTACGCACGGTCTTACGAGATTATGTACAAGATGTTAGAGGCAACTGAGAGCTAAACCGCTTACGCATATTTACCGCTGTGCAGCTTTCGGGTAGGAACCTAAGATTTTCACGAACAAAGCACTTTTTTCCAGTGCTTTCAATGCTTCAGCGCAGTTGCCTTCGCCTCGGTGGCCCTCAAAATCCAAGTAAAAGTTGTATTCCCACGGTTTCTGCTTGGTGGGTCTGGACTCGATGCGGGTCAGGTTTATTTTTCGCTTCGCAAACTCGTTTAGTGCCGTGTATAGTGAGCCTGGCGTGTGGGCTGCGGAGAAGATTATTGAGGTTTTGTCTCTGCCTGTTATCGGCGAGTCTTCGTGGGCTAGGACAAAAAACCGCGTGTAGTTTGAGGGGTTGTCTTCTATTTCTCTGGCGAGGATTTTCATGCCGTAGATTTCTGCGGCTTTTTCGCTGGCTACTGCTGCCGCGTCCTTTAAGCCTTTTTCTTTTAGCATTTTGACGCTGCCTGCTGTGTCGTAGGTGGGGATAAGCTCGCGTCCTAAGCGTTCCAGAAAAGTGCGGCACTGCGCGAGGGCTTGGGGGTGCGAGTAAACTGCTTTAACCGCGTCTAAGCTCGTGTTTGGGTTCGCAATTAGGCAGTGGGAGATGCGGATTATGATTTCGCCGCAGACTTTCAAGTCGTGCGTTAGGAACAGGTCGTAGGTTTGGTTTACGCTCCCTTCTAAGGAGTTTTCGATGGGTACGACGCCGTATTGTGTTTCTTTTTTGGCTACGCTGTCGAACGCTTCCGAGAGGTCTCGGCACGGTTTGACTTCCACTGACGCGCCGAAAAAGGCGTAGACTGCGTTTTCGCTGTAGGCGCCTCTTTCTCCTTGGAAGGCTACTTTCACTTTTTGTTTCCCTGCTTCCTGTTTTTTATTAGGCACTTGTTTATGCCGTTTATCATGGCTTCAACGCTTGCCATAACGATGTCCTCGCGGGCTGCGCGTGCCGAAACGATGTGTCCCTGCTCGTCTTCTACTTTTATGACAACTTCGGCTACGGCGTTTGAGCCGCCAGTTATAGCTTCAATGCGGTATTCTTTGAGTCGGATTTTTGCGAGGCTGCTGGTGAGCTTCTGTATAGCCTTTAACACGGCGTCTACTGGTCCAACGCCTGTCTCCGCTGCTACGTATTCTTTGCCGTCTAGCACCAGTTTCACTGAGGCTGTTGGGATAACTTTGATGCCTGTTATCACGGCTAAGTCGCCTAGGTCAACGATTTTTTCTTCGCGTATGACTTCACCCATGACCGCGGAAGTTAAAGCTATCAAATCCGCGTCAGTCACCATTTTACCTTTGTCGCCTAAGTCTTTTACGCGTTGAACGATTTCCTTCAGTTGCTCTTCGGTTGGGTGTATTCCTACATCTTCTAGTTCGGCTTTGATGCCGCGGGTTCCCGCCAGTTTCCCAGCCACCAGCGTTCTTGTGCGCCCCACCAACTCGGGTTTTATGGGCTCAAAGGTTAACGGTTTGGCGGTTACGCCGCGCGTGTGAATGCCTGACTCATGCGCAAAGGCGTTTTCGCCGACAAGCGCCTTGTTCGCCTGCACCGAAATGCCTGTTAGCGTGGCTACCATTCTGGAGGTGCTGTACAACAACCGCGTGTTGACGCCTGTCTTCAACTTGTAAATCATGTGCAGCGCCATAACCACTTCTTCCAACGCAGCGTTGCCTGCTCTTTCGCCTAAGCCGTTAATCGTAGCGTGCACTTGGGCGGCGCCTGCTTCCACAGCCGCTAACGAGTTCGCTACCGCCATACCAAAATCATCATGGCAGTGTATGCTCAACGGAACTTTTACTGCTACCTTGATGTCTTCTATGAGTTTGCTCATGGTTCGAGGAACCATTATGCCCACGGTGTCAGGGATGTTTATCATGTCTGTGCCTGCTTTCTCAGCGGCTTGGCACACTTTCTTCAGGAACCTTGGTTCCGACCTTGTGGCGTCCATGGGTGAAAACTCGCATTTCAACCCGTGCTTCTTAACGTACTCAACTGCATCTGTTGTCGCCTCTAGCACTTGCTCAGGTGACAAGCCCACAGCGTACTTCATCTGCACGGGCGAAGTGGGGATAAACGTGTGAATCACGTCAACGTCACATTCAACTGCCGCGTCAATGTCGCTTCTTGTAGCGCGCGCCAAAGCGCAGATTTCACTTTCTAATCCTGCCTTGGCGATTTCCTTGACTACTTTTTTTTCGCCTTCAGAAGACATCGGCGAGCCAGCTTCAATCGCGTCAACACCCAGCAGGCTTAGTTGACGCGCAATCTCTATCTTATCATCCAGCGTAAGCGAAACGCCAGGAGTCTGCTCGCCGTCTCTCAGGGTGGTGTCAAAAATACGGATGCGACCTAGGCTTTTCGCTTTCATGGCACCTCAACTCTTTCCTTTGGCTACAGCCGCAGCTATGGCTTCAGCCATACCCAGCGTCGTGGTTTTGCCGCCTAAGTCAGGCACAGTATCGCCGCTACGCAACGTCGCCACCACCGCAGCTTCAATCGCGTTTGCTGCCTTCATACATTTGGCGTCTTTGTATTTTTCGCCGAGCCACTCCAGCATCATCTTCGCCGCCAGTATCATCGACAACGGATTCGCCGTCTGCTTTCCCGCCCTGTTCGGCGCTGAACCGTGAATCGGCTCAAAAAGAGCAAAACTGTCACCTATGTTGGCGCCCGGAGCCATACCTAAGCCGCCGATAAGCTGAGCGGCCTCATCCGATAATATATCACCGAACATGTTGCACGTAAGCAGCACATCGAAGCTCTGCGGCTCCTTAATCAAACGCATGCTTGCCGCGTCCACATACAACTCGTTAAACGCAATATCAGGATACTGCTTGGAGACTTCTCGGCACACGCTGGCAAACAAACCATCAGTCACGCGCATAACGTTCGCCTTGTGAATCGCAGTAACCTTCTTTTTGCCTTTACGCAACCGCGCAGTCTCGAAGGCTTTTTTGGCTATGCGCTCGCAGTTCTTGCGCGTGATAACCCGTAAACAGACAGCAGCATCGTTGCCTATGGTGAACTCTAAGCCCTTGTAAACGTCTTCAGTGTTCTCCCGCACAAAAAACATGTCAATATCAGGCCGCGCCACAGCTGCCGCTGGATACGTCTTTATCGGTCGCAGGTTCG
Organism: uncultured Candidatus Bathyarchaeia archaeon; assembly: GCA_964632845.1. Lineage (GTDB taxonomy): Archaea > Thermoproteota > Bathyarchaeia > Bathyarchaeales > Bathycorpusculaceae > JAOZHU01. Next base: position 2,575 of record CAZWDU010000007.1, on the reverse strand, counting down.
CGTAAAGGTCAAACATCAACCTTAACTTCACGATAACATCAGCAGCGGTTTCGCCAACCGGACCCTTCAAGCACGCGTGTGAAGCTTTGATTTTTTCCACGCTGTCCGCTGGCAAAGGCACACCTCTCCGCTCTGCACACATGTCGCCTGCTTCCGCCTCAACCATTTTCAGGTTCAACCCGAATTTGGCTTGTGCAGCCGCCAGCACTTTTAGTGTTGCCTCTGTCAATTCGGGACCTATTCCATCTCCTTTGATTACGGATATTTTGTATTCAGTCATTTCTTTTTCATCCTCTTTCGTAAATTCTCAATTAGTCCTCCATCCGCCAATATCTCCATAATAAACGCTGGCAGCTTGCTCGCTTGCAGGCTCTGCTTTTTCGACAAGTTCTGCACTGTACCCGCTTCAAAATCCACTTCCAGCACATCACCCTCATCCACTGCAACAGCAATGCCTTTAGCTTCGACTGCGGGTAAGCCGATGTTTATGGCGTTTCGGAAGAAAATCCGTGCAAACGACTCCGCCAGCACGCATTGGACGCCAGCGTACTTCAACGCTAACGGTGCTTGCTCTCGGCTGGAGCCGCAGCCAAAGTTTTTGCCGCCGACCACAACCACGCCTTTGCGTGCTTTTTCAGGAAACGCTAAGTCTAACCCCGCCATCGCGTGCTCAGCCAACTCTTTCGGGTTAGTCAGCACTAAGTATTTGCCGGGCAGAATCACGTCTGTGTCAACGTTATCTCCGAATTTTATCGCGGTTCCCTTAGCTTTCACGCTTTTCTACGCCTCCAGTTTCCGCGGATCAGTTATGCTGCCTGTTACCGCTGAAGCTGCTACCGTAGCAGGCGAAGCCAAGTACACCTTAGCTTCGGTGCTGCCCATCCTGCCGATGAAGTTGCGGTTTGAGGTGCTAACGCATGTTTCTCCTGAAGCTAATAAGCCTATGTGCCCGCCCAAGCAAGGACCACATGCTGAACCGCACACTATAGCGCCGGCAGCCGTGAAAACTTCCAGCAACCCTTCCTGCAGCGCCTGCGCGTACACTTCCTGAGACGCGGGAATCACCAGCGCTCTCACGCCGTCTTTAACTCGTTTGCCCTTCAGTACTTGCGCGGCTAATCGCAAATCCTCAATCCGCCCGTTAGTGCACGATCCAATGAATGCTTGGTCAACGGGTGTGCCGCTTACCTCGGCAACGGGCTTAACGTTATCCACTGATGAGGGGCACGCTACCTGCGGCTCTAAGCCTGCAACGTTAAACTTGACGGTTTCGGCGTAAACAGCGTCTGCGTCGCTCTGTAACGCTTCAAACGCTGGCAAAGGCTCAGCGGTCCTGCCCTCTAGAAACTTGCGGGTAACTGCGTCGGGAGCTATGATACCGTTTTTGGCGCCCATCTCCACTGCCATGTTGCACATGGTCATCCTTCCTGCCATGCTCATGTCGCGTATTGTTGAGCCTGTGAACTCTGCGCTTTTGTATATTGCTCCGTCAACGCCTAACTTGCCGATTACTGCTAGTATTAAGTCTTTAGGCGTCACGTACTCAGGAAACTTTCCTTTTACGCGTATTCGGATGGCTTCAGGCACTTTTAACCAAATCTTGCCCGTGGCAAAAACTGCTGCTGCCTCAGTGGAGCCTATTCCCGTGGCGAAAGCGCCAAAAGCGCCGTACGTGCACGTGTGTGAGTCTGCGCCCACTATCAACGCGCCTGGCTGCACGTGGCCTTTTTCGGGCATGACTTGGTGGCATATGCCGCCTTTGCCTACGTCGTACAAGCGTATTTGTTGTTCTTGGGCAAATTCTCTTAGCATTTTGTGTAGTTCTGCTGCTTTTACGGATTCTGCGGGTACTTGGTGGTCTAGGATTATGACGATTTTTTTGTTGTTCCAGACGTGGTTGACGCCGATGCGTTTGAATGCTTCTATGGCTAAGGGTCCGGTTAAGTCGTGGACCATTATTGTGTCCACAGCGGCGTCTACTATGTCGTCTGGGTGCACCACGCGTTTGTTTGAGGCGTGGGCTAGGATTTTTTCGGTTATGTTCATGTTCTTCGTTTTCCTTTTCAATTTTAATTTTTTACTGGTGATGAACAAAGTGGGGGTGTGGTTTTCCGCGCGGTTTACTCGTCTATGCGAATGGATGTTACTCCGCGTGAAAGGGCTGTTAAGCCTGTTCGTGCGAGTTCCATTATGCCGTAGGTTTTCATGAGGTTGAGGAACGCGTCGATTTTGTCAGGTGTGCCTGTGATTTCTATGGCTAGGGTGTCGGGTGATACGTCGACGACGCGTCCGCGGAAGACTTCGACGCAGTTGATTATGTCGGAGCGGGTTTTGGAGTCTGGAGCGTTGACTTTGACGAGGGCTAGTTCGCGGGTTACGATGTTCTCTGGTTCTAGGCTGGCGACTTTGACGACGTCTATGAGTTTGTTCATTTGCTTGACCACTTGCTCTAGCGTTTTATCGTCTCCGCTGACGGTTATGGTCATTCGGGAAAGGCCTTTTTGTTCCGTATGTCCAACTGTGATGCTTTCGATGTTGAAGTCTCGGCGTCGGAACATGTTGGCTACGCTGTGGA
>CAZWDU010000006.1:0-116946 GCA_964632845.1 uncultured Candidatus Bathyarchaeia archaeon | reverse complement strand
TTATAGTGTTTTTTGATTTTATCTTTAATTTCCCACGTGCATTTAAGCCCCTGAGGAAAGACGACATAGTCGCCTGCTGTGAATTCCACCTTTCCCTCAGGGCAATTTACGACGGCTTTTCCTTTAAGGATAAGGCATGTTTCTTTTTCGTCGTATTCCCATTGAAATGTTGATTTTTCTTTCTCCCAGATTGGCCAATTTTCAGCTTCTTGTTTTTCTTCCACTGTTGGTTTCTTGACTTTTGGTTTCATCTTAGTTTCCTCGATAACTTTGACAACATTTCACCTATTAGATTTCTCCTGAGCAACAATAAAAACCTATACGAAATCTACTTGAGAATTTCTTTTTAATTCAGTATTTCCGCCAGTCACGCCGTCGGTTTATGCTGGATTAAAATTTGCTTCAGTCAACCAAACCAAATTTTAACTTTTCTCGCTTTTCAGTTTGGCTACGAGTTCCCTTGCGTAGTCTTTTGTCCGGTCGACTTCGCCTTCTACAAGTGGTCCCTTTTGGTCTATCACGAGGGCTTTCAGGACTGGCAGTACTTGCGTCATCTGTTTTTCTCTGAGTTTTTGAGCGATTTTTTCGGCTGCGCTCCATTCTTTGTTCTCAATACGTGAGCGTTCAATGTTTTCAGGGTTTTCAGTGTCGAAGGCTGCGAAAGGCTTGTTCATCCATTCCTTGCTCTTCACTTTGCCCAAGAAAAATTTGACTGCGAAACTCATTGTGCCAAATTTGGTTGGAGACCCGAGAACGAGGAAATCGTAGTTCTTTGCGCTTAACTTCGCGTCTTTCACGTAAGACAAATCCACTTCCATTCCAGACTCTTTCAGTGTATCTGCAATTGTTTCTGCGACTTTCTTAGTGTTCCCGTAAGAGGTATCATAAACAACTATGCCCTTCAAATTCAAAACTCCCTTTTGTATGTACATGTTTCGTGTTCATAGTTTAAATCGCTTATGGCAAAATGTAAGCCTTACAGGAAGGCTACACGCGTTTTGAGCGCCTCAGAACCATACGTTAATTGCAAATCATCTCGCGCAGAAACAGAGATCAGCTGATACCGCGCTAATATTAACGTGCAATTCTCATCACAGGCGCCGCTTGTCCAAATTGGCAAACACGCATCTAAACTTTTTCGGGATAACAGCCTCGGCGGTAGTTACCTTTAAAAGCGATGAGACTTCGTTTCTTACAAAAGGTGCAATGTCCACGTGTATGACGAAGACAAAGACGGATGGCCATACGACGAAATTGCACATTGGCCTCCGATGACCTACAGAGAACGATTGACGCCAACCGCTTCAGCGTTGTCGGCTTTTACAGCTTTTCTCAAAACCGAACCACCACGTGACCGCGTAAGAGAAGTGCAACCGTGGATTCCCTTCTGTGAAGGAAAATGCGCCTTCTGCTACTTTCCAGTAGACTGCAAAAAACACAACACAGCAGCATACATCGCCGCCTTGAAAAAAGCATTAACGTTCTACGCGGAAAACGAGTATGTCAAATCCAGCGTTTTCAACGAACTCTACGTGGGCGGCGGAAGCCCCTCAGTGCTCCCCAACGAGCAAATCATCGACTTGCTACAGCACTGCCGCAGCGCGTTCAACTTCAACAAGGATTACTTGACAAAATTCACGGCTTGCACCACAAACCTCTCCGAAAACAAAATCAAAATGCTATCTGAAAATCGTGTGCAACAGTTGGATATAGGAATTCAAACATTCAACAATTCATTCCGCAAAATGCTTCGGCTCCGCGACAACGACACCGAAGCCAAACGCAAGCTGAAAGCAGCAAAAAAGCGCGGGCTCCACGTCAGCATAGACTTACTCTACAACCTTCCAAACCAGACGACGGAGCAATGGCAAGAAGACATAAAACAAGCGCTTGAGTTGGACGTGGAAAGCGTTGACTGCTACCCACTGGACTTGTACCCAGAAACGCTTCTTGCGAAGAAAATTGCCGCTGGCGAACTGCCGCCTATTGGCAATTTAGAAAAAGAGTTGCGGATGTACCGTGAGACGTACCGAATGTTCAAGGAAAACGGGTATTCCCCCACGTGTCACAACAGGTTCTCGCGGCTAAAAGAAGATTTTGACAAGCCCTCAACTGAAATCGTGGGTACAGGCGCAGGATTCTTCATGGGACACATAGGCAACTTCCTGTACTCAGACATCGAAGACACACAAGAATACGTCGGCGCCGTCAAAAACGGCTCAGTTCCCATAGCTAAACTCACCAAACTCTCAAAAGAAGAAGAAAAGCGAAAGGCAATGATGCTCATTTACGTGCGAGTGCCCGTAGACCGCGACGAATTCAAAGTGCAGTTCGGCATGTTTCCAGAAGAAGCATTCCCAAAACAAATCGCAAAGCTACAGCAGAAGGGGCTAATTGAAATTCGGGACAACAAAATACGGCTTGCTGAGAAAGGCGACCCCTGGCGATTCAACATAGCATGGGAATTCTTCAAAAACAACGGCGTCTAACAGCACTTCTTGCAATAAACACGACTAATCTGCATGTAGGCTGCTTGTTGCACCTGCCATCAGAACAAAGAAAGTAAAGCCGGTTTCTTTGCTGAAACAATTGAACAGTGAATATGTGTTGCACTGTACATATTTTCAATGCTGCACACAAAAGAGTTATATTAACTCCCGTCGCAAAAGGTAGGTTATTACGGGGGATAATGGGTATGGTTAAGTATATTTTTGTAACAGGCGGCGTTTTAAGCTCAGTTGGTAAAGGAATCTTGACTTCTTCAATCGGCAAAATGCTCCAAACACGAGGAGCCAAAGTCACAGTCATAAAAATAGACCCCTACGTGAACGTGGATGCGGGCACAATGAACCCGTACATGCACGGCGAAGTCTTCGTAACAGATGACGGCGGCGAAACCGACCTAGACCTAGGCTGGTACGAACGCTTTTTAGACCTAAGCCTGAAACAAGAAAACAACCTCACCACGGGACTCATCTACAAAGCCGTAATCGAAAGAGAACGACGAGGCGACTTTCTAGGACGCTGCGTCCAAATAGTACCACACGTAACCAACGAAATCAAGCACCGCATAAAAAACGTAGCAAAAACCTCCAACGCTGACATTGTCTTGACAGAAGTAGGCGGCACAGTAGGCGACATAGAAGGCTTGCCGTTTCTGGAAGCCATACGCCAAATGCGCCTCGAAGAAGGCTTTGATAATACGCTTTATGTCCACGTTGCCTTAGTTCCAATTTTAGATGTCACAAACGAGTTGAAAACGAAGCCTCTGCAGCACAGCGTTAACGAACTGCGCCGCATAGGCATCCAACCAGACATAATCGTCGCCCGAAGCCCCCAAATGATCGACGCAGAAGCCCTACGGAAAATCGCACTGTTCGGCACAATCCCAGAAAGCGCCGTCTTCTGCTCATACAACGCAGAAACCATCTACCAAGTACCCCTCATACTCGACAAACAAGGCATGGGCGAGTTCATCTGCAAACGATTCAACTACACATGCCCCGCACAAGACTTGCATGAGTGGCAACAAATCGTGAACGCCATAATAAAACCCGAGCACGAAGTAAACGTAGCCTTGGTAGGAAAGTACGCGGGACTAACAGACAGCTACGTCAGCATGAGCGAAGCACTACGCCACGGCGGAGCAGCCTGCAAGACACGCGTATGCATCACGTACTTAGAAGCAGAACAGTTAGAACAAGACCCTGACTGCATCAATGAACTTGAAAAATTTGATGGTGTATTTGTTCCCTACGGCTTCGGACCCAGAGGCACGGAAGGAAAAATCGCGGCGATAAAGTTTGCGCGAGAAAACGATATCCCTTTCCTTGGGATATGCTACGGTTTCCAATTAGCAGTCATCGAGTTCGCCCGAGGCGTCTGCGGCTTAAAAGATGCCAACAGCAGCGAAATTGACCCAGCCTCGAAACATCATGTAATCGACCTAATGCCTGAGCAGCGCGGCGTGGAATACAAAGGCGCTACAATGCGGTTGGGAGCACATAAAGTGATACTGGAGCCTAACACAATGGCGCACAGCTTATATCAGCAAACGGAAATTTACGAGCGCCACCGCCACAGATTTGAAGTCAACTTGGATTACATGGAAGTTCTCAGGAAAAACGGATTGTGCTTTTCAGGCAAGAGCACTGATGGCAGAAGAATGGAAACGCTGGAGCTGCCTGACCGCTACTTTTTCTTTGCTTCGCAGTTCCACGGCGAATTCAAAAGCCGTCCCGGCAGACCTTCACCCGAATACCGCGGCTTCATCCAAGCATGCCTAAACAAGAAATTAGGCAAACCAAAACCCGAATTCTAAAAAAGCGGAATGCAAGGCTCTGCACATCACAGTATAGGCGAATAAAAAAATACGTTTATGCTTATTGCGCAAGTGCTACGTTAATAACCTTGTTTTTAGCTTTTAAAACTAAAATAAACTTAAATGAACATTATTAAACCAAAATAAACAATTATAGTTGTTATTACGTGAAAATCGGCTCAGAAAAGCTTTTTTATTGCCTTATACAGCAACCTTAAAGAGAGACAACGCATTAAATGGAGAACAAAATGAACAGTCTACAGAAGTCAGGGTTGACTCCCTCACAGGCAGAGGTGTACCTGACGCCTGTTACATTAAAAAATTCTACTGCGAGACGCGTCTACAAATTTGCCCAAGTGGCGCGACAGAACATGCGAGGAGTAAGATTAGTATTGCGTACTTCAATTCCGGCAAGCGTTAAGGAGGAGCGTTAAACATAATGGCTAACTTGTTTTGGGTTGGATGTTTTCCGCCGCACAGCCACAGCGTCGGAGACCACGCGCAGACGCTTGCAGTAGGCAATTTTTTAGTTAAACAGTTCAGTGATTACACAATTAAAAGGTTTTATCGTACTGAAATAAACGATTTTTTCAGGCATAAAGTTCAGTCTGAAGACTTGATTTTTATTCAAAGCAGTGGAGACTTCGGTGATTATTATCGCGGCTGGCATGACACTCGTAAAATGATTATCGAAAGGTATCCACATAACCGCATTGTGCAGTTGCCAGTTAGCGTGCACTATGATTCGTCTGGGTATTTTGAGGTTGATAAGATTTTCTTTTCGGACAAACCAAACTTGCTTATTTTGACGCGCACTAAGGCAGGAGAGCATTTGCTAAGGGGCAATTTCGGGTGTGAAGTAAAGTTTTTTCCCTGTTTCACTCTCACTTTAAAGCCTGTTAAGCTTAACGTTAAGCGCAAAGACACGCTTGTTGTACTGCGTATGGACAGTGAAAGCACTTTTCGAAAGCAAGTTCCACGTAAGTTTATGCGACGGTATGTCCGTGATAGCATTGATTTCCTGTTAAACGTGGAGCTTACTCGGCGCGTGCGACGCTCTTTCCGTGATTCTGTGGTTAAGGACGTGCAGATTAGCAGTGTAGATGTTACTGACGCTAATCGGGAACAGGTTGTTATGAATGCCTTAAGGTTGTATCAACGTTTTGAACATGTAGTTACCGACCGCTTTCATGCCTGCGTTTTCGCCTATTTGACTGGAACACCTTTTACTCCGTTAACAGGCAAAATTGAGCAGAAAACCCTCTTTGACTGGAACATAAATTACCAAAAATATTTTCGGGTTTTTCGCAGTCTTGTTTTGGACAAGCCTAAACCGCGCGCTACAACGCCGCCAGTTAGAACCGACGGAAATGACGTTTTAACTGTGATTCGATCTCGGAGAAGCATAAGAAAGTGGTTGCCGAGGCAAGTTGAAGATTGGAAATTACAGGCTATTTTGGAAGCTGGAATTTATGCGCCTTCAGCATGCAGCACGCAAGCAGTTAAATTTAAGGTAGTAACACAGCAAGATTTGAAGCAGTTTGTTTGCGATTCTACTGCTTTCTGGTTTAAGCGCAGTTTACCAGCTGCTATCATTCTAATTTTGTATGATGCTGAATGGACTGAGAAGTGTGGTTTACGTCAAAAATGGCATAAACGTTTTGTCTGGCAAGACACCGCAGCAGCGTCTATGAACATAATTTTGGCGGCGGAAAGTTTAGGTTTGAAGTCTTGCTGGGTGTCCTTTGACCCTAAGCATCAGCAGGATCTTTCAAGGAAATTCGGGTTTAAAAACTTGATTTTGTGTAACGCAATTTTCCTAGGTTACAGCGTTCAGCGTGTGGATTTAGCTCATGCAACGCATCAGGGTAGACCTGTGCGGCGCCGTTCCACTTTGCATTATCTGATACAGGAACGCGCCGTTTCTGCGATTCAGTAAGTTACCCAACAGCAGTGGAAAAACAGCAAGGCATAGAATGAAGTTCTAAACTGAGTGACTTAACAGCATCGGAATTGGATAAAACATATTTAATTGCAGGGCAACATTCCTCTCTGTGTTCATATACTGAGGCACACGTCAATGGATGCAGCTAAACCAAAAGTGACATGGAAAACAGTGCTGTTGCCGATTATAGGTTTAGCTGCGTTTTTCCTGTACATTTACGTTTACGGTGTAGACATCCAATTAATAATCGCCACGGCGCAACGCGCCGACCCCTGGTTGTACTCCGCAGCCATACTGATTAGCTTGCTAGAGGTGTTTTTGCATGCTGTTTCATGGCGCACACTCCTTAGTTCGCTTCAAGTTAAACTCTCCATCATAAAAGCCAACCTTTTCGTCTGGTACGGCATCTTCATGGACATAGTAATTCCAGCCGAATCCGTAAGCGGAGAAGTCTGCCGAGTATACCTGGTCACGAGAGAACAAGGAGGCGACACAAGCGGCAAAACAGTAGCTTCACTCGTCCTACAAAGACTATTAGGCATGGGCATAAACGTGGCAGCGTTAATCATAGGCATAGTTTTATTTCTCGTCGGCGAAGCGCAAATCAACCAACTCATTTTCAACCTCATTCTGTTCGTCACAGTAGCCATTGCAGTCATCCTGCTGCTCATCATAGTTTTTTCTTTCAAAGAAAAGCTGAGCCTAAAAGTGATTAATGCATTAATACGCGTGGGTAACTTCATTACACGAGGCAAATGGAAACTATTTAACAAATTCAAAGAAGAAGCCTACAACACAACAAAGATGTTTCATGATTCCATGCAGGAATACCGACGCAAACCCCGAGCGGTCACAGTTGGGCTGTTTTGGCTTGTGCTAAACTGGACTTGCAGCTTCGCAATACCATACTTAGTGTTTCTGGCACTCGGCTTTCCAGTCTCATGGAGCGTCATTCTAATAACCTCAGCGATACTTGTAGCCGTCAAATCCATACCAGTAGGCATACCGTTTGAAGTGGGGCTCCCAGAAATGCTCATGACCACGCTTTACACTGCGATGCTGGGAACAGAAAATGCAGCGATATGCGCCACGGTAACAATTCTGTCTAGGCTCATTACGCTTTGGCTCAGATTCTTCATAGGCTTCGTAGCTCAACAGTGGCTTGAACTTAAGCCCATAGTAACCACATCAAACACTGCCGTAGCGGAAAAAGCCTAAAATCACCCTTTGCAGCTCACTCTTTTATGGTTGAAACATGAAAATAAAGGTCGAAGACATATCTCTAAGTTTTCTGGACGAACTTTACGAGATAGAAAAACAATGCTTTGAAACAGAAGCTTTCACCAAACAGCAAATAGCTTACTTGCTGTCGGACTACAACACCATTGCATTAATGGCACGTGTAAACGATGAAATAGCAGGCTTCGTGATAGGACAGATAGAAATCGTAAGAAACATGCCTGTCGGGCACATAGTCACCGTAAACACGGTGCCGGCTTACCACCGAAAAGGAATAGCGCACAAGCTACTGCGTGAAATTGAAACATTATTCAAGAATAAAGGCGTTAAAGAATGCCGTTTGGAAGTGCACGAAGGCAACGTTGCAGCATCAAACCTTTACCAGAAACTTGGCTACAGACAAGTAAGCAAACTTGAAAATTATTATGGCAAAGCCCATGGCTTATACCTGAACAAAACGCTATAGCTTTACCAAGCCAACAGCGTCTCCAAAGTACGAAAGATGCTGCACCAAAACGCGAAATCAACATTAAACTTGCAGCTTAACCATCAATCTTGAAGCGGATATGTTATGGTTTGGACACAAACGTTTAAGAACATAGTCGCAACTAGTTTCAGCATAATGGGGGAGACCTGGGAGACTTGCAGCGAAAAACCAAGGAACAAACCCTCGTGAAGACATTAGTAGTTTTGATTCGCAACACAACCTGGCGATGCGGAAAACTTGAAAAGTCCATCGTTCGGCACCTCCTCAAACGAAACGAAAACTTCGGGAAAGCAGACGTTTCAGTTGGAGACATAATGCAAAACCTGAATTTCGCTGGAGAGAAAAAAAGCGAGTTCTTTGACGCCCTGAAACGTTTAGAAAAAAGGAACATAGTAAAACTGCAGCCGCTGGGACACTAACAGGCTTTATGCAATGAGTTCTTTCGCAGCGGCAACCCATTTCGCAACAATTTTCGGGTAAACTTTCAATTTCACCGCTACTTCTTCAACTGAAGCCTTAGCTAACTCGTTAACGCTGTTTATGCCTATTGCCTTAAGCTGCGTGGCTCTTTTTTCGCCAATACCTTTCACCTGTGTCAAAGCTATATTTGAAACCGCTGGAGCCGATGCTGCAGCAGTTGAAGCCTCCGCTGTTTCAGCTTTTTTCTCCTCAGGAGTCTCCAATGTTGCTACTCGCAGAGCCTGCGGCAGCGCTGCCGATTGAGAAAGCGTTTTTTCGGTTTTTGGTCGTTCGTAGTAGCCTAAGCCGAGAGAAAAAACGCCTAAGACGAGTGTGATTGCAACCGCCAAAGTTCGCACGGTTTGCTCCGTTACTATAATGAAGGAAACCGCAGCAAATACGAAGAACACTGCAGCTAAAACGTATGAAGCGTAGTCTAAACGCATATTTTGTCACCGAGGCAGTTATTGTCTTGAGCACCGCTTAAAAAAGTTTCTCCGCATGGAAAACGCATGTTTTGCTGGTGTTTCTGGGCTATTTTAACAGTTGGTTTTCAGGCGGGGTCGGCTTTATCAAGCTATGCTGCATGAGCAGGCTGGTTGATTCGCGGGCATTCCTGATTATCGCTGAAGCACGCTCGTACAATTCTTGCCTGCTAGGTTTGACTCGGGCTACGCCTTGTTCGATGGATTTTAACGCGCAGGCAACGGCTTCTCTGGGGAAAACTTCCCACTCGTCCATCCGCGGCAAAATATCCTTCTCGTTCATGCCTCTTTCCTCAGCGAATTTTGCCAGTTCCTGAGCTGCTGCAATGCACATGTCGTCGGTAACCGTTTTTGCCTTAACGTCTAATACACCGCGGAAGATTGCTGGAAAGCCTAGGCTGTTGTTCACTTGGTTGGGAAAGTCGCTTCTGCCTGTTGCCACCACGCGTGCCCCTGCCTCCTCAGCTTCCCACGGCCATATTTCAGGTATCGGGTTTGCGCACGCAAAGAGAACGGCGTTGTCCGCCATCGTTTTTATCCAGTCCTTTTTAATTGTGCCTGGACCAGGTTTTGACGCGGCAACCACAGCGTCCACACCTTTGAACGCTTCTGGCGTGTCGCCTGTCCTGCCTTCAGCATTAGTTACTTGCGTCAACTCGTATTTCCACGGATCATTCGTTTTTGTTATGTCTGTTCTGCCAGTGTGGACTACGCCTTTGGTGTCCACCATTATGATGTTGCCTGCTTTAACGCCCCATCTGATGAGAACGTATGCGGTTCGGATGTTAGCTGCTCCTGAGCCCATCAGGGTTATGAGGGCTTCGCGGGGTTTTTTACCTACAATTTTGAAGGCGTTCATTAAGCCCGCTAGGATTACGGTTGCGGTTCCCTGCTGGTCATCATGCCAAACTGGAATATGTAAGCGTTCGCGTGCCTTTTCGAGGACACTGAAGCACTTGGGTTTTTCGATGTCTTCCAAGTTTATGCCTCCGAAAGAAGGCTCAAGCAACTCGCAAACGCGGACTATCTCGTCTGGATCTGTGGTTTTTAGGCATATGGGGAACGCGTCCACGCCGCCTAGGTACTTGAACAGTAAGGCTTTTCCTTCCATCACTGGCATTGCGGCCTCGGGCCCAATGTTGCCTAAGCCTAGGACGCGCGTGCCGTCTGTGACTACGGCAACGTAGTTCCAGCGGTTTGTGAGTTCGAATGATTTGTCTGGGTTTGCTTGGATTTCTTTGCAGGGTGCGGCTACGCCTGGCGTGTACCAAACGGCGAAGTCGTCGGTGCTTGTTATGGCGCATTTTGGCAGGACTTGGACTTTGCCTTCGTAGAACCTGTGCATAGGCGGTGACAGTTGTGCTGGTTTTTTGGCTTTAGCCAATAATTCTTCAACAGTGGGTTTGCGTTCTTTTTTCTCGGCAGTCAACGTGGTTTTTCTCCTTCTAGACGCTAAAGTGCGGTGCGTATTGTTATAGGTTTTTGTCAAGTTGCTTTAAAATGCAGAATGCACAAAAAAGCTAAAACGTAGGCGGACTTCGTGCGCTGACTCTACGCTCGTATGAAGTAAATGTAAGTGCAAGCTTTTTGTTGTTTATCGAACCTTAACGGAATAGGTACGTGAAAAGGCCCTTAGACCAAAACGCAGGGGTTATTACCAAAAGCCTTAAGTGTGGCATGCAAATATGTGTGTGGTGTCTAAAAAATAAGGTGTTGAATAGTTTGGCAGTAGAAGGATTTTTCGAAAACAAACGGCAACCAGTGGAAGCTAAAGTCGGCGAATTAACCCCCGCATCAAGAGCAGTCAACGTCACAGCAAAAGTTGTTTCAAAAAGCGAAGTCAGAGATGTGCCCATGGGGCGAGACGGCTCAGCTCACCGCGTCTGCGACGCGTTAGTCGGCGACGAAACAGGCAGCATCTACTTAACTCTCTGGGATGACAACATTGAAAAGGTAAATGAGAACGACACTGTACGCGTGGAAAATGGTTACGTAACACTGTTTAAAGGCAACATGCGCCTTAACATCGGCAAATACGGAAAAATGGAGCCTGCATCAGAACCTTTAGAATGTGAAGTTAACACTGAAAACAACGTGTCCAATAAAACGTATGAGCAGCAGAGGCGACCGTTCAGAGGCAGAGGCGGATACGGCGGCGGTGGTGGCTACGGCGGCAGAGACAGACGGGGCGGCGGCGGTTTCAGAGACCGCAGAGGCTCAGGCGGATACCGCGACAGATCAAGGTCATATTAACCTCAAAACAGAACCAATCCCTTTTTTCGTTTTTTTATACTAACCCTTTGCTTTTTAGCACGTTTATTCTACTAACGTTTCTGCTGGGCACAACTGTGTGCGGAGACGCTACCCCCTCCCTTTTATAAAGAAGTACCTTTTGTGCAGTAATCACTAAGCGTGCAAACCGTACTTTTAAGTATAAGTGTGTTATATACAACGCATGTTGACCTTTCATGCCTACTTCATGCGAAAACGCTGTACGTTACATTTTGCCCCTTTACAGGGCTTTTGTTGCAAAAGAATTAATCACAAAATACAGTTACACGCAGGTAGCAGCAGCCAAGAAGTTGGGCACCACGCAAGCCGCGGTAAGCCTGTATGTAACCTCAAAACGCGGACATAAAAGAATGCCAAACTATGAGGAACTTGCGCCAATAATTCAAAATGCAGCGGCGGAAGCAGCAAAACGCATAGCGACAGCGGAAATGAGCCCTGAAGAATTTAACGAATCACTCTGTGAACTATGCGCGTTTTGTGCTGAACCAAGAAAAACGCAGTAGCACAAGCGAGCAGCCGACAAAGGGCTGGGCTACTTGCTGAGTTCCGCAACTAGTTCTTTCGCCCTGTCCACGCGAATTTTGCGTTCTTTCACCATTCTTTCAGCAACAATGTCGATTAGCTTGCCAGTTGCGCCTGCCGCCACAGCGATGTTCCGCGCGTGAAGCGACATATGCCCTCGTTGAATGCCCTCGCTCGCCAAAGCACGCAACGCACCGAGGTTCTGAGCTAAGCCCACAGCCGCCAACACTTCAGCAAACTCGTTAGCAGACTTTACACCCAAAATTTTAACAGCAACCTTCGCGGTTGGATGCGTCCGCACTGCGCCGCCTATCAAGCCAACAGCCATAGGTAACTCAATCTCGCCCACCAAGTCGCCATCAGCGTTTTTCATCCACACCGAAAGCGGCGTATACTTGCCTTTCAGTGCCGCGTAAGCGTGAGCGCCCGCCTCTATGGCGCGGTGGTCGTTGCCCGTGGCGAGGACAACGGCGATTATGCCGTTCATCGCGCCTTTGTTATGCGTAGCCGCGCGGTATGGGTCTGCAGCTGCAAACGCTGAAGCATTAACTATGCCGTCCACCACTTCTTCGCCGCCCAGCGATGCCTTGGGCACGGTGCACCATGCTTTTGCCAAACGTTTTGTGGCTAAATTGGTTATTATCCGTAAATACACGCGCCCGCCAGTTATCTGCTCTATCAGCGGCGCTACTGCCTCAGCCATGGTGTTAACCGCGTTCGCGCCCATTGCATCGCGGCAATCCACATGCAACTCAACTATAAGCATGTCGCCTTGCGAAGTCTGGATTACTTTTGCATCTAAATCTTTGGCTCCGCCGCCCACGGAAGCAAGCACGGGGTCTTGCGCGTTAGCTTTCTGCAAAATCTCTGCTTTAGCCGTTAAAACGCGGTGTTTAGCCGCTTCAGCATCACCTATGTCGACAACTTGAATTTGCCCAATCATCACGGGCGGTGTGCTGCTTGTGTGGAAGCCTCCGCCGTCGCGCACCATCTTCGCGGCGTAGCTGGCTGCCGCCACCACCGAAGGCTCTTCAATGGCCATGGGAATTAAGTAGTCACGGTTGTTAATGAGAAAGTTAACGCCTATACCTAAGGGTAGGGGGAAGGCGCCGACCACGTTTTCTATCATGCGGTCTGCTGCTTCTATGGGCAACGCACCCGTGTTCTGCAGCACAGCGCATTCTTCATCGGATAAGTTGGCAAATTCTTTAACCATAGCCAAGCGTTCTTTTGGAGGAAGCTTATAGAATCCTGAAATTGAAGACGATTTACCCATGCAACATGCACCGTTCTGCTCTTTGATGTGAAGCTTACGCTTTTAAAGCTTAACTAACAATCTAACGCCTAATCAATATTCATCTATTGCACGCCTTCTTTTCAGAGGCATCGCCACAGCGTGAACCCCCAAGCGCTTTTTGATTTCTTTAGCCAACGTTTCGCCGTGGCTCACGCGATAATTATCCGTAATCACGCGCTTCGGCTTCGACCGCCGAACGTACTCAATCAAATCGTCAAAATCCGAATGGTCGCTTAACGCGATTAAATGCTCCTTGGCGCCTATTTGCCTGCACGGCGAATGAAACTCCCAGCCGCTAACGCAAATACGTGAGTTATTCAAGCCAACATGCCCGCGAGTATTCATGTGGTAAAACGCGACGCATGGCAAGTTCTCATCTAACAGCGCCTTGCCGTCTTTCGTTGTTGAAAGCGTCAAACAGCCCAGCCGCATGCCATGTCGCTCGCAGACTTGGGAAATATTGAAAACCCGTTCAGGCATGACAAAGGGCACGCTCACGTCAGCATCATGCAGTATTTGCATGATTTCTTGCAGTTTGCCGTGGAAACCGAAAACGTAAACCGCTCCGTGCCTGAGTTTTTTCTCAACCATAGACACCAGCAGTGCTTTAACATCAGTTTTGAAGGGACGCCTGCATGAAGGGTTCCCGTAGGTGGCTTCCACAACAAGCGTGTCGCAGTCTAGCACGGGTGTGCCGTCAAGCCTGAAATCACCCGTGTAAGCAACCCTGCCGCCACTTGCATCTTCCACTAAAACTTGCGCTGCGCCTAGAATGTGCTCGGCTTTAACAAGCGTAACGCGTTCATCACCGTATTGGATGGTTTCGCCGTAATCGAGCGTTTTCACAGGGCCTTCCGCAAGCCCAGAAGAGCTATTTAGTACGTCAATGAGGTCGCGTGTAGCTGCAGTCATCAAAACCGCCTCGCAGTTCCGTAAGCTCCGTTTCAAGCCAACCAAGTGGTCAGCATGTGCATGAGTAACAACGCGCAGGGGTCTAGTCTCGTCAAAAGCGTCGCAGGCAACCGAGTTACCCAGTAGAACCGCGCCCCGTTGGCTCACCATGGCTTTATCTGACAAACACTGTCCTCCTAGCCTAGCGGGTTCGCGGGGCAAGCCATTCGATAAGCTGCCGCGGATTTTCACATTCAACCGTAACTTTCAAGGGACCTAAAGGTGACTCCGCCACTTCCTCTGAGAAGGAGATGTGACCAGCAAATGCCACTTGCTTGTTTAAGCAGAAGCTAAGGGTGTTTCCCCGTAAGCTTCCGAAAAGAACTCTTCTTGCAGCGTCACGAACGCGGTCATTGCGAAGTGAATTGCGAAGTTTAACCAGCGCTTCTTGCCCTTTCGCCTCAGCCGTCAGCACGCTTCCTCGGTAAGAAGACTTAGTCTGCAAGGCTATGTTGCCGAAGAGGTTCGCCACTGCTGTCTTCACTTTTTCCTCAGTTTCCGTTGGGTTAACTTCAGTTTCCACGCGAATCATTACGTCATCCATTTTTCTTCAACCTTGCGAAGTGCTTCTTTAACCTTGGCTTTTGTGTTGTCTCGGCTTTTCTCGTTTATTATGAGGTACTCAGCCATGGCTATGGCGTCGCCTAAACCTACGCCGAGTTCGCGCACATCACGTTCACGGAATACTGCCCAACCGTGTGGGTCGTCACTTCTGCCGCGGATGTGAAGGCGCTTAAACCGTGTTTCTGGCGCGGCATGGACAGCCATGAGGCTGAATTTGGCGAAGTGCTCTTTGAAAGCATCGGCTTCATGCAGGCTTCGCAAGCCGTCAACGATTATTTTGCTGTTCTCTTGCTGCAGTATTTTGGGGATGCATTTTTCTGCGATGACGCTGTTTCCGCCTGTCTTTCGCAGTTCCAGCATGACCTTGCCGATGTTTTTCGGGTTCAACGCTAAACCGCGTTTCCGGGTTTCTTCCCGTATCACGTCGCCCATAACCACTACGGCGTAGCCTTCCTGTTGAGCTGCCTCCACTACAAGAGATTTCCCAGACCCCGGCATCCCAACTAAACCAACAACAAGTTTGTCAGTATTCATGCAGCACCCTTGTTACTTCTTACATTAGCAGCATCCAAGATTAAAAAGCATTTATGTCTGTAGGTTCTCGTTTATTACTGTAGGTTTCAACGGAGGGCAACGGCGCCTTTTCAGGTTCACGTTCACTTACCGGAGTGCCAGCAATAGCAATCCGTTTTGGCCGCCTAAACCAAGATGCACCGAACTTTTCGATTACAAGTTGGTAGCCGCCGAGAAGCGCAACCTTAAGCTCTTCAGGCGTGGTAACAGCCAGGTACTCGTATTCAGTTTCAGTTCGAAAGGACAGTTTCCAGATGTTAACGTACTTCATAGCGTTCTCAACGCTTTTCAAGCCCAACATTTTCATCACCGTCATGGGATTACCGTTTGACATTTCCGCAATCATGGTTCCGCCCCAGTGCCTGAAAGACCGCAGCTCAATGTGGAGGATTCTGTCGTTCTTGGTTCTTGCAGCAACACGCTTTTTCAACCGATTAAAGCCATAGCCAACATTGTTATAGTTGCAGTTAAAGACCCGCTTCGAGTCACGCGGCAGCATGTTAAGCATAGCAATCAGCTTATCGGAAACCTGCAACGTTCTAGGCCTATGATTCTTGACAGGATGCTTAATCGCAATCAGGTTGCCTGCAATGTCTTCCCGTTCTATCGGTATCGCCTCGCCTGGATCAGTATATGTCTCCTTAAGCGTCTGCAGGTAAGCAGCCATGCGTTTGCTATGAGCAGCAGCAATCAACTGGTCAAGCTCGCCCTCTTCAGGAATAAACGGAATAATCTCTTCCTGCTTGTACTCAGGCCGCTTCTTCCAAGCCAACTGTTTTACATCTGACTTTTCATTATGCATACGCATGAAAGCTTCGTAAGAATAGCACAGCAACATCTTCATACCATCCCGAACGTTGTGAGCGCCGATTTTGGCTTTGACATCCTCAGGGTCCATCAAGTCAGCACCAAGATGAATTAACGTCTTCAAATTGTTCCCGTAGCGATTCGGCTTATAGCCTTCTTTCTGCATCCAGCCTTCGAATACTTTGATAACAGCTTTAGTCTCCGCAGTCAACTCTCCCGCGCCGACATGCTTTTTTGTCGGCAAACGCAAATTTTTCGTCTCCGAGACGCATATTTGGCAGTTAGCATTTATGGTGCCGCCGCTTTTTAACGTCTTCGACACCCCAGGATCAGTGAAGCGGAATCCACAATTTCTACATAGAAAACGCTGAACAACAGCTTCTTTACCGTTATACCGCCAACCATCCCGCCAAACCCGTGAGGAATTGCATTCCGGGCATAAGGGGCTGGCATTGCCGCTTGCGGAATTAATGCCAAACGTGCGCTCTGGAGAAAGCTTCCCAGCAAAACCAGCCGTTCCCCCCCGAACCTGCAACTCCTCAGAAACCAATCAGCGAAACTCTCCACTAATTTGATATCTGCTCTTTGCTTTCGCCTTTGGATTGAGTCGCCAAGTTCTCTGCGGTTGGTTGCGGTTCAACAAGTTCTTTACCATTAAACACGAAACTCTTAACTTCGAATGTACCGAACCAGCCTTTATGTTGTGGCCTGTAATCCAGCAAGCCCATACGGGTCCCGGCGTCCTCGAGAATTGCCTTCAGTGTTTGCTCAATGCCTTCATTCAAGAACTTTGCGTTGAAAACTATCTGGAATTTTGCGCCCCACTCAAGTAGTTTAGCTCTGCCTTTAAGCACGCGCTGGCTTTGTATGACTACTGCTCTTTCGTCAATTTCGTACTTGTCTGTGCCTAAGGGCACCTTTTCAGGTTCAATGCGCATTGTTCCTGCAAGTAAGCTAGACAAGCTTACTCTTTTGACTCTGTATTGCTTTGCCGTGTTGATAATCATGCTGTACAAAGCCTCCTGCGGAATGTACAGCTGTTTCTTGCCACCTATCTCTGCCATATACGCACTGTTTGCTGCATCCGTTTCCGTGCTGTATTGCTCCATTTTCATTCTGCTTTTTGTTTTCAAACTCTCAGGGTTCAAACGGTTCATTAACAGAGGCGTCAAGCCTCTAATTTCCACATCTATTTTTTTGTAGATTTCACTCATTTTGTAACGCCCCTTACGTTACCATAACCTAAGGGCACCGTACCTAACAGCACCCCACCTTTCCTCGCTAAACCAAGAAGCACCGAGGAAAACCACGCATCACCCGACAGGACAGTGCCAAACCAAACTTGACCCCGCCATAATAACGCCAAAGAATACCTTGCAGTGCTGCACCTCGCAGCGGCTCGCGTAACTGCAGCTTGCTTTACCACACCAGACCTCGATAAAAGCAAAGCCTGCCTGACAGCCGATAACCATTCAGAACCTGACCTTACGATACCCAGATAAAACCGTGCCCTGCAGCATCTCACAACACCCCGCTTGACCTTACCAAAGCCTCGCCACAATAACACCTTAGAGTACAGTGCACCACTCCGCCCCACGACACCAAACAGGACCTCACTAAACCATGCAAAACCTCGAAACACCTTAGCGTGCTCAACCTTGCAATACATCTGTTCGCCTCGCAATACGATACCTCGTAACAGCTTGCCAAAGCTCTCCCCGCACCGCTGTACATCACCGCGCCAAAATGATACCCTGCCAAAGATCGCAACACATTGCTGAACAATACAGCGCCTAACTTCACCCCAGCTTGATAGAAGCCTACCGTAGTGAACCTCGCTTTGCTCCGCCCCGCCCTGCCTAAATAACGCCTTACAACGCCAGGCAACACAATGCCCCACCGAACACCACGCAACAAAACAGGGCCTCGCCAAGAAACGCCGCGCCTTACAGAACCAAGCCGGACTTGACCCAGCAGGACCGGACCCCACACCGCCAAATAAAACCTCAGAAAACAGAACAGTACAATGCATAACCGGACAGGACTCTACCGTACTATACAATGCCGAAATAACACCATGCAGTACCTTACAAGACCTAACTGGACCGGACAGAACAGCACTATACAACACCAAAATAGCACCTTGCAGTACCTCACGCAACCTATCAGGACAGGGCCTCACAATGCCAAACCACACAAAACATCGCCAAAAAACACCGAACCACGCCAGACCGGGCAGGACCACACTGCACCTTGCTCCGCAATTCCTGACCTTAAGCGTTAAAACGCACCCTCCCCAAACTCAAACGACACCGCAAAGTCAAATCCTTAATCACTGGATCATCAACTGGGAACTTACAGGATTCAGCAAGCTTACAGCACAACATCAACGCATTTTTAAGCTCTATCAGTTTTCTAGTGGTCAAGTCTTGGCTGCCAGTCGGTTGGCTGCCGCTTGGTTTACAATGAATCTTCTTGCCACACGGCGATGTCAAAACCGCTATTGGCACAGCAGTTTCCCGGTAAATTTCACTTGCGGGTACATGAACAAGACTAACGATATCGCTGACGCAAAACTTGAATTTCTGCAACCGCTTAATGCTCAACTTCAAATCTTCATCAGTGAAGGCTCGGCCATGATCAGCATTGCAGCGCACAGCTTCAGCGAATAATTCAGCTTCACTTTCAAACGGCAATTCAGCGCAAGTAATGTACTCAAGTTTTGCTCGTCTATGAGAACGCGTCCGGTGAGCGCCGTCGACAATGATTTTTTCACCGTTTAGCAGTCCTACTTTGATGTTTGGGAAGGTGTAGCCTGCTTTTAATGCTCGAGCATAATTGTCGACAGTTTTGTTATCTATCTCCCTTCGCGGATACAAATTCAAATCCAAAATTAAATCGCTGATTTTCTCAAGGACTACCTTTGCTTTGCTCCAATCCTTAGCTGCAAACACTACAGTCTGAGTCATGCAGCTGCAACCTCCAAAACACCTATAGGACCAAAAACCTCAGCCAACGGCAAACGCGAGACCTGAACCCGCGGCAGCCTAACCACTTGGTTAACACTAAAACCCAACAACTCTAAATCCTCCAGGCACCAACGGCACACCCTCAGCAGCTGGTCCACAGCGCCGTAGCTTACTTCGAAGTCTGCAGGATTATGACTAACTGAACCGCAGAGACTACACCTAAGCATGCAAAGTCGCCTCCACAATTGCCTTGTTCCAAACACATTCAGACTGCAGTAAATCACGAATAGCGAAGCGGATAGCCTCAGCACGGTTCGGATAAAAACCCTCAGTCACCAACTGGTCTAGAGCTTCAATGTAATGCTCAGGCAAGTAAAGCGTAACAAACTTCACGCAGCAACAGCCTCCTCGTCAGGCAACTTGTACCATCGTTGGCATTTAGGACAGAAGCCTTCTGTTTCCATCATGTTTTCATAAAGCCACACTTCGGGATGTATAGGGCATCTCACGTTGCAGCCTTCTCCTTACGCTTATGCTTCCGTTCCTTACGCTCCAGCAGAAACAAACGGCTTTCCAAATGGTCACGAATTTCTTTTTGCAACTCAGTGACTTCACGGAGCTCCTCAATAACCTGCTTCAACACGGCTTTCTCTTCAGCAGTAGCCACTTTCTCCATGTAATTCTGCACTCTCCCCATAAGCCGCGTCGCCTGCATCTCCAACTCTATAATGCGCTCGCCAAGCCTATGCAGATCAGTTTGCTCCTTTAACAAAAGCAAAGCATTAGCCCAAACAGACCGCTCCTTCTTCAAGGCTTTAATGTCCTCTTGCAACTCCAGCTTTGCAATGAGGTCTTTCACGCGGTCCTTGCTTGCCCAACCACGCTGAGCAGCGCATTCAACGCAAATAGCCTGCTCAGAATCAGCGTTAAAATACGCCCAAGAAGCAAAAGGCAACTTTTTACCGCAATCCGTACACTCGACATCAACGGGAACACGAACAAGATCAATTTTCTCACCAGGCATCTCTACGGCATCTCCACGTAAACCCTCATTTCACCATCCTTCTCACAGACAAGCCTACCTTCCACAGAACTCAACGGACGACCGCAAATAGGGCAGTATTTTGCTGGCTGCAACATCCCTTGCTTACCCAACGCTTAAGCCTCCACGTGGAGAGCCAAGGTTCTTGTCTGGGAGCTCCCCCGTAATCGAGGAGAAAGGAGAAGGCTTCGAAAACGGAAAAGAGCCGCTCCCAAAACCCTCAAAGCTAATCCCCAAAAACCTTACGCTCCCTTCAACTGCTCTAGTCGAAGTCTTACAGATTCGCTGACAAACTCGGCGACGCTCCTATAATGCGGATTTTCCTTTAGGAAATCTTCAACGGAATGAACTAAACTCGCGTTCAAGCTAACGCCCTTAAAACCTTCATTTTCATTCGGCATTTTTCCTTCAACACCTCACTTGGCACAAGTGCCACAATTATGCCTTAAAACCCCAATTTTATTTATAAGATTTGTGGCACTATAGCCATAAATATGCCCTAACGGAAAATCAAAAGTTCACACAAACATAGAAGATACTTCCATAAGTTTTTTATGGCAATTCTGCCACAATAATAGGACAGGACAAACCTATGCCAAAAGAAGAACAAGATTTCAGAGGAGTCAGCCTCAAAAGAGGATTAGTTGAAGAAGTTGCACGTTTCGTAGACACTCATCCAGAATACAAAAGCATTGCAGACTTTGTACATGAAGCCGTCCGCGTTAGAATGGAAGAAATCAGAAAAAGCCACATCGAAAAACCTCTCCCCCGCTTTGAGCATTTCAACAAAGGCACAAATGGCGTAAGAATCACAGACCGCAAACTCCACAGAATAGCAGACATCAGCTTCAAACCAACAGGAATATTCTGCGAACTAGATCAATCAGACAATTGCGAACACATAGACTTCGCATTAACCATACCCGAAATTCAAGCCATCATACGCAAAAAACGAAAAGAAGGCTGGAAACTTCCAGAGGTCTAAAAATGACAGAATTACCTCAAAAGAGGGGGAAGTAAAGCTTGAAAAAACTATGCTTGCTGATAGCAATGATTATGCTTTTAGCGTTCACAAGCGTGTGTTACGCGGCAAACTGGCAGCAAGTAACCACATTCACAGGATCAGCAGGACAAACAACAGATTACTTCAACATCCCAACAACAGAATGGCGTATAGTCTGGACCATAACACCTGAAAACGAATACGGCAGCTTCTACACATTCATTTACTCCAAAGGCAATGCACTTTACGTTGATTCCTTCGACGCAGACACAGAACAAACAACAGGAACTATATACATCCACGAAGGAAACAAAGATTATTACCTGAAAATGGGCGCCGCAAACCTAGAAAGCTACACACTAAAAATAGAATACGACACCGCCGCGCCAATACCCGAATACTCAACAATCGCCATAATCACCGCGTTAATAGCAATCTCAGGCATGGTTATTCTGGTGAAACAGAAAGGATTAAAGCAACCCAAACAAGAATAATCACGGGTTGCAGGCCACTGGATCACCTTTTTCAGGCTTGACCTCTTGGAAAAGCCAGCGGCTTACAGCCCACTTAAACGCTTTTCTACATAGAAACTGCAGTCCCTAACAATTATAAAGGACTGCGCCTAACTCAATTTTAGAGGTCAAGCCAATGGAAAACGTATCAGGAATAGGGAACAGCCCAACTTCCCAAAAAATTTTGAAATCCTCAACAATCGACCACCACGAGAAAATCATCAAAACCCTCAAAACCCTAACGGAGGTGGAGCTATATTGACAAACGCAACTATCTCTTTTGGACCTAACCCAGATGAAACGTGGGCACAATACGATATCCACCAACACCCAATTCTCTTCAACAACCAACCAACCAGAGCAAAAGCCATAATCCGAGGCAACGACCTAATCAGCATAGCAGGCAAAGGCTACACGCTACTACCAAATGAGGAAGCCTTAAAACTCGCAAACGAAGCCGCTGAACTCGCAGGATTCATTCCCTACTTTGAAAACATCCGAGACGCCAGCTGGAAACAAGGCAGAGTAAGAGGCCACGTTTTAAATAACGAAAAACAAACTCAAATGCACGCATTATTCGTTCCAAAGGATACCGCTAAAGGCGGCATAAGCCTAGACGCTAGAGGCAAAGACACCCTCCACGTGGGAGTCGACGTAGTAAACAGCATAGACGGAAAAAAGAGCTTCGGCATAGGCGCCTTCAGTTTCCGCCACGCATGCAAAAACGGAGTTATCTTCGGCCAAAGCAACGTCGACAGCATAAAACATCCGCATACACAAGGGCTCAAACCGATAATTGCACAATTAAAGACGCTTTTCGTTCAACAAATGGATAAAGCGTTAATGATCGCGGAATCATACAAACTAATGACGACCACCAACGCAACTCCACAGCTCCTAGAGAAAATCAAAAAGTCAAGAATACCGGATAGAGTATTACCTGGCTATATCGCCAAACCAGAGGAAAACAAAACTCCAAAGGGCCTAACAGTCTGGCAAGTTTACAATGACATCACCGCTGGCATCTGGCATAACCCCGCAAATGACTTAACAGGCAAAGAATTCCAGTTCGGGCAACTTCACCGAGCAATCCCCATAACGGTCAAGGTGAAGTAAATGATGGCAGAACAGGCAACGGGGCAATCTTCCCAAGCCCCCTTTTCTTCCAAAGCGAAACTCAGCTGCGCCAACTGCGGCCACTTAAAAGTCTGCTTAATCTTCCGCACCTTCAACCAATGCCACAAACAAGTCTTTCCAGAGGAAACAGAACCAGCGTTCAACGCAGAAGACTTGGCGAATATCTGCAGAGAATTCAAATCTAAAACCCTAATGGAGCTCGCTATTCCAAATGAGGAAACTGAAACAGCAAACTAAACCTCCCCGCATTTTTCTTGAAACATTAGAAAGTTACATCGAAGCCGCAAAAGTCAGGCAACTAACGGAGTTCACCGAAAATGCAGAAAAAACCTAAAGGCAAATTCTGGCCACACGCCCGCGAATTAATCTGGCAGAAAGCTGAGGAGCTTTTCATGCAGGATCAAGCCCAAATGGACTGTTACATACGACCTGAACGAAGCGAACTCCGAGAAGGCGGCTACTTCCACACAGCAAAACTAATCGTCCTACAAGAATTATACCTAGCAGGAAAAACACTCAAAGAGTGAAAACTAACCATGCTTTTCAAAAAACATTTACTAGTGAAGGTTCTGGATGGCACAAAAACGCAGACACGCCGCTGCGCGAACAACAGACTATACCGCATCGGAAGCATCCAACCCGTCAAAACCACATACTACGAAAAAGCCAGAGGCCACGTGCTAATCGAAAGAAGATTCAAACAACGCCTGGAGGATATGACAGAAGAAGAAGCACACACCGAAGGCTACGAGAATCTTGCAGCATTCCGCAAAGAATGGCCACAGATCACTAAACGCCCACTAAACCTCAAAGAAATCGTCACTGCATACGAGTTTCATCTTTACTCCAGAACAAGTAAACTTTCGTCTGCAGGAGAACCCCAACAATCCGGACAAGCTTAGCAAGCTTCTCTAGGTCCGCGTTTTCTACACCTTCACGGTAAGCTTTTGTGGTGCCATAAGGCACATGACGCATAGCCGCAAACTCCTTCCTGAAACGCTGATGATCATTTTTAGCAAAAGCTTCTCTTAACGCGGCTATTTGCGCGGGTTCGAATCCCGCTAGTTTACTACGTACATACCTTTCGCTGCTCAGCAGCTGCAAGTCAAAGCCTAAATTCCTCAGGACCTCAGCCAAACGCAGAGCTTCTTCAGGCGGCTCCTTCACAGCAACCTTCCGCATCCCCGCATGCTCAGCAAACGGATTATACTTAGCCATAACCGCAACCATCTCCACACATGGAGTGCCAACCAGCGGCAATGTCTCACGAATCAGCTTCGCACCCAAACCAATACTCCGATATTTTGGGTGTATAACAATGCGGCTGATAATGCTCAACTTTCGATTCAACTCTTTAATCGGCATGCGCGGCAACACAAGCCCCCTGCCCCCACAATTCGGCGGCGGATAAGCATACACAACCACGCCGATTAACCAGCCGCGTTGCCTCAAAGTGAAAATCTCCCTGATAGCTCCACAATTATGGCTGCGGTAATGGAATCCGCTGAGTTTACGCCAATCATCCAAAACGCCAGGCGCAACAGTCATTTCCTTAACAAGACTACACTCTGCAGCAGGCTCATTCGGATAATACTTCACATCTATTTCTTCTCCGAAACGCTTGTGCACGTGCACGCTAGGCGCGAGATCCACAAACAAGTCGTCATGCGTAGTCGCAGCGATAACCGCTTTGCCCTGCTGCCGCGCAATCTTTTGCACGTTAAAAGCCACAATCTTGGCAGTATCACGGTCCAGAGTTGCCGCAAACTCGTCCATAAGCCACCACTGCCGCTTTGATTCTAGAAACTTGGCAAGGCGATACCGGTACTTCTGACCATCCGAAAGCTGCTTGTATGTACGTAGGAACAAAAACGCGTCATTCAACCCCACCTTACTCAGCAGCTCCAGCGCCTCTTCAACCGTGGCGCCAACAGTTTCAATCAGCGGCTTATCCGCATCCACATGCACATCTGACATATCCACAGCTTCAACGCCTAGGTCCTCCTTAATGGCACGCAGCAACACGCTCTTACCTGATCCGCTATCACCAGTGACCAATACAATATCCTGCGGACTAATCTGCAGCTCAGTGTCTAGAATCTGGAATTTCTGCGCCTCATCAATACCTAACCCGAAAGCTTCAGCCACCACAGTAGTCCTAGGCGTCAACTGCGCAGTAGTCTCATAACTAATATTGAAAGCAAACTTGTTAGTTGCACGGTTGTAAATTCGACGAACTTGGCGAACCCTAAAATGCTCCTGACGATGACGCACGATTACAAACCCTCTTTATAGAGGTGACAGCTACCACGTTTAAAACGGCACTGCAGAAACGACACCACGCAACCGCAGAGGGAGAGGTCAGTTAAAGTGAAAAAACCACGTACATCCCATAATGTACGTAGTAAATCAACGCCCATTACCCAACGCCTTACGCTTCGCCAATTTCCTACGTACATCACGAAGCTTACCCAACATCACCATCCCCAACAGAAACAACAACAGTATAATCACAAGAGGCCATAGCGTCCTTAACAGCCGCTAAACCTTCAACTCTGACATCAGCAGCCACCACAGCATCGATCTCAACCGCAAACAAACGCGCAGCAACACCCCGCGCAACCTGCTCATCCTCAGGCTGATGCGAAAGAAACACCTTTCTAACACCAGCACCTTTTAAGGTAACGATTAAGGCATTAACGCCGTCAACCCACTTTTCAATGCGCTCAACCAAATTTTAAAGCCTCCAAATCAAACTCCTTCATCTCCACAGTAGCGTAAACCCCAAGCGCCATACTCCAAAACGCGTCATCATGCGTCCCATTAGGATGCGAGAAGCCTATGGCGCCATCCTTCCGCAGCTCAAACCGCTCCACATTCAACTCACTGCAAATATCGCCACGGTACGGCTTCTCCCACGTTAAATACGGATAAAACACCTTCTGATCCATCATCCGCTGCCTAAACAAAGTAGCCATCTCGCTCTTCCGCGAAACATTAAAATGCACACCCTCAGCGTTCTTAACACCGGCATTCTCCATATCATCAATTATGCTAGGGCCTTCCTTCGTAAAATCAACCCTTAACTTTTGAAAACCACCCCAACGGTCCTGCAACGCCTTCAAGTAACCAATAACAGTAGCATACTTAGTAGGCTGTTGAAAAATCTTCAAATGCCGCAACAACAACACACCGTTAAGCCGCTCCCAAACCGACAAAACACAATAATCCCGCACCTGAGCCAAATCCAACCCAGCAAACAAGCTGCCTTCATAACCCTTATTGATATCCCAAGACTGCAAATCCTCACCACAGTTTTTCACCGTCCCAATACAGGAAGCAATCAAACTCTGAGCTAACCAAACATCCTCATTCTCAGCCCACTCCGCTTCCATCTCACGGCGCCAACGAGACTGATCTTCACCATATTGCTTGCGAATTTTGTTAATGTAAGCCATAGGCCAAGGACCCTTAGGCTGCACAGTCTTCTCCCAACTCACGTGATGCCGCGCAAAATCCGAAAAATCCTTGTGGTTACACATTTTCCAAAACAGACTATCAGTGTTGAAAGGCGTACTAGTACAAACGAGCCTGCCGTTACGAGTACCAAGCGCGAACAGCATAGAATCATACATATCCGCGTCGCCAGCAGTGAAATTCACTTCATCCCACCAAATCAGATCCAGCGTATAGCCTCTAATAGTATCAGGATTATTCGGGAACGCTTCAATAACGCTACCGTTTGGAAAGCTTATCCTAGTCTTCTGCACTTTAATCCGCAGATCACCAAGCCGCCGCACGAAACTACCGACCCGCCTAATATTCAGTTTAGTTTGCCGCCAACTAGGACCCACAACAGCCACATACACGTCAGGAGTGTAACACGCGAACTTCAACACTAACCCAGAACAAGTAGTGCTTTTCCCGCTTTGACGACTCCAACGAGCAGCAATAAACTGGTTATCATCAAACAGCTTCACGAGCTCCTGCTGATAATCCGTCAAGTTCCAATCTAAAATCTCCTTAAAGAACTTCACTGGCTTGGACTTCAACTGTTCAAGTTTACGGTCCAGGGCCTTATCCACTATCGCAGCATGCTGCTTAAGCAACTCTCGTTCAGAAAACAGCTTATTTGGACGAAGCGCCCTTGGACTTTTCCGCAAGCTCCGCATATTTCTCCCTCAACTCCACGAGCTCAGCCTCCAATTCACGATAATGCACGTAATCCGCAAAGAACTCCTTGTAAACCTTGCAACCTGAAATAATGCTCCGCAACCGCGAAATCTCTGTCTTACTAAGACCAGGCGTCTCCAAAGCCTTCAACGCTGCACTTAACGTTTTAAGCGTCTCCTCAATACTCGGCAACTCCTTAGGCAACTCAAGATTAGAAGAACAACAACTAACATTTTTTCGCTGTTGTTGTTCTTTCAACAAACCCAAAGAGATCAGCTTCTGCCGAACGCCCTCAGGAGAATACTTGCCATCGAAACTAGAGGAGAGAACGCCAAAATCAGTTATCCCCGACTTAAAACGCGCCTTTAGCGTCTTTTCATCCTTAGTAGGCCAAGGCTTACCCTTCGGCATAATCCCTCACTCTGAAAATCTGTTTATGTCCTTGCTTTTCCTTTGTAAGTATCCCGCGACCAACAAGCTCATTCAGAATCATGCTTTCATGCGCACGAGCGCACCCGGTAACCGCCGCAACCTCTGTCGCCGTCGCAGACTTGCCCAGCTTTGCAAGAGCACTGAACGTGCGCAAATATTTACTAGAAACCTGCACTTGCACCTGAGGCATCACGCTAACTTTAGCATCAATGATACGAAGTTGCTCGAGGATTTTCCTGAATGTTGCTCTGAGCTCAAAATCCCTCACGCCTTAACCTCCTGCGGATTAACTTTAGCTTTCCAGAACGCCAAAAGCGCCACGCCTATAGCACCGACAATAGCAACAACAGGCGCTTTAACCACATCTGGAACAGGCTGCGTAGCCACATAACTGGCAGTTGCCACACACGCCGCTCCTACGCCCACAATAGCCGCTTCACCATTTTCACTTGTTTGCATTGCATCATTCACCTCCATTCTTTGAACCCACAAAAATACCCGTAACCGTGCCAATCAAACCTGTAATCGCAGAGAAAACCTCACTATTCCACGTACGCAGTACCACAATGTACGCGATTTCCACAGCACTCAAACACGCCAACATAGCAATCGCGAATTTCACCACGTACACAAGACGCACATCAGCTTCCTCAGCGACCACACGGCCACGCTGCACACGCTTCCGCGTCAAAGCCCGCTTAACAAAATCGCCCATGGCAACTTAACCTCTGCATTCTATGCTGCAAAATCCGCGGACTCCGCAAACCAGCCGTACTCTTCTTGCCGCCATCTGCCCTGAGAAAACACCTCATAAGATGAGACACAACTTCCTCAGGCAAATGCTGCGGAGCCAACACCGTCACTTCATGCGCAAAATCAGAAGGAATAACCGTGTAGTCACAATCAAATATGCCTTCTGAAAGCCTGAAGCTATTCTGAGCAAGCAAAATATGCGGCTTGCGCTTAGCATACACCACAGCCAAAAAAATGCCCCAGCTCTTCACAGGCACTTCAATAGAACCACCATTCAAACTAGTTTTCCCAGTCGAAGCGTCAAACCAGTCAACGCATATCAGATCGCCGGGATGCATTTTCTCAAGCATCTTCAAAACTTGCTTACTCACTTTTCATCACCGTCATTATGTTGGCGCCCTCTTTACAGTAATCGTGAAATAACGAACCTTCATCCCAGCACTATACCAGTATTTAATAGAACCAACGTAAACCATCGTGTCAGCAGGAACACTATGCTTATCGCCAAAATCCAGCGTCAACACAACAGGAGTCTTCGCATCAACAACAGACTCCAGCAAGTAAGCTACGCTATCTTCCCACGCCACATCATCCGTGTTTTCAAAACACGTAAAACTCCATTCACGAGTGCCACCGTAACCTTTCTGCTTTAAGACCGCTTCGCCATCTTCCCACTCAGTCCACTCCGCACTTATGCCGTCAACGGCGCCCTGCAAGCTTTCAGACTGCACGGTTATCGGGTAGCCGTTTATAGTGCTGCCTGCAGCCGTGTAAGTAGCGTAGAAACTAACAACTTCAGCAACATATCCAGAGGGGGAAAATGATGCAAGCATAGTCGCTGAATAGGTTATCGTTTGATATGCATGTTGATTCGCGGTTCCAGTGTCGTAGTAATACCTGTAAGATCCGTCTTCACTATCAGCTAACCAATACACTGTACTCGCTGCGTGTGAATAAGACACTGGAAACACGTTCCAAGCCGGCGACGTAGAGAAGGCTTGCTCCGCTGATTGAGCTAACTTTGCGTCAGGCGCTCCAGCATTGTCACTGTATATTCCGACCACGCCGTTAACAGGACCAGCCAAATAACTGTAGAGGCTTAAACTGGAAATCGTCCCAGCGTCAGACGCTGTAAACTTGCAACCCGACAGGTAATCTCCCGAACCAGAAGTATCTGTGCCGCCTATGCTTGTGTAGCCAAACGTGGGGTCAAGAACCACTGGAAACACCGCAGTATCGAAAAACGTTTCAGGCATCACCACTTCGAGCTTGCCTGTTTTGTCAGCGTCAGGCTTGAAAGTACACCATGCAACTTTGCCTTTAGCGTCTATGAGTTTCGGACGGTAAATGTGAAAGGCTTTTCCAGTTTTGTACTTGTTATTACGCCGCGTGGCATGGTAAACTGCGTAGCTATATATGACGTTTTCAGGACGCTTAATTTCACGTCCGTTTTTCAGAACCACGTGCGTTTCAGTGTAAACGTCGCACTCTTCCTCTGCGTACTCCTCAGTTAGCGGAGCTTGATACAACAGCTGCAAATTGTCATTTGACATTTTGAACGGCACAGTCATGGATGCAGGTTTCTCGTTAAACACCGCTTCGATTTCAAGAGAGTCCTTGTTTTGGAATACGTTAAAGTCGGCTGATTTAGCCGCCACGTGCACAACGTTATCCTTTGCGTAGTGCCCCTGCACTTCGCTCCCGAGCGTAAGCTTCAATGAAAGCTTGCATTCCTCACCCCACCGCTTCAGCGTAACCGTTGGCATAAAACGCGATTTTGACGGCTCGCCCACGTATGCAGGGCTGTTTGTGACGCTCTTAAGCTTGTACGCTCTATTAATGGGCTTCACGCTTTGTTTGGCCGCAACCGTTGAGTTTTCAGACGTGGATGTTTTGCTCATCTTAAATCAACTCCAGCGTAACTAATACACGTGTAGAGTCCATCAAAAAACAGGCACATATCAGACACTTTAATGGACTGAAAAGTGTAGTCATACATTACTATGCCCGCAGTTGGTCCGTTAGTGTCGTAATAATCCGTTGAATCTCCGAAGCTAACACCGCGCCCCCTCCCCAGCTTGATGTCTTTGTTTGAGTCAACACCTAACGGCTCAGTGGTGACGTATAGAGTGCTTTGCGGAGGAAAATCAAGCGTTAAAGGCTCAAAAGTGCCTGATAATGGAAAAACCCACGGACAAACAAACACGCGAGCGTAAACCCTGCAGCTGCGAGTTGCCCCTGTCGACTGATAAACCTTCACCTTCAGGTTTTTCACTTGGTCGGCGTCAAGGCTGAGCACGGCAATTCCATGCGCTCCTATGCCATAGGTAGGGTTCACAGATGTGGTTAACACATCATTAGCTTTTTCAGTCCAATCGCCTTGCACATCATCCCAGAAAATCTTAAAGTTGAACGCTGACGCCGTGTTGCTGTCAGCCGCATCCTTAACGTAATCCAAACGCTGATAAGTGTTAGTCATGTAAAACACCACAAAGACAACGTACTTCTTTATTGTTCCAACTGCAAGATTCCGCGTTTCAGGCACGGTAATATCCTCATTAAGAAGTGTCGTGGTTGCAGCGTTTCCGCATGAAACAGCGCCGCCGTCGAGTGTGTCGCCTGTCATGTCGCTGAAAACGAAGCTTCCAATAACTACGTTTTCTATACGTATGTAGCCCGGCGAACCAACCGTATCCATGGAACTTTGAAACGTGAACGTGTACGTGCCAGCAGCCAGCAAAAGCATAAGCCTTCTCGTGGTAGTTACTCCGAGTTCAACCGCTCCCGAGCTTGCCACTGGAACAGAGTCTATGAGCAGCCGACCAGCACCGTAACCGTTATGAGCGTAAGTATCCCAACTAACGAACACTAAGCTCGTTTTGGTTAAAGTAACGGTTTTTGAAACGCGAGTTTGCCAATCATGCACCGCAGACGCGCTATCATAATGCGCCGTGTCATTTGCATGTGCGATTTCGTCAACTATTTGCCTTACCTGTTCACCCAACAACATTTTACATCACTTGGCTCCCTATTCTGATTCTGCTGTGACCTGAAAGCGCACCCGAACTAGACGCCTCAACAACCACATTTTTCAAATTCTTCGTCATAACGCGCAAAATTCGCTCATCAGGATCACCATAAATGTAAATTGGAGCATGCACCGTAACATTCCCTAAACCACCAGCACGATCCAACGGCACAACAGCCTCAGGTGTATTCTCCCCGATCAAAGCAAGCGTTGGTTTGTATGCAATACCACCTTTTGCCAATGGAACGAGGTCAATAAATGACGTTTTCGCTGATCCTGCCCAACCCATACGATCAGCTAAACGAGCAGCAAACTCCTTTGTCGTTTCAGTTCCGAGATATCCTTGCTCCTTTATAATTTTGATTGCGCTAACTAAAGCGTCAGGACCAGCCGCAAATAAGCCGCCTCCGCTTTGTGACAATTCATCAACAAGGTAGTCAATCAGATATTTTCGTTCACTTGCTGGAGTGAAAACATTGCCTGATGGAGTGCCGCCATGTACAAGCTGTATCACTTTTGACTTGTAATCCTCACCGCCGAAAGCAGCTACCGTGCTACTGCTAACAGGACCGCCTGTACTCACATCAGATATAAACTCGCCAACCGCAGGCGCAGCTGGCAAAAAGGCTGTTAATGCTGCCAAAGCACTCGTTATCCCTGATAGCGAAATTGAGTTTAACCCTGCAATTTTACCATGTAACGTGTCCGTTGCAGTTGATGCTTCTCCGATTGAAGTTTTTAACCCGCCAAATCTTCCAATAACAGATGCTAACGATTCTTTTAAGCCACCATGTTGTTCAATCCATTTCGGTATAGTAGTCATAGCTATAGTTGAGCCCAGCCCGATAATGTCGTCAACGTAATCCTTCATAAAACTCAGAGGACTCAAGCTTTCGCCAATACTCGTGTTAAGGTTATCCTGCGCTGCCTTCATTTGTTCCTGCTGCGTTATCATGTCGTCATTAACGTCGCCAAGCTCCCCAGCACGCGTTATAACCTGCTGCATAGCATACTCCTGCCAAGCAAGCTTCTTCTGATTATCATCAAGCTCTTCAGTTGTAACGCCTAAAGTCTCCGCGTACCATTGATAAGCTTCATCAGCAGAAAACACCACACCCAAGTTATCTAAAATCTGCTTACTTTGCCGCCCTATACCCGTCGCCAAGCTATCCACAGCGCTTAAAGTGTCAATACCCATAACACGCCCAAGCTTCATAGCACTCTGCATAAGCTGATCCAAATTCTGTGTGGGCAAACCAAGACTCATAGCCTTGTTAGCAGCCGTCAGCAAATCCACATCGGAAACCGTGTTCTTCGTAGCCTTACGCAAGCCTTCAAGGCTCAAGTCAGCAGCACCCGTAGCCCGCTTCATAGACTCAAAACTCGACTTCAACGACTGCGCCTTAGCACCTAAATCAAAAGCCTCCGTTGCACTCTGCGATAAACCCTTAACCATATCACGCATCAAAACCCCAGCAGCCGTGCTAGTAGCGGACTTAAGCGCATTAAACGAAGAAGAAGTCTTTTTGGTAGCTTGATCAAGCTGCTGACTGGAACGAGCTGAGTTATCAATTGTCTGCGTCAACTTGTCGATTTTACCACCGACTTCCGTGAAAGCTCTACTTGCCTCATCAATCGCCTTCAAAACAATGTTAATCTCAGTCTTACTACTCGTAACCAATCACCCTTTTGCAACTCTTCTCCAGCTCAAACCTCATCCTTCTTCACTAACCCAAACCAAACTAGCCATTCGATAAGGAAAGCCATCTGAAACGGCGACAAACGACGTAACTTTTCAAAGTCAAATTGCGGAAAGTAGTAAAGTATCACGCCGATTTTCTGCGCTTGCGAGTTATTGCGGACCCACGCGGCGACTTCTGAGACAAAAAAGGCGGCTTCAACAGAACATCCATCAATGCGTTAGCTTCAAACAACGGCATCTTCTTGACCATTTCCAACGTCACATCAGGATAAGCCTTCTTCAGCATTCGATAAACCACTGCGTAAGTTCGCTCAGTAGCGTCTTTGATAGAATCCAATTCAAAGCTATCATCAAACGTCAACTCACCGTACTTAACAAGCCCAAGCACCGGATCATCGACTACATGAAGCTTCTGTGCACGCTCAAACAGCACCTTCGGATCAAACATTCGCCCAGCAGCTTTTTCCTTCTCTTCGTATTCGTCTGCTTCACGCTCAAGCTTACTACGTTTATCCTCAGCCACATGCAACACCGCCTTAAGCATCAGTCACAGTCATCGACTTGGCTTTTATCGACACGTTCTCAAGGATGCCATCAGTCATACCCGCAGAATTCTCCACATTCGTAACAACGCAATTGCTGAAAGTCAAGTAAGGCGCAGTTATCGGAGAACCAGTTGGAGCAAACTTTATCGTAAACGTAGTTTTGCTCAGCAACAGTGTCATGTAGGCGCCATCCACGTGAAGTCGCTCAACCGTAATGTCATAAGTTACATTGCCTGTATCCAGCAAAGCAGGCTCATCGTCATCCATGCTATGCACTTCAATGGCTTCCGCAGATGCACGAACCGTAATGTTTCTGCCATACGCTATTTCCACATCATCCTTGAATAGACGCGCATTCCGCCCAATCGCTATAGCCAATTTTTCTTTTTTCCTCCTATTTTTTTATTCTACGTTTCTCGGGAGCGAGACATCGCTCAACTCCATTCGAGCCAAATTGACAAGATGATTACACAGGGCAATCTCCAAAAACGCCCGGCGATCATTAATAATCACTTCATCACGCAGAAAACCAAGATCATCCAACCACTGAACCTTGATTAACCGCTTAATCTCCACCGCAGGCTCATTGAACTCGCTCAGTTCTTCACTCGCAAGAATAAAACAGAGGCCAAGCCAAGCCCTGTAATACCGGTCACTCTCACTTATGTTCGCCAACAGCTTCACAGATGTACGTAGTAAACGCAGAAAATTCCCGTCAGGCGCAGCGCCGAAAGTGCCATTCACACAATCCAAACGGTAGGCCTTAGCCATCTTAGCGTATGCACGTAGTAACATTTTCGTCTGCGGAAATTCTGCAGAACTAGGCATAGGCAGCAACCTATCCAACAGGCGAACAGGCACATTCACAAGCGCCTTCAAAAAGCGTAATTTGAGCTCAGGGTGCATGCCACATCACCGCCTGGAAGCGCACAACGCCTCCGTAAAACAGCTTATCAGGCTTACCCTGCTTATCCGTAAACTTGACTTCTCCAGGAGCAAAACCAGTGGGAAAACAATCTTGCGCCTTACCGCCCAACGTGCGATCAGCAAGGACCGCGTCGACAGCATCACCCATAACGCTAATTACGTCCTTAAACCAGTCCTTGGGCTCGTACTCCAAAATCACCAGGACAACGCTGAAATTCACCGGCACATCAAGCGTATCGCCCATTTCCAACGGCTTAATATCGTTTGAAGGCTCAGCGTTAATAATCGCCTTCGGCAGCTTCCCAACCGTGAACTGCTCGCCCAAAACCACAGTCTTAATCGTGCTTTTCCCTTCAATAGCCGTTTTAACCGCGTCGAAAACCGCCTTATAATCAGCGTAAAAACCCATTAGCCAACCAACCCCAGCCACAAATCAGCAAAAACCTCCTCCACTTTGCCCCGCGCTTCATCAACAGCCTTCTGCAGGAACGGATTAGGCTTAGTGCCAGGATGACGCACCAACCGCGTAAACACCATATTACCACTTGCAGCCTTAAACGCCAAACAAGAAGCATTCACAGGCCTAATCTCATGAGGCGCCGTGCCCTTCACCACGTACACAGCATACGGCGCCAAAACCTGAATTGAAGCTTCGCCATTACCAACATCCTTAACAATAGACTCAGCCAATTTCCCAGTCTTGCCTTGAGGCGCACCCCAAAAAGCCTTCTCAAACGCGATATCCGCCAACCGCTCAACAAGCTTCTGCCGCAAAGGACCACTAAGCTTACTCGCAACCTCATCAAACTCCAAGCCCCGCGTCGACACTTCAACCTCAATCACTGGTCAGAAACCACCTTAAACGCCAATTCACTTGCGCTCTCGATATAGGCCTGCAGAAGCGTGTCAGCCTCCAGCTTAAACGCGTCCGCTCCAGTGGGATCACGGCGCTTACGAAACAGCCAAGCAGCAAAATGAGCACTCGCATCAGCGATATTCTGAGGCACAGAAACAGGCACAGCCAAATCATGCGGCTCAAGCAAACTATCAATCAACGCGTCAGCACTAGTAATGCAAGCGGTTAATTCTGTGTCGTAAGTAGCAACATCTATTTCCAGCAACGTTTTCACGTCAGCAACTTCGGAATAGGCCGTCACACACAAACTCCCAAAGAGTCTTAATAATGGATTAATATATCGAAAGAAGCCGTTTTTAAGGTATTTTGGCAAAAAGAACTAAGATTTAAGAACTAAGACGAAAAAACTAAGACGCAGGAACTAAGACAAAAGAACTAAGAGTTTTTCACCCTTATCCGTCAAAACATAGACGCCTCTAGCCGTACGCTCGATATAACCCTGAGCAAGCAAATAATCATAAAACTGCCGGCGAAAAGTGTTAGCAGTAGCGAAAGACAAGCAGGAGGCCACGCACCTTTTCTCAATCGCCGTAAAACGCACATGCCCATTCTTGATCAACTCCAAAATGGTCTTACGGAGTACATCACGGTCCTGATCATTCATGCCTACGGCGCCTCCAACGGAAACTCAGGCAAATGCCCACACAACACGTCACCATGAACCTTAGCCACAAACCCAGACCGCTGCGCCAACCACATAAACAAAATATCCGGCGACACGTTAGGCTTATACTTAAACCTCAAGCCGCTTTCAAACACGCACCTACGAAACAGAACGCAACTCGTGCCAGCCATCACCCAACCACTCAAAATATTGCCTTGAACAGCATTCAAAGGCAAATACCAAACCCGCATGGCCTCATCCAAAAACCCAAGAATCAAACCGTCACCATTATGCCTACGCACGTAGCCACACGCAATATCCACATCAAGCGCAAGCAACTTACGAAAAGCGTCAGGCGGAACCTGCACATCCAACTCAACAAACCACAAGAAGTCATAATCACCTGACAGAAACCGCTCTATAATCACGTTCACGCATTCAACAAAACCAGCCCAAGGCGGAATATGCGTAGGCGGAGAAACAAAAACCTCAAAATCCACACCCTCCAAAGCAGCCTCCACATGCCGCAAAGCCCCAG
This sequence comes from uncultured Candidatus Bathyarchaeia archaeon, assembly GCA_964632845.1. Lineage (GTDB taxonomy): Archaea > Thermoproteota > Bathyarchaeia > Bathyarchaeales > Bathycorpusculaceae > JAOZHU01. Next base: position 80,723 of record CAZWDU010000006.1, on the reverse strand, counting down.
CTAAATAACCATGATAACGGTCACTATCATTCAAGTTGGGAATCCCAACTAAGACTTTCGTCTGAGTATCCGCGGCATCTTTCCGCCCCTTCGCTTTTTTGAAGAGGCCTCTAAAGGGACAATTGGCTCCTCCTGCACAGGCTCCACTTTACCCGGCACAGCAGCAACCACAGGCACAGGATCAACACGCTCAAGCCACGCTACGCCCTCATAGCTAGCGGGAAGCTCTACTATGTCACCAGGATAATGAACGCCATTCTCATCCGTAAACCTGTTCACTGAACCCTTACCCTTCTTCAACCTGAACCTCAGCTTCATTCACCTCATTTTTGCTTATTACGAGTAGTTTAACCCCGAAAATAAGAAGGGGGAAAGAAAAAACTGGACAGAGCTTAACTCGGCGCCCCACTAAGTCAAGCTCGTAATCTCGCAAATACTAGCGGGTCGTTTAATCCGGGGCGCCACGACTTCACGCACAACACCTTCAATGTTACCACGTACATCCTGCAGCTTGCGAACCTCAACATCTCTCCCAATGACAAGCTCAAAGTTCTCCCGTGAAAGCTCCACAACCAACGCGTTGTTTACGCCTCCAGTAGAAGTCTTCAAACTATCAGTTCGGAAAACGTTTCCGTCTACAAGCTCCGAAACCTTTTCAGAAATATTCACTGCAGTACCCGAAATTTTCGCAGCTGTAATCTGCCGCCACCAAGAAGGCTTAAGTATCAACGCGTAAGGACCATAATGCCCGTCGCTTTCAAGCTCACTAATCGCATTATTGACGTATGTTTCGGCGTTTGCGCTCCAATCGCCACCTGAAACCGTGTTTCTGCCAGTAGCCGTCGCAAGACCTTCAACACCGAGAGCCTTGAAACCCGTGTGCTCACCAGTAATCAGCAAAAGATCCTCGTCTTCAGCAACTTGCCGAGCTGCATTCTCAGCTTCCTGCGTATCTATCGGCATACTCAAGCCTCTAGAAGCTTCGATCTCACGCCACGAAATTTCAAACTCCTTCTCAATCACGGGAACAGTGATATTGAACGGCACTTTCTCAGAGCGATCCTTGTTACCTGGCTGACCGTACAGGCTAATCTTGGCAGCGCTCATATCAGTGCGTTTGTAACCGCGAACAGTCATGATTCCAGCGTTAGGCAACGTGAAAACTGGAAACAGTTTACGACCAACAAGCAGCGGTCTAACGGTTTCGACAACACGCTCATCAATGTACAGAATCTCTTCGTCAGTCAAGCGACCAGTATCCATTCCAACACGCCTTAAAGATTGCATGTCTATCAGCTCGCAGCAGCAGGCTCAGCACTTGGCTTCCAATGCACCAGAATCTCCGCGTCAGTCGTCACGTTGCTGCTTTCCCAAGCGTAACCGACAACTTTACCCTGAGCACCCATGGCGCCAACCGCCTGCTTAGCAAGCTTGCCGTCAGCAGCCGTCACCAACGGGTCACCACGAGTAACGTTCTCGCTCGCAAGCAAAGTAAGCTTCGCAATACATTCACCCACAATAACCATCGCAGCGTCACCAACCGCATAAGCAGTTTCCTCCAACTCATTCGGCTTAACGTCTAAAATAAAAACGTCACCAGTCTCCTTAGCACTGCATTCCTTCACCGTCTGGTCCACATCATCAAAAACAACAACGCGACCAGCCAGCATTTTCGCGGCAGTAGCGTTCGCACCGATTTCCATTTCGACACGCAGAGGATTACCAGCAGCCACTACCTGGTTAGCTGGTTTCTGAACATCTTGCGGCATTAACTTTTCGCCTTCCGCTGCTGAGCAGTCACAATGCTCAAGTCGCCCACAGTCAAACCCTTCTCCCGGTCAGAAAGGTCTGCACCCTGCACGCCATACCTGACACTGTTAACTTTCGGAGGCATAGCTTGATCCAGCGTAGCCCTGATATTCTGCAGGTCCTCAACGCTCTTGCCCACAAGTTCATCCATCTTGAAAGAACTTCTAGCCAAGATTTCGCCGATTAACTTCGCTTTTTGGTCACTTTCCACAACCCCGTTTATTTCGTCAAGTTTCTGCGTCAATTCCGTAATCAAAGCATCTTTTCGGGGTACGATAATAGTCTCCAATTCTTCAAGTCTCGCAGTTCTCTCATCCATGCTCATCTTCGCAATCTTGTTCTTAATACTGTCAGCACCCGCTCCAGCCGCACCAGCACCAGCCTGTGCAGCAGAAGCAGCGCCTCCAGTACCAGAACCCGACCCACCTTTATCATCATCTGGCATTCTATTTTCCTGCTCTACATTTTCGCTATTTATAACGCCCCGTCGTGGTGGCGAGCACCATCATCTCGATGCAATTCTGCTTTGCCCTCCGGGCATCACCGTGAACTGAGAAGCCTGCGGCTACGCGCAAGCACCTCACTAGGATTCAAAACCGCAACATCACCCTGGCTGCTGTGCACACTAGAAGCATCCTGCGAAGCGGCGCCATCACCAATTTCCGCGTTCACCTTCGCCTCACGAAAAGCAGCAATTTCACCGTTAATATTCTCCAGCTTATTCCAAAGCTCCTTAACTTTCGGATCATCACCAGCATTAGGCACTTCAGCGTACAAGGCATTGATTTGCTGCTGCAGGTCCTCCTGCATCTTGCTGATTTTATTTTGTAACTTCAGGTCCTGCTTCCGGTACTTAGCGTAAATCTCGTCAATTTGCTTCTGCACTTCATCCCGCTGCTGCTGGAGCTCAGCGATCTTCGCATCAATATCCTCAGGCGACATCTCGTCACCACGTACATCAGAGCCCTCAGATGTACTCGGTAACGCAGAATCCTTATGCTCCTTAACCCAAGCCTCAGCCTTCTCCATCGTCCAATCCTTAGCCTTCGCAAAAATGAACTTCTGCACAACCGTATCGCCATCGGCATCACTCTTCAACTTCCCGATAACCGCTTTAATGCCCTTATCAGCATCAATCGCAATTGTACGGAAACCGCCATCCACAAACAAGTCTGGATCACGAACCCGAATATGCACAAACTCTTCGGTTTCCTCAGGATCCATCCGCGGCTTAACGATAAACTCATCAACTTTCATACCACAGAATGGCGACGGGCAACGGCCTTCAGGCACTCCAACAGCCACATGGCCAAACACGAAATTCCGCTGCACAAAATCATACGGCTCATCCCCAAATTTGCCAGGCGTAAAATCATCCATTGAAAAGTACGCAACACTAACATCCTTCAAGACACCAGACCGTACACCCTCAAGAAAAGCAACATCACAATCTGCTTTATCAAGGCGAATATCACCAACTAACCCGTTTATTTTCGCGTCAAACTTTACATTTTCAATGGTGCCACAAATATCATCCTGATTCTGCACAAAAACAGTGGTAATATGCGCATACGGCACCGCAAAAGCACGATCAAGCGTCTTAACCGCCTTTGCCTTCGCAAGCTCAACAGCAGGCCTATACCCTCGTCCATCACCGAAAGGCAAAATGCTCTCACGAGTAAAAATCGCAGGCACAACAAGCGTTGCCTCATCCTCACGAATCTTCCTAGACGAATCAAACTCAACATGTTCAGCTCTTATGGTCCTCACTTTTCTTTTTCCTCCGTAACCATGAAAATAACTTGGCGACCCCCTTCAAATCAGCCGCATCCGCAGCGGCTCCCCCGCTGAAAGGCTGCTGCTTAGACTTCTCCAAACCCAAAACCACCTTCCCAGCACCATTCTCCAATTCTAGCAGGCTCTCTTCTGCGCGAATCTCATCAATCGTCTTCCAGTTAGTTTTCAAATTGCGAGCTTGCGCCTGCTGCAACTCCACAGCAGCTTTATTCAGCTCACTCATCTCAAAAGCGCCAAGCCAAACAATCCTGTAACCCCGCTGCACATTATACTTGAAACGAATCTGGCCACACTCGATAAGCACGTCAATGAACTGCCGAATTGCAGGCTCATAACGCGACTGCGCATCACTAATCAATTTGAAGTATTCGCGCTCATTCACTTCACTACCGGTAAGAGCTCCAGCCTGTGCACCGCGCAAAATAGCCAAAGGCACACCAGAACCCGCACTAATATTCTCCATAATCGGCAAGTAATACGGCTCAGGATTCAAAGCGCGACCAGCAACGCCCTTGAACTCAAGCTTCGTTTTTCCGTTATGCAAAAAGTATGTGCGCGCCTGAATATTCTTAAATTGCTGGCTCGCCTCAAGATCGTCAAGGTCCTTCTTTTTAGCATCCTCAATTGTTATGTCAGGAAAGCCGCTGCCGTACCTGAAGAGAGTTTGACCAAGACCCCAACGAATGTTACGCAAAACAGTCAAATCATCATACACGGGCTCCAATACGCTCATGCCCTTGTACGCGTGATCTAGAAGGCGCGTGGCAACGTGAATAACCCGGCTATAATGCAGTTTCTCCTGCGTCCCAACGTTGCCCTCACGCACCGTATACAAAACAGGCAGCCCAAACCTAGGGCTCTTCTTATCCGCATCTTCATCACTTGACTGCACACTAAACTGCAAACTGCTGTAAGGCCAAAGCTCACGGACTTCCTTAGGATTCTTCACAGGCTTAGAAGGGTCATCACCATAATCCACAAAACTCATAGCGATAATGGCCCAACCAAACAAACGCTCGTAAACAGCCATCTCAGTAAAAACAGCCTTCGCATTCAACTCCGCAAGGACTTTCTGCACTTCGCGGTCAAAATTCGGATCAGGCTTATCCGCAATCTCCTCCACGCGGAACCAATTATCAAAAACATCGTGCGCCACCTGAAATACAATACGATTAGCCACAGGCTCACGCCTAACACTAAAAAGCAGATCACGCTCATTCAACGCCATCCCAAAATCAGCTTGCCAAGTGGCACCAGCACCACGAACACCATACGTATCCGATGCATCACTTCGCGCTCTGCGAACGCCATGTTTCCGCTTAGAGGGCATAAACAGCTAAATCCTGAATAGTTGGTCAGCCCCTGAGAAAAACAGCAAACTCCAAGGCAACCCTGGGAAGAGTTCGAAGCTTGCCGCTTTTCCCAGAGCTGCCATTGTCTGATTAGTTTATCGCAATATTCAACTTAAAAGCCTTTTGTTCAACAAAAACCCAACAGCAGACCATCAACATATGGGAACACAAAAAACATCACAAAACCTGAAAAACCGTGAGTTTAAGGTATCATATTTGGAATTGAGGATATGGCATCATAGAAGCGTTAAACTCCATTACGTACGCACCGAGCCCTAAAATGCATCCTTTTTCTAGCTTGCTTAACTTTCAAAGAACTCCCGGTTCCACTTGTCGCAAATAATCCACGTTAACCGCACAAGATTTAACCCGTCAGGCGCTCGCCGCGCAATAGGCTGATGCACCGCAACATACTTATCCACTACGCCAACAGACTGTCGACGCCTACGCTCAGGAACCAAACCTGAACCATCCACGTCAACAGGCCGCTGCTGAATCCCAACAAGCCCCAACGTAAGCAAAGTACGCCGAACCTGCACGTAAAACCTCGTCCGGCTATACTTGAAGCCAAGCTCTATTTTGCCATCGCGCAAGTCACAAGCAAACCGCTGAAACTCAGCTCTAGTTAAACCATTTTTCCGTTTAAGCTCCTCTAGAAAGAGCCTGCAAGCACGTTGAGCTCGCTTATTACTGAAAAGCAGCTCACACACGTCGCCTTCCTGCTGCAGAATCTCCATCTTCACTTTCCTGCCGATAGTTCTTAAACTCAAATCTTAAACCTCCCGAAACCATAATTCAAGCATAACCGAAACAAAACAACACTACAAAACTTGAAACCACATAATCTATACCAAACACGCTCAAAACACCATATCAAGCAGGCTTTCACAGCCAAAAAAACCCGAAAAACTACACTACGTACATACGCACATACTGCACATATGCACATTTTGCACATAAGTGCAGAAACAGCTACAACGCAGCTACAGAGCCCCTTAGGATGCACGTAGTAAAACTTACGACACATAACCCTTACCTCCGTCAGCATCTTCATCCTTAACCTTGCCAATAATGTCGACAAGCTTGCAAACAGCCTTCGAAGTCGCCTCACTTAACCGCTCCAACTGCAACAACCGCGAATTCGCAAACTTCAAAGCCTCAGTATTACGCCTAAGCTCCTCCTTCAAATCAAAAACCGTCTGAGACCGCTCAATATCCACAAGCCCCTTATTGACAGCCTCCTCAAACTTGTTAATCGACACAGCCCTAGAAAACTTCCACTCCCTACGAACCAAATCCCGCTCCTTCTGATACGTCCGCTCAATCAACCCAAAAAAATCCCGCTTAGTATAACAAGTAGCACCATCCAACCGAACACCCGCATAATCCTTATTCAACTCAAAACTCGTAACCACCAAATCACGCAACTCCCAACCCAACCGACCCTCAACAACATCAAACCAACGATTCACCGCAAGAAGGCACGCATCATGACTCATCCCACCAACATCACAAGCAATAAACCCCGACACCTTCCGCCGCTCACTCCCAAAACAAACATGCAACTTAACCCCACCAACAACCTCATCACACTCCCAATGCAGCACATCCTCACAAACATTAGAATGCAACCTGATATTATGCACCATCAACGGCACAAACCGCATACCGTACGTGATTTTGTTGCAGTACGCTCCAGGATAAGGCTGCATAACAAGGCCCTTCTCAAGTAATTTACGGCAGACAACCCGAACAGTAGTGTATTGACCACGTGTAGGCTTCCTTGGATAATGGATTTTACGTGCAATCTCGGCAGGCGTCAACTGGATATCTGAAGCATCGATAACGTGAAAAGCACGAGCCTCAATACCGTACGCTTTATCCGCTAAACTGTTTAAACTGGTGTTGCTAGAGGTCTTTGCGGAATTATCAGATGCCTCAGCCAAAAACACCCAGCTCCTAAGTTTGCTCCTTTTTCAGTTCAATGTAATCAGGTTCGCCTTTCCCGTTGGTTCTTCCCGTTGGAACGAAGATTTGATGCCGCAGCGGAAATGTTGGCTGTTTGCCCTTACATACTGAACGAGTCAAGACTTGGAGCTCTCCAAGGCCTAAGAGCAAACGATGCTTTCTTCCGCACTCGCAAATGAAGCTTAAGGCTATTTCAGGTCTATGCTTCTTCGACGCCATAACAAATCGACTCCTAAACGAAAAACCTCAACTCCGCCGCAATAACGCCCGTAGTCAAACTTTTCCGCAAAGGCTGCTCAACACGCTCAACATGATTATGAGGCTTAAAATCATAACAATCCTGGCATTCATGCTTACGCCTTTTCGCTTGCCGCATAGCCCAACAATGCTCACGAACCGCACAGCCTTCGCCACTGCAACCAACAAGCGGATTCCACGTATAATCAAGGTACTCTATACCTGTTTTATTCACCAGTTTTCATCCTCCTGGTCCTCAAGAGCAGACTCTTGACAATTCCCAAAACAATCTGGCGCACCACAGTAAGGACACGCTTGGTCGGGATAATACATCAAAAACTTTACGGCTTCAGCCCATTCCCGCTCACAAAGCAGCCAAAAACTAGCAAAGTTAGGAGAATCAAACAAGTTTCTCCACACTGCTGTGCCCTTCGGAGGAAAACCAGCGCCACAAACACAGCACCAACAACCATTAGGGCCATTCAAGTGGCCATTTACGCAAAACCGATTTCCGTTACTCATTCAAGAGCCCTCCAGAAACACAGTCAGTTGTTTAGCCCCTGCAGGCCTGAGACTCCGATGTTTTTTGATTGCGTAGAGTTCCCGCACCTTAGAAAGCGGAAGCTTCTCAGCTCGCCTCATTTTGTCGTACAAGTACTGTTTATAAGAGGCATACGCGCGGTCTCTTGCTTCCCAAAAGGCTCTACTTTGCGCAACAAATTCCTCGCGGTCTTTCGGTTGCGGCTGATTAAGCACTTCTTTGCAGTGTTTCTCATCAAGCAGCGCCAGCTCATGGTCTAGAACCATGCGCCCTTTCTCCGTGAAACGGCTTACCATCCACGAATTCTTATCAACTTGCACTCTGAAAGTTCCTTCGCTGCGAAGCTCCTCAATAATATCTTCCTTCAGGCAGCCGTCAATATCACCACCACTTTCCTCATCAATCTTAACAAACAGGCAACCACGACACAAATCAAGAAACCTCCTTGAATGTGACGCCCTGAGCCAAACAGAAATAGTTCCTATCCGTATGCTTCTTAGCAACCAAGCCAGCCTTAACGAGCTCAGTCAACGCGTTATTAACCTGCTGAGTAGTCACGTTCCAACGCTCATCCTGGATAGCTTTAACGATGTCGCCAAGCCTAGTCCACGCGTCCAACTTGCCTTTCTTCGCTACGAAAAGAATCTTACCGGGAACGCTGTCTGTGTTAATCACAACTTGCTTTTCTGCAGGCGTCACATCAATGATTGTAGTCGTAGCTTGCAAGCTAACCTGCTGCTTACTTTCTGGCATATTACTAGAAGGTAATGCGGTAGGCAATGGAGTAGGTAAAATTCGACGCAGAACACTCCGCAACTCATCATACAGCTTAAGGTCCTCAACATCTGCCTTAACCTGCTCCTCCAGAGTCAACTTAGCTTCACTGAGAAACTTTAGCCGCTGCCGCACACTCTCCGCCAACTTGCGGCCAGAACGGAACTCCTCAACCTCAGCCTCGAGCGCCTTCATCCTCGGAATATGCTCAGCAGAAACTTCAGCAGATTGTTGTGCACTAGTGCTGGGCATTAATGCACTTTTGTCTTGGAACACCGCCCTAAACTTCGCAATAAACACGCTAGCATCCATCAACTTAACACGCGCAGCTGCAGGATCCTTAATGAACTCTCGGGTAGCGTGGAAAGTTTCGCGTTCACGAAACCGCACCTTCACGTTATCAATAACTGGCGGCTCAGGATGCCAAACGTAGCCTTCCCCATTCTCCAAACTTTTCAGCGAATCATACCAAGCCTTCAGCTTCTCCTCGTTCTCATCAGTCTGCTCTTTCACCCATTCCTGGATTGCTTTCTTATCCTGCGGCGCCAAAGTACGAAGAACAACCAAGCAATCTGACTGCGTCAAAACATCCTTATTCAACACAGCCGTCCGCTGCGTAATCAACGTGCAGCCTAAATTGCGGTTTCCGCCACGCCTAATGAACGTGTCAACACTGCTCAAGCATAAGATGGCTTCAGGACCAAACGGCTTCTGAGGAGCAAACATATCCGACTCCTCAATAAACACGTGCCGCTCAACACGGTTCAAACGGTAAAGCTCATCAAGAAAAGCCGTAAGGACCTTACGCATACGCGTCTTCGAAAACCCACTCAAATCCAAAACAAAAGAAATATTCGACTCAACAATAGCCCTAGCAATCTCTGCAGCCTGCTCAGGAACCAAAGGCAAATCTGCATGCTCACCACCAAAAACAACAATCGGCAACCCAGCACCTTTACCGTCAGCACTAGCACGCAAACCCCACCAGATACCCATACCATCAATGACACCTATAGGAACCCCAGCTTTCAGCATCTCTTCAGCTAGAACCGCAGCATTATACGTCTTGCCAGCTCCACGCTTAGCAAGAAACGCAAACACCCAAGTCGCAGCATCCCTCGGAAGAGATAACTCACCCGAAATTCTCAATTCACTCACATCAAAACCTCCAAAGTTTTCTGAATAACCCTGATACCCTTGAACCCCTTCGCCGTCTCATCATCCAAAATAACAGGCGCCATGGAACTCACCAAAACGCCTCCTGGCTGCCGAGATGATGCGCAACGCAACAACAAACCAACACGAAAACAAAAACTAAAGAAAAAGAGGAAGATGGGGCGCGGGAGATATCACCCGAGACCTGTGAATAAGCATTTATGCGGGAAAACTGTTAAAAATAGCTGAGGAAGCAAAAATGCCGGAGTCAATAAGAAGTTTCTTAGCTTTTGACATGGAAAACGAAACTGTCAAGAAGAGATTGGCGTCTGTGCAGAAACTGTTAGCACAAACAGGCGCAGACTTGAAACTTGTGGAACCCCAGAACATTCACATAACAATCCGCTTCCTCGGCGACGTCACACCCAACACGGTTGAAAAGATTTTTGAGGAAATGAAAAAAATCCAGTTCACCCCATTCAACGTGCAAATTAACAGCTTAGGCGCGTTCCCAGACCTGCGTTACCCACGAGTCGTTTGGGCAGGAATCACCGAAGGCGCAGACCAGCTGAAAAACGTTTTCAACCAGCTGGAACCCCGCTTGCGCAGCTTAGGCTTTGCACCTGACTCGAAAGGGTTCAGTCCGCATTTGACGATTGCCCGCGTAAGAACAGGAATAAACAAGGCACAGCTAGCGGAGTTTGTCGCCAAAAACGTAAACTACGACTTTGGCAGCATCAAAGCAGAGTGCTTGCGGTTAAAGAGAAGCGACTTGACGCCCAGAGGACCCATTTACTCAACGCTTAAGGAATTTTGCCCAAGACAAGAACAAAAAGGATAGCCACGAAAATGCAGAAAGATACAGCGAAAGTGTATTCAGAAATTCTGGAAAAAATTACACCTACAAACGGCGACAGAGCAAAAATTGAAGCCTTAGCCAAGGAACTGGAGGAGAAAATCGCCGCAGCATGCACGAAATACAATGTTAAAGCCACGGTGCGCGCTGAAGGCTCAGTCGCAAAAGACACTTGGATAAGCGAAAACCCCGATGTTGACGTTTTCATGCGGTTACCCACGTCTATACCGAGAAAAGCTCTGGGCGAAATCAGCTTAAAGGTCGCTCGTGAAGCAACCGCAGGCTCAAAGCAGGTTGAACGTTTCGCGGAGCATCCGTACTTGGAGGCGTTCGTTAAAGATGTCAGAGTGAACATTGTACCTTGCTACGCGGTGAAACGCGGAGAATGGTTAAGCGCCACAGACAGAACGCCCTTTCATACGGATTACGTGAAAAACCGTTTGGACAAGAGCTTGCGTAATGAAGTTCGCTTGCTGAAGAAGTTCATGCAAGGCATCGGAGTTTACGGTGCAGAAATTAAAATTGGCGGCTTCAGCGGCTACCTTTGCGAACTGTTAATATTACACTACAAGTCTTTCACCGCAACGTTGCAGGCGTTTGCACAGTACACGCGGCGAACGATTATAGACATCAAAAACTACTACACGAGCAGAGAGAAGGATCTTCAACTGCTCTTTCCTGAACCAATAGTTGTTATTGACCCAGTGGACAAGGCAAGAAACGTGGCTTCTGCAGTGCAACCGCAAAAGTTGTACGCGTTCATTGGCGCAGCCAGAGCCTTTTTGAAAGCGCCAAGCACAGCCTTCTTTTATCCGCCACCGACAGAAGCGGTATCCACTGAAGCCTTAGCGCAGAAGCTTGAGAGCCGCGGTTCCGCATGTGTGTTTGTAACCTGCGCCGCAGTTGAAGCGGTTCCCGACGTGTTATGGGGGCAACTGTACAGGACGCAGCGGGCTCTGCAGAAAATAGCCGCGCTTAATGACTTTAAAGTTCTTAGAGACGCTGTTTGGAGTGACGAAAAAGCCCTCAGTGTCTTTGTTCTTGAACTTGAGCAGCGTGTCTTGCCACGCGTTAGGAAGCATTTGGGACCGCCGCTTACGCGGGAAAACGAATGCGCGAGCTTCCTAGCCAAATACGCTCAGGGAAACGGTGATGTGGTTTCTGGACCTTACATTGAAGATGGAAGATGGGTAGTGGAGCTGCAGCGGCGATTTACGGATGTTGTTGAGTTGCTGTGTGACAAGTTGCGTGGAGGCGGCAGAAACGCAGGTGTCGCCGAGGGGGTTGCGCAAGCACTTAAAGAAAAGTTCAGCGTCTTAGTTAATAGTGAAATTTCCGCGGTTTACAGCGGCAACAGGAATTTCGCTGAATTTTTAACCGATTTTCTCAAGGGCAAGCCTTTCTGGCTGGAAACATGATACGCCACTTCAAAAGTGAACTGTTAGATAATTAGAAAAACGAGCAGCCATTGCATACAGAATTATGTGCTTGCGTTACAGCTTATACCGAAAGCGATAAACGCTTCCGCGTTCACATCCTTTCAATTCACTATTTCAAGTAACGTTGTGAAAACGATGAGCAAAGCTGCAGAGATGGCCAAGGTTTCAGTTAAAGGCGGATTCCACATGCTATGGGGCCTAGTGGTTTCAACAGTCATCTCATCAGTCGGCACAATCTTCATCGGCAACTTGCTGGGCGACGCTAAGTACGGCTTATACACTATTGCTCTAGTCGCGCCTAACTTGATTTCCAACTTCAGAGATTGGGGCATAAGCTCAGCTATGATCAAATACTCAGCGCAGTATAACGCTGAAGACAAGCGCGACAAAATACGAAGCATTTTCGCCGCAGGAATAATCTTTGAAATCGTTCTAGGTCTGCTGCTTACGGTGGTTGGTTTTGCGCTTTCAGGTTTTATAGCTACACTATATAACAATGCCGAATTGGAGCCACTGTTTCAAATTGCGTCTTCTGTCATCCTGACTGGAGCTTTCCTCGCCACTGCACAATCGGCATTTATAGGCATTGAGAGAATGGAGTTAAACAGCATCACTTTAATCTGCCAATCCATCATCAAAACCATCTTAATGCTGGTATTTGTCATCATTGGCTTAGGACCATTTGGAGCTGTACTCGGTTTTTCGATTGCGTATTTGATGGCGGGACTCACAGGCGTGCTTCTCATGTGGACGCTGTATAGAAAATTGCCAAAACCCGCCGACAGCAAACTGGAAATCAAGTCTTCAATAAAAACGATGTTCAACTACGGGTTGCCCTTGTCGATAGCCACAATCCTAAACGGCTTCCAAGCGCAATTCTACAATTTCATATTACCCATATACGTTTCAGCCGATTTAATTGGCAACTACGGAATAGCCAGCACTTTCGCTGTGTTGATAACGTTCTTTGCTACGCCGATAACGACTATACTTTTTCCAGCTTTCTCCAAACTTGACATTCGAAAAGACAGCGAAACACTCAAAAACGTCTTTCAATTTTCCATAAAATATGCTTCACTGCTTGTATTGCCTGCCTCAGCCATCGTGATGGTTTTGGCGAAGCCTGGAATCGCGGTGTTGTTTCCAGCTTACACAGATGCACCGCTGTTTCTCGCCTTGCTAGCCATCAGTTATCTGCTCACAGCTGCTGGCAACCTGAGCATAAGTAACCTCATAAATAGTCAAGGACAAACCAGATTCAACATGAAACTAGCCATAATCACGTCAGCCATAGGTTTCCCCTTGAGCGTGATACTCATTTCCCAATTTGGCATAATTGGACTTATAGTTACTACGCTAACAGCAGGCATTCCCAGCCTTATAATCTCGTTGTTCTGGCTGAGAAAGCATTACGGAGTGACCGTGGACTGGTCATCATCCGCGAGAATACTCTTAGCCACCACTGTGGCGGCCACCATCACTTACGCTTTTACCGCTCAATTTGCCTTCAGCAACTGGATATCTCTGATTGTCGGCGCAACTGTCTTCCTATGCGTTTTCGTTTTCGCTATTCTGCTTACGCGTGCAATTGACAGGGGGGACATAAAAAGTCTCCGTGATATGCTTGGTGGATTGGGCCCTCTTCGCCGCCCAATAAACTTCTTCTTAAATATCATCGAAAAATTAATGACGAAACTTCGGCTTTAACGAAGACGTGTGACCGTTGTACTTTAAATGAAGCTTAAAGCCGTGAGTGCTATGCTGAGCAGCCAGCAGTAAAAAGCGAAGAGGTAGAATTTCTTGTCATCTACGATTTTCCTGAGAAGCCTTAGTGCCAAATAACCAACAATCATGGAAATAGCTATGCCCGCGATTATCTCGGTCCAGTCCACGCCTGCAAACGCCAGCGCGTCATGCTGCGTGTAAAAGGTTAAGCCTAACGCGCCGATTATGGCTGGAACTGAAAGCAGGAAAGAAAAGTTGAAGGCTTTTTCACGTTTTACTCCGAGCAAAAGCGCTATAGCTATGGTTAAACCGCTTCGTGATAAACCAGGAATTATCGCTATGCCTTGGGCTGTGCCTATCGCCAGCGCTTCCAAGTAGCCTATGCTGCTTTTGTTTTCCTTACCGATTTTTGAGCTGTACAGTACAAAACCGCAGATAACGAAGGCGCCAGCTATAGGCAACAAATCGCTGAAAAATGCTTCGATTGCGTCGCCGAAAACCACGCCTATCAACGCCGTGGGCACTGCCCCAACGATTATTAGAGGGATTAATTTTCCGCTTTCTGTTTTGAAGTCCCGTTTTGAGAGCGCAACAAGAATGTTTTTGACGTCTTTGCGGAAGAAAAGAAGCGTCACCATGAGCGTGCCCACATGTAATAGCACGTCAAAAAGGATGGGCACATTTAGGTTGAAAAAGTGTTCTGTCAGCCGCAAGTGCCCAGTGCTGGATATGGGCAACCACTCTGTCACGCCTTGAATTAAGCCTAAGATTATTGTTTGCAGTAGGTCCATGTGTACGCCGCCGAATGTGAAACTTTTTTTATTGTGTTACGGAGTGGTACCAGCTAATTATGTATTCAGGCAAGCGCAATCCTCTTTGAGCTAGGCGTTCAGCTAACTTAACGGGTAGAGGACTCAAAACGTAAGCGGCTCTAGTGTAAAACCGCCTTGGCGCGCCCGGCTTGAACTCTTCGTCTAAAATTATTTTGATATCTGCCTTCTTGGCTAAGGTTGAGTCTTTTGCGCCAGTTATCGCCAGCACATGTCCATTAAACTTTTGTACCACGTCGCACCACAGTATCACGGGTTTGGTTTCCCCAGAAGAAGACAACAGGATTTCAAGGTCGCCAGCTCTCGGATGGGGCGTGTTAACGCCGCGTGTCACGTAAACGTTGTCGCCTAAGAAACTTTTTATGTGGAAAAGCCTTACGCCCGTCATTTTGGCAATTTCGTTTGCGGTGCCTTTTCCGCCTATAAACACGTTGGTTCGCTTTTCCAGCAGGTCAACAAGCTTCACATAAGTGTCAGAACACACATTAGCATCTATCAAAGCACCTATCTTCGCAAACTCGGCCTTGCAGAGTTTGAACACGTCCTCTATTTCCAAATTTCTGAAAATAGCTTCAATCATCATGCACAACAACAGCAGCGTGCCCAACTCAAAAACGTCGCCCATCATGCCTGTCTCGCTGTACTCAAAAGACGGCTTGGATTGCCCTCGCCCTTTAAGCTGAACCACGCAGCCGTATTGACTGGTTATTTGAGCTAAAGGCGACTCCAAACTGGACGTCATCAAGCCCATTGAAAACTTGGATGTTTTCTTTTCATCAATATACCGCGCTAAGTCCTGAGCCATCATCAAGGGGTCATCTGAGTAGCCGCTCCCAGAATTCATTAACAGCAATGTCCTTTTGTAGCGGCGTTCAAGATCAGCTGCAGCGTCGTACATGTTTTTGCCTGGAAACCCTGGGTCGTCAGGGGTCAGTATTACTTTGTTTCGCCAGCCTACTTGACTGAGGGCGATTTGGCTCATGGCAGCATTAAGCGAGTATAGTGACCTGCCTGACCCTCCGCAGACAACGCAGTCGGCAGCCTTCAGTTCTTCAAAAAGCGGTAGGAGAGCTTTCCGCCTGATGCTGAGAATGTTATCTCTGATTTTGTTTACATAGCCTATCGAGCTGATTTTGCTTTTGATATTGACACATCCCCACTTCAACAAGAGAGTTCAAGACTCTCTATATTATTCTTGTGCTACTAAAAAAGAGAAAAGAGACGCAAGGCAAATCTACTGTATCTTAATTTCTTTTGAAGATTGCCATAATCCATGGATATTGCACAACGAAACCGCAATTAGAGTTCCAGATTTGCTTGTTTTAAGCCAAGTCGTTACTGCATGATGCGTGTACACTGAGCTAGTGTTTGGACCTTGAACTGAAGCGCCATGAGCGGTGAATTCGTAATGACCTATTTGGTAGGGGAATTTTTCGCCGTCTGGATGGAAATAAAGCGATATCCAACTGATGTGGTGCTCAGTTGTGTTTGGATGAGCGATCTCTTTGCCTAGGGCAACTTTCACTTCGAGAAGTGTGTCAGGTGCAACTGTGTCTGCACAGTCAATTACGGGCACGTGCTTCTCTTTTGTCCAGTCTGCCTCTTGAACTAAGTCTCCAATTTTTTTCACAGAATCCCTCCGTTTTATTACTGAGTTGATGACAACAATTTATGAGTTTCGTTTACGGCTTGCCTCTCAACTTTTTGCGGGGTCAAGCATGTTCAAAACTTCAGGATGGATAAGGAGGTGTTTTCGCTATTTTTTGTGCCTTCTTATGCGCTCTTCTCGCTGGGACTTCATTCGCCAATCTCTTTTTCGCTGAGTCTGCAAGGAAAACCTTTCTTGCGTTGCAGGCGTACCTTTTCGGTAATGAGATATATTCCTGTAAAACGTCTCGCAATCTATAGTGTTTTGCTTGAGAGCTTCAATGTTCCTGTTCAAGTCTGCTTTGGCTTCAGCAGCAGTTACTGCGTCAAAACATTCTGAGTAAACGACGTAAGCGGCGTGGAACGGAAAGTTCATGGGGTCGTCGACCAAAAGTTTCTCTGGAAGTGGAGTTTCATTCTTGTTGGATTCTTCTGTCATGTTTTTCCCGCTTATTGCAGTGAAGCAATAGTTTTTCTCTCTTTTATAGGTGTGCCTCTGCAAACGGTATTTCGCATTACGGCTATAGGTTTAATAGAATTCTGTTGCCCATATACCTGTATGGACGCGTTAATTGACGATGTGGGAAGTTTCCCGCTGCCGCAAAACGTCAACAGGGAAACATTCGAAAAAGCTTACCGCCTCGCAAGAGAGGCATTTATCCACGGGAGAGACCCTAGAAAAGACGAGTTTCTACAGCAGAACTTCTGCGCGGTCACGCTTGACGCGTTCAAGAAAAAATGGCGCACAGGACTGGATGTAATCAATTATCCAGCGCAGTATCATGGGATGCCGCAGGTCAGCGACGTCATCCGCTCGGCAATGGAAAAGGGCAGTTTCGTGGTTGATGAAACACACGCAATTCTACCTGAAGTACAATTAATCAAAGAAGAAGCCAAACCCCTCAGCGAGGAGTTGGGAAAGAAAATTCCGCTGCGCGTATGCCTCTTTGGTCCTATGGAGCAATATTTGAAGGAAGTAGGCGCCGTCGCTTACCCAGACGTACTTGACGGCTTCGCAGAAACCATACGGCGTTTCGCGCGGAACTCTGTAGTAGACCAGAAATACGTTAAAACTGAAGTGGTGTCTATCGACGAGCCCAGCTTCGGGTTTACAAACATCGTTGCAGACAACACTTTGTTGTGCGAGGTTCTGGAGAAAGCCTTCGACTTCAAAGGCGCCGTCAGGCAGATTCATCTCCACTCGTCAACGCGTCTTCCCGACGTGCTAAACGTGAAAAACATCGACGTAGTGTCGTTTGAGTACGCTGCTTCGCCAAAGAACATTGAAAGCGTCTCGCGGAGAATGCTGGAAACCGCAGACAAACAAATACGCGTAGGCGTGTCGAGAACGGATATTGACTCGATTCTGGCGGAGTTGAATGACAAGGGTGTGGTGAAACCAACGGCGGAGCAACTGGTTGATGATGAAGCGGTGATTAAGAAACGTTTTCTCGCTGCAAAAGCCAAGTACGGAGATAGGCTGGTATTCACGGGTCCTGATTGTGGACTTGGAAGTTGGCCTTCGCAGGAGGCAGCGCAGCTTTTGCTGGAGCGGACAGTGAAAGCCATTAAAGGCGTGTAATCGGAGTGCACAGTTGCTAGGTTTTGAGATGATGGATTTTGTGAGGCTTATTCTAAAGCGTTAAATAGCTAACGATAGTAAAAGAGTGCGCATTGGCAATGGTGGTGTACTGAGGCTGTTCTTTAAAAAGTTCACGAACAAATTTAGCGCGCCTGAAGCTACTGTGCAATTGAAGCCTAGCGCGTATAGTGTGGCTTTAGGTGAGAATTTGGAGGGCACCGTAACTGTTTCGTCTAGAGAAGATTTTGACTCTACTGAAGTGCGGTGTGAAATGTCTTGCGTGGAGCAAGCGCGGGTTATCAGGCAAGTTTATGATGCGCAGTTGAGGCGCACGTTGCCGAGGGAAGTAGAGGAGTCTTCGGTGTTGTTCTCCGCTAGACCTGTCTTAAGTGGTCCTACGCATTTTGCCAATGGTGAAACACGGGATTTCCCGCTAAGCGTGAACATCCCCGCAGGCGGACGCGCAACAGTTCAAGGTATCAACCAGAGCGTCACGTGGACGATTAAGGGTGTTGTGGCTGTGGATGGGCGACCAGACATAGTGTCGAAAATGCAAGTGTTGCAGGTGGTGCAGCCGTCAGCGCAGCCTGTGGTAAAGGAGAAGGAAGTTGTGCGTCAAGTGGTCATGATTCCCTGCAAGTACTGCGGGATGCTGATGGACCAGCTTGTGACGGTTTGCCCGAACTGCGGCGCAAAAAGAACAGGCTAAGGCACAGCGAGCGCAATCGGTTAGTTCCAGTTTTCTCGTATTATGAGCGTTGGGGTTAGCGGTGCGGCTGGTTCGCTGTTGAACTGCGGCGTCGGCGAGGGAATGGGGCGGTATGGCGCTGGGCGCGGAAGCGGGGTTGGCGGTTCCAGTTCAAGCGGGAAAGTGGCTGGCGCGTGGTTATTCGTTGCTTTCGCCTTCTGCTGCGGCTGGCGTAACGGTGAGGGTTACGAGTTTTTCGCCGCGTATGATTTTGATTCGGGTTTCTTTGCCAACCACATCATCCGCCAGTAGCCGTGGCAGGTCGTAGAAGTCTCGGACTGGGGTTCCGTTGAATTCGATTATGACGTCGCCCATTGTTAAGCCTGCTTTTTTCGCTGGTGAGCCGTATTCAACTGAGAATATCATTACGCCTGTGTCTTGGTCTATGCCTGTTTCGTCTGCAAGTTCTTTCGGTATCATGACTGTGTTGGATACTACGCCGAGGTAGCCGCGTTTGATTGCGCCGCCCTGCATGAGCCTGTTTGCGACTGCTTGGATTTTGTTGCTGGGAATAGCTATGCCGCGTGACCACACGTAAGCCACGTTCATGCCTATCACTTTGCCCGTTGCATCCACTAAGGGTCCGCCTGAAAAGCCAGGGTTCAACTTGGCGTCGGTTGCAATTGCGTTTTCCATGGCTGTTCCGTGCATGTGCTTAAGCGTAGCGTCGGGATTCGTTATTATGCCCGTGGTTGCCGTGGGCATGCGCCTGTTGAATGGGTTGGCAAGTGCGATGACGAATTCGCCTGTGTTCAGCTTAGCAGAGTCACCGAATTCGGTTGGCTCGAAGCTGCCGTGTTCAGCTTTTAGCAGTGCGATGTCGTTGTATGGGTCTACGCCGATTACTGTTGCGGTACAGGTTTTTTCTCCTTGTCCTATGCGAACGGCGTTGCAGCCTGCGAGGACATGGTTGCAGGTTACGATGTAGCCTTGTCGGTTTAGAACTATGCCTGTGCCATGTGACGATTGCGATGCTACGCTAACGATTGACCGTGAGAGTTTCTGGACGAGCGCGGTTGTGGCATCGGATATGGATTTTAAAACTTCTAAAGGGTTAACTAATTGAGCCATTTTCATTATACACCTCTGAGAAAATAGAATAGACGTCATGCTATTTGTTGACGGAGGAACGCTTAAACTCAGTCACAGTTGGCTAAGCGGACATCAAGTGGAAGTCTGAATCGCCGAAGTAAGCCACGTGTCTTGCCATTGGTGTGCGCGCGCATAACTTGCCAATATGCGCCATTAGCTGGTAAGCTGCTTTTAATGCGCGGTTCAAGTTGTTGTGGCGTAGGAATTTGGCTTCGATGTTGAGCGTGTTTTCGGTGATTTTCGCGTCTATTTGGATGTCGCCGTCTTCGGTTATCCACTTCAACGTGACGCCTTCGCTGTTTTCAGCTAAGCCTAGCCATCGAAGTAGTCCGAACCATTTTCCTCGGAGGTTCGAAACAAGTTGCTGAACAGGCACATCTGAGGGCAAATACGTCTGCAGCAATGACGCGCGTGATTCACTGGTGTCATTCTGATGTAGTTTCAAGCGCTTGGCGATTTCTCGTGTGACGGCGTAGCCTTCCGCTGTTTTCTTAATTATGCCTTCTTGCTCTAAGCGGTTAAGAATGCGTGATAGGGTTTCTGGGTGTAAGCCTAGTCGCCGCTTGAGTCCTTCGAACGTGAAGAAGGTGAATTCTTCTTGACTTAAGAACGCTAATATGTCGCTGTCTCGGTCACCTAGAGAAGGCACTGTATAAGAGGGATAATCAACGTTAAACAGCGGAATCATGGCTTTAATGCTATGCGTAAGGGCAACTATTGAACATTACTCCCAAAAACAACAAAACACAACACAAAACATGATAACATCTTCGGTATTTATAGAGAGGGGGATAATTGCTGCTCACAGACCAGAACAGCGATAAAACTCGAGTTGCCTATTTTTGTGGTTTGATAGCTGAGATTTTGACGCTTACAACCGAGTTCACAAGTTCTTCCATGCTTTTCCTGTCCAGCTTCATTTCTTCCATAAGAGCTTTTGCTGTAGAGTCGTTGAGCACCGTTTCCGCTGAAAGCCGCGTTTCACCAATAATTGCCACTTCTTTAAAGCCGGCATTTTCAATCAGCTTAACATAGTTGCTTTTCAATTCCGCGCCCGATACGCAGCCAATGTAGCCTAGCACGCTCTTCTTCACCGCTTCAGGAATAGCCTGCAACAACACCATATCCGACACCGCCAATCTGCCACCAGCTTTCAGCACGCGAAACGCCTCGTTGAACACGCGCTGCTTTTCAGGTGACAGGTTAATCACGCAGTTGGAAATCACCACATCTGCAATGCCGTCAGCAATAGGCAGGTTTTCAATTTCGCCTAAACGAAACTCAACATTGTCGTATCGGCCTTTTCTGCAGTTAGCTCTAGCTTTGTCAAGCATCTCAGGTGTCATGTCCACGCCTACAACCTTGCCTGCAGCGCCTACTTTTTTCGCGGCTAAGAAACAGTCTAAGCCTGCACCAGAACCTAAATCAACTACAGTTTCGCCTGTTTTCAACGACGCCAAGGCTATGGGGTTGCCGCAGCCTAAGCCAAGGTCTGCGCCTTCAGGCACCGTGTTTAATTCGCTGCGACTGTAACCTATTTGCTGGCTTGCGGTTGAACCACAACCGCAACCACAACGTTCAGCCTTAGCGATTTTGCCGTATCCTTCCCGCACCATTTCCCGCACTTTTTCCTCTTTCAATCGTTTCACCTTCTACCTGAGCGCCTCGTTCAAAATTGGTCCAAGCATGTTCTTCACTGTGTCGCCAAGCGCTTCGGTTTTAACCATGACTATGCAGCATACGTTGCCATCGCGTTCAAAACCTATAACCGCCAACTTGTCATTTGGCTCCAGCTTTGCTCTTTCCCGCAAATCTTTCGGCAAGACTAATTGTCCTTTTGCGTCCATGGTGACGACAGCGTCTATTTTGCAGCATTCTCGTTTGCTGTTCATTGTCTTTCACACAGGTGGATTCAAGGCGAATCAAAATATTTATACTTTTCTGAAAAATCAGAAAAATCCAACAAACTCTCCATAGCACACTTATCGGCACACTCAAAAACATAAATATCATAACATGCCAAAAACATATGTTGTGACCCAACATGGAATATGAGTTCGATGAAGAAAACGGAGTCATCCAGGATAAAGTAACTGGTGACAGGTGCATTATTCTGACAAAAACCAGAATGCAGCAAATCCTCTCAAGGCTCTCAGCCCTTTTTCAGTCAGGTGCCCAAGTCATCATCAGCGAAACCTGCAAGGCAGCAGGTGAAAACTACGCTACTAAAGTACCAAAACAGACACAAGTCGACAGCGTATTATTCTTGAAAACCGCAGTTCAAAGATTCACCGACGCAGGCTTGGGAAAAATAGAAATCGTACAGGTTGACCCAGAAAAGGCTGAGCTCACATGTAGAATCTGGAATAACTTTTTCGCCGAAATGCGCAACGAAGACGAAACAACATGCTGCAATATTGTAGCAGCCTTCGTAAATGGCATGTATAAACGCATCATGGGGAAGACAGCCGACGTTGAAGAAACCAAGTGCATTGGAAAGGGCGATGCTTACTGTGAGTGGCACATAAAACCCAGAGAATGACAGGCAACAGCAAACAGACAAAAGCCGCTTGCGTCCTTTGCTTTCTTCCTTTAAGGAAACACAGGCGCTAAATAACAGCGCGCTGAACAAACCCTGAAACTAATCAAGTTTTCCAACTCAAAGATTCTTCAGAACAAACGTTCTTGCCCGCTTGTGCCTGCTCAATATGCTGATGATTTTCTGTGACAACGCCACAATTTGCTTGTCAAACAGCCGTGACACAACAAGCGACGCCACAAACAGTAAAATACCCAAAAAAACTGCTTCAATCACACCAATCGAGCCCAGATAGCCGACAACGGTGAAAGTAATCGCGGCACTTATCAAACTCATAATCGCCGAGCGGACAACAAAATACAATCTCTGCGTCCGAACCGACGCTGCAAGAATGCTCAGCATTGCTTTCTTTCGCCTCTCGTAAGCCACATTTGCCCCGCTACCCTCTGCGTTAACAACATTGCATTCGTCTTCAGATAACGAGCGCTCAAGTTCCTCATGCATTGCAAGAATCAACGCATCTTCAAAATCTACACCAGTCTCCACCATTAACCAAAACCCCTTTTCCACTTCTAGTCTATTTCAACTAACACATGCAAAACTGGCTATTTATGCTCTTCCCGCAATACACCAAAACAAACAATCATGCAGCTTCACAAAACAAAAAATGCAACTATAATCACCCACAATTAAAAGTAACAATTGTTTTCCATAATGGCACACATTTGTGATGGGGCTGCCCGGATTTGAACCGGGGTCTATAGCGCCCGAGGCTACAAGCCTGGACCAAACTAGCCGACAGCCCCACATCACCATTCACATGCAGGCTCTATCTTCATTCACGAGTCACTAAAATAAGCATTTCCCAGCTTTCCAAAAAGCTGCAACCCCTATAAAGCCGCTATAAATAGAGGGAGGGGTAGATTTTTCCACGCGCTAGTTCAAACAGCCTTTCCCGATGCTTCCTTTTCTGAAGGCACCGTTGGAGACACAACCGCAACAGCAGCATCCTGTTCTTGAATCGAAACCACTCTGCCGTGATATAATCTTGCAGCTATGCACAACCCTGCTGAAACTACAGCCAACCAGAAAGGCCACTGAAACTCCGCTGAAATAAGCACGCTCACACTTGTGCCCTGACTAAACGGTATTGGCAAGGTACTGTTCACTGTTCCTGCCACTGGAACATTGAAGTGCAGTAATACTTGAGCAAGCACCACTGCCGCGAAAAGAAATATCACGAAAAGCAACAACATGTACAGCGGCTTCTTGTAAGAAAAATCAAGCAGTTGCTTCGAATAGGATTTTGCTGGAAAAACAGAGTAAATTATCATCGTAATGCTGCTTACCACAAGTGTAAGTATACTCGCCAAGTTTATAGCCCACAACAAAGGCATCGTGAACGCCGAACCCAACACAGTGAAATTGATGTTCAAAGGCGAAATATTTGCCGCAATTAAATCTTCGCCAACTCTAAACTGCCACCACGGATAAAACAGAGACACCATTATCAAAACGATTGTCGTAACGCCACCAGCGAGACCCAACCAGTTCATCCTCAACCGCACACGCTTCACCCATTTTACGTTACTGGAAAATCCGGAATCTTCAAAAGCTCATCAGTTTGAACAGTGGCTCCATTAACGGTTATACTGGCATTCACCAACTCGATACCAATGCTATGTGCTCCTGCATGCTCAGTCTGGATATGCTCAACAGCCTCTTCCGTCCAAGTTCCAACGACCTCAACCCTTGAGGATTCACCCGCACGAAGGCTAACTGGAGCAGCAATTGCCAACTGCCCCATAGGAAACCCATGAGCTTCACAGCGAACATCAGCGGACAACGAATCAACTGTTAAATCATAAGCTAAAGGGTTTGTCACATCGAAAGTTAACGTGACTGTCCGTGTCGCAGCATCATATTGTGAACCCACAAAAGTGATATCCCCCAGCGGATCTTCCGAATCAGCAACATCAGTTAGCATGTCAACTATTTCAGGAGGAACCACCAGCCCCGGCAAGTTGTCTTGATACATAACCAGTATTCCCAAAATGGGTATTACGTTGATAGCGATCGTAATCGCCGTTAAAATCAATTTCACCTTATTCAACAGTAGTCCCTATTTCCACCTGAATTAACAAAACAATAAGGCAAAACAGTTTTTTATTCTTTGTGAATACACACTCACTTTGAACCATTCGGCAACTCCCTCTGATACGGAACAGTCGGCAGTACCCGCAGTTTATTCTTTGAAAGGCGTATTCAAAACTTCCTTAACCTTATTGCTTATCACAGGACCCAGCCCATGAACCGTTTTCGCCCAGTCATCCACGTTAATCACAGCGTTCAAAGGCGTCTGATAAGACCTAAGCACAGCCAAAGCCTTCTCCCGCCCAATATTAGGCAAACTCGCAACAAAATACAACTGTGCATCAGCCAAAGTGTCCATCTTCTTAAAAGCATGAACCGTTGGCGCTCGCTTCTCAACAACCTGCTCCTGCCTAGCCGCTACATAAAGAAAATCAACCGTCTCCTTATATGACGTAGTATTCACCAACGCTATGCCATTCTTAGCCAAATTGAACATGGCACCCCAAACCGCCACAGGCTGAATATGGCTAAACTTGTAGATAATTGGCAAATACCCTTCCAGCAGCACCAGCGACTTCGGATAAGCCTCCTTCAACCTGAACAACTGCTCAAACAAATACCTACGCGTTAGCGTGTAAACGAAATCATGCACGGTTTTTCTTTCCACCGCGCACTGGTCAGACAAAATGTAGTCGCCTTTCTCTAAAGTTGCGGTTTTAACGGTAACGCCGCGTTCCACCAGTCCCTTAATAATCTTGGCTGCGCTGCTTGCTTCGCGGCTGTCAACAATAATTGTGGGTTCTTCACCGTTTTTCTGTTTGTTTTTCAAGTAGGGCAGTAGCGTTTCAGTTCCAGACATAAACTCAACTCCGATAAACTAAGCGCAGCTTTCATGTTTATTTTGCTTCCGCTTCATAGATGGCTACCTTTCAACAACAAGCCTAATGCATCAGAAATCGATTCGCACCTTCACCATTAACACCTGTCTATAACCGCGGTTTTTCTAAAAAGTCTGCTTCCTTTCTAACGCAACTCGCTCCAGTCTTGTGAAGTGCTCAGAACATTGCCTACTCGTATCTTATTAGGTACAACGGCTTATTTGCTTCTCTTCGCCTCTCTTCCAAAGGCATATCCTTCAGTGAAGCGGTCTCCAGCACTGCGTCTAAGCGTTCAGTGTTGATGCGCATCTCTACGCGAGAGTTAATATTTTCCTCTCGAGGGGTTCGTCTCAGTTTTTTGGTATGAGAACTCATCAAAACTCACCTTGCTTACGCAATCTAACAATAACAATAGGCGGAGCGAAATAATAAACGTTGCGCGCGACATAAAACGCTGATGCTTAAACAAAAAAATGGGAGAGTTTAAGGTCCCTTTTTCGTAATTTCCTTTATGACGCCGGCAGCTACAGTTGTACCCATGTCCCTGATAGCGAAGCGACCGAGCTCTGGAAAATCTTGATACGTCTCTACAGCTATTGCATGTAAAGGCTCCATTTTTACCCAAGCAGCGTCGCCTGTTTTGAGGAAGCTCGGGTTCTCCTCGACAACTTGTCCTGTGCGCGGGTCAATTTTCTTCAGCAGTTCGGTGAACCTGCACGCGATTTGTCCTGTGTGGTAGTGAAGTACTGGCGTGTAGCCTGCAGCTATGGCGGTTGGGTGGTAAATCACGATTATCTGTCCGATGAATTCTTTAGCTACGGTTGGCGGGTTGTCTACTGGTCCTGCTACGTCTCCGCGGTGGACATCAGTTTTGGATATGCCTCTCACGTTCATTCCGATGTTGTCGCCTGGCTCTGCAACTGGGATTCTGGAGTGGTGCATCTCGAGAGATTTCACTTCAGCAGTCTTGTTTGACGGCATGAAAATTATGCTGGCGCCTTCTTTCAGAACGCCTGTTTCAACTCTGCCAACTGGAACCGTGCCGATGCCTGTGATGCTGTAAATGTCTTGGACGGGAACGCGTAACGGCTTGTTAGTTGGCTTGGCTGGTACTTCCAGAAGGTCTAACGCTTCCATTAAGGTTGGTCCAGTGTACCAGGGCATTTTGTCGCCTTTCTCGATTAAGTTGTCGCCTGTCCATCCTGATACAGGTACAAAGTTGACTTTGTCAACCTTGAAGCCTACCATTCTGAGCATTCGTGAAACTTCGTTTTTAATCTCTTCGTACCGCTCTTTGCCCCAGTTAACAGAAGCGTCATCCATCTTGTTAACTGCAACAATTACCTGTCGAACTCCTAACGTGAAGGCTAGAAATGCGTGTTCGCGTGTTTGTCCACCTGGACCGATGCCTGCTTCGAACTCGCCTTTTTTGGCTGAGACGAAAAGCACGGCAGCGTCGGCTTGGCTTGCGCCGGTGATCATGTTTTTGACGAAGTCTCTGTGTCCTGGCGCGTCTATGACTGTGTAGAAGAATTTTCTGGTTTCGAATTTTAGGAATCGAAGGTCAATGGTTACGCCTCGTTCTCGTTCTTCCTTTAGGTTGTCGAGAACCCACGCGTACTTGAATGTGCCTTTGCCCATTTTTTCTGATTCTGCTTCAAAAGCCTTTACTGTTCTGTCGCCAATTGCGCCTGCTTTGTAGAGTAAGTGTCCTGTGGTTGTGGATTTTCCGTGGTCTACGTGGCCCATGATTACGAGGTTTAAGTGTGGCTTCTCGCTTTTGCTCATCTTTTTTCCTTCCTCTATTGTTCATTTTTCCTTAAATTTTAGTGAATTCGTTAACACAACTGTTCTTTCAATTATTTTAAGCTTATGTTGACATGTTACGGGAAACGTGTGAGAAGTAGAACTAATAGCAAAGGCGTCATGTTGCGTCGAGAGCCAATGTTGTCTAAATATCAAGGTTTCAGAAAAGGGCATACGTCAGTGATGTTTAGCAGTGTCATTAAAAACTGAATGTTGTTAAAATAAAGTGGGGGTTTAAGCGCTGAGAATGCGCTTTGCCGTTTGATTCTATAAGCGCCGTTCTCCTGCGCTATATGCAACACGGATTACGTGTTGTTGTCTATTGGTCTGTGTGATATTGAACGCTTGTTTTGTCTATTTCTTGTTCGCTTGTTGGTTCTTGTTTAGTTCCGCTGTGAAATCTTGAAAAGCTGTGCTCATGTCTTTGTATAGGTCGTTTAGCGCGAGGTTTACTGTTTGCATGCGGGCGTTTAGTAGTGCGATTTTGGTTTGAAGTTCAGGTGGGAGTTCACTCATTCGGATTTCACCACCTTTTCAAGTTTTTCAACGCGTTTTTCAAGCGATTCTTTTTCGAGCACAAGCTTTTTGACGCATCCGAGCAGGAAGCCTTCAGTTTTCGGTGGACTGAAAAAGCCATCTTCTGTTAGGAAGCTAATCGAATCTGGGTCGATGACTTCTCTTTCAACACCTTTCTCCTCGATTTTTTTAGTCTTGTAATTTTTGACCAGTGATAGGTCGTCTAATGAGTCCCAGCTATCGGGTGGAGTTTGATACCAGTATGTGTATGCATACATACCCGTCCAATAGAGATTAGCTGTACCGACGAGTCCAGTGTTTGCTCCACCTGACGGCACCAAGTTTTCGGTTTGTATTGCGTAAGTGTATGCTGGATAATCAGTGTATTTTCTTGACAGTGTAACTGGGTTGCTTCCGATTAAGCCGAAGCGTATGAGTTCGTCGCTGTCAATATTTAGGCTTGTGTTGGAGAAGGCGGCTTCACCTGTTGCTGACTCCATTATTAACGCGCCTGAACTGTAACTTTGTATGTACAAGTGTTCATTTGTGCCTATGCCAATCCAACCCTTTGAAGTGCCATTCATTTGGAAATTTAGAACGGGATACCCTGTCGGTGCATCTATATTTAGTGTAGCGTTGCCGACGATGAAGTTGTCGTCCGTCTTCAAAACGTCCGTATCGTATGCGTATAGCTTGCAGTTTGTTGGATTACTGTAAGAACCAATGTACAGTGCACCGTCGAATGTGACTCCACCTGCCGCGAAGAAACGCACCTTTCTGCTTGCGGTATCTGCTCCTGCGCCGGTAATTTCTAAAGCGTCCGTCCAGATTTGGTTGCTTATGCGTCCAGCGTTTTCTTCTTGCCCTGCTTTCCATACTTTCAGGTTGTTTGTTTGCACGTCTTCGGTGTTGACGAGTTTAGACCAGAAGTTTTGTTCAACGACTAATCCACCGTCGGTTGGTGTTTCAATTCTGAAGTGTGCTGGCACTGTTCCGCCGCTTGTGCTTCTGTAAATTTTGAGGTCTTTGTTGCTTCCAAAGACGACTACCGCATTTGCTCTTGTTTGGCCTCCTTCTATAACGAACCCGTCGGTTTCGCCTCTGTCGCATAAGTAAGCCTCTTCGCCGATTTTAAAAGCGTCTCCACTGCCGCCAGATGCTCCTTGCACATATCCGCCAAAGAATGCGTCTCCGTCACTCGTAATGTCGCCGCAAGCTAAATTTGCTCTTGCAAGTTGAGATGCTTTATACTCTGAATGCGCTGGGTCAGGTTTTACCAAGTAAAGGGTCTCAAAACCGCTGTCGGAAAGTGTGATGTGCGGTTCGTCGTCTACGGCAACCAAGCCATGTCCCAGAATAATGGCTCCTCCACCATAACTGGTTGAATTTGCATTGGTAGTTCCTGCACCTGTTCCGTCAACAATGGTCATTGCTGAGCCGCTAGCGATGGTGGCTCCTGTGCCTGCTATTTTCCACTTCTTTTGATCATTATCATACCATGCAAGTGGTCCAACAGTTACGCCGTCGGCTTTCACCATCTTGCCTATATCCGATTCATCGCATAGAGTGTATGTCGCTCCAAAATTAATGACGGTAGCACTCGCAGAACCAAGGAAACCGTAAGCTTCTATGTCTTTTACGTTTATGAATGCTTGCGTAGAGAATAACACAGGGTTATCGGGTGCCATGAAAGCGCAATTGCAGAGAACATTTATGTAGTTTCCAGAGCCAGCTATATCCTTCAATATTATTCGCCCATTAACAGTCAAGTTGCCTAAATCCAAATGCGCAGGTGTCGAGCCATCAACCTTGGTTATGTGAAGAGTATCAAAGTATCCATCATAATCCGATGTTGGCCCTAAATCCCACCAAGTATTATGTGGTTCTAGTCCTGTGTTGTCATGCCATTGATACAAACGGTCGGTGGAAGTGTTAACGTATAGTTGGCCTTTCTCAGGGTTAGGCGGAGCACTTGGTAAAGGGTCAATGGCACTCAATATTTCCGTTCCCGAATGAATCAGCCATATCTTCGGATAGTCACACTGCCAAAGCAAGCCGCTTCCAAGCGCCAACGCACCTTGGTTGGATGACACATATCCGCCTGCGGCAATATCCTTTTTAGTTATGAAACCTTGATCGATCACTAAAAGTGGTGCCATTTCATTAGCCGTGCTTAAAATCAGAAATAAATTAAGGTGCTGGTTTTCAATTTCATGAGTAACTGGATTTTCATATTCGCCTCTGAATGTTTGGTAACTTGACCCAAGCGTAAATCCTTCAGGTTGCCATAGACCGTTTGCCCATTTGTATATGGCGTTAACTATTGTCTCGCTATCAAGTTTGGGCGTGGTAGGTTCGTCGCTTGGTAGCAATAATTCGTTGTTGACAGTTAAGTTGTCAACTTCAAGATTGTTTTCCGTACCAATGTAAGCGTCAGCGACAACTATGCAATCAGCATAGAACGCGATGGTTGGGTAAGTTCCTGATTCACCGTGAACGGCTACTCGCTGCAGTTGGTTTGAACCTAGATTTATGCTTGTTTGGTTAATTACTGAAGAACCGTTTAACCACAATGTAGCTATACCTGTCCCTGTGCCTTTCGTGCATCTGAATTCGAGGCAGTACCACACGCCCGTAGTGTAGTTATAATTGTATGTATATGTGGCATAGCCTGCTGGAACATTGACAAGCGTTAACTGATAGGTGCCGCCGTTGTTCTGATAACCCATATAGAGTATCGGGTTGTTCGCTGAATCATAAATCAAGGCAAAAGTACCATCTTTGCCGCTGCTGGGTAAAGCAGAGAACTGCACGTACAAACGCATATACAACGTGTCATAAGCAGAAGCCAAGTTCTTGTAGCAGTTTTCTACGCCTGATGCTAGGGCATGAATTAACACCGAATTGCTGCTCTGATACGCTGCATCTGCGGATACGGTTGGAGTGCCATTTGTTCCAGACCACGCACTAAGGTCGCTGGCACTCTCCATTGTGCTGCCCACTTGTCCATCACTGAACAACACCGTAAAAAAGTTGGTTAAGTACATGTGCATTTCAGGGCTTACTTTAGGCATAATGACCTTATGCACGTAATCTGAGAGAGCTTTTTTGTCCTTAAGCAGTTTCGGAGGCACACGCAGAGGCGTACCATAGTTTTCACGGCAGTGCGGGCAGGTGTGGCTTTTACGCGGAACAGCCTGTTTGCATTTAGGGCACACGTAATCCCACATCGGAAGCAAACGTGAAAGCCAATAAGGAATGTTCACTTCAACCTCACCTCCTTCAATTAACTCCATTATGTTTCTTTGGTGAGGACCCAGAGAGAAGACAATCATGCCGAATGCTTCCAGCAGTTCTCTCTGATTCCAACGATTCCAGTGACGAGATTGCGGTAGGTGCGCCAACGCAACCCTTCACTTGTTTATGGGAACGCGCGAAGCGCTTCTCAACCGATTTTTCTTTCAATTCAGGTTCAATCATATCAATCACAAAAAAGCAACGTGGCGCGCCAACTATTTAATAATTTTTCACAAAATATATGGCATATTAAAAAATATCAGTTCATATTATCATGTTTGAAAAACATTTTCAAAAGAACATAATAGAAAAAACATTAAGCAAAACACCAAACACAGTCATCAAGCCCCTCGACCACAACCAATTCAACAAGAAAAACAATGCAGGTCAGGTTGAGACTGAGAATGTTATAATAGCCCGTTTTTGGTAAATAATCAGATTAGTGTTGAAGCTTTATGCCGACGAATTTGCCTCCTGACGCGAAGGAGAAGTGGGCTGAAGTTGAAGCCACGCGGAACCCGCGCGAGAAGATTCAGCGGATGCAGGAGTTCCTAAGCCTTGTTCCGCAGCATAAAGGCACCATGAAGCTGCGCGGGCAAGTTAAGAAGAAAATGGCTGTTTTACGCAAGGAGATGGAAGAGCGCAAGGCAAAACGTGCTGCGTCGCGTGGCGGACCGAAATTCTTCATTGAAAAAGAAGGCGCTGCTCAAGTAGCGTTGCTTGGCTTAACTAAAGCTGGCAAAAGCTGTTTGTTGTCTGCGGTGACGAACGCAAATGTGTTGGTTTCTGCGGCGCCCTATGCTACGCGTCAGCCTGTACCTGCAGTGATGCACTTTGAGGATGTGCAGTTTCAGATTGTGGAGACACCTGCATTGATGGAGGGTTCAGCTGATGGACGTGCGTGGGGGCTGCAGACGCTGGCTTTAGCGCGGAATGCTGATGGCTTAATTTTAATGGTGGATTTAGCTGCGAACCCCGTTGCACAGTTAAAGCTTATTTTGGGTGAGTTGGAGAAAGCTCGTGTGCTGGTTAGTAAGCCTAGAGGGCGCGTGGACATTGACCGGCGCTATGCAGGTGCCAGTTTGCGCATAATTCTGGTTGGGAAGCTTGTTGACTGCACCATGCGGGAAGTTGAAGCGCTGGTGAGAAGTTACCGCATCACTGACGCAATTGTTAAGATTTCGGGTGAGGTTACGTTGGATGATGTCGAGGACGCGATTTTTGAAAGTACAACGTATAAGCCTGCGGTGATTGTGGCAAATAAGCTTGATTTGCCTGGTGCCAAGGCGAATTTGCGGTTGCTGGAAGCGCATGTTGGCGGAAAAATTCCTGTTATCGCGGTCTCATGCGTGGAAAAGCTTGGTTTGGAGAAGTTAGGCGGCGCTTTGTTTGAGGCTTTGAGGTTGATGCGAATTTACACGAAGGAGCCCGGTTCTAGGGATTTCTCTAATAATCCGTTTACTTTGAAGAAAGGCGCTACGCTGCATGATTTGGCAAAGAGTATTCACACGGATTTTGAGCGGGATTTTGCTTTTGCGAAAGTCTGGTCCAAACGCTTGGCTTTTAGTCCGCAAAAAGTTGGGTTGAGTTTTGTGTTGGAAGATGGGGATGGAGTGGAGATTCATGTGCGGTAGCGTTTACCGTGAAGACTGCGCTACGCGTTCTATTTCGTTGCGTTTAGCTACGGCGTAACTTTTGATGTCGTTGTTTGCGGCTAAGAGTAGCTCTTCCGCTACGCATTCTTCGATTGAGCGGGGGTTGTTGAGTGAGGCTGAGCGTGCGCCTTCGCTGATGTGTCTGATGGCTAAGTCGATGCGTCTTTGTGGTGCGACGTCTACTGATAGGTGGTAGACTACGCCTCCGTAGCTTAGGCGTGTGGTGTCTTCACATGGCGCAGCGTTTTCTACTGCTTTGACTAGGATTTCTACGGGGTTTTTTCCTGTGCGTAAGTTGATTATTTCGAATGCTTGTTTGACGATGTTGGTGGTTTTGGCTTTTTTGCCCGCGTTTTTGCCTGGGCGCATAAGGTTGTTTATCAAGCGTTCCACAATGTTGACTTTTGCTTTACGGAATCGTTGGTGTTCGTGTCTGCCCATGCTGTGCGGCGTTACCATTGGTGTTAAGTTCAAGTAACGCTGTAAGCCTAGGTCGGTGACTTGGATTTCTTTGAAGCTCCATTTTTGGAAGAGTTTGATTTCGTTTTGTGTGGTTGTGCTCATGTTGGTCACCGTGCGGGTTTCTGTTTTCTTCCGTAGACAAGTTCGTTTAGTGATACGCCGTTGACCATGATGACTTTCCAGCGGACGCCGGGGATGTCGCCCATAGCTCCGCCGCGGGTGCCGCCTATGCCTTCAACTGTTACTTCGTCGTGCTCGTCAACTAGGTTTAGTGCGCCGTCGCCTGGCAGGAATGCTGTGATTACTCTGCCGTTTTTGATTAGTTGGGTGCGGACGCATTTGCGGATGGCGCTGTTCGGCTGTTTGGATTCTACGCCGACTTTTTCGAGGACTATGCCTCTGCTCATTGGTGCGCCTTCCATGGGGTCGACTTTTTGGTCGAGCATGAGCATGCGGCGGTTGAAGTAGCGGTCTGACCAACGGAAGTTTTTCCGTTTCTTTTTTAGTTGTCTTGCGGCGAATTCGCCTCTTGGAGACTTGGAACCCATTCTTTGTAATTCCTCTCTTTTGCACAGCATAAACACCAACACACATATATAAACAAAACGAACCGAACAACGCAAGTTTAACCGAATAGTGTAACTGTTTCCTAGTACAATGCGAAAAAGAGGCAGTGGGCACTGTTAGTTAGTGAAAGGTCTCCTGCTCTTTTTGTATGATTGCATTCGCGTAAATTGTTACATGACGCCGTATTCTTCGTGGTAATGGATTTCAGCGGTATCTGCCCAAACCTCAACTACATACCCAATAATCCAGTATTGCGGGTCTCTATAGGTATAGGCGCTTCTGTCGAATTGTGCGTAAATGTTCCAGCGGGGTCTAGTTGACCAATCGGTGTCGTTCCAAAATTTTGAGGTTAGGAATGTTGTAGTCATGTTTGCTACAGTTCGATTATTTTCTGCTGTATACTGATTGATTAAGGGTCTTGCAATGTTAACTGCTTCGTTTTCTGTAAGTAAAGAGTTGTGCTGCGAAAGTTCCAAGGATAAGACGGTAAGGCTGATGCAGAGAACAAGGAAAATCGCAACAACGCAATAGACCCGTGTTCTGCTTTTAGCCTCTTTCGCCGCCAATATTCCACCTACTATCTGGTAGGTCAATAACCTTTTTAATCTAAGCATTGGAACCTATCGTTCCACAAGATAGAACACACACCAAACTACGCTTGTTTATGTGCGTTGGAAGTATGCGACATGCAAACGGACAGAGAACACGCGGGGATACACACGCATGGGCACGGGCACAAGCAGAAGCACACATAAGAGAGAAAAAATTAAAATTTAGTTTGGGTTGTTGTTATTGTTATAATTATGATAGGATAGGTGATACTTTTTCTGGTTTCAGGCATAGAAAAGGCTATTTTTAGCGAAAATATGGCGTGAAGAGAGGTTTGGAATATTATTAATTAGTACTTGTAGAAAGAATGATGGCGCTTCAGAGGAAAAACGTTTCTGGTTAGAGTTTGTGTTTCTTGAAGTAGACCAACAGACCCACGCCAACGATAGCCACAGACGCTGAGGCAGCCGCAACAATTGCTGTTGGGAAGGGTTCAGCCACGCCAAAAGTTATTGTTTCGGAGGCTCCAACGCTGCCGTATATGTCTGTAGCGTAAAATGTTATGTTATGTGAACCGACAGCTAATTCTGTTAGTGTTGTGTTTCCCGTGATAGTCATGTTATTCTTCCCATCTAAACTATAGCCCATCCACGAGACTTCCCCGTAATCTGCATGCGCTGTGAAGTTAACTGGAATGTCAGCGTTTTCGTACGTTTGGTTTTGAGGTGACACAGGCGATATTCTTGGAGGAGGGGAGTACACGTAAAAGTAGACTAGTTTTGAAGAAGTGTTGTCAAGATAGGCTGTCAGCATAAGGTGATAGAATGCTGTTTTAGTAACAACCACGTTGTGTTGTCCAACGTTAAGTTCTTTCAAAATAATTGAAAACTTGCTGAATGAAACCTTTGCCTGAC
Source organism: uncultured Candidatus Bathyarchaeia archaeon (assembly GCA_964632845.1). GTDB lineage: Archaea > Thermoproteota > Bathyarchaeia > Bathyarchaeales > Bathycorpusculaceae > JAOZHU01. The sequence goes on along the minus strand of CAZWDU010000006.1, from coordinate 45,894 downwards.
AGTCGGTCAATTCGGTCAGATTAATTTGGTGATAGAGTTTTCCGTCCACATAGCATTGAATTGAGGGCGTGCCAATGCATTGAGTCCATTGGTTTGGATGTGTAAACACAGTGAAATTTAAGAAAACGCTATTCACGAGACATGTTTCGTTATACTGTGGCGATTGAATCTCGATTTGCGTAGTGGGCGGTACAGGATTCGCCGAAACCAAGCTGACAAGTTCCGTCCCAGCTAACGCTGAAGCTAACAGCGACGAGATGATCATTAGTGCTAATGCTTTTCTTTTCACAAGCACCACATCTCTTATTGTTTTGAATTGCCTGTTTAATAACGGGTTGTTTCTGTTGTAAAAGCGTTTTTGTCAACGTTTCTTGACTAAGTCTTAGTCAAGATTTCTTGACAAACTCGCGTGCATACTTGTTAGCCTTCCTACAAGCCTATAAATTCAAAGGTCAAACAAAGCCCTATCGTCTCTGTAAGGCAAGCAATTCACGCTATTTATAGAGGGGGTATAAGTTTTTCCGCGCGCTAGTTCGCATAACCCATGAAAAGATGTAAATCTGCTTTGCAGGGAGCATAACAGATTTAAGTCAACTTCAAACTCATTCACAGGAAAGGCTGAATAAGAATGGATACATGGCGTTTGCTCCTGCTTGAAACGCATAACGCTTTTATGAACATGGCAATCGACGAAGCTATACTGACAGCACGCGAAACCAACCGCGTCCCAAACACGCTTAGGCTTTACCGATGGCACCCCAGTGCAGTCAGCATCGGCAAAAACCAAAACCCACAAAATGAATTGTACGTGGATAACTGCCGCAAACTGGGCATAGACATCGTCAGACGCATAAGCGGTGGAGGAACAGTTTTCCACAGCGCAACAGACGAAGTCACCTACAGCGTAATCGCCCAAACCAGCAACATAGGCAAAGACATCCCAGCCACATACCAGCACATATACGCAGCCATAACCGACGCACTGCGCTTGCTGGGAATCCCAGCAGACTACAACACAGGCGACACAAAAAACTGCCCCAACCTAACAGTCAACGGCAAAAAAATCAGCGGCAGCGCACAAACCATCCACAAAAACAACACGCTCCTCCAACACGGCACACTACTATTAAACGTCAACTTCACCGAAATGTTCACCCTGCTCCGCGTGCCATGGGCAAACAACTGCATGCAAGTCACCGCAGTTGCAAAAAGAAAAATCACCTCAGTAAAAGACACGCTTAGACACAATGTTTCACCAGAAACCGCAAGCAACGCACTCATAGCAGGCTTCCAAAACGCATTCAGCATACGACTAGCCACAGGCGAATTAACGCCCTTTGAACTTGAACTCGCCGAAACACTCTATAAAGGAAAATACGCAACCGACGAGTGGAACTTCAACGGCAAAAACCCGTTAAACTAAGCTTTCTCAATTTTCCACTTTACACCCTGCGCAGTATCCTCAATTATTATGCCCATAACCTTCAACTGCTGCCTAATCACATCAGCCGTTGTCCAATCCTTACTTTTCCGCGCTTCCTCACGCCTCTTGATAAGCTCCTCCGCTTCTTTCGGCAAAGCCGCCTCAGCATCAACCTTGCCAATCACGCCTAAAACACCATCAAAACCCGCCACCAAAACGCAAACCTGCTTCGCCTCATCCCCACTAACCGCACCATCATCAAGCAAATTATTCACGTCCCTAACAAAATCAAACAACGCCGCCAACGCAACACTTATGTTCAAATCATCATCCATAGCCTCACCAAAACCACCCTGCACCTTGCGCATCAACTCCGCTATTTTCCCCTCACTGCTTTTCCCAGCTGCACCTTGCAGCCTGCGCACAAAATTACGCAAACGCTCAACAGCACCCTTAGCGGCATCTAAACCATCAAAAGTAAAATTAAACTGCTGCCTATAATGTGTAGACAACAACAAATAACGTATAGCCACAGGATCATAACCCATCTTGAGCAGGTCACGCAACGTGTAAAAGTTACCAGATTTCTTTGCCATCTTGCGTCCTTCAACCAACAAATGCTCATTATGCAACCAGTAATTCACAAACTTCCGACCCGTTGCCGCCTCACTCTGAGCAATCTCATTCTCATGATGAGGAAACATGTTATCAACACCGCCACAGTGAACATCAAACGTCTCACCCAAATACCGCATAGACATAGCCGAACACTCAATATGCCAACCAGGCCTACCTTTACCAAACGCTGTCTCCCAAAAAACATCACCATCTTCCTGCGTCCAAGCCTTCCACAAAGCAAAATCCTGCGCTTCTTCTTTGGCATACTCATCAACCTTCACTCTAGCGCCAGTCTTAAGCTCGGCAACCTTAATCTTCGACAGCTTACCGTAGTCTTTGAACTTACTTATAGCATAGTAAATTGAACCGTCTTCGCCTCTGTAAGCGTAGCCTTTCGCTACAAGCCGCGTAATCAACGCAACCATATCAGCTATGTGCTCAGTAGCTCTAGGATAGTAATCCGCAGACACAATGTTCAAAGCGGCAACATCTTCAAAAAAAGCTTTAGCGTAAAAATCCGTGTACTGCTTAAGCGGCGTTTGCTGTTTCTGGCTACCACGTATGGTTTTGTCATCAACATCCGTCAAATTCATAACATGCGTAACCTTAAAGCCGCGATATTCCAGCCACCGCTTAAGCAAATCCTCAAACACAAAAGCACGAAAGTTGCCGATGTGCGCATAATCGTACACTGTAGGCCCACACGTGTACATCCGCACCTTGCCCTCGTCAATGGGCTTAAACGCTTCTTTTTTGCGGGTTAACGTGTTAAAAAAACGGATATTTGTCATAGCAGGTGTCACTTTGCAGTCTGTATGAAAAAAGGTTCAAGCTTATTTAAGCATTTTTTCACACGTAACCACGCCTGTGCACGCCTGTATCTGTGTTGTTCTATTAACACGGAATATTTATTAACTATCAAGATTTGGCACTTGATGCTCAGGAGAACAGCTTATGGCACTGCGGAAAACAGCCACGATTATAATAAGCGCAGTCACAATAATTGGCTTATTCGTCTCACTGTCAACAATTGGTGCGCTAGGCACTCCGCGAGGTTCCGGCAAAATCCGCGCGGTAAATGTGGGCATATATTTAGATTCAAATTGCACTGTTGACTGCACATCCATAAACTGGGGAAACATTAATCCTGGCAGTGCTGTCACAAAAGCAATTTACGTGAAAAATTTGGGTGCTACTGCGGTGTCTCTTCACCTGTCGACTACTAACTGGAACCCTAGAGAAAGCGCGTCGTTGGTGACGTTATCTTGGGACTTGGAGAATTATCTGTTGTCTGCTGGAGAGGTAATTCCTGCGGTGCTCACTTTGAAACTGGTGCCGTATACTGGTAATCTCAGTGCTTTTAGTTTTGTTGTTGTGATAACGGGAACGCAACAAAAGAAGTGAGTTTCAGGGATAATGGGTGTTTTCGGTTTTGTTGGTTTGATTATTCTAGTCTGAATGCTATTGCCAGTTTTTTCTTGTTTATGTCCTCAACGATTTGGACCCATGCTTGGGGCATGTCCTTTTCTTCTTCACTTAGTTTTCTCGCAGTCAAGTCTTTGTTAACGTAAAAGGCTTGTTTGCATGATGTGCATTTCTGGTAGGGGAAGAAGTCTTTCAGGGGTTTGGTTATTTTCTGTTTTGCGCCGCAGTTGGGGCATGGTTGAAGCACGTATGTTTCTTTCTGTGTTGCTTTCTCTGTTTGTATTTCTACGTTTGCTTCTAGTTCTTCCCATGAAGAGTATATTCGGCGTAAAGGCGAGTTTCCTTTTTGCCAAATTTCCCTAAAGCATGTTTAATAGTTCTTTTCGTTCGTTCACGGTTCAGCCTTCTATGCAGGTTTCTCTTTTTTGATTTGAAGAACCGTTAAACGCTGAAAAATTGCGACTGCTTGAATAATACAATGTTTTGCCCACTATTGGTTCTCTTCATTGAGACATATTATTGTTAGATTTGAATTAAAACTTTGTTCAAATTAGAAGCGAACTCCCTAAAAAAGGGAGAGAAATGGAAGTGTTTCCAATTAGAGCTCTGTTTTTGCTGTGGTCAGGCAGCGTGGTTCACGGAGTTTAATTTTGGTGCCTGTATTTGTATTGATAGTTGTATTGTTCCATGTTGAGGCTGCCAGTTGCGGTTTCGTTGCCGTAGCATTCGCAAAGCCGCGTTCTGGTTTGCAGTGTATCACCAGTACAATTCCCGTTGCATGTGTTTGTGCTTGTGCAGTTTCTTGTTTGCAGTTGCTGTTGGCTGTGGGTTTGCAGGTTTTCTTGAACTTGGGTTTGCAGTTGAATGCCATCGCTTGTTCCGTCGCATGTGCAGTCTTTGGTTTGTAGGCAGTCTTGGTCTTGGATTCTTTGTTGTTCAAGGATTGGTGCAGCTGCGACGAGCGGAACGAGCACGAGTCCTGCTATTACTGTGATTAAGGCGACTATTTTTAAGTTCAATTTTTCACCTCCAGGTGTTTTTCACGCAGTGCTATCAGAGGTGAAAGGGCGGTTTAGGTGTTGGCTGTAACAAAGCGTTTCAAAAACTGAAACATCTTATAAAGCAGCGTGTACAAAGTGTTTCAGTGGAGTGATAGGGCTGTGCGCAACGCTGTTTGGTTGTTTCTTCTTGTATTGTTGGTAGCGGTGAGCGTTGCGGGGTTGGTGTTGTTTTTTTCTGAGGGCAGTTCTGCTGCTGGAAGAGGATATAGCTCTCAGAATCAGCATTTTTTGTGGCTTCTGGTTTTTGCTGTGCCGTTGGCTGTCGCTTTAGTTGTGGTTGGTTACAGGATAGTGTTTCCTGAAATCAAAACTGAGCGCAAAAGTGAGGAGCCTATGCAGATTGAATGTAAAGTTGCAGAAAGCATGGAGCCTGTTGCGCAGGTGCAGTCTCTGGATGCTGTTTTGCACGTGTTAAGCGAAGATGAGCGGAAGGTTGTGGAGGCTGTGGCTTCTGCTGGGGGTGAAGCTATGCTGCAGAAGGATATTCGGTGGAAGACGGAGTTGCCCAGAGTGAAAGTTCACCGCGTGATTGCTCGGCTGGCTCAGAGAGGCATAGTGAAGGTGGAAAAGTACTATAACACGAATAAGATAGCGCTGGCAGATTGGTTGATTAAAACAGCGAAGGAAGACGCGTAAGCAGTTTTGGTTTTAGTTTTTTGTGGGGTTGGTGAAGCTGCAGAGGACGTTGGCTATTAGCTTATTCGTTTCTATGTACGCTATTGCCCAGTCTTTTGAGGCTTGTGTGCCTTTGGTGTTGCTTAGGGCGGTTTCTTTCGTGAAGGGTTTCTATTAGGCTCCAAATATGCTGGGTTGCTGTTGTTTTTAAGCGTCGAAGGGCATTATGATATTCAACGATTCTACTTCACGAGGATTCTTGCTGGCGGTTTCCAAAATTGCTAGGTACGTTTCTCTCCGCAAGTTTACGTCGTTTGTTCCCATGAGTTCTGCTCCTCCTTGCTTTGATCCAATGCATAGAAGCTGAAAACTACCCTCTTTCAGAGCCTCAGGGACTTTCTTCTTGAATTTTACTGTCAGCAGAAACATACCGCCTACTGTGCGCGCGCCTTTAGGCGACCTTACTTCTTTCAGACCAGGGTAAAGACTGTAATGCTTGTTCAGTTTTATTTGTCTGAGTAACTCGCCAAAAAGTTCTTTTGTTGCGCTCCACTTGGCTTCCCAGACGTTATGAAGATCAGTTGCGCCCATAACCTGTTTTTCTGTTCCAAGCACTATTCTCCAGAAGGCGTACTGTTCGGGCCTTGTTAAACTAGGCATCGCAGGCTGTCCAGCAACGTTTAGCCCTTTCTTTTCGCTTTCATAATTTTGTGCAACTGCTGCAGGGTTAGCCAGTGAAGAGCCACAGTTGCCACAGAATTTGCTGTCATGGGGGTTGCTTCTGCCGCATTTTGGACAGGAGATTTCTTCAGGTTTCAGTGGAGAACCGCAAATGTTGCAGAACTTGCTTTCAATAGGGTTTTCACGTCCGCACTTAAGACATTTGGCAAACGTTTGTTGGTTTTCTGGTACGGGTGGCGGTGGTGGTATCTCCGCGGTTGAGATTGTAAGGGTTGGTTTAGGCTTCAGTTCTCCCTCGTCCCTGTAACGCGGTTTCTCTTGTGGTGCCTCCTGCTCTATTAGTGAAAGAACACTGTTTGCCCAGTCATCAGCTGCTTCTGCCTTTGTGACCTCTGCGTATCTAAAATTGCTGATTATCTGGTGTATGCGGATTATTGCGTTAACGGCGTGTTCAATAGATTTCAAGTCTTGGGCAACGTGACAGGTGGCGATTAGGGTTCTTTCGCCTAAAGGAACTATCTGACAAATAGTTCGGGAATTTTCGTCTTGATCATTAATCTCAACGTTGAAGCTTTTGTAGCGTCCAGCATTAAAATCTGAGTCTACGCCTGTAATCTGCGTCTTGATTGGCATTTTTCCTAACCAGTCGCTTAAGTTGTTGTCCCCGTTTAAAAGGTCAATCAGAGGATTCCAGTTCGTCTTGCTTTGAAGGCTTTGCTTTGCGCTGAAGTATCGCCCAGACGTGTATGGAAGAAAGCACGCTTTTTTGTGGAAGCCAGACTTTATTTCTTTAACGATTGTTGTGGAAGGGACTGATTTTTCAATTATTGTTCCACAGTAACATTTCATTGGCTCATGAAGAATTGGTCCCATTAAGCCATAAGCCTTATAGTAGAGGGCAACAGTGTGCGCATATACAGTAATTCCTGCATTCGTTTTGATTACATTTGTGACGCCGTCAAACCCTGCTTGCCCTCCGCGGAAAACTCTCACGCTGCGAATCTCAGTCTTGACAGGTGTCTTAGCTATTTTATGCAATGCCTTGTTGTGCTCTTTGTTAATCTTTTCAAAAAATTTGGTTCGCGACTTTTCCACATTGCTCAAACTAGTCTCCTCGTTACAAAAAAATTGCTTTTCACATATAAATCATACCCATTCATAGCGGCGCGCTTCGTTGCGAAACTATGTTGAAGCGTGCTTGCTGAAACAAAGCGTGTGAGAGCAGAAGGTAAAGTTTCTGCAATGAAGCAAAAAGCCAATGGCGTGTTTTATTGTGGTGGTCTTTTTTGTGCGTATTGGTATCTACGTGGTCTGCCTATGCGTGTAAGCACGTTTTCCTTGACCAAGTCTACTAGTGCGTGTGCGACGGCTGTGCGGTCATAGTGGAAGCCACGGCGTGCGAGTTCGGTGTGTACGTCGTCTAGGCCGCGTGGCTGAGAGAACCAGGTTTCTTCCCAGAGTTTTTGGATTATGCCTTTGCATGTTTCTGCTCTGGGTGGCGGTGCTGCTCTTTCGGATAGGCGTGTGTCTTTTAGGCGTTCGGTGACTGTGGCGAGTATTCTGTCTACGGCGGTTTGCAGTTGGTCTTCTTGGGATTCGATTTCGAATTCTATTTCGCCGATTTTCATTTTTACGCGTATTGGGGGTTTTTGCTCGGTTTCTGGCAATTTTCCACCTGTTGCTTATTGTATTGTGCAAGATGCACATGCACAACACTTAAATATTTCCACCATGCCTTATTGATTATTGGTGAATCTGGTGATTGAACAATACACAATAACAACAACCCCCAAATATAACTTTCCACAACCCACAACCGACACAACACTCCCCCAACGCTTTCTCGAACTAAGCATTCACTCATTACGCCAAGTACACGCTCAACCATTCCAACTAAACCAGCAATTCCAACCCTTCACCAACCTAGAGCAACACCCGTCAAAAATGCAACTCAACCGCCAGCCAATACCGATCAAACCAAACTACCAAGAAACCACAATCGCCGCTGTAGACACATCCACCATAAAAATCGGCGAAACCAGCAAAGGCATCATAATCGCCATCCGCGGCGCAACCACATGGAAACAAAACCGCAACTACCACTACACGCGCTTAGGACCGTTTATCTTCCACATAACCGAAGACAACAAAAAAGAAGTCTACAACACGTTAGAAACAACATACTTCCACACCCGCTACACAGGCAATCACCAAACCACACCCCACCTCATGCAAATGCCCACCCGCCTCGCAAGCCTACTCGAACGGTGGCTACAAGCAATGACCACCAAAACAGCCACCAACAGCCTAATCCTTTTCGACGGCTCATTAACCTCAGGCACCTTCGACACACCAGTGCAACGAATGAGAGAAATCCTGAGCACAGCAAGAAAAAACCACAACACAGTACTTGCCTTCTCCAAAATGACCACCCTACGCGTCAACGGCTACCTCATAACCGACCAGCTCCCCAAACACGAGCCGCCGTACCTGCTGGAAACCACAGGCTTACAATTCAAACCCCCAACAGTAGTGCTGGGCAACGTTTACGTAGCACGGTTAAACAAGGCAAATTACGCTTTTAGGCTGGACATAGACCGAGAAATCCCAACTCAGCAAAGAATGGAAGCCGTAGAAAAACTCGCAGGCAACGACCTCTACATGCAAAGCTACCCCGAAACCCTACGTTTAGCGCATATCCTATGCACGTTCACAGCCAACGAAGTCCTCGCAATGCAGCACTTCATCACGCGCAAACACGGCATACAAATACTCAACCGCCCCGACATGCACAAACTACTGTTTGGACCATTCGGAAGAGGAGAAAGCTACTCATGAAACTCTACAAAAAAGAAGGCAACATCCTCCAAATCTTAAGCTTCCCAACCGAAAACGCCGAGAAAGGCGACTACCTGCTGGTTGAAGACGCTGAAGCAGGCAAAGCGTTAATTGCACAGGTGATTGACGTGCAATTTGCCTGTATCCCAGGCGTGCTAGAGGAACTACTACGTACATTGCCAGACGGCGGCGAACCAATCCAAGGCGAAGACATCGACCCACTGGAAATTGCGCCGCACATCACGTACATTCAAGACGCCAGCTTGCTTATCTGCAAAATACGCGCAACGCTGCAAAACAACACGCTAAGCCCCAGCAGCTCGTGGCTACCATCGCGCTCGCAGTCGCTTGTCAAGAAGCTTTCAGTGCCTATGCTGCTGAAACTTGCAAATGTTGATGGCAAGCTTCCCATAATCGTAGGCGGCACCAAAGACTCGTCACTTCTAACCATAGACGCCTCAGCTTTGGATGGGCGCTTAAACATTATTACAGGCAAGAAGGAAACAGGCAAGTCGCATTTGTCCAAGCTTTTGATGGTAAGCTTGGTAGGCTACAAAGCCACGGTTGTCGTGTTCGACCTGAACGGCGAATACTCAAGCCTAGGCACAACGGCTGACGGCAAACGCAACATGTACTTCGACAAAATCCACGCGTTAACCCCGTCGCAAAACTTCAAAGTAGCCCTCAGCGAACTACACCTAAACGTCATCATGGGCATCCTGATTCACGCGTTGCACTTGCCAGGCACGTCAGCTCGCGAGTTCAGGCGCATCTGGAAAACACTGAGAGACAAAGGCAAGCTTACGCTGGATGAGCTGGGCGAGGCAATACGCAACTCGAACGGCAACCAGCATGTCCGCGACGCCATGTCCTCACGCTTCCACGCGCTGGTTAACTCAGGCTTTTTCACGGACAACACTGTCGAATCTACACTAATCGACGAGTGCCTGCTGAAAGCTAAGGAGCACGGTGGAGCCATCATCATAAACCTACGTAACACGTCAACCATCGACCGCCAAATAGTCGTCGAATACACCCTCGGCAAACTCGTTGACTCATTAACAAACTGGAAGCTGAAAGCCGTCTTCCTATTCGCCGAAGAAGCACATTTGTATTTGCGCGAAACGTACTGGGACGACATAGTCACACGAATGCGACACTTCGGCATATTCACCACGTTCATCACCAACCAACCTGACACCATACGCGAAAGCATCTACCGCCAAGCAGACAACATCTTCCTCTTCAACTTCACAAATGAGCATGATTTAGATGTGGTTTCGCGTGCTGCACGCGTAGACGCGGAAACAGTCCGCAGCATCGCACGGGATTTACCGCCGCACCACTGCCTAACACTTGGGCGCGTGGTACGCGACTTCCCAATGGTCGCAAGAGTCAGAACCTTAGACCTTAAAACCATGGGAGAAACACGCCTATTCTTCAAAACCGTAAACTAAAACCGCTCTGAGCGCTGCCTGTTCCGCCTGAAGAAATTCCTGAAAGACCGCGTCAAATTATACCCTTCAGCTTCGTTAAGTGGCACCCACGTTAAAGCGTCAGCGTCACTCGCCGCCACGGGCTCACCGCGCTTCAAAGTGACAAGATAGTCAATTATGACAAAATGGTACTTCACCTTGCCAGCCTCATCCAAACTCACATCAGACACAACATCAATGAGCCGCGGCGCATCAACCTCTAAACACGTTTCCTCCAGCACTTCGCGAATAACCGCTTGCTCTGGGCTTTCACCGAGATCCACTAAGCCGCCAGGAATGCTCCATTTGCCTTTGCCAGGCTCGTTCTTTCGCTTTTCCAGCAGAATTTTGCCTCCGCTTAGCACCACGGCGCCGACGCCTACAACTGGCTGATCAGGGTAAAGCCTCTTCAACGTTCCACATCCTCTTGCTGGGAAAATATGTTTCTCGTACCTTAAAGCTTCTACGGGCTTAAGCTTTGAAGCCCGCCACACAGGTCATTCAACGTTAAGAAAGAGTGCGTTGCCTTCAACTTTCACTTCAAAAGATTGGGCATCTTTGATTTTAGGATGAAAAAGCGGCATCTTGGGACCTGAAATAACTTCCCCCGTAGTCACATCGAATTTTGATTTGTGCCTTGGGCATGTCACAACGTTGCCATCTAAAGAGCCTTTTGAAAGGTCAGCGTTAGCATGCGTGCATCTATTGCCCATAGCGTAATAGTTTCCGTTCACGTTGGCTACCAAATACTCTTTTTCTCCAACCTTAAACATCTTCATTTTGCCAACTGGAACATCGGATAGCTCGCCTACTTTAACAAAACCCGTGCTTTTCACCTCCTCACGCGCCTTGATGTTATTGTTACTCGTATCTTAAAGCTTCTACGGGCTTAAGCTTTGAAGCGCGCCACGCAGGATACAAAGCGAAGATTACGCTGACGCCTATACCGAAGAGCAAGGCACCTACAAGCACGGTCGGCGTTAAAACAGGAGTTATAGTCATATATCCAGATTGAATACGACTTGCAGCTTGATTTCCACCTACGCCTTGGAACAGCCCGCCTCCGCTTAACACCACGGCAACCACGTTTGCCAAGCCCCAACCTAAAACTATGCCAATCACCGCGCCAATCAAACCGATTATCACTGATTCGCTTAGGAATATCGTGAGTACGGTTCGGCTTTTCATGCCTAACGCTTTGAGTATGCCTATTTCTCGTGTGCGCTCAATCAGCGAAACAATCATGATGTTCATTATGCCTATGCCTGCAACCAGCAGCGAAATAGCGGCGATGCCAACTAGGAAAAGCGATATGACTGAGAAGACGCCGGAAAGAATATCAACCACCGCGGTAGAGGATATCACCGAGACTTCGCCGTCAAACGTATCCTCTATAGCTTTAGAGACATTATCAATAGTGGCTTTATCGCTGTTTTTTAGCTTCACAACAATCATGTTGCACTCGTCAGTTCCAAAGAAGCTCTGCGCTTGAGCAGTCGGAATGTACACACCTGTGTCTGAAGGACCTCCGAAGCTGAAGCCTCCGACTTCTTTCAGAACCGCCGTTACGAGACCAGTATACGTTTCGTTTGTAGGAGGACGAGCGGTAGCATTAGTCCATGTGATGTTAATGTCGTCATTCACGTTGAAGAGTAAGGTGTCGTTTTTCCACGGGTCATGTAACCGCCTTCCAATCACAACGGTGTCGTTTTCAGGGCTTAAGCTGATGCTTCCGCTGTCAGCTACAAACGTGCTGCTGTAAAACTCGGCGTATTTGGCAAAATCCACGCCGTTAACGTTGATGGTGAAAGTGCTGTTTTCAGACTGAACGTAAACTACTTTTTGGATTATGGCAATTGAGGCTTCAATGTCAGGCGATGCCGCGCTAACGGTTGCAGTATCGTTAATAAACAGTTTGAAGTCGGAAGTGTCGCTGCTTATTGCGGCGCTTATGCCTGCCCCCTGCCCTGTGCCACTACTTAAAAGACTACGACCTGGAGAGACTATTACGGTGTCTGTTGCTAACCCCTGCTCCAACTGCATGGTTATCGTGTTCTGCAAGCCCTGCGTAATAGAGAGCAAGGCAACGATGGCGGCGATGCCGATTACGACGCCTAAAGTGGTTAAGCCTGCGCGGAGTTTCCGCAGCTTTATTGCGCTGAAAGAATAACTAAAGACATCACGCGCTTTTATGTTAATTCACCATATCCGAAGTTATTACGCCGTCAAACACGTGAACCATGCGTTTTGCTTCTTTTGCTAAGTGCTGGTCGTGAGTTACCATGATGATGGTTACGCCTTTCTCCGCGTTAAGCCGCTTAATCAGCGTCATTATTTCGCGGGCAGTTTTAGAATCAATGTTTCCCGTCGGCTCATCCAGCAGCAGAAACTTGGGATTGTTCGCCAAAGCACGAGCAATGGCTACGCGTTGCTGTTGCCCGCCGCTGAGCTCCGCAGGCTTATGGTTCATGCGTTCTTTCAAGCCTACGGTTTCAAGAAGTTCTTGTGCGCGTTTTCTTCTTTCAGTGCGGTTTACGTCAGCTATTGACATGGAGAGTTCAACGTTGCCTATTGCTGTAAAACGGGGGATAAGGTTGAAGAATTGGAATACGAAGCCTACTTTGCGTCTGAGGTCTGCCAGTTGGCTGTCGTTGAGTTTGGAGATGTCCACGCCGTCAATCATCAGTGTTCCAGCAGTTGGCTTATCCAAAGCCCCTATCAGGTTCAGCAGAGTTGATTTGCCGCTGCCTGAAGGCCCGAGTATGGATAGGAAGTCGCCGCTTTCCACTTGCAGGTTAACCCCGCGGAGGGCGTCCACTGGGACTTTTCCGAGCAGGTAGGTTTTCTTCAAGCCTACCGCTTCAACAACTGACACCACGGTCAGACACTCCCCCTTGTGCTTACGACTTGCTTACTTATTTAGGAATCTCCACGAGAGCACTATGCCTATGCTGGTCAGTATTGCTGCGAATACGCCGACGAACGCGAAGTCCATGAATAACTGCGTGTAGTTGATGCTGTCGAAGATTAAGAGTTGTCTCATGCCGTCAATCGTGTACGATATTGGGTTAGCGTTTGCTACTGCTTGAAGCCATCCAGGCATCTTGTCAATTGGGAAGAATGCGCTGCTGGCAAATGTAAGTGGAAGGTTCAGCAGGTTCATGACGGCCATTGGAGTTTCGATTCTTGTGGAGCGGATGTTTATGGCGATGAACATCGAAGACAAACCTAAGCACACTAGGAACAGCATTGCGAAGACGCCGAGAATATTAAGCGGTGTGAATGATGCGCCGAATGTAAAGCCGAATGGCAAAGCGATTATCAGGATTACTGCAGCTTGGAACATTGCCCGTAAGGTAGCAGAAAGCACTTTAGACAAGATTATCACTGCGCGGGAAACGGGCGTGCTCAAGACCTTGTTTAAGAAGCCTAGGCGCCTGTCCCAGACCACGGACATGCCGCTGAACATTGTCGTGAACAAAGCGGTGAACGCTATCATACCTACAGCCATGAAACTTATGTAGCTGGTTGTGCCAAAAGTGCTGCCCATTATCTGGTCTTGCAAGCCGCTGAAGAAACTGCCTAAGGCGCTGAGTTGTGCTGGAGTGAATTGCGCCGCTAGTTCGGCAGGAAACTGTATTGAGCTTGTGCTGAAGAGGCTGCTGATGTTCAAAGCGTTGCCGAGCAAACCGAGCCAAAGTATGGGCTGAATCAACGTTAGGACGAATACTACTGGGGCTTTGTACCACTTTTTAAGTTCGCGGTTAGTTAAAGCCCAGAGCCCGTGTATTTTGCTTTTGGAAACATTGTTTGTTGTGCTCACATGCGTGACCTCCTCATTGTTGCCCTGTGCGCAAAAAACGAATCATGTGATTCGTCTGCTGCGTCGCGCATAGATTTACCAGTGTACTGCAAGTAAACCTCGTTCAACGTTGGCTTCGTCAGAGAAAGTTTAGTAACAACATGTCCTTCTTTCCGCAGGGCTTCGATTATAAGAGGTGCGGTTATTTCGCCGCTTTCAGATTTTATCATGTATATTCCATTTTCCTTCTTGACTTCTTTTACGTGTTCAAGTTTCTTAACGAGCTCAGTTATGTCAACGTCTTGTTTAATGCTCAGCGTGATTATGTCACCACCTAGGCTTTCTTTCAACTCTTCTGGAGTTCCGACAACGATGATTTTGCCGTGGTCAATTATGGCGATGCGATCGCAGAGAGCATCAGCCTCCTCCAAATAATGTGTCGTCATAAAAAGCGTCATACCGAATTCTTTTTTCAGCATCCGCACATAGTTCCACGTAGCTGCTCGAGTCTGAACATCCAACCCCAACGTTGGCTCATCCAAGAAAAGCACTTTAGGCCTGTTAACTAAGCCACATGCCAACTCTAGCCTTCGCCGCATGCCGCCAGAGTAAGTTTGAACCTTCTTGTCTTTGAACGCTGTTAACTCAACAAGTTCTAAAAGATCGTTGGCGCGTTTCTTGGAAACGTTGCGGGGAATGCCGTACAAGTCAGCGCATAACAGTATGTTCTCGTAGCCTGTCAAGTCTTCGTCAGCCGTATATTCTTGTGGAACAACACCGATGGCAGTTCGAACAGCATTATTCTGTTTGGCAATATCATAGCCTAGTATTGATGCTGCGCCCTCAGTTGGCTTCAGCACCGTTATTAGCATGTTTATGGTTGTGGTCTTTCCGGCGCCGTTGGGTCCTAAAAACCCGAAGATTTCGCCGTGTTTGACGCTGAAGTTTATGTGGTCAACTGCCACAAGATTATGGTTGAAGATTTTTGTTAAGCCTTCAGCTTTTATTACGTCTTCGCTCATTTCGGTTCACCCTTCAATTTTCTGTTTATTTCCTCAAGTTTCTTTGCAGTCTCATTTACAGCTTTAAGAGACTCATTTAAGGCTTGCTCAGACATTTTCTCCTGCAGCGTGATGCTTAACTGAAAGAAGGCTATGCCGAGTTTTCGCATGGTGTCGCGTATTTCCTCGCATTTCTCCGGAGGCATTTTCATAAAGAAAGCGTCAAAAAAGGGCGGTGCTGGAAAGAAGCCTGATTCTTCCCTAACTTTCTTCCTTATTGTTTTTTGTTCTTCAAGCAGTCCTTTTCCGCTTTCTGTTAGCTCATACCGTTTCAGCCCGTTTTCAGCGGGCAACTCTTTAACATGGCCGTTGTCTTGCAGCCAAGCCAAAAGCGGGTATACGGAGCCTGGGCTGGGTTTCCAAGAGCCGCCTGTGTGCTTTTCGATTTCCTCCATTATTTCTGACCCTGACATGGGCTTCTCATTTAAGGCTTCGAGAACGCGGTATCGTAGGAAGCCCTTGGGCACCATGGCAGTGTGGCGCATCCACCTTTTCATTTCTCGGTGGTGCCTCAGGTTTTTTACGCCGTTTTCATGGTCGAACATACATATCACTATTGACCTCAAATGCGATATCAAATGTGATATTTAAACTTGTTGCCCAAAAACCCAAACTATACCTTAACTTATCACAGTGCCAACACTTTCACCGTTAACAGCAGCCAAAATATTCTCAGGTACAAACCCGTTCACAACAACCAACTTCACACGCTGACGCCCCAAAATCTTAACTGCTTCAGGGTCAATTATCTGATGAATCCCAGCCTTGTGCGTGCTCTCAGAAAAAACACTAGCCAAATCATCAAACGACAAACGGTCAAGCTTAACCGCATCACGGTGTTTTTCAGGGTCCTTATCGTAAATGCCATCTTGGTCTGTGCCTTTGACCAGTAAATCAGCGTTCACACGCTCCGCAAGCAACGCTGCAACAGAATCCGTTGTCATCCCCGGTTTCAAGCCGCCCATAACTGCAATCTTTCCCTTGCTCAAGCATTCTGCGGCTTCGCCAACTGTTAAGGGCACTGCGCTGCAGCTCAGATTGCCAAGCTTTTTGAGGAATAGTTGGGCGAAGATTCGGGAAATAGAAATTGCAATTTCATCCTGTACTTGCTCTTCCAAGCCTAATTTTTTTGCTATTGCAATGAATTCTCTGGCTAATGTGCCGCCGCCAACAACCACAGCGACCGCGTGACCCTGCGCTTGCAGGTTTTTCAGCAGCTCGGCGTATTTGCTGATTAATTCGGTGTTTATTGGGGATGCTACTACTGAACCGCCTATTCGCAGCACTACGCGCATGGCTTATCAATCCTCTTTTGTTCCTAATGCTATAATACGTTAAGTCCAAGTTAAAAATCCTTTACAACGTTGACGCGTAATCCAGTTATAGGCTTATGTTTAAGCATTCAACTTGTGCTTAGCTATCTGCGCTGAGAAAGCTTTTTAGCGGTGTCACTCAGAGCAGTTACGAGGTGAAGCGGGGTGTTTGAGGGAACTGGGTTAATTGGAAATCTGCTTATTTTAATCGCTTCACTGGTTGTTCTAGGCAAAGCCAGCGACGTAACCATAAACAACTCAATCAAAGTTTCGGATATAACTGGCTTCGGAAAAACAACCATCGGCTTCATCTTGGTTGGCTTTTCCACTTCTTTGCCTGAACTCAGCGTGTCCATTTTCGCAGTCTTAACCCAAACAAGCGTCGGTGTATCCTTCGGCAACATTTTAGGCTCCAACATAATGGACATCGCCCTCATACTGGGCATATGCTTTCTAATAGTAGCGCTGAAAAGCCCACAGCACACCAGTTGCTGTTTGACGATGGCGAAAGAAGAAATAGGCAACCTGTACTTTGGGCTTTTCATAGCCTCGATAATTCCTTTGACTCTGCTGTACATAGGCTACGCAAGCCAATTCATCGGCGTCATTCTCCTAACTGTCTTCGTAGTTTACATGCTACAGTTATCAAAAGTGAAAAGAACAAAAAACGAAGGCGCATTAGGTCCTGAAAGAGGCAGGCTCCGCAAATACGCGCTATATGCATTAATCAGCTCTGTGGTTGTGGTCGCCACTGCATTCTTCATTGTGGAATCAGCCTCCTTCATCGCCAGCAGCATGGGCGTTCCACCAGTCGTGATAGGCGCAACCGTCGTTGCCTTCGGCACAAGCATACCTGAACTAGCAACAAGCGTGAGTTCTGTTAGAAAAGGACACATCGACTTGGCGCTGGGCAACATCATCGGTAGCTGCTTCATCAACATCACCTGCATCCTCGGCGTGGCTTTACTGGTGTCACCTTTAACGGTTAACATGGCCGCATTCGCCAATCTAGCCATGTTCTCGCTTATAACAAACCTGTTTCTATGGTATTTCCTGTCAAGCGAAAGGTTAAGTTGGCGAGAAGGTGCACTGTTGTTGGTGTTGTACGCCGTGTTTCTGATAACAAGCTTTGGCGGTTATAGCTAAACATCAAAAAAGATGACCCAAAATGAATGCTACTAAGAAAATAATATTGGATGCTGTGTCGCCATTCCATTTTGGCTTAAGTGCCGAAATTTTCGTCAACGGCGACCCGCAAATCCGCAAATACGACAAAAACAAGTTTTGGCAAATAATACGAGCTAACGGCAAGCTTATTTTTGCTACCGTAACGTCTGCGGGCAGTGTTGACGAGCCGAAACTAACCGCTGAATTGAAAACCGATGAAGCATTAACCATAGACGACGCGGAAAAAGCAGAAGCAGCCATAAGTGCACTTTTCAACCTGAATTTTGATTTAGCGCCGTTCTATGAAGAAACAAAAACCGACGAGACAATGGCCTGCATAACTCGGAAGCTTTGGGGCTTAAAAAGCCCAACAACCCCAACCGCTTTCGAAGCCTTAATCGACTCGATTGTTGAACAGCAGATTGCAATGAAAGTGGCAACCAGCATAGAAAACAAGCTGACTAAACGGTTCGGTGACACTTTAAATGTGGAAGGCGAAGTTTACTATGCGTATCCAACACCGCAGACGCTGGCTTCCGTAGGCATTGAGGAGATTCGCCAGTGCGGTTTAAGCCAGAGAAAAGCAGAGTACATCCAAGGCATCGCCAGACTTGTAGCGGATGGCGAATTGGACTTGGAAAAACTCAAGAACCACAGTAACGCGGATGAAATCATACGTGAACTGGATAAGGTGCGGGGTGTCGGCGTGTGGACTGCGGAGCTTACGATGCTCAGGGGCATGCAGAAGCTTGAAGCGTTACCTGCTGACGATTTAGGCTTGAGACGCACCATTTCACGCTACTACTGCAATGGTGAAGTGATAAATAGTGCGCGGGCGCGGCAAATTGCTGAAAACTGGGGACGGTGGAAAGGGTTAGCCGCTTTCTACTTGATGATAGCTGAGATAAAGGGTATAGAAGCTTAATGCGGTAATGCCCTTTTTGTCTAATAGGCGTTCGTAAGCAGCAAAGCCAATGCGGTGGCAACGACAGTCTTTTATCTTTATGCGTCAATGTTTGACACAGAAAGCATATGTGTAAAGGGAAGCGGCGAGCATAATAGAAGATGTTTCTAGGTTTTACTCCAAAAACGTGATGAACATTAAGCGTTCTGCAATTCGCGATTTGCTGAAAATTACGCGTCAGCCTGACATGATTTCTTTTGGCGGTGGGCTTCCATCACCAGAAACTTTCCCAATTAAAGAGATGGAAGAAATTTCATGTAAACTGCTACGTGAAAAAGGCACGGTTGCCTTGCAGTATGGACCTACAGAAGGGGAATCTGTGTTGCGTGAAGAAATTGCGAAGTGGCTGATGCGGGAAAAAGCCACGGTTACGCCTGAAAAAATACTGGTAACGTCGGGTTCTCAGCAAGGCTTAGACATAATCTCCAAAGTTTTCCTTGACCCAGGCGACATTATAATAGTGGAGCTGCCCTCGTACATGGGTGGACTGCAAGCGTTCAGCGCTTACAGAGCCAAACTGATCGGTGTTCCTCAGGATAATGACGGCATGCGAATGGACTTGCTTGAGAAAACGCTGGCGAAGTTGGCTAAGCGTGGCAGGAAGCCCAAATTCATCTATGTAGTGCCCGATTTTCAGAATCCTTCAGGCGTAACGATGACGCTGGAAAGGCGAAAAAGCCTTTTGGAGCTTGCACACGCGTATGATGTTCCCATAATTGAGGATAGCCCGTACAGGGATTTGCGTTTCGCGGGCGATTTTGTGCCCATGATTTGCAGTTTAGATAGGGAAAACTATGTTATAGCGTTGGGCACGTTTTCTAAGTTGCTTTGTCCAGGTTTGAGGTTAGCGTGGATAACGGCGCCAATAGAGTGGATGGAGCGGATGGTGGCTGCAAAGCAAAGCATGGATTTGTCGTCGCCTATATTCACTCAGCTTATTGTTGGAGAGTATTTGAGGCGCGGGTTGTTGCCGCAGCAAGTGGAGAAAATCCGCAAGTTATACGCTAAGAAACGTGGTGTAATGATAAACGCTTTGCATCATTATATGCCTAAAGGTGTGGATTGGACTGAGCCTGAAGGCGGCTTGTTCCTGTGGGTTAAACTGCCCAAGCATATGGATACGACGGCGCTGTTTCCGAAAGCTGTTGAAAACAAAGTAGCCTACGTCATAGGCTCAGCGTTCCACTGCAACGGCAAAGGACAGAATACCATGCGGTTGAACTTTTCGTATCCGTCTGAAGAACAAATCGAAGAAGGCATCAAACGTCTAGCGAAAATGATACGCGAAAACATGTAGCTTACGGCGGGGCTTTGCCAGAAATGTACTGGCAGTAACCGTAGCTTATGGGTCCTTGCTTGGTGTTTTCGCATGGAAACTCGACGCATTCGAAGCATAAGCTTACGCCTTTGCTGAAAGCACAATTACATATCTTACAAAACTTGTTTGCTCTTGCTACGCAGCCAACTGTGCCGTTGGGGCATGTGCCCTTTTGCATTCGAGGGCATTTCTCGCAAGCTATGCCGCAGACACCCACTTTCATATTTCAGTCACCTTTTCCGCTATGAAAAATATAGCTCCCTTAGAGCGTAGTAATTTTCCATATTTTGCTGTTTCTTCTTTCATTCTTTCTCTCTCCTTAAGAAGGGTCATGTCTTTCTTAGTTTGGCATTTTAGTCTTTGTTGTCTCGTTTATCGTCAGTCCTTACTGGGCTTAATATGCGTTCCTTCTTGTCGTGCGGCGCAACGCGAGCAAACCGCAAGCGCGTGTTAAAAATTAGTAATGCTAATACTGTGAGTGCCAGAATTTAGAAGTGGAATGGTACTTTCTTGTTTTTAGGAGTTGGAAAAGAAGAAAGCTGAAAGGGTGAGGGTAGGGATAGAAGCAAGTAGGAAGGAAAAAGAGGAGAGTTTAGTGCAAGCGCGCTTCTAGTTATACTCATATGAACCAATCTTTTATAACTGCTGTCTCAGTGGCATAAAGATTGAAAGTGCCTACCTCTGCAGACCAGCCATATATAATGTCCAGTCGCAATCTTATGGTTACGTTATATGAATCACAATTTGGAAGAGAGATGGAATAATCCCCAGTCACGTTATAATCGCCATTTGGAATATAGACCACGCTCCCCTCATCAAAGCTTACACCATACGAATTACCGCTTCTCATACTTGTGAAAGCTATATTTATCACTGCCAATACGCTTGGGTCTAGCACACCTGCGGGGTGTTGTATACGGACAGCGGTTCCAGATACTGTAACATATTCGGGTTTAAGCGGATACTGATACGGGCTTGTCCAATTTTTTGTAATTGATGTTTCCGTGGTATTAAGATTTAAAGTGCCTGCATATGAATCGTCAGCATATATACTATTAAATTGCCAATTTATGGTTACGTTATATGAATCAAGATTTGGAAGAGAGAGGGAATAGTTTTCACCAGTGAAGCTTGTCTCATACGTAGTGCCGTTCTTCCCACTTGTGAAGGTTATCGTATTTGGTGTTATCGTTGGGCTTGCATAGTCAAAGTGGTCTGTATTGTTGGCTGTTCCAGACACCGTAACATATTCGGGCTTAAGCGGAGCAGTAGAAGTTGGGGTCGTAGATATGAAATTCAATGCAATAGCAAGTATTATGACTGAAAACAGCAATACTAAGAGGACTGTTAGTGCTAATGTTGTTCTCTTCATAAGCACCAATTTCCCTGTTCAATAGGGACTGTTTGTGCTGTAAAAGCGTTTTTATCAAGGTTTCTTGACTAACCCTTAGTCAAACTTTCTTGACTAACTGTTTCAAAAAAAGGAATTCTTACTTCTTCACGAATAGTTTTTCGCCACATTTAGAGCAGTACGCCATAAGTATCACATACAGCAGTTAAGTGGAGTTTGAAATTAAGCATTCTGCAGGTTCGCCGTGAAACAGGAAGTACATGGAAAAATGGGGGCGAAGAAGGTTGTGCTTTAGGCTAGAACCATAGGGATACGATGGTTATGCCAATCAGCGACAGCACAAAGGCTATTGCCATGAACACGAGTACAGCTACGATGCTTATGACTAACGCTTTCAGCCAGCCGCAGTCAAAGAAATGCTTCACCAAACCCAGCCAGATAATCAGCATTATGATTGAAGCAATTATCCCCGTGAAGAAATAGCCGAAAACTGAACCAATTACTGTTCCAAGAACCACTATCCAAAGCGCGTCCGTGAACTTCGCTTTATCCTTGCCCGCTAAGAGCCTGCCTGAAACCCAGAAGACAGGCGACAACACAACAACGTTGATGATAACGTTTATTGCTAGATTTACCAACGCAGTGTCTAAGTTGATTGCCATATTTTTTCCTCCCAGAAACTCCAATACGTCTATTGCTGATTCCGTTTAAAAATCTTGCCAACCACTGCCTGCACGAAACTGCATAACGCTTAGAAACGGAACCTGCGACGCTTAGCCTGCACATCTTGGTCAAGGTCTTTCGCCAACTCCTCCAGCAACTCACGCTGCCGCGAAGTAAGCTTCTCTGGAACCTCGATGCCAACACGCACCAGCAAATCACCTTTACCATAACCTCTAAGCCTAGGCATGCCCTTCCCCCGCAACCTGATAACCTCGCCAGGCTGCGTTCCTGGACGAATTTTCACAGTTGCTGGCCCATCCAGCGTCGGCACAGTGACTTCAGCGCCAAGCGCCGCCTGAGGATAACCAATAATCAGCACATGCAACAGGTCATCGCCGTCCCTCTCAAAAAGCTCGTTAGGGCGAATACGCACAAGCACATACAAGTCGCCTGCTGCACCACCGTTAGGTGCCATTTCGCCTTCGCCCCTAAGTCTAAGCTGATAGCCTTCATCGATGCCTATGGGTACTTTCACGCTTATTTTGCGGCGTTTCTTGACTAGGCCTGTGCCGCGGCAGTTGCTGCATGGCGAGTCAATGAGTTTGCCTTTTCCTCTACAGTTAGGGCAAGGCGTCACTTGAACGTACATGGCAAAACTGCTTTTTCGCATTTGCTGGATTTTGCCTGCGCCGTTGCATCTTGGGCACGTTTGCGGTGTAGTGCCTGGGCTTGCGCCTGAACCGTTGCAGACTTCGCATTTTTCGGTTCGGGGAACTTCAATTTCCTTCTCTACGCCCTTAGCAGCTTCTTCCAGTGTTACTGGAAGTTCGTAGACTAAGTCTTGTCCGCGGTTGATGCGTTCGCCGAAGCCTCCTCCGAAGCCACCTCCAAAACCGCCGCCCAATATCTGGCGCAAAATCTCGGCGAACCCGCCGCCTAAGTCGCGGAATATTGAGCTGAAGTCGGCTCCGCGGAAAATGTCTTCCTGCGAGTAGCGCTGGTCAAAACCCGCGTGCCCCAGCATGTCGTACTGCTGGCGTTTCGTGTCGTCAGATAAAACCGCGTACGCTTCACTTATTTCCTTGAATTTTTCTTCGGCTTCAGGAGCCTTGTTCCTGTCTGGGTGATACTGCATGGCGAGTTTTCTGTACGCATCTTTAATTTCGTCTTTAGACGCGTTTTTTTGAACGCCTAGAACCTCATAGTAATCTCGTTTCTCAGCCATGAGCTTTACCGTTAAATTCGAAATGCAACTTCTTAATCAAAACTGTTTCGGCGGTCACTTCACCTTGTAATCGTCTGAATCAACAACTTTCTCGCCGCCAGCCTCATTTTGCGCGGTTGAAGTGCCCGCAGCGTCGGACGCCTCCTGACTCGGCTGCCCCTTCTGCTTTGCATACTCAGCGGCTGCCTGCTGATAAACCACCGTGCCCACTTCCTGCAAAACCTTCTGCAGCTCGTCGGACTTCGCTTTCACCTGCGCCATGTCACCGCTTGCCAACGCGTCCTTCAACGCTGTAACTGCCGTATCTATTTTGCCCGACTGCTCTTGTGTTAGCTTGTCTGCCAAATCCTTCTTGGTTTTCTCTGCAGTGTAAACCATGTTGTCAGCGGTGTTTCGAAGCTCAGCTTCTTCACGTTTCTTCTTGTCCTGCTCAGCGAATTGCTCCGCATCTTTGACTAAGCGTTCCTTCTCTTCTTTCGAAAGCTTTGTTGATGCAGTAATCGTAATCTTCGCCTGTTTCCCAGTGCCTAAGTCCTTTGCAGTCACGTTCAAAATGCCGTTAGCGTCAATGTCGAATGTAACCTCTATCTGCGGAACGCCCCGCGGCGCAGGCGGAATATCCACCAAGTTAAACATGCCCAATGACACGTTATCCGACGCCATGGCGCGCTCGCCCTGCAACACGTGAATGGTAACTGCTGTCTGGAAGTCAGCTGCCGTGCTGAACACTTGGCTGCGTTTCGTGGGAATCGTCGTGTTCTTTTCCATTATGCGCGTGAACACGCCACCGAGAGTTTCCACGCCAAGCGACAACGGCGTAACATCCAGCAACAACAAATCAGTAACTTCACCAGTGATTACTGCCGCCTGTATAGCAGCACCGACAGCTACGCATTCCATGGGGTCAACGCCGCGCTCCACAGTCTTACCCATTATCTGCTCCACAAACCGCTGCACCAGAGGCATCCGCGTCATGCCGCCGATGAGAATTATTTTGTCAATACCGTTGGGCGTTAACTTCGCGTCTTCAAGCGCCTTCAAAATTGTGCGCTCCGTTTTCTGAACCACAGGCTGCGCTAAAGCTTCAACTTTAGTCCGCGTCAACGTTAAATGCAAGTGCTTGGGTCCTGTGCTGTCGGAGGTTATGAAGGGCAAGTCAATGTCCGTGCTCATCAGGGCTGACAGTTCGATTTTCGCTTTTTCCGCGGCTTCCTTGAGCCGTGCCATAGCCATTTTGTCGCCTGTTACATCAATGCCCGTTTGCCGCTTAAACTCGTCCACAACGTAGCCCATCACTGCCTTGTCCACGTCTGTGCCGCCAATCTGTGTATCGCCGCTGGTGGAGAGCACTTGGAAAACACCTTTGCCGAAGTCCATCACGGTAACGTCATGCGTTCCGCCGCCGAAGCTGAACACCATTATCTTCATCTCTTTCTCTATTTTGTCTACGCCGTAGGCGAGGCACGCGGCGGTAGGCTCGTTGATTATGCGCATTACTTCAAAGCCTGCGATTTCGCCTGCGTCTTTTGTGGCTTGCCGTTGGTTATCGTCAAAATGGGCTGGAACCGTGATGACTGCTTTGTGAATTGCTCCGCCCAAGTAGGTTTCTGTGTCCTTTTTGATTTTTTGCAGGATAAAAGCGGATATTTGCTGGGGCGTGTATTCTTTCCCGAAAACGCTTGCCTTGTAGTTGGTGCCCATTTTGCGTTTTATTTCGAAAATTGTTCCTTCTGGGTTGGCGGTTGCTTGGCGCTTCGCTGGTTCACCTATCAGGAGTTGCCCGTCTTTTGTGAAGGCAACTACTGAGGGGAACATTTTGCCCGCCATTGTTGGTCCTTCAGCGCTTGGGATTACCGTGGCGCGTCCGCCTTCAAATATAGCAGCGGCGGAGTTTGTGGTTCCCAAGTCGATGCCCAACACTTTCTCGCTGGATTTTGTTTTGCTCATTTTTTCATTTCTCCTTTTGTGACTGGGATGAGTTAACTGCGACTTTGACGATGCTAGGTCTAATCACTTTATCCTTCATGATATAACCTTTTCTTACTTCTTCAGCCACAACGCACCCTTTTACGTCAGCACGTTCTGTTGTGGCAATAGCATTATGCCGCGAAGGGTCAAAAACGTTACCCGCGCAGCTTATACAAGAAACGCCTTCCTGCTCAAGAACTTTCTTCAATTTCTTAAGTGTCATCTGAACGCCTTCAATAAGCAGCTTAGCGGAGTCAGCTTGCTGTGCTGTTTTGAGCGCCAGTTCCAACTCGTCCACGACATCCAGCAGCTCAAGAACCAAGCGTTCAGTACAGTAGTTTTTCACTTCCTGCATTTGGCGGTCGCATCGTTTCTTCAAATTCTCGAAGTCCGCCTGCAGATACTTCAAGCGTGTAAGATATTCTTCTGCACGCTTCTTCTCCGCTGCCAACTGCTCCTCAAGATTGAGTTGTTGTTCTTTCTGTTTCTCATTCATTAATGCTCATGCCCTTTCTGTGGCATTACACACTGTTGGCAACAGATTAAAATATACATTTCGCCGCTCAAAAAACCATTTCGGCACTTCTGGAAACGACGCAACAGCGTGACTCTGCAAGTACACCGCAAAGTCTTCGAAAAAAGTCTAACCGCAAACGTGTGCTATATAAAGGGGAGGGGTAGCTGCTTCAGAGCGATAACACGCCGCCTGTGTAGACACTGCAAGAATCCTTTTATTTTCCGCTTGGCTAATACTGCTAAGGAGAAATGCATAATGGAGTTTAAAGGCAGCGAAACAGAGAAGAATCTTTTAGCCGCGTTCGCAGGCGAATCTCAAGCTAGGAACCGATACACGTTCTTCGCCAGCGTAGCCCGAAAAGAAGGCTACGAGCAAATAGCCGCGGTTTTTCAGGAGACAGCGGACAACGAGAAGGAGCACGCGGAACTGTTTTTCAAGCACCTCAAAGGCGGCATGGTGGAGATAACCGCCGCTTACCCAGCAGGCGTCATCGCCTCGACAGCGGAAAACTTGAAAGCCGCTGCAGAAGGCGAAAAAATGGAGTGGGGCACGCTTTACCCGAACGCTGCGGAAGTAGCCGACAAAGAAGGCTTCAGCGAAGTAGCTCGAACCTTCCGCGCTGTTGCCAAAGTGGAAGCGTACCATGAAAGGCGCTACTTGAAACTGCTAGAGAACGTGAAGCAAGGCAAAGTATTCAAGAAAGACAAGCCGATAAAATGGAAGTGCAGAAACTGCGGCTACGTCTTCGAAGGCACCGAAGTACCCGACGAATGCCCAGTTTGCAGCCACCCGCGAAGCTACTTCGAAGTATGGTGCGAAAATTACTAGCCACACACATCTTTTTCTTTTTCAATAGCAATTCAGCTTATTTCACGGTAAAGTAAACGCGTCGCTGCGCCTTGCCCTTGTTTTCTATCTTAATCAAGCGTACTTCGCCTATTTCACAAGTATTACCAACATGTGGACCACCATCCGCCTGCACATCTATATCAGGAACCTCCACTATACGCAGTTCCTTCACTTGCGGAGGCATCCGCTCAGCCAACTTCACGACACCCGGCATCTTCAACGCTTCAGTTCTCTCCAAAAAATACATTTTCACCGTCGTGCCCTTGGCTACTTCACGGTTTGCTTTCGCCACTGCGTCCTCAAACACTTCGCGGTCAGTTCTGGGCAAGTTAAAATCCAGCTTTGCTTGTTCACAATCCACTTGCCCGCCAGTTATCAACGCGCTGTAATCTCTGTACATTATCGCTGCGATTAAATGCGCCGCCGTGTGTAACCGCATCAGCCTGTGCCGCCTCGCCCAGTTCAGCGTGCCACTCACCACATCACCTGCGCTCAAGCCGCCTACGTCATCAAGAAAATGCGTTATCTCCTTGGTTTCCCTGTTAATTTCCACTCGCAACACGCTGTGCTGCCTGCTGCCTTTTGTTATGGTTCCTGTGTCGTGGGCGACGCCGCCTGTTAGCGGGTGGAACGCCGTCTGGTCGAGAACCACTTGACTGCCTGCTACGCTTAGGATTTTGGCTTCGAACGTTTTTTGGTAGCTATCGTACAGATAAAGCTGCTTTGTTTCCATGCTTACACGTTAAGGCGAAAGTTGCCTATATCACTTCACATCTGAAAAGCGCATTTCAGCGGAACCGGCGGTAAAGCCCTATCACCTCGCCCTTTGCCAAAACGTGACCCGGCATTGCCTTTTCCACATCCCGCTTAGTAGCGTTTGAGCTTAAGCTGAGCACGGTATCTAAAGCGTAGACCTTGAAGAAGTACCTGTGGGTGCCGCTTGGAGGGCAAGGTCCACCATACGAATGCCGCCTATACGTGTTTAAGCCTTCAGTGCCAGGCACCGTGCCTTCAGCTATGCTGCGGGTGGGCGGAATATTCCACACGACCCAGTGATCCCATGTGCCCATGGGCGCATCAGGATCATCAACAATCAGCACCAAACTTTTTGTTCCTTCAGGTATACTGCCAATGGTTAAGGGAGGGCTTACGTCGTCACCATCACAAGTGTACTTCGCAGGAATAAGCTTGTTATTCTCAAACGCGGGGCTGCTCACATGAAGATTCTCCATGACCGTTAACCTCTAGAACGTTTCCTCTAACCGAAAACGCTGCATTGCAAAATAAAAAAGTTTTTAATGGTGGACGGGGCGGGATTCGAACCCGCGGCCTCCACGATGCCAACGTGGCGATCATACCGAGCTGATCTACCCGCCCGAAGACCAAAGCGTCTGAAACTTTAACCCACAACAATAACCTATAAGCATTTCTTTGTGATGCTAGTGAAAGTGCAGTTCACTTCAAGCTTCAGCCTATATCTCGAGGGAGAATAAGTTTTCCCACGTGCTATTGTCTTGCCCATTACCTGTAGTTGTGTTGTACATATCTACAAAAGGGATTCAGGATACGGAACATTTATTTTGGTTCCACTATTAGTAATCGCCGCGTGATATTTCGTGTGCAAGGAAGCCAAGCTCAACCTCAGGAAAATGCTTAACAACCACGGCTATTCTGAAAAAGTTGCGGATGAGCTTTGGAAATGGTATGACTTCTCCGAGAAAAAAGGCGTTGCCAGCTTCTAAAACGCCAATAAAATCTATTCTTCATAAACGTTTGCAGCAAACAACGTTCCGAATGGCTTAAATGGCGAAACTGTGTTAAATGATAAAAGTACGGTGAAGAACTTTGGTCTCTCGCTCAGCTAAAACCAAACTGAAAACAATTCTCATAATCGACATCCTTATCGTAGCTTTAGCAACTGGAATTTACTTGTATCTCCAGAATACAGGCCAACTGGCTGCTGAGGCGAAGGAAGCCGAATTCTCAGTAACCGATCTCACGATTAGCCCGCTTGAAGCAGAAATAGGAGAAACCGTAACAATTTCCGTCAACATCACCAATGTAGGTGAATTAGATGGAAGTTACACACTGAATCTCACAATAAATGATATACTAACAGAAAATCAAACACTCCTACTTTCAAGCGGAGACTCAAAAATAGTGGAATTTACAGCCAGCGAAAACGCTGAAGGAAACTACACCGTAAAAATAGACGACTTATCAGGATCATTCAAAATCAACACACCACCCCCAACAACAAGCACAATAGCCCTATCCAAACTGTTTACAGATCCATACGAAGTCAACATCGGCTCCCAAGTGACCATTGAAGCCACCGCAACAAACACAGGCACCGAAACAGACAGACTCCTAATTAAACTCACACTCGACGACGCGCTAATAGACACTCAAACAATAGAACTGAACGCAGGAGCAACCGCACCCGTAGAATTCACAGTCAACGCAACAAGCGAAGGAGTACACTACGTAAAACTCAACACCATATCTGGCTCCTTCAGAGCAGTTCCTGAGGGAATGCACACCCTCAGCATTCTCATATCGCCTGTTCCTAAAACAGGTGGCGCAGAATTCAAACTAAACGGCGAAGAGCAAACAACACCATACAGAGAACTTTTGCCTGAGGGAACATACACAATTGCAATGCCAAGTACCGACCCCACAGGGCAATATGGATTTTTGAAGTGGGAAAACAAAAACACCAACCCCACACGAACCATAAGCCTAACAAGTGCAACGCTAGTTATCGCATACTATGAGCAAGGCTCATCCTGCCCCTCATTATTCATATGGAACGGAACTGGCTACGTTTATGTTGCTGAAGTCTCAAACCACGGTTGGCTAGGCTACATCGACTGCATCACCGACGACCCAGATTGGCCTATTGTATACTGGAGAAATAACCCGTGGGACTACATTCCATTAAACGGAACACAGTTACAGACGCGAAATGGCTATTACGATATGGTTCTAACTCAAAAATGGAACGAAATCTTTTATCTAGATTCAACTTACCTGGTGGTTGTTGACCACCCCTCAGACGTAAACGTCTACTCAACCATGGTTGAGCAATACCTTGACCCTGCGTACATGGGCAAGATTTACACAGTAAGCAAAACTCCGTCTTCGCCAATATCCGCTGTCAACGAAAAGGGAGAAAACGTCTTGCCCCAAATACAGGCAATGGATGACGTGTTCACGCCAGGAATCAACGGAATTCAAAGCCAATCATGGAACAAAATCGCATGGAACAGGTTAACGTTAGACTTAGGTGACTTATCCAACGCGGAACAAATCAAGCTTGTAGTCAGAGGAATAGTTGATTGGGGTGCAGCTGAAGACTACACCGTCTGGATAGACAAGTTCTTCGACCCAGATAATCCAGCGCCAACTGGAGCACAGATTACGCCAGCGCCCTACTTGGAAGTGAAAGATGCAAATGGCAATTGGGTAAGTGTTCCAGAAAGCCGACAGTTCCCGATACCGCCTGATGGCATAGCCAGAACATTCGTTGTTGACTTAACAGGGCTTTTCCTTACAGACGACTATTCGATTAGAATAAACAATTTCTGGAACGTAACCTTTGATTACATAGCAGTAGACACGACCATGCAAGCAAACATTACAACTTGGGAAATCTACCCCCACGCTGAACTTTACCAAACGTTCACTACTGACTCGGTTTCCTCGGGAAACTTCACAAGGTACGGTGATGTAACGTCGTTGATACTTAACGCAGATGACATGTTTGTAATTGGAAAACAAGGCGACACAGTTTCTTTAGCGTTCCCCACCGCTGACCTTGCGCCTCCTGCAGAAGGTATGGAAAGAGACTACTTCCTTTTTGACTCTCTCTGGTTCAAAGACGAAACTGGAAACTGGGGATACGGATTCGACTTTACAGTAGACCCATTACCTTTCCAAAGCATGAGTGGGTTCCCATATCCACTAGATACAGAGAGTTATCCAAATGATGAGGCGCACTTGAATTATCTTAAAGAATACAATACTAGGGTAATAACGCCGTCCAGTCAACCTCAACCCCCAGAGTCACCCCTTGCAACATGGGCTATTGCTGTTCTTATAATAGTAGCTGTTGTCAACTCAGGCGTTCTAGTCTACTTTAGGAAGCGCAATCAGTAACGTCGCCGCACATCATTCCAGCCTTTCGCGTCAAAACCTACAAGCAAAAAGCATTGGTCTTTTTTAGCTTCTGACGTGAGTGACTATGTCATATACATTATTTATGTAAGCTTTAAATGCTACAGCATCCATTTCCATATTCAAAACCCAAAAGAGGTTTGACCATGTTACTGGTGCTTGGATTGCAAATCCAAACTTTGGAGCAATGTCACTGTGACCGCGTATAACTCAATATTCTCCAGTTTAGGCTACGTCCAATACGTTGCGATGTGTAGTGCATGCATGAAAACTTGTTTCCGTAAAGACACATTTACAATGAGCGCAAACCTGTGCAGTGCGCTCAAAAATAACGCGTTGATAAACAGAGACAATATCTGCATTATTTGTGAAGGCTAAATACGATGACGTTGGCACTTCTAGGCGAAATACTGAGACTAATCGTGTTTGCGGGACTAGGGTTAGCGGGAATACTGGTTATTCTCATATGGATGAAAGACCTGACTAGAAAAGTAACATACTTACGGCTTTTCATCCAAGTAGTATCCTTAGTGGCTATTTACTACCTGTACACTTACCCCATATGGCTAATCGTGGTTTTAGCCACAATCCTCGTCATGACCCTTGTTATAGGGCGCTTCTTCTGCGGCTGGATTTGCCCATTCGGCTTCTACACAGATGTAATCACCATGCTCCGCAAAGCCCTCAAAGTACGCTACCGCAACTTGCCTGAAAAACTCAACAGAGCCCTAAATGTACTCAGATATGTACTCTTAATTTTCTTCCTAATTTTGCCCTTTTTGCTGACTCCCATAAACCCGTGGCAGTGGCCTTTATCCCTATTTATCAATGGTCCCTTCAGACCCTTGAGAGTCTTGATAGCGCCCTTAACTCCGCTTATCGTGCCTTGGACAGAAGAGTTAACGGCAATCAGCGGTGTGAACCTCAGTTACCCGTACCTTGACCAAATAATCGAGTATTCCAGCGAAAATCTGGTGTGGATTTTCATGCTGTTTTTTGTTGGGGTAACCGTGGCAGGTTCATTCTTCCTGCGGCGTTTTTGGTGCAGATTCTGCCCCACAGGAGCTTCACTTGCAATAGTTAACAGGTCTAAAGCCTTTAAAGGTGTTCCAGCCCTTTACATTTATAAAGAGGAAGAAAAATGCACAAAATGTGGCATATGCAAAAGAGTTTGCCCACTGCAAGTTACTGAAGTGTATGAGCAGAAGGGCGGAAAAATTAACACTTCAATGTGCATGCTATGCTTCCGATGTGTAGAAATGTGCCCCTACGAAGATTGTTTGAAAGTGAAGTTCGCTGGAAAAACAGCTTTCAAATCTAGAAACTGGTTAGAACCGTCAGAAAGTGAGTGAAGCATCAAATGAAAAACCAAAGTATAGAAAAAAGATACATGCCTGAAATACCTCAGAAAGAAATCGAGGAATTACGAAACTCCATCAAAAACTCTTCTCAAAAAATTATCGCCGACAACATTGAGCGGATGAAAAAAACATCACAGAACCGACCTGAAGCAATGCAGTATTTTGATGAAATCGCCAACATTTTCGGTAGACGCGAAAAAGAATTGCAAGCAGCGAAAGAAAGCGGCAAAAAAGTCATCGGTTACCTCTGCATGTTTGCGCCAATTGAACTGATTTTAGCTGCAGACGCTATTCCAGTGCGCGTAAACTCTGGATGGTATGATGCGTCAAAACTCGGAGACCGCATCGTGCCGGTGGAAGTTTGCCCCATCATACGCTCAACTATGGGCGCAAAAATGATAGATTTATCGCCGTACCTCGAATTAAGCGATGCATTATTAGGCGTTCTAACTTGCGATGGAATGACGAAACTCAGCGACATCCTAAGCGATTCCAAGCCAGTTTGGACGATACCTATTCCACGGGTAAAAGATTCTGCCCAAGCAATGCATTTTTGGCGTGAAGAACTCCTTGTAATAAAAGAACAAATCGAAGCGTTGACTGGAAATAAAATAACCAGAAAGAAACTGAAAGCCGCAATAGAGCTAACTCAAAAAGCAACCAAAGCCTTCCGCAGACTGCAAGACCTCAGAAAAGGCAACCCAGTCATCATGGGCAGAGACGCCATGCTGGTTAACCAAACATACATGTGGGACGACATAGCGCGATGGACTGAAAAAACCGAAGCTTTATGTGACGAACTTGAAAAAATGGCACATGAGAAAAAGTGGGCTTGCCCACCAGATACTCCAAGAGTAATGATTACGGGTACACCGATGATATGGCCTGACAATTGGAAAGTGCCCACGTTAATTGAAGAAGCCATGCCTCAAGGAGTACTTATCGCTGATGAACTCTGCTCAAGCGAAAGACTACTCTACGATCCAGTAGGCGTGGATGAATGGACAATGGACGACATGTTCAAAGCTATATCAGAAAGATACCTCATGGCATCTACTTGCCCCTGCTTCACTTCTAAAGATGGAAACGAAGACCGAATCAACTGGCTCTTAACCAAGGTTAAAGATTGGAACATCAGCGGCGTAATCTACTACGTAGTTCGCGGCTGTATGCTTTACGCCATGGAATACACGCGAGTCAAACGCGTCCTAGATCGCCTAAATATCCCCGTGTACTATCTAGATACTGAGTACACACGAGAAGACGTAGGACAACTGAAGACACGTGTTGAAGCCTTCCTAGAAATGTTAACAGCGAGAATTGACATATAGAGGTGTATGTGTGATGATAACTATTGGAATAGATTTAGGCACTCAAAGCGTGAAAACCGTAATTCTAAAAGATGGAATAGTGCTATCCCGCGGTCAAGCCTTCTCAGGTTTTGACCCATCGAAAGCAGCTGAACAAGCTGTCGCTGAAGCCCTGAAAAAAGCGCAACTATCGCTTAAGGATGTAAAGCACGTTACCGCAACGGGTTCAGGCATGGACATGGCACCCTACGCTAACAGCACCATAAGCATGATGAGCGCTGACGCAAAAGCAGGAGTCCACGTTTTTCCTAAAGCCAGAACAATAATCGATGTCGGCGCAGAAGAAGCACGAGCTGTAAAATGCGACGACAAAGGCATAATGGTGGACTTCGTTGTCAACGAAAGATGCGCAGCAGGCGCTGGCACATTCATCGAAGCAATGGCTAGAGCCTTAGAGGTAAAACTAGAAGAAATGGGTCCGCTCTCGCTTAAGGCAGAACGGGCAAGCCCAATAAACGCTACATGCGTCATATTCGGAGAATCAGACGTGGTAAGCTTGATTCACCGCCAAGAATCCAAACCTGAAATTGCAAGAGCCATATTTGACGCCATGGCTGACAGAGTCTCCTCAATGGTATACAGGTTAGGCGTGAATCCTGATGTTGTACTAGTCGGCGGCGTCGCCAAAGACGTCGGCTTCGCAGCGTCTCTGAAGAGAAAGCTGGGCATCGATATTTTAATACCTGATTACTCAGAATTTGTTGGCGCATTAGGCGCTGCACTTGTTGCAGCCAGCCGCGTTAAAGAGGTGTAAAAGAATGAGTGAACTACAGAAAAAGGACGACGTGGAGTACTGGAGATGGCAAGAATACCACCGAGTCATGCCTGATAAGCAGTGGAAAAACAAAGAAGTAATCACGGCGGGCGTGGATGTTGGTTCAGTTGGCTCCAAGGCAGCCATAATGATTGATGGAGAAGTTTATTCTTGGGGCATAATGCGTACTGGCTCAAACAGTCCAGACAGCGCCAAGAAAGTGCTGAATTGGGCAATGGAAGGAACTGGATTAACACTTGGCGATTTTAAGTATATTGTTGGAACAGGCTACGGCAGAGTAAATGTTCCCATGGCTAATAAAGCGATAACGGAGATTGCCTGTCACGCGAAAGGTGCAAACTACATTTGGGGACCCAGCGTTAGAACCGTACTGGATGTTGGCGGTCAAGACATAAAGGCAATCCGATGCGACGAGACAGGTCGAGTAACCTCTTTTTTGATGAATGACAAATGTGCAGCGGGCACAGGCAGAGGCATGGAAGTGTTCTCTGATTTGCTGAAAATTCCCATAGAGCAAATAGGGGAGTTCTCATTAAGAATCGACGAAGAGCCTCCGCCGGTAAGCTGCACTTGTGTAGCTTTTGCTAAAACCGAGGCTATGGGACTGCTACGTAAGGGCTGGTCTAAAGAAAAAGTTTTAGCCGCCTACACGCGTGCAATGGCTGTCAGAATGGGCAATCTCATTAACCGAGTGGGTCTTGAAAAAGAGCTTGTCATCACTGGAGGACAATCGAAGAATATTGGGATTGTTTCAAGAATAGAAAATATCTTGGGCGTTAAGTGTCTTCCTGCGCCGAATTGGCGGGACAACGAGTTAGACCCCATGGTAGCTGGAGCCCTCGGCGCTGCGCTTTTAGCTAAAGCTCTGTATGAAAAATCGCAGAAAAGTTAAAAAAAATAAGGGTTGATGTGCTATTATTACGCACTATGGCTACAACGACGGCTCAGGGGAATATTACATTGTCATTGACGCGGAAAAATGCAATGGTTGCCGCAAGTGCATGGAGCAGTGCCCACGGGATGCTTTGGAAATGGTAACTTTACTGGTTGACTTAGAAGATAAAACGGTTGCAGCTGTAACGGAGAAACATCGTAAAAACATCAAATACACGTGCTCCCCATGCAAACCTGAAGACAATAAGACACCGTGTATTTTAGCTTGTGCACAAAAAGCCATAGCATGCGTTTGGAACCCTCGATAAGGCATGCTTCAAAATTAGGCTATTCTATGAATTCGGCTTTGATTAATGTAACAGTCTGCAACGGGCTGTCATTTTCGTCTGTGGCTACTTCTGATATTGCCATAGCAACATCCATTCCATCTATTACGTCGCCGAAAACCGAGTAAGTCAAGTCGAAGTCTTCATCGAGATTGCTGTTATCAGCAACGTTTATGAAAAATTGGCTAGTTGCCGAGTTCGCTTCGCTCGTTTTTGCCATGGCTACTGTGCCATTAAGATTGCGATTATCATTGCTGAACTCGTCTTGTATGTTAGGCCACGCTGAGTTTATTTGCCCTCCCTGAATCATGAAGCCAGCGATTATCCTATGAAATGCCGTGCCATCGTATTTTCCTTGTTGGACCAAGCTTTTGAAGTTCCCCGTCGTAATGGGCATGTTATCTCGCAGTTGAATGGTTATGTTACCCATGCTGGTGGTGAGTAAAACCTTATTGTTGTTTGGAATGAACACAGCAGTAGCAACTTTGTTACTGTTTAGGACAACACTGGTGTTGTCTGAACCTGAAACATCACCACTCCAACCATAAAATGTCCAATCGGAAGCACTAACAGCTTCAAGTTCAACGCTAGTACCAGAAGAATACGTGCTATTACCTGGAACCACACTACCTTGACCTACAATGTGCACTGTTAACGTATACTCGGCGGTACTCATAATGTATACCACGACTATTGCTATTGCGGCGACAGCGACCACAGAACTTGCTATCAGTATTGGTTTTTTGCTTCTTCTAGACCGGTGTATTCGACGCCTACGTGACGACATACCCACAGTATTGGTATTGTTCAATTTAAGTTTTTCAACAAGGCAAGCTCCGTTGCCAAATCGTTTTTCAGCCTTTATAAAGGGGAGGGGGTAGCACTACAGAGCAGAATTGTATTTTTGCCTTCGTAAGTCTAGCTTTGAATGCGTTCACAGGCAGACGATACATTCTTTGTTTAGTAGCGTCCCAGCACAGAAAGCCCAGTTCGCGATAATTACGAAACAATGCTAATATGACTGCTAAATTTAATTGCAGTTAGTTGGATGTTAAAGAAGGGTAGTGAACATGTTTAAAGGCCACGATGCGAAGGAGGGCCTCAAAGAGATGTCTGCTTGTTCAATTTTCTGTATTCTACGGATATACTCGTTTACTTTGAAAAGTTCTTCAAAACTCGCCAAAACCACGATGACGTACAAATCATAGGGTCCGATGCATTTGATAGCCACTATTAGGTTTGGTATTTGAAGTATTTGAGCGTAGATTTCCGGCATTGCACTTCTGTTTGAAACTTTTATAAATATATGAGCCATAGCGTTGTATCCAAGTTTCTTCAAGTCAACCGCTATTGTAGAGAACGTTAGCACACTTTTTCTAAGTCGTCTATATCTCTGGATTACGCTTTTGCTTGAAATTTTAAGTTTTTCTGCAACTTTCCTGAAGGGCATACGCGAGTTGTGCACGAGCATTTTGGCAATTTGGCGGTCTGTTTCGTCGATTGGTACTACCTCAAGGCTAATTGGGGAATGTTCGTGCGCAGTTTTCTCAGTAAAATGCTGGATAACCAAGTTTTCCGGATGGTCTAAGCCTACGGATTCAGCCCAGATAAACACGTCCACATGTTTGACACGCGGATTAACTTCCAAATCTGCTATGACCTCGCTTAATTTTTCGATGTTGGGCAATGCCACGATGACGCCGCAGTTGTATTTCCCGAAGGTTCTGAGTACTCTTGAAACATAAGGTTTGCTTTGTAGAAATTCTATGACTTCGCGCTCATCGTCTATAGCTGTTATAGCGCCTATATTGCAGATGCAGGTGTATCCCAAACTATGCGGGTTTACCTGAAGTATTTCCCCATTGATCACACCTGATTTCCACAACTCTTTGTACCGCATTCTCACCGCGCCTACAGAAATTTTGCATTTTTTGGCAATCTCAGTGAAACTCGTCCGCGAGTCCTGTAGCAACATCTTCAAAATCCTTGCATCAGTTTCATCAATCTTTATTCGGTCGTGCAATTTGTCGTCCCCTCTCCTTGTGATAGTGTTACTTACACACGTCGACAGAGATGTTAAAGCTTACTTATTCTCATTTTATACTTTTCCATGTCAAAGTTGCATTTTATCAACGTAAAAGCTTTTTGTAAAAACTTCGCATATAGTGTGGAAGCAACAAGGTGCCATAGCGGATCTTGCTGGTGGCGACCAAGAGTTGATTTTGTGACCACTGGCAATTGCACTCTAAGCTTCATTGTTCGCCATCGTGTTTGAAGTGTATAATTGATTGTAGAAACGTTGTGCATATCCGTAATACGTATGGTTATAGAGTCACGTGGATACGTTTTAAGGATTCGCTATGTTTATTTATACTAAATTATAATGAGTAAACTTGGCAGGGACTGAGGTATGTCAAAAAAGCCGCAGACAAAAGATGAAGCGTTGGAAGCCTTAGACTTCATAGTAAACGTCCTCAAAGAGCACGAGAAAGACTTAGATAGACTCATAACCGAGTTGGGCACTGTTTCGGGGCAACTGGGCGACACTGGTGAGTTAAGCAACAAAGTGGAGAAAGTAGAACAGAAGATAAGCGGCTTACAGAATGAAATAAACAGTTTGATGAATTACTTGTCAGCTTCACCGCGTGAACCTCCGCTCGTAATCAAAGAGCAGAAAATGGAGGCTGTGGCAACACAGAAAAGCGGGGTTGTGGAGCCTGTGGTTATGAATGGCCCGCCTGTTATTTTGAGGTGCAAGCAATGGGAGGACTTCCAGAATCTGGCTTTTCAGGCTCAAACGTTGTCTTTCATGTATAAGGAAGCGGAGAAAACTTTTCAGGTTGACGCTCTTAAGGGCAATCAAATTGTAACGTATAGTGGCGAGTTGCCTAAGTTGACGGCGCTTCTGAAGATGTGGTTGTCTAAGCAGTTGGATGTTTCTGAGAAGAAGATTTTGGAAGGCATTTTGGCTATAGGTTGAGCAGTTGTCAGTAGTTTATTTGTACTGCATAACGCTTATAAGTGTATAATATCTTAAGTCTTATGACGTGGAGTGGAGGGCTATCGAGGTTGAAGGCACATCTAAACGAGCCAATAGACTCTTTTCCGTTTTCGAAGCCTTCTCCTTTCTCCTCGATAACGGATTGGTCGCTTAGATAGCCAACAAACAATGACAAAAACCCTCCATTATACCACCCTTTCAGAAACGAAAAACACAGGCAAGAGAACATGCTACACCAAGAAATCAAGGAAGACACCGCAAAATTCAAAGAAACAGTAGTAGAAGAACTTCGCCTTCTAAAACGTGTTTCCCAAAACCTGAAAAGCTACAGGAAAATGATACAAGTAAAAAAATACGACTGAAGAAGCAACTTGCGCGAAAAAGCAGCTGCGGCAATTATTTGTTTAACTGTTTTGCCAGTGCCACGAAGAGCAGGTCAATGCGTCGTCTTGCTCGCCCAAAGTCGATTACAGCCGAAATTGTGGTAAAGGGCGTCTCTGCCGCAACTGAAACCCGTGTTGTTTCCTCAGTTACACGTGTCACGTCAATCATAAGCGATGAACCCCAAGATACGAAGCCTTTTTGCGTTTTTGCTTTAATGTGATGTTTTTTTTCGTCGATTTGTTCTGTGGTGCAACCTGATGCCTTGAGCGCTTTAGGAAGCGCCGCCCAAATTTTGTCTATAGGGTGGTCTATTTCTACGGTTTCTTGTTCTTTCCGCAAATAAGCCATCTTTTCATCGCACGCCCTATTGCTTGGGTTTCGTCTGGGTTAAACCTTGCGAACGCGAAGCGCTCCTTGACTTCCATAATTCCACAAGCCAAGGCAGGGTCAACACGAGACCAATAGGAATTGCTCCTAACGCTGCAGTTTGTGCTTTGCTGGCGGGCGCAAGCAAACTCAGTATGCTACCGTCATATTCAACGAGAATACTGTTTGAACTGGGATTAGAAAAAATTAACGTTGCGTTTATGACTTCAGTTGGAACGTAATCAACTGTGCCGTCACGTACCGTGCCTTGCCAACCGATTACATCGGGGTTTGCGTTCAAGAAATCATCCAGCAAAACCACACTGTTGGTACTCAAATAAGTGTATAGAGTTTGTGTGCTCATTTTAAGCAGGTAAACGTTTATTGTGCCGTTACATGACAGCGTTACTTTCAATTCTTGCTGAGGAGAAAGAGCGGAAAAAACTGTGACGTAAAATGACGTGTTACCAAGTGAATCGCCAAACGGGTTATAGCTTAAGGGCTGAAATGTCTCGGAGGCAACTTCTTGGCTGCTCACAAAAGGGGTTGTTTGCGCAGGTGGAATTAGCGAAACGAGAAGCAAAGCTAAACCTATGGCTACGAGAACTGTGCCTACACGACTCATAACGGCTATGGGACGTTTCATAGGCTAAGCCTCCGACTGAAGTAATAATAACTTACGAAGAAAAGCACAACGGCAATAGCGTAACTGGCGCCCACACTGAGTAACACGTCTGAAAAAGTTGGCGCCCAAAACTCCGTTAGAAACACTGCTCCAGGCGAATAATACTGTTGCAGGATAGTTTGAGGGGAGAGCACTGAGAAAGCTTGCAGCAGTAAAACGGATTTTGTTGCGTACGCAATGAAAAACACGATGCCTGAGACTATGGATAATGCGAAATAGAGAATGATGCCTAACACAAGGGTTAAGCCGCCTCTCTTGAGTAGCATTGTTATCAGCAGCAGTATGCCTGTGATTATTAGCGGGTAGCTTAAGCCCGCGATGTACGTTAGAAGTACTGTGCCGAAATGGGGCAGCACGATGTCTGGTGCTAAAATGTAAAGTGCTGAGATTTGAATTCCGAGAAAGAGAACAATGGAAACGCCGATAGCTGACAAGAGTTTTGCGGTGAGAATTTTCCAGCGTTTAAGGGGATACGAAAAATAGGTTTGGACAATTCCTTTTTCTATGTCGCTGCCTAAGCCGTAGGCGATGTTTTTGAAGATTAATATTACAAATATGAGCAGGGGTACACCGAGAAGCGAGGTAGTTAACTGATAAGCCACAGCTTCACCTGTGGCAACGCTTTGAGACGATAGAATGGACCCGAAGCTGGCCAGTGCGAATGCGCCTATGGCGTAGAGAAACGCGAACACTTCGAGAAGTGGAAACCTGTAATCCTCGTGTATAGCTGAAGACAAGATTTCTAAGAACGGTTTGCCTTTTCGCTTTTCCATGTTCAACTCACCTTTTCCTTCGTGGTGCCTACTACTCGCCTGTAGAGCTCATCAATCGAGGCGCTTCCAGTTTCAATGCCGTAGATTTTGGTGTTGGCTTTTCGCGCTATTTTCGCGGTGTCTTCGTATAGGCTTTCCTCTTTGTCTGCTTGAACCTGAACAGATATTCCGCGAATGTCCGTTTCCACATTTTTCACGTAGGAGAGTTTCCTGAGTTCAGTTGCCAGTTTTTCTGGCGCGTCAGTTGATATCCTCACCATCCCAGCAGCGTACTTCATGTAAAGCTCGCTTAACTTGCCTGAAGCCAAAATTTTTCCGCGACTAACTATAGCCACGGAGTCGCAGACTAGGCTCAATTCGGGAAGAATGTGCGAGGACATGAGGAAAGCGACTTTTTCGTCTCTGTGAAGCCGCAAAATAGCATCGAAAAGTGAACTGCGAGCTTGAGGGTCAAGGTTAGCTGTCATTTCATCCGCTATAACCAGCCGTGGACCGTGAACTAAGGCGTG
This sequence comes from uncultured Candidatus Bathyarchaeia archaeon, assembly GCA_964632845.1. Taxonomy (GTDB): domain Archaea; phylum Thermoproteota; class Bathyarchaeia; order Bathyarchaeales; family Bathycorpusculaceae; genus JAOZHU01. The sequence continues at coordinate 4,937 of CAZWDU010000006.1, read as the reverse complement.
CGCTATGGAGAATTTCTGGAGCATTCCTGCGGACAGGGCTTTGATTGCGCGGTCACGGGCATCTTCCAGTTCAACGAGCTTCAAAACGTCCATTGCCCGAGACTGCGGTACGCCGTATATTCTGCAGGTTCGCTCTAAGTAGTCTAGGACTTTGTGATGTGCGGGAAAGAAGGCTTTTTCGTGAACTACGCCTATCAGGGGGCGTATGTCAGGGTTGTCCCATGGGTTCTGACCGAAAACTTCCACTTTGCCGCTGTCGGGTTTGAGCAAGCCTAAAATCATTTTTATCGTGGTGGTTTTTCCAGCGCCGTTGGGACCGATTAACCCAGTTATTGAGCCTTCATTCAAGGTCAGGGTTAACCCGTTAACTGCTGTGACGACGCCGAAGCTTTTCACGAGGTTTTCAGCTACTACTAAAGCCATAAGTCTACTCATCTCAAGTAACACGTTATTAAGATTTCGCATATTAAGGAAACATTGAAATTTTGGGTTATTTCAGCGAATTAAGCTCAAAAAAAACGGTTATGGTGTAGAGGGGGGATTCGAACCCACAAACGCTTGCTTGAGATAGCCCTTCTATTTTATTCTGTTTTATATCTTAAAAGGGCTGCAAACCCGCTTAGTGCTTTTAGCTGATTTTTTTCGTTTGACTCTGTGGAAATCACTTCAACTGCGGAATTAGTTTGTGACGCCATGTCTTCTAAAACGTCCACAACGTCTTTTTGGTGTATTTCATATGTGGTTGCACCGCATTTTTCACACGGCAGCCTCGCCATGTCGCTTATAATCTGCGACCCCAGTTCAGCAATTTGCTTTTTTGTGTGTCCGCATTTTTTACACACAGCAATAGACTCAACCACGTCTGTGTTGTCAGCTACTAATGCAACCTGCACTTCACCTTTACTTAAAGCCCCAAGCACGGCGTCTAAACCGTACGTTGCCAGACCACCATTCGGTTTAGCCAATTCCAAGGATAGACGCTGAATTATTTTTCGCTCTTCCGGTCCGCACATATTATTGAGCATCTCGGTGGATTTGTCAAAAATTTCTTTTAACGCCTCCTTACCCGCCGATTGGGTGTCCACTACGTTTAGAAGCATGTTATCCAGTTCATAATGCAGGTATTGACCCTTTAAGAAGTCGTTTTTAGTTTGTCCTGGTCCGCCAACTATCAACACATTAACCTGATTTTTAAAGAAAGCTTCGGCTGCGTGCTCTGCAACCCTGTGGAAAAAGTATGCAAGCCCCATGTCACGTTCTCTCTCGTAGCGTCGCTGGCTTTGTCCACCTTTCCTTGTTTTCCCCGAAACCCCTGAAGATAAACTGTCAACCAGTTCAACTTTGTCACCTTTGAGGATGCCAAAGTTTGCATTTTTAGCGTCCAAAGCAAGGACTCCGACGATTTTTTGGTCCCGTAGCATTTCCCGCAGCGGTTCAAGCTGGAAATGGTCGTCTATGGCAAAATGGTAATGGGTGATTGGGTGAGGCGGGGTTAGGGTGTCAACGGTTACGGCTTCTTTCGGGTCTTGGGGTGCAGTGTATCCTGCAAAAAGTGCCAAACCATTCTCTGGAACCGTCCCAAACTTTCTGAGTTGCTGTGCAACGGTTTTTATGACATTTTGCACGCGTTCTTTTTCCCTCTCAGAGTCGGAGCTAACCCAGTTAAGCTGCTTTTTCATGTAAGTAGCCATCTGTTCCAAGTCAGTTTCCGCTGGGACGTAAAGGGAAACAAAATCTTTGGTGCTGCCTTCTTTTTCGGCAAGCACAGCAATTTGTTTGCGCAACTTATGCAATTTCACAGAGTGAGTGGACGCGATTTGGCAGGAGTAGAAATGAACGTTTTCAGACACCAATTCTTTCACCAAATACTTGCAGACTGGTGCAGAGGGTGGGATTTGAACCCACGAACGCCTGCGCGATAGGCTCCTGAAGCCTACGCCTTTGACCTAGCTCGGCTACCTCTGCTCTGAAGCATCATTTGCTGTCATTGAAAATAACTCTTACTGATAAATACATTGCCACCAACTGAAAACAAAACAAACTCCAACGTCATGTACCAGTTACACGTTTGTTTTCTTCAGAGCCACCATGCACCCCACGAAGAAAATCAGCCCGAAGCCCAAGAGCGCCGCAAAAGACAACCAAGGAAAAGGTTGCCCTAAAGCAGCTGCCCGCAGGGACCCACTTGAGTGAGTAAGCGGCAGAACATACAATACACCCTTAGCTGCATCAGGTAACGCGTTTAGCGAGAAGAAGGTTCCGCATAGAAAAGTCATAGGCAACATAACAAGGTTGCTGAAAGTACTCATGCCCTGATGCGTGTTAATCACCAACGCGATAAGTACGCCAAATAATGCAAACACGAAACAAGATGTGAACAAAACCAGTACCAAAAGCGGACTAATTACTAATGTATCCGAGAGTATAAAACCAACGAGTAGTATGGCGCCGGAACTGATGAAACCACGCACAACACCGATTAAGGCTTTGCCGATAACTATGGAGTAAAGGCTTACAGGCGACATCAAAAACTCATCAAAACTCTTGTAAAAGAACCTGTCTACCTGAAGCTTTGACGCAGCACCACTGAAGCTAGTCGAAAACGAGGTCAACGCAACAATACCGGGAATAACAAACGCCAAATAGCTGGCACCGTCAACACTGACACCTTGACCCAGACCGTAACCAAAAGCCATCAAATACAAAATAGGCTGAACCAAGCTTGTGGCAAGCGTCGCGCGCCAATGGCGCTTCAAATTGCGCAAATCCACCCACAAAACAGAATAGATATCACTCAAAGCATTCAGCATTTAGGCGCCACCAACCTTCTCTCCGGTTTGTTCCACGAAAACATCCTCCAAATTTGAATCCCGAATAATAACGGTTCCAGCGTTAGCAGGCAACGTTTGCACGTAACGCGTAGCCGCAGCACGGTTAGCAAAAAACTTGTAACGCGTCTCCTTGTTATCCACAAGTGTCTCCACCGCAATCGACCCCAACTTCTTCCGCAACGCCAAAGGAGTATCCAAAGCAATAAGGCTCCCGTGATGCATAATGCCCACGCGGTGGCACAAAGCCTCTGCCTCCTCAATATAATGCGTAGTAAGGAAAATTGTGGTGCCATCCAAATTTAAGCGGCGCACCAAGTCCCATAAACGGCGACGCCCCTGAGCATCCAGCCCCACTGTAGGCTCATCCAAAAACAACACTTTAGGCTCATGCAACAAGCTGCAAACAATCGCCGCGCGCTTTTTCATGCCGCCAGAAAGCGTATCCACCATGCGATTTGCACAATCCGTAAGTTCAACATACTCAAGCAACTCAGTTATGCGTTTCTTGCGCTCAGTTGAGCCAAGGTGATGTAGTCTACCGTGAAACTCCATGTTTTCTCGCACTGTTAAGTCACGATCCAAACTCAAATGCTGCTGCACTACACCAATAACTTTCTTCACTTTGTCCGCTTCCTTCACCACATCAAAACCGTTTAACCGCACGGAACCATAAGTTGGCTTAGTCAAAGTAGTCATGATGCGAATAGTGGTTGTTTTGCCTGCGCCGTTAGGTCCCAAGAACCCGAATATTTCTCCTGAATGCACGTTTAGATCTAAATCGTGAACAGCCTTAACGTCACTATAACATTTGGTGAGTTTCTCAGTAACTATAAAATCGTCCAATGCAGATACCTCTTTGCTAAAGCTTCATTATACCTGCCCAGAACGTTACTGCGCATGGCAGATGTTTGTTGCTCATTTTGTTGTGTCTCCAACTTGCGATTTCGAAGCGAAGCCGTCATGCTTTTTCAGGGCTTCAGTCACAGCGGTCTTCGTCGAGAAACCAATCAATTCACCTATCTTAGTGTGTCCACTAGTCACCCGCAATGGTGTACCTACCTTTTTTCCAGAAACAACAATCATGTTATCAGTTCCCGTGCCAGTCGCTTGGTTTTGAGGCGTAGATGTGCTTCGGACATTCAAATCTTGAAGAGCAGCAGTTTTTGCTTCGGTAGCTGTGATAATTGCACGCGCCATAGCCCCATCAGTAAGAGCAGCGTTTGTCAGAAGAATCACGTTAATGGTTCCCGTATGTACGAAGTTTCCGCTCTGCTCTACGCAGATGGCTCGGTCCACGCCGCTCCTTAAAGCGTTACCTTTTGCGCCTGCAGTAGCCAAACAGCAAACCTTCAGCTCTTGATACGAGCCTTGGTGCACAGCCAGATCATCCATGTTTACGCCCGTGCTCAGAAGAGCAAGTTCTTCTGGGCGGATTCCCAATGCTAAAGAAAACTTCTTTTGGAACTTCCCATAATGCTTTATCGGTTCGCGTGCTTTCATCGTGCGCTCCGACAATAGAAGTGGAGTATAAGTGTTTGCTACAAACTTGACTTCTCTGTAGCCATCCCATGTCGAGAGGACACGACGCTTTCTTCCAAAGGAAACAAGCAAAGTGTTAAGATCAAAACCGTCATAAATGTGATACACTACCTTTGCTTCAATTCCCTTTAGTGTAAGAGGAACTGTCTTTTCTTTCAACTTCACATTTGCTTTTTTCATAACTATTTCCCTTTTTTCCATTCAATCAGTTCTCCTAAGTTCATTTCTTTTCGCTTGCACCTTCAAGCAACCCTTCAATATTCAGGTAAAGCCTCTGCAACTCATTCTTCATATCCTCACTAGCATGCCACAGGTTCCGCTCAATGCACTCCAAAAGCCGCTCAATGATGTTCTGCAAAGCATAAGGATTCACTTCTTTCAACCACTCCTGCATCTTCTTGTCTAGAACATACTTCTTTGCTAAATCCTCGTACATCCAGTCTTCAACAACCTCAACCGTGGCATCCCAGCCCAAAACGAAATCAAGCGTTCTTGAAAGGTCACCAGCACCCTCATAGCCATGGCGCTTCATGCTATCAATCCACTTAGGGTTAAGAAGACGACTGC
>CAZWDU010000005.1:0-145120 GCA_964632845.1 uncultured Candidatus Bathyarchaeia archaeon | reverse complement strand
CCCCTACTAAGATGCTTCCGTTCGGGGGGTTCCCGCTCCGTGAGGGAGCATTTCTGGGAGGTCCCATTCGGGTATCCCCGGTTCGAAGGCTGCATGCGCCTACCCGGGGCGGTATCGCGGCTTGCCGCGCCCTTCGTCAGCTCTCAAGCCGAGCCATTCTCCAGACGGCGTGGCATGTTCGGGCCATATGGTAGTGTCTGTTTGGCGTTTGGTGAAAACCTCACTTATAGTGTTGTTTTGCGCGTCGTTTCGGCCTATGCATGGTGTCATGTGAGCGCTATGCTCGTTCACCCTTCACTCCACACTAGTTAGTGGGGAGTTGCATCTGTTTTTTGATAGCATTTACTATGTTGCTGAGTTCTGTTAGAAGCTGTTCTCGCTAATATAAGTGTTGTGTCGTGTGGTATAAGGATTTTGAATGGGGGGTTGCGTGTGTTGTTGTGTATTGCGGAGACAACTTGGTTACGGCTGGTTGTTGTGTGTTGTTGAGTGTAGGTTTGTTGTGGTTTTTGTGTGTGGTTGTTGGTGTGTAGATTTGTGTTTTAACATGCTTTTGGGTTTGTTTTCGCCAATAGTGACCTTACTCCTATACGTTTTCTGCAGTACAGCATAGGTCTTCTTCTGTTTTTTGTATTGAGCGGACACAGACTCCAAATATAACAACTATCCTGCACACTGCGTTGCCACTATTTTTTTGAATGCGCCGTGGTTGTACCGTTTGCTGCGAGATGGCGAGTTTTCTATTACGTGTGATGTGTGGCGTAACGTGGAGAACCCGCCTCATTTTTCGTGCTTTATCTTGGTGGTTATGTTTTTCTGCGAGAAGTGAGCGTTGCTTTTTCAAAGAGATGCTATGAGTCATTGACGTATCATAGTTTAAAGGCTATTGCTTGCAAATGTCCAGCTAATGCTAAAGCATCCGTTTTTTCGCATATAGTAAGTTCAAATTGAAGTATCTTGTTGAATAAATCTGGAGGGTGCTTTTTTTCTAAGAAAAACTCCTGCTTTATCCGTAAAGGCATGGTTACGCCTTTGCCGACAATCTTTTCTATGCGTAATCCATTTCGTTCAAGCATTGTTTGTAGCTCTTTTGGTGTCCATGTGTAAATTTTGACTTTTCCTTCTTTAGTCATGCATTCGTGTTCTTCGGCGGCTAAAATTTTGAGTGCTCTTTCCATGTTGTCTACGTTTGGTTTGCTTTGGATTGAAGATAAAGATTGAACGTAGCGGTTTTGCGCTGAAATTATTAACGGTGCGTTCCTCTTCAGAATCCGCTTTAGCTCGTTTATTACGTTGTCTGGTTCTTTGAAAAGAAAAAGCGCGTGTTCGCAGAGAATCATGTCAAAAGTGTCATCTACGTAACCTGTTTGTGTGATGTCGCCTTTCTTTATTGTGATTCGGTTTTGAACGCCTTTCTCTTTCGCTTTTTTGTCAGCAACTTGCAGCATTTTTTCTGAAGCGTCGACCAAAACTACCCTGCAGCCTTTTTTCGCCATCCGAATTGCCCAGCGGCCAGTTCCACCTCCAGCATCAAGAACAAGCGCGTTAGAGTCTGCTGGGACATGCGGTTCCAAGTATTTCCACGTAACGGCGTCATAAACCCTAAAGTATAAACTATCAAAGATTGTCTCGTAGCTTTCCGACTTTTTGTCGTAATAAGCTTCTACGTCGTCCATTTTGACTGCCCTTTTCGCGAGTGCTCCAACGCGCAGAGCGCCTCAAAAACCACTTTCGCTGCTTGAACCGCAGATACTCCTTGGTCATAATTAGGTGCAATCTCTACAACGTCCAAGCCAACCACGCGTTTATCGCATACGGCGCACAAGATATCCAGCAGCGTATGCGTTTCAATGCCGTCTGGTTCTGGATTCTGCACTGCAGGCGCATAGGCAGGGTCAAGAACATCCATATCCACGGACAAATAAACCTTCTCGTATCCCGCAAGCTTCTCTTTAAGCAGTTGCGTGATCCGCGCTGCGCCTTCCTGTCTGATCTGCTGGGAAGTGAAAAACTCTATGTCGCAGTCTTCTGCGTAAGCTAGCTCTTCTTTGCACACGGCTCTTGTGCCAACTTCAATTATTTTTGCTGGTTTCACTTCTTCATTTATGCGTCGCATGAACGTGGTGTGTGAAAGTTTCAATTCGAGGAACTCTTCACGCACGTCTAAATGTGCATCGAAGCTTACGACAGCTGTTTTCGCGGCTTTGGCGCTTAAGCTTTTCATTATGCCTAACGTTATGGTGTGTTCTCCGCCTAACGTTACTGGCAGCTTTTTCATGGCTACAATATCTTCCACCACAAGCGTCAGCGTGTTAAGCGTTTTATTCGGAGCGGTGGACACGTGTAAATCACCCAAATCATGCACGCTCAACTCCTCGAAATCTATCCCGGTACGGAAACTGAACGTTTCAATATTCAGCGAAGCTTGGCGAATAGCGGTTGGACCAAACCGTGCTCCAGTCCGATACGTGCTCGTAACGTCAAAGGGCACACCTAAAACTACGTAGTCTGCTTTTCTAAGCGGTTTTTGTGCTCCGCCGAAAGCGTTTGACTGCGAAACGAACAGTTCATAGTTGCTCATAGCCAGATTCTTTTCCTGTTTTTTCACTGATTATTATTGAGCTGCTCTAAACTTTTTAAACCCTCTCATTCTGCAAACGCAAGCTGATGGCAAACCACGCTTTCAACGCTTCTTTGTGCACACGGGTGAACAGTAAATTTATTAATTCAGCGCTTAATGCATAAGATTAAAGGCGACTTAAAAATGCCAGATGCATCGAAATTCAAAGCCCTGAAAAGACTGAATCTCGCAGCGTTGGCGCCCACTGTTTTCCACAGCATCGTTGGCGTGCTATTTCTTGTTTTGTTGCCTTTCGCTAATTATCCGCCGCACATAGCTTTAACGGGTATAATGTACCTGATAACTGCTTACGGCATTTTCACTAAAAGGTCTTGGACAAAATGGCTGGTAGCTGCCTTGTTCGTCGTAGCCACGGCTTTTTCTCTATACACGCTTTACTACGTCATAACCAGCAACTGGATTGTAAGCATAAGCCTGATTGCCTACGCTGTGTTCACATGGATATTCACAGCGCGCCTACTGCTGAAAAGCATGGCGTTAGAAACAGGAGCCTAATTCACACCGGCACCCTTCAGAAGCGTTACCGCAACATCCTCATCAGCATCGATGAACTGCTGGTTCGCTGGAATTTCCACGAACCCGTCAGCCTTAGCAAGAGTGGTTATCGCTCCTGACGCTCCGGTTTCAACAGGCTCAGCTACCAACCGCTCAGCCGCATCGCGCTTTAGCTTAACCATAACAAACGTTCTTCTGCCTCTAGCCGAAAACATTCTGGTGCCAGCAATAGCCTTAACCACAACAGTTTCCCCTGTAGGTCTACCAGCCCAAAGCTGAACAACTGGGCGAACAAGCAAATGAAATAGGAGCAACGCGGAAGTCGGATGACCAGGAAGCGCAAAAACAGGTTTTTTTCCAATCAAAGCCACAGTTGTGGGTTTCCCAGGCTTCACAGCCACACCACAAACAATCAAACCTGGCTCGCCCAGCGCAGCCACAGTCTGCGGCATAAGGTCCTTCGGACCCACAGAAACGCCGCCAGAAGTTATCACCATGTCTGCAGAAGCCAATGCATGCTCCAAAGCCGCACGCAACTCCGCAGCATCATCAGGAACAACTCCCAAATATACGGGTTTTCCGCCGCTCTCCAACACCGCTGTGCTTAAACTGTAAGCGTTTATGTCATAAATTTTTCCAGCAGGCAACTTTGCGCCTGGCTCAGTTACTTCTCCGCCTGTGGAAAGCACCGCCACAGTGGGTACACGATACACTTTGACTTGGGCTTTGCCTAAGGCAGCTAAAACACCTATTTCTCTAGAGCCTAAAACTTGACCCTTTTTGAGGACAACTGCATCTTTTTTTATGTCTGCGCCTTTCTTCATCACGTTCTCGCTCGGCGTCACAGCACCATAAACACTAAGCGTATTGCCTTCTCTATTTGTGTCTTCAACCATAACCACGGCGTCAGCGCCTTCAGGAATCGGAGCACCTGTAACAATTTCGGCTGCTTCGCCCTTTGCCACGCGTGCCGTTGGCGGTTCACCTATGTGTACCATGCCGCAGACCGCAAGTTTTGCAGGGGTGGTTTCTTCTGCGCCGAAAGTATCTGCCGCTTTCACCGCGTAACCGTCAACAGTTGAACGGTTAAAGGGCGGAATATCCAAAGTAGACGTTATGTCCTCTGCCAAGACGCGGTTGTGCGCTTCCAGCAACGCAAGCTCTTCAATGCCTAAGGGTTGTGGCTTAAGCTGCATGCTGATTGTTTGTTTTGCTTCGTCAAACGTCATCAGTTTCCTAAACATTTTCGTTCACCGAGTCCACTTCGCCGAACAAATGCACCGTAACGTGTTCGCCTTCTAAGATGCCTTCTCGGTTTTCTGGAACGATAACGAAGCCGTTAGCTCGTGTCATCGTGGAGATTGCGCCAGAACCCCGTGTACTGACTGGTTCAGCATGGTACCCGCCGTTTTTCTTGTGAACTCGGACGCGCACAAAAGTTTTTCTTCCAAGTGGCGTAGCTACTTTCCGCGCCATAACCGCTTGCACTGTTGGCATAGACTCCGTTTTTTGCATACCCAGCATTTTACAGATTAACGGTCTGGTGAACACTTCGAAGCCTACGATTGCAGCTACTGGGTTGCCTGAGAGAATCATTACAGGTTTTTCTTTCAGCACCGCAAGCGCTGTGGGCATGGCTGGTCGCATGGCTACACCGTGGATGACTACGCCAGGTTTTCCGATGTTGTTAACTGCGTCTGGAACCAAGTCTAATCCGCCAACGCTGGTTCCGCCCGTTGTTATCACCGCATCAGCAGTTAACAATGCGGCTGCGAGTTTTTCCGTAATCTCTTTTATGTCGTCTTTGGCTATGCCCATGTCCAGCGGTTCCGCGTCCAGTTCGCGGCACATCGCTGAAAGCATGATTTTGTTGACTTCAAAAACTTGGTTTTCAGCGAGTTTGCTACCTACTTCTGCAAGCTCGTTTCCTGTGGCTAATATGGCTATTTTCGGTTTTTCAGCGACGTTGACTTCGCTTTTGCCTAACGCAGCGAGCAAACCTATGTGGTGAGGTTTCAAGCGGGTTCCAGCTTTAACGGCAGTCTCGCCTTTTCTGATGTCTTCGCCTTTTTTTGACACGTTGTCGCTTGGCGCCGATTGAACCCACACTTCAAGGTTGCCATTCTGCTTGCGCGTGTTTTCCAGCATGACAACGGCGTCAGCGCCTTCAGGAATGGCGTTTCCAGTCCACACCTGCTTCGCTTGTTTGGAATTCACCAAGTTAGCATCGGTTAACTGGAAGAGTGCTGGTCTAAACTGTGATGCGCCGTTGGCGTCTTCACTCTTAAGTGCGTAACCGTCAACGGCTGACCTGTCAAACCGCGGCAAGTCTTCTTTGACGATTGTATCGCCTATCAAAACGCGGTTCAAAGCCTTATGCAGGGGCACAGTAACTTGGCGCGGTTTAACTTGCAGAATCTTGAACCAAGTTTGTAGTGCGTCATTTGCTGATGTTAGTTTTTGGAAGCCTTTCAGTCGCACCAAAGGGGGCCCTCACAGAAACATTGGTGGCACCGCATAAAAAGCGTATCGAAGCGGCGCATCGTTTTTCGCTGTGCATATAGAACAGCAGAGCACCATTTACTCAACTCTAAATCAGCACAAATATAGAACAAGAAGAGAAATTTAAAATAGCTGTTTATGTGTTATGAGGATGCACATTGGAAAAAAGGAATGAGATGGCATGAGCGAAGAAGGAGACACGTTCTGGGTATCGCTGGCCGAAAAATTCTTCGGCTTACTGCTTGTAGTCATAGGAGCAATAGTTCTGTATTTCACAGCTACGAGCATTGACGTTTTGGGAGTTTTCAGCGGCTTTTTCGGCTTTTTAAGCATAGCGCTTCTCGCGATTGGCGTGTTTCTGCTTCTAGTCAGACCGCCTGAGTAGCGTTTACTCTCTTCTTTCAACCACTATTCTGCAGTTCGTAACCAGCGCAGCTATTACGCCTAAAGCCGCCAGCCACGGAGCCAGAACTACGCCAATCACGCCCACAGTTGCAGGAATCTCAAGTAAAATCTTGTCTTTCTCATCTTTCACAATTATCCTAGTTATATTTCCTTCATGAAGCAGCTCCCTGACGCGGTCAACAAGGTTATTGCCTGAAACGCTAAACTCTTCCGTAGTAAACTTCGCTACTGTTGCACCGCAAACAGCGCAAAACTTGTCAGCCTCCTTCACAGGAGCCCCACATTTAACACAATAAGGCAAGAGAGTCACCTCTACAACGCTTAAAGGTTACGGCACGCTTAAAAATATTGTCAAACACAAGGCTGAGAGTTTATTAACCAAAACTCACCCACACTTATTTAACTAACAAAAAACTAAAAAGGAAACGACGTAAAATGCCCACCCGCCAACCAATCGTATGCGTTCTCGGACACGTAGACACTGGCAAGACTCTGTTGCTGGATAGAATTCGCAAAACAAGTGTGCAAGCTCGAGAAGCAGGTGGGATGACGCAACATATTGGTGCAAGTTTCTTTCCAGTTGAAACTATCAAGCAACTTGTAGGTCCCGTGCTTTCCATGATGAAAGGTGCAGTAGAAATTCCTGGCATACTTATTGTTGATACGCCTGGGCATGAGGCTTTCACCAATTTAAGGCGCAGAGGCGGCAGCGTAGCTGACATCGCTATTCTCGTAATTGATATACTGCATGGTTTTGAAGCGCAAACCCACGAGTGTATAGAAATCTTGAAATCACGCAAAACGCCGTTCATTGTGGCTGTTAACAAAGTTGATCGTGTTCCCGGCTGGAAACCCCAACCTGCAGCGCCATTCCTTAAATCGTATGCATCTCAAAATGCTTACGTGAAAGAAGATGTGGATAACAAGCTTTACGAAATTATGGGCGCTTTCTCGCGGTTAGGTTTCAGAACTGATCGCTTTGATCACATAAAGGACTTCACTTCAACAATCGCCTTGGTGCCTACGAGCGCAAAAACTGGCGAAGGCATTACCGAGCTGCTCATGGTGCTCGTCGGCTTAACGCAGCAGTACTTGCGGAAGCGGCTGCAGACAACTGAAGGACCAGCAAAAGGCTCGGTTCTCGAAGTTAAAGAAGAAGCAGGCTTGGGTTTAACGTTAAACACGATAATTTATGATGGCACCTTGCAGAAGGACGATGTGATAGTTGTCGGCGGCAAAGAAAAACCCATTATAACCCGCATAAGGGCAATTCTGGTTCCTAAACCGCTGGATGAAATTCGAGACCCACGCGACAAGTTCGCCTCTGTTGACGCGGTTTTTGCTGCTGCAGGTGTGAAGATTGTGGCTTCTGGCTTAGAAGGCGCTCTTGCAGGTGCACCGTTATATGCTGTTCCATCAAACGAGGCACCAGAAAAATACGTGGCGCTTATAACAGAGGAAATTGGGAAAATCCGTATAGCCACTGAAGGCGAGGGCATAGTGCTGAAGACAGACACGCTGGGTTCTTTGGAAGCGATTGCGGAAATCCTGAAGCGGAACAACGTGCAAATCAGAATCGCGGATGTGGGTGACGTTTCCAAACGTGATGTAATAGAAGCTTCAGTAGTTAAAGCGCGAGAACCACTTAACGGCGTCATTTTAGCGTTTGGAGTAAAAATTCTGCCTGACGCTGAAGAAGAAGCTGCAAACAGCGATATTCAGATTTTTAAGGAACCGATAATCTACAATTTGATAGATAAGTACTTGGAATGGCTTAGATCTAAACGTGAAGCCAAAATTGAGCAGGAATTTGAAAAACTCGTTAAACCCTGCAAAATCCGCGTAATGGAAGGCTACGTTTTCAGACGAGCAAAACCTGCAATTTTCGGCGTTGAAGTCCTTAGCGGGCAGCTAAAACCCAAATGCAGTTTGGTAAGGGCAGAAGACGGCGGGGATGTGGGTGAAGTGCAGCAAATCCAAGACCGAGGCAAAGCCCTGTCCGAAGCCAAGCAAGGCATGCAGGTGGCAGTATCCATGGATAAACCTATAGTTGGCAGACACGTTTTCGAGAAAGATGTGCTTTACGTGAAGGTTCCCGAACCAGATGCGAAGGCTTTGCTGTCAACTTACTTGGACAAGCTGACTGCAGACGAACAAGACGTGCTGAAAGAATACGCGAAATTGATGCAGAAGAAAACGCCCTTTTGGGCATTCTAAGCGGATTTATCCACCGCCTACAGGTGGCAAAATAGCCAAAACATCGCCGTCTCCCAGTTCCGTCTGCAACCCGTTGAGGGCGGTGGCGCTTTTTCCGTTAACGAGAAACTGGAGAAAACCCTTGACTTTACCAGTGTTCTCGTCGTAAACGTACTCTACAAACCGTTCACCGTAGCGTTGAATCAGCATTTTGAGAACAGCGTCCACGGTGACTTTGTTGCTTTCTGGAAATTTTAATGTCTCCTCTTTTTTGCCGATTATTTCTCTTAGACTGGTGAAAAAACGAACTGAAACCTGCAATGTTCAAGCACCGCTGGATTAATAGAGAAAAACTCGGCTGAATTAAACTGTTACGCATCAAAACACTACCAAATAAACTATATAACCGCCTTGATAGTTCAGCTAAAGAACAGCGTATTTTGAGCCTCACAATCAATTAATGCAGAAACCTATAGAGATGCTCTCCTTACAGGAACTTCTAACACGAGTCACATTCGTTAAATAAGTGGGCTAAGCTTTTTTCCAAGCGCTAGGGAACACGCAACAGCCATAATCCAACAACTCGCCATCTTTAAAGGTAAAACTTTATATTTTCCGCTGGTTTTTGCATATTTCCGATTAAACAACATTCTACCCGTGAAAAGTGAGGTAATGATAACATGGCGTATTTAACAACCACAGGCTCAGGACAACCAGTCCTAATTCTCAAAGAAGGCACAACAAGAAACAGAGGCAAAGAAGCCCAACGCAACAACATAATGGCAGCACGCGTAATCGGCGAAGTGCTGAAGACCACGCTGGGACCACGCGGCATGGACAAAATGCTCATCGACGGCCTAGGTGACATCACCATAACAAACGACGGCGCAGCCATCCTCAACGAAATCGAAGTTGAGCATCCAGCAGCAAAGATGATGGTGGAAATTGCAAAGACGCAGGATGACATGGTTGGTGACGGAACCACAACCACCGTTGTGCTCGCAAGCGAGTTGCTCAAGAAAGCTGAGGAACTGCTTGACCAGAACATACACCCAACGATAATGGTAAGCGGCTACCGCAAAGCAGCCCAAAAAGCCATCGAAGCCTTAGGCAAAAATGCTGTGCCAGTGGACATCGAAGACCGCAAAACCCTGTTGAAAGTTGCTTTGACCTCAATGAGTAGCAAAGCCGTAGGCGCAGCTAGAGAGCACTTGGCGGAAATCGCCATAGACTCTGTTAAGCAAATTGCTGAGCAGCGTGGAGACAAGATGCTGGCTGACATAGACAATATCCAACTTGTGAAGAAAACAGGTAAAAGCCTCCTTGAAACGCAGCTTGTGAAAGGCATAATTGTTGACAAAGAAATCGTTCACTCAGGAATGCCGAAAAAGAAGGAAAACGCGAAGGTTGCGCTGTTAGACTCAGCTTTGGAAATTGAGAAAACTGAAATCAGTGCTGAAATCCGAATTCGCGACCCCACGCAGATGAAAGCGTTTCTAGACCAAGAAACCAGTATGCTTAAAGAAATGGCGGACAAAATCAAAGCGTCAAAAGTAGATGTGGTTTTCTGTCAAAAGGGCGTTGACGACATGGTGCAGCACTTTTTAGCAAAAGAAGGCATAATTGCCGCGCGGCGCATAAAAGAATCTGACATGGAAAAGCTTGCACGCGCTACAGGTGGAAGAATAGTATCTAATTTGGATGATTTGAAGTCCACTGATTTAGGCACGGCTGGTTTAGTGGAAGAACGTAAAATCGGCGAAGACAAAATGATATTCGTTGAAAAATGCAAAGACCCGCACAGCGTAGCAGTGCTTATTCGTGCAGGCTTGGAACGTATGGTTGATGAGGCGGAGAGAGCGTTGACTGATGCGCTGTCAGTGGTTTCGGATGTAATTGAAAACAGCAAAATTGTCGCTGGTGGTGGCGCGGCTGAGATTGAAGTTGCCAAGGAACTGCGCAGTTACGCTACAAAAGTCGGTGGTAGAGAGCAACTTGCCATTGAAGCTTTTGCGGATGCGGTTGAAGTGATACCTAAGACGCTTGCGGAGAACGCAGGTTTGGAGCCTATAGACGTGATAGTGGATTTGCGGTCAGCGCATGAGAAAGCCGATGGCAAATACAAAGGCGTGAATGTCTTCACAGGCAAAGTGCAGAACAGCATTGACAACGGAGTTCTTGAACCCCTTGTGGTCAAGGAGCAAGCGTTGAAGTCTGCTGCTGAATCAGCGTCGATGATACTGCGCATAGACGACGTGATAACTTCCAGAGCGCCTAAGGGCGGCGGTCCAGGCGGCGGAATGCCCGGCGGAATGGGCGAAGAATAAACATCCCAATTTTTCTTTTTTTGTTTTCTTGTTTTCCTTGTGAAAAAGCATTTTGAGTGTTTTTTGTTGCTGTTGGCTGTTGCAGAGTTTTACTGTGCTCACGGATTATGACCCCTTCCCCTTTAAATAGGCGGTAATGTGCCGAGTTTTTGGTGAGGTTCGGGTTGGCAGGGCATCGGGGTGTATGAAAAGATATTTATCTCTAAGAGAGAACCATGTTGCGACGCTCCGGTAGTATAGTCCGGTCAAGTATAACGGCCTCTCGAGCCGTGGACCCGGGTTCGAATCCCGGCCGGAGCACCACTTTTGCTTTTTTGCTTATGTTTGTTCTATTAGGTTTACGAGTTCAGTTAGTAATGGCGTGTACGCGGTTTCTAGTGAGTAGGTTACTTTTGTGTTTTCGCGGTTTTCTTGGATTATGCCTTCTTTTTTCAGTTGGTTTATCTGCCATGTTAATCCTTGGGAGGTGATTGAGAGTTGGTAGGCTAGTTCGCTGTGGGATACTTGTTTTTCGTCGAGCATGGTTTGGATTATGTTTTTTGCGGTGTCGTGTCTGAGCAGTGAGATGAGTTCTATTTTTTTCTGGGAGAATTTTTTGGATTCGAAGAATCGTTTGTATCTGCCGTCGCGGAAGAACGAGATGAGCCCGGCTTTTTGGAGGATGCCTAGGTGGAATTCTGCGACGCCTATGGATATGCCGAGTTGCGTGCAGATGCCTCTGAATTGGACGCCGGGGTTGTTTGTGATGAAATCGTAGATCGCAACGCGCGTGGCATTGTTGAAAACGGTTGCTGAGCGTTCGCTAACGTTGAGTTGTAGGGTGAGTGTTGCGGGGAACTGTTGTGTGAACATTGGCGCGGTTAATGTGTCGCAGTCGATGCTGTTGAGAAATGCCATTGGTGATGTGCTTTTGGCTGATGCGATTGAGAAGGCGGTGTTTTTTTGTTTTTGGATGAGCATTGCGAATGAGACGGCGATGACGAGAATTAAGATGCATCCGATTAAGGGTTTGTTTAGTTTCAACTGGGCATCATCTTTGCAGAAGGTTAGTGTGTTCTGGTTTTTAACAGTATTCGTAAGTGAATGTACTAGTAAACCGCTTTTTAGGATGCGCCAATTCGTGCGATGTAGGCACTATTTTTAAATTGGCTGTGCTCTCATAGAGTTTTGCGGTTTGCAGGTGAAGTTGCGTGTTTAGTGTTGTGGCTGAGGGGTTAACGAGGAAATTCGGTTCGTTCGTGGCAGTGGATAGCTTGAGTCTTGAAATTAACGAGGGCGAAGTTTTTGGGCTTCTGGGACCTAACGGCGCGGGAAAAACAACTACGTTGCGCATGCTTTCTTGTTTAATTTCGCCTTCGAAGGGCTCCGCCACCATAGCAGGCTACGACATTCATCGTGAGCCTTTGGCTGTGCGGCAGGCAGTGGGCATACTCACGGAAAACCCAAGCTTGTATGAGCGGTTGACGGCTTACGAGAACATGAACTTCTTCGCTGAGGCTTACGGGCTTGCGGACGCGCAGGAGCGGCATGCTCGCATTAGGGAGTTGCTGGAGTTTTTTGCTTTATGGGAGCGCAGGAACGATAAGGCGGCAACGTTTTCGAAGGGTATGAAGCAGAAGCTTGCCATAGCCCGCGCTATAGTGCATAAGCCTGCTGTGCTGTTTTTGGATGAGCCTACGTCAAGCTTGGACCCTGAGTCGGCTAAGGAGATTCGGGATTTGATGGAGATGCTTAGTCAGCATGAGAAGCGCACGATTTTGTTGTGTACGCATCGGCTTGAGGATGCGGAGAAGCTGTGCCGCCGAGTGGTGATTATGAATAGGGGTAGACGCATGGTTGTGGGTACTCCTGAGGAGTTGCGCGAGAAAATCAGCGGTCAACCCGTAATTCAAATAGCGCTGAAGGCGGTGAGCCGCAAGATTGTTGCTGCTGCGGAGAAGCACGGTCAAAAAGCTGTGAGTGTGGATGAGCAGGCTTGCAGTTTGATGGTGACTGTTGATGATGCTCGCGCGGCTACGCCTGCCCTAGTGCGGGACATAGTGAAAGCTGACGGCATGGTTTTGTCTGTGAACGTGCTTAAGCCTTCGTTGGAGGAGGCTTATCTTAAGCTTGTTAAGGGAGGCGAAACACAGTGAACATGCATAAGGCTTGGTTGGTTTTCAAGAAAGATTGGCTGGAGATAAAGCGTGACAAGCAGGTGCTCGCGCCAATACTCATTTTACCCCTCATATTCTCAGTAGTTTTCCCTGTAATATTGCTGTTCATTTCAAGTGCGCCCACACAAAACATGCAATCGAATGATATTAGTGAATTACTGATACAGAATTTGCCCGTGGAAATACAAGCGCAGCTTGCGCAGTTCACAGAAGCTCAAGTTATGGTCTACATTATGGTGCTGTACTTTTTCGCTCCCTTCTTCCTTATAATTCCGATAATGGCTTCAAGCGTAATAGGTTCAGATAGCTTCGCAGGCGAAAAAGAAAGAAAGACTATCGAAGCTCTCTTAGCTACGCCTCTCTCAGACAGTGAACTCTTGCTGGGTAAAATCCTTGTCAGTTTTATTCCCGCTATGCTTGTTACGTTTGTGGCGTTCGGCGTTTACGCAACTTTGGTTGATGTATTTACTTTTGGGATGTTCAATGGGATGCTGTTGTTGCCGAACGTGAACTTTCTAGTGATGGTCTTCGGAGTGACTCCGACCTTAGCCTTGTGCAGTATTGGCTTAACCGTTGTCATATCTGCTAAAGTTAAGGGCTTTAAAGAGGCGCAGCAAATCACTGCCGTGCTGGTGCTGCCTGTGCTAGCGTTGGTGTTTGCGCAAATTTCGGGCTTACTGGTGCTGGGTCCCCTCGTGCTAGCGGCGTTTATAGGCTTGCTTGCAGCTGTTGACGTGGCTATCTTCCACTTTGGAGTCAAAATATTTCGGCGGGAAGAAATCCTATCCAAACCAGCATAACAAAACACCAGCAGAAACATGCGGAATAAAAATAGAAGGAAAAAACAAGTGGAAAACTCTAATCCAGAATGCCAGTATCTCCACGCATTGAACCTTCTTTCATTTCCTTTAATTGATATTTCTCGTTGTATTCATCTCTAAAGGCAATAGCATCCTTAAGCCATTCTGAGTAATATCTATACTGGGTCGGTTCATAAACACCGCTTTTTCCCAAACTCACTTTTGGCGCTTCCCCCTTTCTAAAACTTATCACTCCACCCATGAACCGTAGCAATTTATGGCGTTCTATCAGCTTCTTTGACTCTGAAATAAACGCAACTGAGTAACTCACAGCATCCGAAAGGTTTGAAATAGGACTTCGCAAAACACTTACTAATACAAAAACATCGTTCATAATTTCAGGTTCTAAAAGGTAACTATAACGGTCAACAATGTTCTCAAGTTCTTGGAGAACTTGCTTTCGAGAATTACATAAGTCGTTGACGTATTTAGACCAATTGAACTTTGGATTCTCAAGTTTACCCTTCCAATTCCTAGGAGCCATTCCTGTGCCCATGAGGTCTATGAGCACCCCGAAAATTCGCCCTTTAACATATGTTATTGACTGCTCGTTTTTTTCTATCTTACTGCGATAAATTATTCTTTCAAAAATTACAACAACAATCATGGACGCAAAAAGATTCGCCCATAAATCTGCGAAAGGTGTTATCCATGCTTGAACAAATTTAAATTGTGTCTCAAGAAAAGTTCCTATGAAATACAAAGTTCCGAACAAACATAACAGAAACACTAGTACATAAGTCCACTTAAATTTCATAATGACTAAAATTCTCTTTTAGAATAAAAAAATTTGCTAATTACAGTTATTCAACCGCTCAGCATGTACTCGGTAAGCCTATGATGTACTCTGTGAAGATTTCCGTAATAACCCAAGCAAACACTAAAAGAAAAATAGGCACAAATAACCGCAAATTTTAAGCCATAAATAGCATAATTAATTGTACAATTAATTGTACAATTAACTGTACTTAAAACAAATTAGGCGTGTGTCTCAATGTTTGATAATGCTTCTCGTAAAATTAGGTATGGCGCTATCGTCATAATCATTATATTATCTGCTGCGTTTTTCGGGTATTTTGGAGTGGCAATATATGCGGATTTTATGGACATAACAACTACCCCAAAATCACGTTCATTTGCAGTTCCAATAAATATTGATTTACAGGGAGTAAAGGGCTTTGGTAATCCTCCAATATCAATTGGCTTAAACTTCATTTATCCAAATGGAACTCTATATGTTAACGACAATGTGAGCATCTATGGGTATGCTTACCTTAGACCTGATGTCACAGAAAACATTACAATGATAGCTGTCGGTTTTCAGAACTGTTTAGAATACCCTATTGTTGATGCGTTCTGGGGAATACCAAAACAGGGATTTGTCCAAATTAGGGAGGAAATGCCAACAATAGGCGTAAACCAACAAACAGGCGAAGTCGAAAAATTTTGGTTAGGTAATGAAACAGTAACTTGGTCAATTGAAGGCGAGTATAAACCCATAATTGGCATTTTCTATAAGGATGGCACAAATACTACACTTACAACAGATGATGTGGTAATTCATGTTTACCCAAAAGAACAGCTAACTCAAGTAAAAACTAACAAAGTTACTGTAGAGTTGGCAATTGTAGCCTTAGCCATATCTGGTTTGGGCATATTGAGTATTCTAATGCAGATATGGCCAAAAAAAGAGGCGTCTAATGTCGAAGATTTATGTAAGCTAATAAAACAGCGCCTAGAATCGCAACAGCAACCCCAGAATAGAGAACCCAAAGCCCCCAAAAAGCCGTAATAACTATTCATAGAAGCACCAGCAAAAAACCAATGAAAACTAACGAGAAGCATATTGCATCCACATCATTCAAAAGGTTTTCACCCCCTTGAATGTTTTTTCGCAAAAACTATATGTTAAACCCAAAAAACCCCAAAAATACCAGTTAGACACCGAAATTTTCCAATGATGAGCAGAAAAAAGCCGACACCGAAGAGGTAACAAAATCTCACAGAATCCTATTTATAGTTTAAATAGAGGGGGTATAAGCTTTTCCGAGCGCTAGGTTTGGAAGTGCTTAAAAGTCTAAATGCCTGTAGCATTTCCTTGGGTGATGCATGTTTGCCCCGTGAATTCATATTGTTTTCGCGTTTAGGCAGAACCGACTCAGCCTTCGCTAACCTGCATGATGCTGGAAGATTAGACATAGTTCACGAGTGCATCGTCGCCAGCCTCTTTCTCTCACATGGGTTACGCAGAAACGTAACCTTCCACGCCATCCTAAACGGACCACCAAACCCACCCTTACACATCCAAATCAACGGCGAAACACTCTACGACGTACGCACAGACGTGGACACTTGGCAAAGCATCCTGCGCAAAGTTCTCGCAGGCAAAACCCACCCAGGAATAAACCTAAACAAAACAAGCTTCGAAGCGTTACTCAAATCCAAAGCGGAAACCTGCAAAGTGTACGTTCTTGAAGAAGGCGGAAAAAGCATCGCTGACGCAGAGCTTGCTGGTGATGCGGTTTTTGTGCTTGGCGACCATGTGGGCTTACCCAAAAAGGCTGAAACGTTCGCGTTAAGATACGGAGAAAAAGTTAGCCTTGGAAAACAACCGTATCTGGCTGCTTCATGCATAACCGTGCTGAATTACCTGCTGGACCACCAAAGCTAAACCTTGCTCTTGAAGTGCTCCCAACCACGCGCTTCAATCGGACACTTTTTCCCTTCAACTTCCAACATAACCCGCTTATCCCGCGTAACCTTCCCAATAGGCAACAAGCAACCGCCAACCGCTTCAACAGCCGACTCCGCAGCCTCCCACAGTTTAGGCTTAACCGTAACCACCAACTCATACTCCTCCCCACCGTAAAGCGCCAACTCCAACTCATCCAACCCATTAAACTCAGCAAAACACCGCACCTCACGCGCCACAGGCACACTATTAACCAAAAAACCCACATTACTCATCCTCGCAAGCTCATGCAAACTCCAAGCCAAACCATCACTAGAATCAATCGAAGCCGAAACAGCCCCACAACTGCTAAGCGCCAAACCCTCCTTCAACCGCGCCTGCGGCATAAAAACCGCACCCACCAACACCTCACGCAACTCATCCGAAACAGCCAAACCATCCAAAAGCAACCGCAAACCCGCCGCAGACTTACCAAAAAACCCCGTAACCGCCACAACATCACCAACCTTAGCACCACTACGCAACATCAACGCTTTCTTCTCAGCAGTCCCAAACAAAGACACAGCCACAACCAAATCCGAAGCCTCCCCAGTATCCCCACCAACAACATACACACCATACTGCTGCGCACCCGCATTCAACCCCCCAGCAATCTCCTCCAAATCCCTCCGCAGCAAACGCCTCGACAACCCCAACGCAACAAGCGCCGCCTTCGGCACAACACCCTTAGCCGCAAAATCACTAACATTCATAACCACCGCCTTCCGCGCCGCCTGCCAAAAACTCATCCCCCTAGGAACATCAGTCTTACCAACAAGCATATCCGTTTTCAAAACAGCAACCCGCCCACCACCCAAAGCCACAGCAGAAACATCATCCCCAAAACCCACCGCCACACCAGGCAAAACAGCAAAATGCCCCCTCAAAAGCTCAATTATCCCCCGCTCGCCTAACCCGCCACTAGTTCCACCCACACCAGCCTTTCGAGCCTTCACCTTACCCACTCAACAACCCCCAACGAAAAAACCCACAACACAACCCTCAACTTTAAACTTTAGACACACACACTTTTTAAGATTAATGCTCACCACAACAAACACTTCCGAACATTTAAAAACACCTTCCACATCACTGAATTAACGTTCGCACAACGCCTCGATAGCTCAGCCAGGTAGAGCGGCTGCCTTGTAAGCAGCAGGCCGCGGGATCAAGGCCCGCTCGAGGCTCCTTTATGGTATTGTGTAGTTGTGTTGTGCGTGTCGACGGAAATGTTTATAAAATATTAACATTCAAGATATATACCAGGCGCGCAAAAGGGAGAGAAAACAAAAAATGGCGCTATTTCACCTACACGACGACAAACTCAAATGCCCCTACAAAGGCTGTGAGAAAACATTCGATAAACCCACAGTGCTAACCGACACATCCACAATTCCACGGCAGTCCTTTTACGCATGTCCATACTGCATGTCAAAACTTGACATTGTCACTGAAGGCTTAAAAATCGTCGACGTACGCGCAACAGAATATCCAATGGTCTTCGATTCACCAGCAAAATGTGCGCACTTCTCCGGACTGCTAAACACTCTACCAGAGGACGCACCGTTGCCTGACGAGTGCCTAGTCTGCCCAAAAGTGCTCCAATGTAACATTCGCAAAAAATGACTCTGCCTAACCAAGTACCGCCAAAAGAACGAGACCGCCAAACTGTGCAACACGCGTGCCAGTAGGAGACTTCACATCAAGAATTTTCACTTTGACGCTTTTGTTTGCAGCAACCTGCATTAGTCTGTGCAGCTTGTTTTTTGCGCGGCTGCGAGCAAGATACGCGTCCGTAAGCAGCAGATACTCAGGCTTTGGCTTACCCTGCTTCCACGACCCATAAATCGAGTTCTCGATGTCCATAAGCGAGTAAAACACAAGTGCGTCGCGGCTGGGCGCGTTAAGCCGCTTCTCAAGCAGTTCCGCGAGAATTTCAGCCTCTTCCAATGTGGTTTCGCTGAGCGCTTGGTGGAAGACGGGGCTTTTTACGAGAAGAGCCACTTGAGGCAGGGCGGATGCTGAACCTGTGACCTCTGAAAAGGATACTTTGCTTGAACCCTGAGTGAGCCACGCATGATGCAGTTGAACATGCGTGATGAAGTTTTTGCCGTAGTTGCTTTTTGCTGGTGAAGCAAGAACAGCGCTTCGCACGCCTTCCTTCAATGTGGGTCGCAACGCGTTGATTACGGCTTCGTGAAAGTTGTACAATGCCTTCACATCGTTTCGTGTGCCTTCAAGCTGGACGGTGGTTTCGTACTTGACTATGTTGCTGAAAACTTTCCACAAAATCGCAAGGTTTTCCTCTAACCCGATTAACACGGCTACGGAATAGCCTCGTTTATACTTTCGTTTAGGCGTCATTGAAACTCGCTTTGCCCTGTAACACAGCGTCCCTTTTTAGAGTTTGCTATTGTTTAGGCGGTCACATGTGCAGTTAACTGAGCACAGGCAACTTATGAAAAACTATACTGCTATGCCTATAGTGTTTCAGAAATGCGTAAACATACAATGCTGGAAAACGTGCAGTTCTCTCTTCAAGAGAAGTGCGGTATAGGTTTCGCGGTGAGTTTAACGTTTTTTAATGGAAAAAAATGAGATTTATGCGGGTTGGTACATTTCTATTTGTTGTTCGATTACGTTGATGCCTTGGATTACAGCATCTTCGTCTACAAGGTGGGCTGTGCCGTCGGGACAGTAGACTTTTTCGCCTTTTGCTACTTTTCGGTAGCGTTTTCCGCAGGCTTTAAGTTGGGAGCAGCCATCACAATCTCGTGATAACATTTGTTTCACCTCTTCTCTCACACTTCAAATCTATATGTATAAAGGCAACTTTTATGTATGCTCCCAATAATCTATATAGTTCTATATCGAATTAGCTGTTTCCCAGAATGCTTCCTTCGCCCACACATGATTTTCGCATTGGTTCAGCAGAAAGAGCTGCTCACCTTTTTCGGCTAACTATGCTTTTTGCAGTCTCGCGATGAAGAAACCGTTACACTGGTGAACGTGCGGGTAAAGCCGTTGGCACTTAGTCAGCCCTCTTAAGCCGGGCACACCTATCTTCGGATTTATGTCCGCCAAAGAGAATTCAGGATGTCCCTTCAAGAAACGTTCAATTATCGCTTCGTTTTCCTCAACCGTTACGCTACAAGTAGAGTAAGCTAAGACTCCGCCAGCTTTCACTTTTTCAGCGCAGTTATTGATTATCTGCCACTGAATCTCACCCATGTGCTCAATTGAGCGCGGAGTAAGCCGCCACTTGGCTGACGGAAACTTCCCAAAAGCGCCTGTGCTGGTGCATGGAGGGTCTAAGATTACGATGTCAGCTTCCGCTGCGAAAGGCAGCGAACTGCGCGCGTCTGTGATTACGGGCTCTGCGATTTCAACACCCATACGAGACACCTCTCTTTGCCACGTTTGCATTCTTCGCACAGAGTAGTCCACTGAGTAAATTGAGCCTTGATTCTGCATAAGCTGTGCTAAGTACGTGGTTTTTGCTCCGGGCGCTGCGCAAACGTCTAAAACCGTCATGTGTGGCGCTGGGTTGGCAACTTCAGCGGCATAGCAACTTGCCTTGTCCTGAATATAAAATAAGCCTTGTTGGAAGCTCGTTGTTCGCGTTAAAGGCTGCTTTGCACCTGCGATTTTGTAGGCGTGTTTCAGCAATTCAACTTTTTCTATTTTAACGCCTTCCGTTGTGAGTTTTTCCGTGATTTCTTCTGTGGAAGCGCGGAGTGTGTTTAGCCTGATGTATGTGGGCGGTGGATTTACGCTTCCTTGGAGGAAAGCTGTTGCTTCGTTGCGACCGAGAAGGTTGAAGCAGTATTTGACGAACCAGATTGGATGAAATGTTTGGAGGCTTACGCGTTTTTCATCGCTCATTTCCTCTAGAATGGGCGCTACTTGTCGGGTGAGCAGTAAGCCTAAGAAGGGTTCAACTTCGCTTAGAGTTTTCCAGCCTAGAATCGCCCGCGCCAGCTTGGCTATGCCTGCGGCTTCTGCCACATCTATTCGGAGCCATTGTTTTGCGATTCGAGTTTGGTAAACGTAAAGCCTCAGAAACGCTTGAACGCCTAGGGTGAATTCGCTTATGGTTTTGGGTTTCAGCACGCTGTTAACGAAAGCGTCTATGAGGTTTTTGCGTCGGATGGTTTCGCAGACAAGCCCGTAGCCATATCTTACAGCGTCAGTATTGCTGATGTTCAGTTGCTTGACTGTTCGCGCTAGGGCCAGACGTTCGCTTAGTTTTTGCATTTCTATCCAGCTTAGGGTTTCGATGGCAACCGTCCAAGCGTCCTTCAGCAACGCGTTTCACACAGCATAAGCAACACAGTAGTGCTAAATAAGAGTTAAAGAGGCTTTAATACCGTGTGACTGATAAGCCAGTAAAGACTTTAGTCTAATGAAGCCAAAGAATAGGGCTAAGGGTTAAGAAGAGAATGGCGCAGAGAAGCTTAGACTATTATTCGCAGGTGCCTAAAAAGCCCGTTAAGGAAGAGGCAAAAGCGGAAGCGCCGCCAGCCGCTGCGGCTGAGAAAAGGAAAAAAGAGAAGAAACACCGTGCTTTTCCGCCAGTTGCCCCTGAAAACCTGCCGCCGTCTTACTTTGTCTCCGCAAGCTATGACGGGCGCTCAAGAAAAGCGGTTATAAAACTGTACGAGCCCCAATCGGGCGAAATCTACTTTTGGTATGACAACACGGGGCACCAGCCTTACTGCTTAACCAACCTGTCTCAGCGTGAACTGGAAAAAATGGACCGCGTAGTTCACCACGAGGGATTTGCCAAGTTCGAATCTGAGGAAAAGTTTGACGCACTTCTCGACAAAACCGTAACCGTCACGAAAATCGTTGCAAACGACCCGTTAGCCATCGGAGGCAAACCCGAAGGCACACTGAGAGACATAATTCCAGAGGAATTCCAGAAAAACTCAGTTGGCATGGCAGATGGTGAAGGGGCAAAGGTTTGGGAAGCTCGAATCAAATACTACCAATGCTACATCTACGACAGGCAGCTTCTGCCAGGAATGATTTACGAAGTCAAAAACGGCGACCTCGTTCCAGTGACTTTGGAAGAAACCGAGAAAACCCTCACCCAGCTAAAAAGCAGTTTCAAAGACGAGACGCCGGAAGAGTTGGAGTATGTTGAGTCTTGGGCGAGACTGCTGGAGTATCCTGCGCCGAAGTTCCGCAGAGCAGCCATAGACATCGAAGTCACCTCGTCCGTGTCCACAAGAGTGCCGGACCCGCGTGAAGCCGCTTACCCCGTAACCTGCGTATCCGTGTACACCTCAGACGATCAGAAACGGGTGCTGCTTCTGAAGCGGGAAGGCGTCCGCGAAGGCAACGAGCACTTGGCTGCAGACGTGAGTGTGGAATATTTTGAGAAAGAGGAAGACTTGCTCAGAGCCGTTTTTGAAGTGCTTTGGGAGTACCCGTTCATTTTAACATTCAACGGCGACGACTTTGACCTGCGTTACCTAACGCACCGTGCGTTGAATCTGGGCATCAGAAAAAGTGAAATACCAATAGATGTTGGCAAACGCGTCTGCCTTCTGAAATACGGTGTGCACATTGACTTGTACAAGTTTTTCTTCAACAGGTCCATCCAGATTTACGCTTTCAGCAACCGCTACCGCGACGTGACGCTGGCGGATGTGGGCAACGCTTTGATAGGTGTAGAGAAAATTAAGCTGGAAAAAGCCTTCAGCGAACTAAGCTACACTGAACTGGCGCGGTATTGCCTCAGAGATTCGGAAATCACGTTTAAACTAACAAGCCTCGAAGATGAATTACCCATGAAGCTGATTCTTGTGCTTGCGAGAATCAGTAGCATGCCTATGGAAGACGTAAGCCGCCAAGGCGTATCACGGTGGATACGAAACTTCATGCACCGCGAGCACAGAAAAAGAAACATGCTGATTCCAAACGCGGAGGATATACTTGCGAAAAAAGGCACAACCGCAACCACAGCCATCATAAAAGGCAAAAAATACAAAGGCGCCATAGTCGTTGAACCCGTGCCCGGAGTCCACTTTAACGTGGCGGTGATGGACTTTCCAAGCCTGTACCCGTCAATAATCAAAGTGTGGAACCTCGGTTACCAATCTGTGTTGTGCCCACACCCTGAATGCCGAAGCAACATGATACCAGACACGCCGCACTGGGTATGCACTAAAAAGCGCGCTATGGAAAGCCTCCTCGTTGGCTCACTGAGGGACTTGCGCGTGCGCTGGTACAAAGTGAAAGCCAAAGACAAAACCTTGCCTGAGGAACTGAGAAACTGGTACCGCATCACCCAAGGCGCGTTAAAAGTTATTTTAAACGCCAGTTACGGCGTGTTCGGCGCTGACAGCTTTGATTTGTACTGCCCGCCAGTAGCGGAAGCCACAGCAGCTATTGGAAGGCATTCCATAACTCAAATACTTAAGAGAGCCGAGGGCTTAGGCATCCAAGTGCTTTACGGTGACACGGACAGCCTGTTCCTCAAAAACCCCTCCAAAGAGCAGATTGAGGAGGTAACCCGCTGGACCGAGCATGAGTTGAAAATGGGCATAGACATGGAAAAAGTCTACAGGTACGCGGTTTTCAGCTCCCGCAAAAAGAACTACCTTGGGGTGCTCGAAGACGGCACAGTTGACGTTAAAGGATTAACAGGTAAAAAAAGACACATCCCGATTTTCATCAAGAACGCCTTCAACAAAATGAAAGAGCGCCTAGCGCAGGTCAAGACCCCTGCAGAATTTGAAAAAGCAAAAAAGGACATAGCTGACATCGTCCGCGAACGCTACATGCGGCTAAAACGGAGAGAGTGGGAAAATCTCAGTGACCTCGCGTTTCACATAGTTCTAGGCGAAGACATAGAGCGCTACACGAAAACCACGCCGCAACACGTGAAAGCAGCCAAGATTCTGAGCGCCAACGGGGTTGAAATCAAAGCAGGCGACCTCATCAGTTTCGTCAAAACCAGCCGACCACCGCATGTGAAGCCGGTGGAATTAGCCACAAAAAATGAGGTGGATGTTGACAAGTACGTCGCGTACTTGCATTCTACTTTCGATCAGGTTTTGGATGCTTTAGGCTTAAGCTTCGACGAAATCATCGGCTTAACTAAACTCGAAAGGTTTCTGGCATAGCTATTTTTCTTCAACAACTTTCAATCCGCGAGACTTCAACGGCTCTATAATTCCTTTACGGCTTAGCACCAGCAACAACGCGTATCCGATGACAGCCACAGCAATTAAACTGCTAATGGTCAAGCTGACAATCATGGCAGCCCACGCAGGAAGAAAGCTTAGAACCTCAGGCGGCGTCAAAAACGGAAAGAACAGCCACAAGTAACCGCCAACGATAACACCGATAGGCAAAGCGCCCACAATGCAAGCAGTTAATCGTCGCTTCCTCAAGAACAAAACAATGCTAGCGGCGACAAGATTAGCTATTGGACCAAGAATCACATCAGGGGCACCGAGGAAATAGTAGGCATTCGTTAGCACGCAGCCTAAGGTGACGCCGCCGACAAGCGGCCAACCGAACAACGCAGCTAAAGCTATAAGGCAATCGGCTAAACGCAGTTGAACAGGACCATACGTGAAAATTGGGCTGCCGACAACGAAAGTTTCAGCGACGTTTACGATTACGTACAGCGCTGCAAACACAGCAGTTAAAGCCAAGTCTCGACTATCAAACTTCACTCTGTTTTTTACCTCCTACACCGGGGTTTATTCAGGCGGAACGGGTGGAGGTAACCACCTACCCGCCCAACAAGCATAATGCACGCACAGTGCCTTATTAAAACTTGCTGAGTGCAGCAACAGTAAACCTGAAAGCGTTTGTTTTCTGCACATCAAAAAGCTGTAGTTGTCGAGTTAGCTAAACGTGAAAAGGGTTTAGAGCAGCGCGGTAGCTACGGCGATTAACGTGAACATCGTGATAAGCAGCGAGATTATGGCAACCACTTGGCGTTCAGTGAGCGGTCTACGGTAAGTTATAAGCGTAACTAAGCTTCTTCTGTGGTCGGATTCGAGTTTTTTTCCGTCGAATGAAACGTTTGCTCGTTTCTTGGCTAAGAAAATGGTCAGCAGTATCAAGGAAGAGTTGACAACGTAGGGTAGAATTGAAATCAGCAGGGGTAATTTCAGGTCTGTGATTATCGCGAATGACGCTAGAGTCATGCCTATGGCGAATGAGCCTGAGTTGCCGACGAAAATTTTGCCTTGAAGGTTAAACCCTGCAAGAATTAGCCAGAAGATTAAGGGTCCAAGCATTAAAATCAGGTTTGGCGGCGACAGCGCCATTAACCCCATCAAGATTATGGCTGGACAGACTGTTTCCAAACCGTTCAAGCCGCCTAGCTGGTTCACAGTGTTAGTAACTATCATAACGATTAGCGGAATTATCAGGAAATAGTAGTAGCCAGAGAATTCGATTACACCGAGGAAAGGCAACGTTAGTGATGTCCGCAACTCATGCTCAATTGCTAAGTAAACAAGAGGTAAAGCAGCTATTAAGGGCATGAACGCTTTGTAACGCCATTTCAGGTCCATCCAGTCATCCAGCAAACCCATGAAGCCGCCGAACAAGATGCACACTGCTAGAGTCAAGGGGGCAGAAGCGCCGTTTGCGGTTTCGAGGATGCCTGAGAAGTACACTAAGAAAAGGTAAACTGTGGTAAACAAGACGTAGGTTACACCTAGACCGTTTGAAATCAGAGGTTTACCTGTCTTGTGTTGGTCTGGAACTTTTGGAAACAAGCTGCTGCTCCCTCAGTGTTAAGTTGCAGGACTTGTAGCGTTGTAGTATGCTTCCCAGTCAATTTCGTACAAGCACACCATGGGTATGAGACCGCCATATGTTGTAGCGACATCAGTTATACTCAAATCCTCGCCAGAGAAATAGGCTTCTTTAAAGTATGTAGGTTCAACGCCTGTTTCGTCGGGCAATACGTAGTCCATGCCTGACACATCAGCCCAACGTTGCTTTGCCCAACTCATCAGTTTGTATATTGTCGCGTTCTTCGCGTCATCATACCATGCTGCAGCAGTCGTGTTGTAGAAAGTTGTTTCATCCGTCCACGCAGAGTTTTCATCAAGTAAGCCCTCTTGTATGAACCTGTCGCGGGCTTGCCCTGAGATTCTTGCCATCCACATCCATTTTCCTTCGTCGCCCAAACCCGCAAAGCTAACAGTATAATACCCCGTTGTGCTACTGGATATTTGTAGAACTGTGAAGACGAGCACGTATTTAGCGTTGTATTTTTCCAGCATTTTTAATGATTGCGTCTCATTAGCCATGAAGACGAAACCTATGTTTTCTATCTGCGTGTTATTTACCGTAGCGTTATCAGCCAAAGTTGTAACATTCCCAAGTATGCTCAGCCAATACCCGTAATCCCACCATGAGCAAACGACAGTTGAGGAGTCAAGATTATCCTGAGTCCAACTTAGCATGTTTAGCCACTCTGGCAATTGTTCATTAGGGGCTATGGGTAGACTGGCGGAACTAATCGTTACTGGCGCGTAGGCGCCGCTGTATACTCTAGGCACGCCACCGGTCTGAGGTGTGAAAGCAATATTCGTGACTATGAGAATGAATATTAGAAATACGGCAATTCCGCTGTATTCCTTGCTTACACGCGCTAGACCACGTTTTGCTTTTACGGTGATATTAGGGGTTTCTCTTAGTAAGGTATAGAAGGGTTTCAGTATACCAATAATGCCTAGGGCTGCCAAAATACTGAAGGCGGGCGCGAAGATAACAAGTAGACGCACCATAGAGGCTGCGAAGTACAGTGATGTTATACCGAAGAGCAGCAGGAACACGTTCTTGTTAGTGGGGTTTCTTAGTGTAAAGTACAAACCTGTTAGGAAAAACAGTATCCCTGCGCCTAGTTCATAATAGAGATTGCCCCATGCTGAAATTCTGTGCTCAGCCACGGATTCTATGAGGGGAATTGCCGAACGGTTGAATGGGTCTATAACTGTGAGGAATTTCCCTGCGATACTGGACATATAACCAAGTTGCCACAGGGCAACGAAAGCGCCAACTAACGCGACAAGTGATGCTGTAACGAGTAAAAGTTTAGTTCTTGCCGATACATTATGACGCAAAACTTCTGCAAGGCAAAGCAACAGAAACATACCTGCAATAGGCACTACTGCGCCTGCAGTAAGATAGCTAAGTGTGAAGTAGGGGAAATTTACCGAAACGAAAAGCGCTACCCCGAAGATTATACTATAAGAGAACAGCAACCGTTGATTGTACCTTTTCAATACAAGTAGCACGAAAACAAAAAGTACCGCTAAATCCATTATGAAGTAGGCGGCACCCCAGCCTGTGATGAAAAAAATTAAGCCTGCGGCGGCACCAAGCGAGTATTTAAGCGCCGACACCACAGACCTCTTTGGGTCGATTGCTCTCAGAAACATTAACATAAACAGTAAAAGTCCTAGAACACCACAAACTTCTGTGTCGAAAAAGCCGAGAGCCGTTCTTTGAAGGAAAGATGGCGACAAAGCTAGGAAAAGTGACGCTAGCAAACCAACGGTTTTTCCGCCAAAGTCTTTGCCGATGAAATAAATTACAAGACAGCAGAGGGCGCCCATTATTGTGGGTATGAACGCGGCAAACGTCATTAAATCGATGTTCACACCCAGGAAAGAGACAATATTGTAGAGTACAGCGGTGGTCATTGGCAAAGCAGGCAGAGAATTAGACATATCTAAGCCACCAGGATACCATTGCTGCGTGTTTATCCAAGGTGTAGGATAATAAGGTGAAAGCAGGCCATCTGTCACCATTCGATTTGTTATAATGTATTGGTAGTACGGGTCAAACTCGTTTAGGTGTACGGTGCCTGAAGGTATTTCCCAGCGTATAGGCAGAACGCGAATGGTGAAGGCAATGAAAATTATTAGCAGCAAAGCTGAGATAGATAGAATAGTCGCGTGATTTATCTGGAGGCGCAATTTTCCAAAGTCTTTGAGACCATTGGCGAGGTTTTTCTTTGACAGCGTATCTTTAATCCCCAAGTCGAACCATCTCTTCATGCAGTTTAACGAGGTCTTATCTATTTTTGTGGTTAATAATTGTTTATATCACAATGGTCATTTATTTATGGCTTTCCGAGAAGTCAAATACTGCCTACAAAACAAAAGATTATGCGGACTTTTCAGCATGCACTATAACCCAAGGGCTCAAACGTGGAATTCTTCTCAAGCCAAAAATTTTTTCGATTACAGCCAAAAAAGGCACCAAACGGCTTTCTGAGGTTCTGCCAACAGGCAACCAGCTGTATCCCATTTTCCGCTTCACCGTGAAGCCTGTTTGGGACAGGAACCGCATAACCACGCCGTAAGAATGCATATAAGATTTTCCCCGCAACTGTCTAAGATTTGCTTTCAAGCTGGACTTGTTGCCGAAGGAAAGAACCAGTGAAGCAGTTGACTTCAAAGTTCGGTGGCATTCCATTAAAGCCGCCTCTGCTTCAGGTATGTAATCCAAAACTTCAATCATGAAAATCGCGTCAAATACTTCGTCTTTCAAGGGGATTTTTCTTGCGTCAGCTTGAATGACGCTGGCATCTTTGGCCTTAAGTTTCAGTCTTTTCAGACCGTAAGAAGCTATGTCTATGCCTATTGTCAGCGCGTTGGCGTCTGTTGCCAGCAAGGAAAACCTGCCTGTTTCCGCGCCTACATCCATAATCATGTGCATGCGCGATGGGGCAATCGAGTTGAAAATGAAATCTGTTTCCAGCCGTGTCAAGTATTTGCCCATGCGCGTTTTCGCTGCTTTTTCCCAGTGCGTCTCTTTCGCGAGAGCGTTTTCCATCCGACGTTCCCAAGCTTCGTGTTGGCTCGTTTATTTCATGGGTTTTACTTCAACATCAATGGGCAGCAACGACAGTTTTTTACCGCATTTTGGGCATTTTCCATCATGTCTTTGGATAATTTCATCTGGAGGTTTAAGCTCCGCACCTTCATATAATAAGTGTCCACATTCATGACAAGTGACCCGTTGAGGCACTACATTTCACTTCCCGAAATAACAGAAAAGTAGCAACTTGACGTATTTATTGGTTACTAAAAAACGTAAGCACCCTGTTGACTTATTGAACTGTACATTCAAGAGGCGCGTCAGCCGTTTTAGAACCATAGGCAGCTACACGGTAGTCTAGGCAAATTGTATTCCGCCGAAACTACTTACGAGGAACACAGAGTACAGAAACAGCAAAATTGCTCCTTCTCGCCAGCCTACTCGCTCGTTTGACAGGAAATACCACAAGAGCAGATTAGCTATTAACGAGAAAATAGCTACGTTTGAAAAGGCACTCACGTTAATGCTTAAAGTTGACGATATCAAGGTTACGCCGAGAATGCACGTGATGTTTATGAAGCAGCTGCCGACTATGTTGCCTAACGCTATGTCTAAATGCCCTTTCTTAATAGCGCCAAGGCTTGTCGCCAATTCGGGTACGCTTGTTCCGAAAGCAACTATTGTGGCACCTATGACCACTTTGGGAATGCCGACGCTCGCGGCTAGGTAAGATGCGGATTCAACAATGAAGAAAGCGCAAATAACAACGCCGGCAGCACCTAGAACAGATAATGCTATGTACTTGCGGAGTTTACTTTTTTCTGCGCCTGAAGACACTTCTTCTACGCTGGTTCTCGTTTTGGCGAGCTGGTACATGTAAAACACGAAAATCGCTAAGAGTATGACTCCGATTAATTGACTTGCGTAGCCCATATAGAGTAGTGCCAAGGGCACAATTGAAGCTACGAAAAGACCGAAGTGGAGGCTTCCTAGCTCTTCTTTCGCCATTTTAGGCAGAGAGTGAGCAGTGCTTGGAAATTTGAAAGCTATTAGAAGAAAACATAAGCCGAGAATGAGACATATGTTTGCGATGTTTGAGCCTAAGACGTTTCCGATTGACACCCCTACGTTTTCTGGTTCTAATACTGCGAATAAGGCGACAAAAAGTTCTGGCAGTGATGTGGAAAAGGCAACAAGGATAAAGCCTATTGTTGTTTTTCCCAAGCCTGTTGAGCTTGCCACATTAATAGAGTGTGTAATTGACAAGTCGCTAGCCCTGTCCAAAATAACCAGCGCTACAATGAGAATTAGCACGTTACCTATTAGTCCCAGTTCCTCGAACATTGCTTTCTGCCTCTTGCCTCGTTGTCGTTGTTCATAGCGACTTAGAAATCCTCCCTTTTCAAAAAGAAGGGTTGGAAAACAATTCTCTAAACTGTTAATAAACATTTTTGACAGCAAGTTCTCAAAGAGTACACGCGAACAGTAGTTAGGGTGTGCAGCAGCGCAGTTGTATAGTAAACCTTTTTGAGGGCGAAACAAATTTCAATGCATAAGAGTGTGGCTTGCAGCATTTGGAGAAGTACACGCTAATTATAACTGAAAAGCCTGATGCCGCTAACAGAATAGCCGTAGCACTAGACGCGGTGGGAAAAGCTAAACGCGTTGCGGCGAACGGCGTTCCCTATTACGTGGCAAAGAGAGATAAAGACTTGGTTATCGTTCCCGCTTTGGGACATTTGTACACGGTTGCAGGCGAAAAGAAAGGAAGAGGAAAATATCCTGTTTTCAGTTACCAATGGGTTCCGCTGTACTTGGCGAAACGCGGAGCAAAACGAACCCGCAATTGGCTAGAGACCATCACGAAACTAGCGAAGGACGCAGACGCATTCATCGACGCATGCGACTACGACATTGAAGGCAGCATAATCGGCTACTGCATACTAAAATACGCCTGCGGCAACAAGGAAAAAACTGCTAAACGCATGAAATATTCTACGCTGACAAAAGAGGAAATTGAAAAATCGTACGCTGATGCGTTGCCAAGCTTGGATTTTGCCCTTATTGAGGCTGGGTTGACGAGGCATGAAGTAGACTGGCTTTACGGCATAAACCTATCCAGAGCCTTAACAACCGCAGCTAAAAACTACAGTGGGCGATACGCTACGCTCAGCACGGGACGCGTGCAGGGACCCGCACTCAGGTTTCTCGCAGCACGAGAAAGGAGCATAAAATGTTTCGTGCCCACGCCCTACTGGAGTATAAAAGCCACGTTGCTAATAGGCGGCTCAGTTGTTGATGTGGAATACGAAAAGAAAATAATCGAAGTCAAAGAAGAAGCTGACGCGGTAGTTAATGCTTGTAAAGGAAAAAACGGGGAAATATCAGAAATAGACGCGAGAAAGTTTCAGCAGATGCCTCCGTCGCCCTTTGACTTGGGTTCCCTGCAAAGCGAGGCGTACAGGCTTTTCAGGTATACGCCAATGCGCACTTCCAAAATCGCGCAGCGGTTGTATTTGGACGCGTTAATTTCGTATCCACGAACCAGCAGCCAAAAACTGCCGCCTGCAATTGGCTATGAAGCGATTCTGAAGAAACTGAGTAAAACACGCGAGTATCACGCGTTTGTAGCGGAACTTCTTGCTAAGTCAGAGCTGAAACCTAACGAGGGAAAAGCGAAAGACCCAGCGCATCCTGCGATTTACCCTACGGGAAACCTGCCTGAAAGAGCCTTGAACAGCGCGGAGAAAAATGTTTGGAACCTTGTTGCTAGACGGTTTATGGCAACTTTCTGGGAACCAGCGTTACAGCAAACCATGAACGTTGCCATCAGCATCAATGGACAACGGTTCCACGTGAGAGGGAAGCAAACTTTAGTTGAAGGTTGGCTTCGCTTCTACAAGCCCTATGTGCGCACAGAGGATTCTGCATTACCGCCGATGAAGGAAGGGCAAACAGTCAGCGTTAAACGAGTGCTTTCAGAGGACAAGTTCACGCAGCCACCGCAGAGATACAATCCAAGCAGCCTTCTTAAGAAAATGGAAAGAGAAGAAATAGGCACAAAAGCCACTAGAGCGGGAATCATACAGACGTTGTACGACAGGAAGTATGTGTATGACGAAAGAATCGTCGTGACTGACTTGGGCTTTAAGGTTGTTGATGTTCTGAAAAAGTACTGCCCTACCGTTGTGTCGCCAGAGTTAACGCGGAGGCTGGAAGAGAAAATGAGTGAAATCCAGCAGGAAAAGGAAACAAGAGAAAACGTTCTGCGAGACGCGGTTGAAATTTTGAAGCCTGTCGCAGAGAAGTTGAAAGAAAAAGAGCAAGCTATAGGCGCAGAACTGACTCAGGCGTTAAAGAAATCCACGCTGGAAGAAAAGACAATTGGCGCGTGCCCCACATGCCACGACGGGAAACTGGTTATCGTGTATTCGAGGAAAACTGGCAAACGCTTCGTGGGTTGCACCAACTACTTTGAGGGCAAATGCAAAACCGCTTTTCCCCTTCCGCAGAGAGGCTCCGTGAAGCCCACAGGCAACGTTTGCAAAAGCTGTGGCTCACCAACCGTGCGAGTTTGGATGCGAGGCAAGCGTCCTTGGAACCTGTGTCTCAACCCAGAATGCCCAGCGAAAAACAAGGCGGATAAGCATTGAACTGATAGTTCGTCTTACACCTGTAGCTTGCCCAAGATATAATGCAGCCGTTAGTCAAGGAAACTTGACTAAGCTTGGTCAAGAAAGTTTGACTAAAAAAAGCCTGTTTAGTCAAGAAACCTTGATAAAAACGCTTTTACAGCAGAAACAGCCGTTATTAGACACGGAAGCAACAAAGAGAGTTGGTGCTCATGAAAAGAAAAGCAGTAGCACTTTCCCTTGTGTTGGCACTGTTGATTTCAGCGGTAGCTGGAACACAGTTGATTAACTTGGGAAAGGCAAATCCATGGATGGGAACTGATTGGGTATCCCCAAAAGACGACACGAAACCACCTGCATTCACCATATCTTCTCCACAAGAAAACAGGACATTTAATTCAAGAACAGTCTTTCTTAATTTCAATGCCACTATAGGGGAGGCAAAGAACGCGTCTTGTACAAGGTTAATGCAGGTTTATTACAAAACAGATTGGCAACAAAACGAAACATGCGTTTATGACAATAAGGTTGTTAGTATACCTTATGACTCCCATGCAATTACCGAATTCGCGTATAATATAACCCTAACTGGAGTGCCTGATGGAAAGCACAGCATAACGTTCCATGCAGTTGAATGGGGGGCATACATCGAGGGCTTATTTGTGCACATGTTTACTATTGATGGCTTCTCATCAGTCAACTTTACAGTTAACGCCACTACAACTGAAGCAGAGGCTTTTCTTTTTGCTACTGTTGCAACTGCCTCCATCACTGCAGTTGTTTTGGTAGTTACTGGTTTGCTGGTTTACTTCAAGAAGCGTAGTCGTGTGGGTATGGTGGACGGGCAG
This sequence comes from uncultured Candidatus Bathyarchaeia archaeon, assembly GCA_964632845.1. Lineage (GTDB taxonomy): Archaea > Thermoproteota > Bathyarchaeia > Bathyarchaeales > Bathycorpusculaceae > JAOZHU01. Next base: position 112,513 of record CAZWDU010000005.1, on the reverse strand, counting down.
AAGGTTGGTGAGGGGTAGTGGCATGAAGAAGGTTTCTGCTTGGTTCTTTGTTATCGTGCTTTTGGCGTTTTCGTGTTTGTTTGCTGTTCCGAAGGGTAATGCTGTTGCGTCGGCAAATTCGTGGAAGCGTATGGCGGAGATGCCGACAGCTAGAATTGCAATGGGTGTTGCCGTTGTTAACGGGAAGATATACGCTATCGGAGGCCAAATCACCTCCGGAGTCACAGATATTAACGAAGTGTATGACGTAGCCACGAACACTTGGGCCACGGCAACCCCAAAGCCGCAGGCACATTGTAGTTTTGCGACTGCCGTCTATGGAAACAAAATTTACTGCTTCGGATCGGACACGAACCATGTTTACGACACCGTCACCGACACGTGGGAAATACGGACGCCTAGCCCAACACCACGAGGCGGCACATCTGCAAACGTGGTTAACGATAAAATTTACGTTATAGGCGGGGAAGACTCGTATTCTTACTATGGGCTTCCTTACGCACACCATTCTGATTTGAATGAGATGTATGATCCAGAAACAGACACATGGACCACCATGGCGCCTATGCCTGCCGCTGTTGTCTACTGTGAATCAGCGGTTGTGGATGACAAGATTTACGTTTTTGGGAACGGCGTTGCGACACAGGTTTATGATACGCAGTCAAACACGTGGAGCTATGGTCCCGCCACGCCGCATTTTGTGGGTTACGGGGCTGTAGCGGCAACGACGGGCGTTTATGCTCCGAAAAGAGTCTATCGTATAGGCGGGTTAAGCGATGAACCCACGCAGATTTTTGATCCTCAGACGCAGACGTGGAGTACTGGCGCAGGAATGCCCACCCCCAGACGTGCCCTGAGCGTTGCGGTGGTAGATGACATGTTGTACGCTATAGGCGGAGAGGATAATAATGTCGATGATTTTTCTGGTGCGAATGAGCGGTATGCTCCTGTTGGGTATGTTGCTGTGGCGCCTGCAGTTCAGGTTGCTTCGCCCGAACAGAACATGACTTACGCCGTGGGCAACGTTTCCTTAGCTTTCGCCGTGGACAGGTCAGCCGCAGCTTTGAACTACAGTCTAGACGGAGCAGCAAACATGACCCTCACAGGCAACACCACGCTCACAGACCTAGCCATCGGAGCGCACAACATCACCATCTACGCCACCTACCCAGTAGACAACACAGGCGCATCCCAAACAATCCACTTCACCATAGCACCCGAACAACAGCAAGACCCAGACTACAACCCAACCGTGGTCATCGCAGTTGCTGCCGCAGCAACAACCATCACAGCCGCCGCATGCACCCTACTCTACTTCAAAAAACGCAAACGCTAACCTCACTGCTTACCCGAAGCCACCTGCAACTATTTATAGAGGGGGTATAGAAGAGAAATCGCGCAACAGTCCACAACCCAACCCCGCAAACACCCAAGGAAGACCAAGCATTGAACTGCAAAATCTGCAACAAAGAAACCACCCAACACAACCTCTGCCCCACACACACGAAAGCCTACGAAAACATAATCGAGAAATACAACGTTTGGAGAAAAGCTTTAAACATCACCTGGGAAGAATATTTAAGAGAGATTGAGAAGCATTCATTAACAGGAGACTGCGCTAAAGAAGCAGCAAAATACATACTCAACAATGGAGAAGTAAGAGATGGCAAAGAAATATAAAAAACAATCCGAAACAGCCCCCTTTTCGCTTAGCCGATGGCTCCGCAAAATCTCAACAGCACAACCCTCAACCTTCACAATTTCCATAGCCACACTAGCATTTGCCGTGTTTCTTTTCGGTGGAGGATTATACACTATTACAAACTATGCAACAATTCTGCCTTCTGCCTATTATAACAACCAATTCTATTTTCTCTACCCTGAACTCGGATCACAATTCATATCTGACACCGTAATCGCCGCAGCGCTATACGCAATAGGCTTCATCGGCATGCTAGCTATCTACCAAAGCACAAAATACGTCTACAAACCAAGGCAAGCATATATGATGCTAGTAATAGGCGTGACGCTTCTGCTTTTAGCGTACATATTCTTGGAAAACATAATCATCTGGAAGATGAACCCAAGTTAACCTTTACCAAGGATTATTTTTCAATTTCAATTTGTACGCCAAAAAATTAGTGAACAGGTGAATTGGCGGAGTAATCAACAAAACAGCCACTGCCAACTCCCAGCTCACAGTCAGCATAAGCAAAGAGAACACCAGTGCACCAACCACAAAATCCACCTGATCCACAACGGGCAACAATCCACCTGGAGCAATGCTTAAACGACGTTTTATGAACGCACCAGTTAAATCACCCAACAAAGCACCCAACGGCGTAAGCACACTGAACAGCACACTGTAAGTGGCAAACCCGAAAACAAACCCCTCCACAATTCCAACAAAAACGCCTATGAACCAGCCGAAGAAGAACCCTCGGAAAGTCTTGTTTTTCCCAAAAACTGGTTTTCCATCAAAAAACTTCTTCCCAAAATCCAATGCTGGTCCTCCACCGGCAAGCACAGGCGCACCATTTGCGCAGTATGCAGGAAAGATGAACTTTAACGCTTCAACAATTAGCATAACTATATCCATGCAATCAACCATTTATGAGTGAAAACTGTAATCACGTAGTCCAGTTTCGTCTATACGCAAATAACAAGTTACTTCTTGAGCCATTCGAGGCGTTTTTTCAAGCACTACCTTGATTACCTGCGGGTTTTCAGTGGGTTTCATGGCAATTATTGTATCCGCCCAGAATTTTAACACTCTGGTAGCCACAGGCGCCACGCTAACGGAAATTTCGTTGAAAACGCTTCGCACTTGGCTGGTCACGACAACCGGGATTTTTTGGGTTTTCGCCGTCTGTGCCAAAACAGCCATCTGCCTGTTCAACTCGCGGTTAAGCCTAAACGTCTTTTTAGAATGTTCTGCAACGTTGACACGGTAAAGTGAAGTAACTGTATCTATTATTACTAAACCGAAGTTTTTCGCAGTATAATCAGATAAGCGGTCTACAACAGCGGTTTGCTCTCTAAAATCATTCGGCTTCATCAAAATTACTAGTTCGGCGATTTCCTCGAATTTTCCCGCAGCTACTTGAGAAAACCTTTTGGCAGAAAACGTGCTATCGCAATCCATAAACAACGTCTTATAACCTTGCAATGCACAATTCACAGCGCACTGCATCGCCAGCGTCGTTTTGCCCGTTTCAGGCTCACCATAAATCAACGTTATGCTTTCCGGAGATACGCCGCCGCCCAAGTTGCTGTCAATACACCCACAGCCCGTTAAGATTTGTTTTATCACGTTAACCCACATCAACGGATATAAAGTGCGGAACCAATAATTGTTTTACGCTCAAACGTATACTCGTCTACGGGCAGTATGTATGAAAGCTAAGGTGGCGGTTGCAACAGTTTCAGGAAAAACCTATTTCCTAGTAGTCAACGAGTTAAAGGAGAGAAACATGGATTTCCTCAGCCTAGTTCCCGGCGATCCCGTGCCCGCAGAAGTCAAGGTGGTAATAACGACGGAAAAAGAAAAACACCTAATAAGCCATGAAAGAATACTGGTTCACAACAACAAAACAGAGCCAAGCACCGTGGTAAACGAAGCAGTGAAGGTTCTTCAGGGAAAAGAAGCATACGAAAAAATTGTGATAGGCATAGACCCAGGCGAAGTGTTCGGCTTAGCAGTTATAGCTGACGGAAAAGTCAACGAGACATGCAACTGCTTCAGCGTTCAAGAAATACTAGACAAAGTGAAAAACATAACAAAGGACGCGGATGCCGCCTCAACAGCGGTTTCCATAAAAATCGGGAATGGTGTCCCAGCTTACAAGAACCTATTGGAGACGCTGGATTCTGCTGTACCTCCTGAAGTGATTTTAGAGGTAGTGAGCGAAGCAGGAACAAACCAGCACATGGATGCTAACAAGCATAGGCGTGGGATTAGAGACATGGTTTCAGCCATGCGCATAGCTGGAAGAAGTGGGCATGTTTATCCGCGGAGGAAGACAGATGAAACAAACGGTTGAAAAAGGCAAGACACTTTTAGTGGATGGTCCAGCCGCTGTCTCAGTTGTTTCGGGCAGGGTGGAAGTGTTCGGCTTCTCAGTGAAAGATGCGAGCAGAATCGTAATCCGCGAAGGCAAAAGACTGCCCTTCGCCGTTTCAGAAAACGCGGATTTGGATGTTTTGCTAGGAGAAAACGCAAACGTTGAGGAAGTTGACGGAAATACGATTCCGCAGTCATGGATTGAATCCGTTGATGTACTGGTGAATTTTCAGAAAAAACCAGTCACCGTCGTGGTTTTGGGAAAAGCTGACTCTGGAAAAACTAGTTTCTGCACGTATCTGATAAACAGGTTAATTAATGAACAACAGAAAGTCGCAGTTTTAGACGGTGATTTGGGGCAGTCGGACATCGGTCCGCCGTGTACAGTGGCGTATTCATTCGTAACTAAGCCGTTTACAGATTTGTTTGCGTTGAAGACGGAAAACGCTTTTTTTGTAGGGTTCACGTCGCCGAGTGAAGCCGCAGACAAAACAATCAAGGGTATAACGCTGCTGAAGCAGGAGATTTTGGGTAAAGCGGTTGATTTTGTTGTTGTGAACACTGGCGGGTGGGTTGAAGGCGAAGAAGCTATAGCCTACAAGTCACGGTTAGCTGAAGAACTTGACCCAGACGTAATCTTCTGCATTAAGCAAAATGACGAGTTGGCGCCGTTGCTTGTTGCTCTTGAGAAATTCAGGAAAAGCATGATAGAGTCACCTATAGTTGTCAGACAGCGAAACAAAGAAAAACGCAGAAACCTACGGGAACTAGGTTACATCAAATATTTGGCAGATGCAAAAGTAAAGAATTGGCCTTTAAGGCTGCTTTCAATTGAAGAACAAGACAAGGCACAGATTATGCAAAACGAAGAAGGGTTACTGTTAGGGTTGTATGATGCCCAAAGAAAATTTGTGGGTGTCGGCGTTTTGCACAAAGTGGATTACAAGAGAAAAGCTTTAAAAGTTCTTACCACAGTTTCAGAAAGACCCGCAAGCATCGCCCTTGGAAAAGTGAGACTAGACGAAAACCTGAAAGAGATTGAAGCTAAGACTTGAAGAAGACTTGAAGTGCTTGAACTAACGCTTTGTCCATGTCAGGCAAGTTTTTTAGTCCATTGTTTATCCAAGAGGGCAAGAAACTGCGGCAGTAGTTTGTGGCGAAGCGGTAATCCATGAAAATGATAGCGCCTTTGTCATCCAACGTGCGGATGGGGCGTCCAGCAGCCTGCGAAGCCTTCTTCATCGCGGGCAAGATGTAGCCGTATTCGCGTCCAAGTTTTGGAAAACGTTTTTCGTAATAGTCTATTTGCGCTTTAACTCGTGGTGTAGGCTCAGCGTAGGGCACACCTACTACTATTACGGAGTTCATTTGGTTGCTTGGGAAGTCTACACCTTCGGATGTGCGTCCGCCTTGGACGCCGAGGAACACGGCGCCGCCGCGTTCAGCGTGCGCTTTAAATTCGGTGACCAGTTTCTCGTTTGCTTTGGAGCTCATTCCTCTGCGTTCGCGGAATAATGGCTTACTTAAGGCTTTTTCTAAGCCTTCAGCGACAAGCGCGTTTAGTACGCCGAATGAGGCGGTGAATATTCCCGTGTTTGCGGGCGTGTTTTGCACGACTTCGTTTATGCGTTTTATTATTGTGCGGTACATAGTGGGAATTCTTTTTTCCATAGCTGTTGTTACGCCGAGACAGACTAACGACAGCACATGTTCCTTGGGAAACGGTGAAGGCACAATGCACTTAATTGTGTTTTCTGGGAGCTTTGTTATTCGCGCGTACGCGTCTAGGGGCTGGAGGGTGCCTGACATGACGATGCTGGAGTAGGCTGAAGAGAAGACGGGCAGGGTTACTTTTGATGGGTCGAGGGCGACGATTTCCAGTTTTGCCGTGGGCGTTTTTTCTCGGCTCATGTATGTGCTTGCAACATTAATGAACGAGTCATCGCCGAGTGTTTCCAGCCACTTCAGCAGAAACTCGCTCATTCCGTGGATATACGAGCGCGGGGATTTTCCTTCAGCCAGCAAGCTGCGCTTAATGAAGTTGCCGACTTCGTGCATATGTTCAAAGAAGTCGCGGGGTTTAGTTATGCCGCCGTGCTTTTTTATTATGTCTATGAGAGTTTGCGGAGAGATTATCTCTTCTTTGTTTATGTTGGCGGCTATAGTCTCGAGTTCCGTGCGCATAAGCTTGGCGAATGCTGCGATTTCGATGTTTTCAGCTTTTTTTGCCTCAAGTTCTGCTTGTTTTATGACAAACAGGGATAGGCTGCTACTTGCGATTTCGATGGCTGTGTCGGGCAAATTATGCGCTTCATCCACGATTAAAATGACCTTGTCGAAGTGTGCAACCAGATTTTTGAGGAACGAAGTACGAATTACAGGGTCGAAAACATAAAGGTAGCTTAAGGCGATAACGTTAAAGTCCGATAAGGAAGCTTTAACCAGTTCGTAAGGGCAGAGCCATTTTTTTCGGCAGATTTTCTGGATTTCCGAAGCCTTGCATGGACGAGAAGTGATGTGTTGCTGAACTTGGAGAAAGTCTTCTGGTTGCTCTTCCATGTTCGTGTAGAAGGGGCACTTGTCTTTGGATTTGAGCATCTCGCAGACTTCCATGAGGGACTTCGCGTCGAACGTGCGCTTAGATGCGGACTCGTTGAGGCACATTTCGTGGCGCCCGCGAAGAGAAACGCCTGCAACGGGTTTTTTCTTGCAGACGGCTTTGAGTTCTTCGATGACGCGGTCGTGTTGCCTGTGGGTTCTCGCCACGTACAATATTTTCAAGTCGTTTTCAACCGCAGTTGGAAGACATGCTGAAAGCGCAGAGATGGTTTTACCTAAGCCGTTGCTGCCTTCGATTAGCACTGAGCAACGGTCTTCAACAGCGTCAAAAATCGTTTCTATAAACTGGTCTTGAAACGGGCGCACGGTTGCGTACGGAAAATAGCCTGCAACTTTCGCTGGTAACTTGACCATCGTTAATCCCAGAGTCCTTTTGATGGGCAGCGCATGTTCACGGGGCACTGCGGGCAGAGCGGGTATCTAGCTTTGCAGTATTTTCTGCCATGTGCAATCAACAGCACGTGTACTGCTAAGTAATCGTTTGGGTTGTAGAGCAGTTGGAGGTTTCTGCGGACAGTTTCGTAGTCGCTGTTTGCAGGCGCAAAGTCTAGGCGTTTTGCCACGCGGTTCACATGCGTGTCCACGGGAATAGTGGGCTGCATTGCTGAGAAGAGCAGTACAACATCGGCTGTTTTCGGTCCTACACCTTGGAATTGGATGAGCGTTTTTCTTGCCTCTTCTAGCGGCAGCGCCAATATGGGTGCTAGGGTGCCGTGGAAATCTTCGAGTATCGTTTTTGAAACGTGCTTGATTGTTTGGGCTTTGCTCTTGTAAAGTCCAGCCGTGCGCAAGCAGTCTTCAATTTGGCTGGTTTCCGCGTTTGCGAGAGCTTCGGGGGTTATTTCGAACTGCTTCGAGAGGTTTTCGAAGGCTCTCGCGGTGTTTCTGTCCGCGGTATTTTGTGAAATAATCGTTACAATTAACGTTTCAAACGGGTCACGTTTTGATTTAGTCCACGCAGGCAGGGCTAGTGCTTGTCGCAGTATCTGCAAAACCGTTGCCGCACGCGTTTCTGTCATAATAGTATCTCCGCTTGTGAAGTGTCTTAATAGTGAAGCCGTAAGCTATAAATATCATCGGGGCAAAAGCCGAAAACACAAACTTGAGAGCAAAGATACATCCCTCATGTGTGACTGAATAAACTTACACTGAACAAAAGTTGGTGATAGTTACGCTGAGCACAACAAACAACGGTGACACCTAGAACGTGAAGTCTTTTTAAGCAATTCTTGCATAAGAGCAGGACAGCGCCTGCAAAATGTGTGCAGGGCGTTGGAGACAGGTGAAATGGAACGCGCCAAAGTCGTGAAAGAAGAGTTATTTGAGCAGGACACGCGCTTTTTAGCTGTTTACGTGGAATCCAAGAACTCATGTCTTATAATGCTTAGCGAGAAAGAGGATAAACTGGGAACTTTGGCAGTGGCTGTGCCTAATCCTAAGGATTTGCTGGGTATAGTCACGTCGTCAGTGCTTTTAGGTGACAGAAACACGATTTCAGCTCGCATGTTCGCCGAGCACGTAGCCTCAAAAAAAGGCAAAATCGCGTTGGCATCTGTCTATCTGGAAAGGCTTAACGAAATGCAGGCACAAGCGTTTTTCATGCACCTAATTGAGAAAGTGCTTCAAAAAGACAAACAGAAAGAAGCCGAAAAAATATAGCCTCATTCCACGTTTATCTTGGCAATTGGATGAAAAGAAATGAGTCGCAAGCTGGCGTCTTCTGAGTTTGATGCGATACTAATGGTTGTTAACGATGCTGCTCAGGCTTACAAGGGCGTAATTCCACAGGACAGATGGCACGAACCGTACATGCCAGCCAGCGAGCTTAAAAGCGAAATTGAAAGCGGAGTAGAATTCTACGGTTGGATAGAAAACGACGTTTTAGTGGCGGTCATGGGTATTCAACTTGTCAAAGACGTTACTTTGATTAGGCACGCCTACGTACTTACGGCGCATCAGAGACGAGGAAATGGAGAAAAACTGCTCAAGTACCTTATGAGTTTAGCGTTAACGGACACGGTGTTGGTGGGCACTTGGGAAGCCGCTTACTGGGCGGTTCGCTTCTACGAGAAGCACGGTTTCACGCTTGTGCCAACCAAAGAAAAAAATCGTTTACTCAGAGAATACTGGAGTATTCCTGAACGACAAATAGAAACTTCTGTTGTGCTGAAACTCAAAGAATAGGACGATTTTGTTGTAGTTTCTAAATAGCAGCTGTTTTGAGTAGTTTTTATATGCCTCATGGTTAAGAATTTAGTAAAATGGGTGATTTCAGTGGCTCAGGAGAAATTGGATAAAGATAAGGGTTCGTTGAAAATCGGAGACGTAATGGTCAGAGAAGTCGTTACGATAGACGAAAATGTTTCGGTTAAAGAAGCCGTCGACATCATGAACCAATTTGAAATAGGCTCCATAATCGCTACCCGAAAAGGAAAGGCAGTAGGCATAGTTACTGAACGAGACCTTTTGAAACGCATAATTGCAGAGAGCAAAAACGCGAAAAAGACTATGGTTAAAGACATAATGTCAAGTCCGTTAATCGTTATTGCGTCTAACATGGATTTGGAAGAAGCGGCACGTTTGATGTTTGAGAAGAAAATAAAGAAACTGTTAGTAGTTGACCAGAACCGCTTGGTGGGCTTAGCCAGCTTAACAGACATCGCCCGCGCTCAGCCAGAGGTAATAAAGCTTTTACGGGAACTCTCCGCAACGCAAGACACACCCAAACGCATCAAAAAAGTTTTAGATTACTACATCGTTTAACGAAAACTCTCCGCAAGCCGCATGGCGAAAAACTGAAGAATACTTTTTTCACCTTTAAGAGCAAGCACACGCATTAATGAATAAGGCATTACAATGAAAAACACGCTAATGCTAAAAGTAGACCCGCAGAAACCCGAACCCGAAAAAGTGCAAGCAGCAGCAGCGTTCATCAAAAAAGGCGGCTTAGTGGCATTTCCAACCGAAACAGTCTACGGCTTAGGTGCAGACGCACTAAACGCTAAAGCTATTTTGGCACTATTCGAAGCAAAAAAGCGACCACTAGATAATCCGCCAATAGTTCATGTAGAAAACATAAATGACGTTTACAAGCTAGCCGCGCGAGTTCCGCCTAAAGCCGCAAAACTGATGAGCAAGTTTTGGCCTGGACCATTAACCTTGGTTTTCAAACGTTCAAGCATCGTTCCCGACGTGACAGTCGCAAGCTTGGACACAATTGCCGTCAGGATGCCGCAGCATAACGTTGCCTTAGCGCTGATTAGAGAAAGCCACTGCCCAATTGCTGCGCCAAGCGCAAACTTGGCAGGAAAACCCAGCCCAACCTCAGCTAAGCATGTTTACGACGACCTTAACGGAAGAATCGACGCGATTCTGGATGGTAGCTCAACACACATAGGCGTGGAATCCACCGTGCTGGACACGAACGTTGACCCACCAATGGTGCTTCGCCCCGGCGGAACACCGTTCGAAGCGTTAAAGCAGGCTGTTGGTGATGTGAGGCTGCATCCGTTTGTTGCTGCTGAAAAAGAACTGCCCCTGGGCAAAGCGCGGTCTCCTGGGATGCGGCATAAGCATTATGCGCCGAACGCGAAAGTGGTTCTGGTGGAAGGCTCGGTTGCAGCTGTCACCGCTAAAATTAAGGAGTTGATTGCTTCGTATAGGCTGGACGCGTGCAAACTGGGTGTTTTAGCTACTGACGAAACCGCGGCGGCGTACAAAGCGGATGTGGTGAAGTCGCTGGGCAGCCGCTTCAACTTGGCAGTGGTCGCCCGAAACCTGTTCAGGTTTCTGAGAGAGTTTGACGTTGAAGGGGTAGACGTGATAATTGCTGAGGGTGTACCTGCGGAAGGTTTAGGTTTAGCGGTTATGAACAGGCTCCGCAAAGCTTCAGCTTACAACATTATCAGAGTTGAATAACACAAAGAAAAACTTATATCGAAGGTAGAACTGTTCCGTTTAGAATTCAACGTATTATATAGCAACAAGAAAAATTGGTGAGAAAGAATGTCTAACGGAAATACTGTCCCAGTTTTAGTGTTAAAAGAAGGCACAGGAAGATCAACAGGACGAGAAGCCCAAAAGAACAATATTATGGCTGCGAAAATCGTGGCTGAGACCGTAAAGACCACTTTGGGTCCATGCGGAATGGACAAGATGCTGGTCAGCAGCATAGGCGACGTTGCCATAACAAACGACGGCGCAACCATAATGAAAGAACTTGATGTGCAGCATCCAGCAGCGAAAATGCTTGTGGAAGTAGCTAAAGCACAGGACAACGAAGTCGGCGACGGAACAACCACCGCCGTGGTTCTAGCCGGAGAATTACTTGCCAAAGCTGAAGCCTTGCTGGACAAGAACGTGCACCCCACAATTATCATTGAAGGCTACAAAAAAGCCAGCGAGAAAGCACAAGAAATTTTGAGTAAATTAGCCATACCCTTAAGCATAAAGGATGATGAGACCCTGCGGAAGGTGGCGGCAACATCTTTAGCCAGCAAGGGCATCACCGTGGCTGCAGACCACTTCTCCAAGGTAACCGTTGACGCGGTTAAACAAGTGGCTGAAGAAGTGAATGGTAAGTTTAAAGCTGACATTGACTTGATAAAAATCGTCAAGAAGAACGGCAAAAGCTTGGACGAGACAGAGCTTGTTAAGGGCATTGTAATCGACAAAGAAGTTGCCAGCTCTCAAATGCCGAAGGTCGTTGACAACGCTAAAATCGCGTTGCTTGATGCTAAGCTGGAGATTGAGAAAACAGAGTTCGACGCGAAAATTAACATTGAAAGCCCCGATCAGATTGAAGCTTTTCTGAAGCAGGAGGAAGGCATGTTGAAAGAGATGGCTGACGCTGTCGCCAAAGCAGGCGCGAACGTGGTTTTCTGTCAAAAAGGCATCGATGACATGGTGCTGCACTTCTTGGCGAAACACGGCGTACTCGCGGTGAAAAGTGTAAGCAGCAGCGACATGGAGAAGCTTGCTCGCGCAACAGGCGGCAAAGCAGTTGGCAGCGTTAAGGATTTGGCCACTGACGTTCTCGGAAACGCTAAGAAGGTGGAGGAAGCAAAAATTGGCGATGACAAGCTTATTTACGTGCGGGAATGCAGGAATCCGAAGGCAGTAACCGTAGTCATCAGAGGCGGTTCAAGCCATGTGATTGATGAGGCTGAGCGTTCGCTGCATGACAGTTTATGTGTGGTTAGGAACGCGGTTGAGGATGGTAAGATTATTGCGGGCGGTGGTGCACCTGAAGCGGAGATGGCGAAGGGCTTGAAGAGCTACGCTGTAAAAGTTGGTGGACGAGAGCAGTTGGCGATTGAAGCTTTCGCAGAGGCTGTGGAAGCGGTGCCGTTGACGCTTGCGGAGAACGCTGGGTTAGACCCCATAGACGTCATGGTGGCGCTGAGAGCTGCACATGAGAACGCGGACAACAAGTACTTCGGCATTGACGTGTCCACGGGCAAAATCAAGAGCATGATTGACTTGGTGGTTCTGGAGCCGCTGCGCGTGAAACAGCAGGTCGTTAAGTCAGCCACTGAAGCTGCGAACATGATTTTGAAGATTGACGATTTGATTGCCATTAAGGGCGGCGGCAAGATGCCTCCGATGCCTCCAGGCGGTATGGGCGGCATGGGTGGTATGGGTGGAATGGGCATGGGCGGAATGCCCCCATACTAAAACCCTCCTAATTTTTTATTGTTTTAATTACACTATTGCAGAATTTAACACAATTTACATGTGTCTAAAACCATGTGATTGAAGGTTTTTGGAAAGCAGAGTCAGAGCAAGTTACCTCTTTTTCTGGAACAAAAGTGCAACTGAAACGCTCAAAAGCACAGCTAGAACGATTACTGCAATTAACAAAGCTATTTCTATTCCATTGAGTTCTAATGCAGTTGTACCTTCGGTGTTTGATTGGTCTGGCGTCGCCGTTGGACTCTGAGACGAAGGGGAAGATATTGGATTTGCGGATGGACTTGGAGTTGGCGAAGATGAAGGTGATGCGCTGGAGGTTGGTATGATGGCGTTTGGCTCGGGCATCGCCTGTGGATTCGGCTCTGTTAAGAAGGGAACGAAAGTTACTGTGCCTAAAATATAATCATCTTTAGAGTCGTATATTGTTTGATCTATTGTTTGTGTGTCAGTGGTTCCCCACCAATTGTTAGCAGCATTTACATTGTTTGGATTAGCATTATCAGTTGCGGTCGAACCTAAGAAAATGCTGAAAAATGTGTTGTTTTCGATGTTGTTGTGAGTGATTGTTAAGCTAGAAGGCGAAGTGGCGCCAATCCCGCTGTGATTATTTGTAATTGTGTTATTTTGAATTATTAGGGTGGCGTTCCCTAAAATGGAAATTCCATAGTGGTCTCCATTAGTGATGAAATTCCTTTCAATTGTTGCGAAACCTGAAATGGCGATAATGCCTGCTTCGTTATGACCAGAAATGGTGTTATTAGAAATGTACGCGTTAATATCATCTCCACTAAGTTTGATGCCGTATTTTGGGAGATATATTGTTTGGTCTCCGCCATTTATGGTTTTTAATGTCCCGGTCATGTTGTTATGTGAAATAATGGGCGAGCCGCCGTAAATGGTGATTTGGCAATTATTAGTGTTGGTGGCGTTGAAATTGTTATTCGAAATCAAAGGGGTGCCACCATAAACATTGACTTCATCAATAATGTTGTTATATGAAATAATGGGTGATCCACCGTTAATGGCGAGCAGACCAACAGAGCTGTTAGCTATCTTTGGAGAAACGTTAGTGATGTTCGCAGAAACACCATTTGCATTCTCAATTATGCTGCCTAAACCAGTTTGCTCGTCCCAGCTGGTGCTGTATTGCGTAAATATGAGTGGTCCAATACCGTGAATTCCGCCTGTAAACGTTATCTGGTTGGTGGTGCTGCCTACTGCGACCAGAGTGCCGTTAACTGCTATGTAATAGCCCACAAAGTTTACTGTGACTCCAGCTTCTATCGTTAAAGTTACCCCATTATTTACGAGAACATTCCCAGTAAGTATGTAAGGGCTGTTTGCTTTCGTCCAAGTCGTATTTGAAGTGAGCGTTCCAATAACTTCTGTAGCAGCTTGTACCGTGCCAAAATTTAACGCGTAACCCAACGCGAAGCCGCCAATCATGATGAGTAAGAACGGGCTTACGAGTAAGTTCTTGTTCACAAGCAGCCGCCCAACTAGAATAGTTGCCTGTTTTCGATAAAAGACTTTTTGTAAAGGTTTCTTGACCAAACCTTAGTCAAGATTTCTTGACAAGGCATAATTTGCTCGTGACTTTGTCTACCTATACATCCAGAGTGCACAAGTTAAAACTGCGTTACCTATACATTCTGAAACTGCACAGATTTAGATGGTTGGCAAGTTCTCTTTTCTTTTGTTGTAACTTACACCGCAATTTTTGTTAGGCGATGGAGCTAACTTGGGAAAGCGCGAAGTGTTTGGAGTTTTGTTCTTTAACTGTGTTCTGTAGTTCTCTTTCTACACTGTTTTTATAAACCTTCAACAGGCAATGGTAGCTAAACTCCTCTCCACTTGGGAGGTGACACATGTGAAAATTGAGAAACTCGTAACGATTGTAGTTGTTAGCGTGGCACTCGCTGCATTGCTGTGTTCTTCAACTGTTTTTGCGGGAAACAATCCGAAGTCGTGGATGGAAGTCGTAGTGATGAACAGGGCGGGACAGGAAATTCCCGTAATTATGAGAAATAGCCTATTGAATGTCGCAGGAACAGTGCAAATCGTGAATACAGATCCAATTCCTGTTGAGGGTGAAGTAACCGTTGACGGAACAGTTCAAGTTGACGGCGAAGTCTCTGTCACTGACATCCAATCTCCAGTTAACGTTGATGATTCCACGCCGTTGAATGTGAATGTGACTAATCCCCAGTCAGGGTCAGTAACGTTCGATGGCGAGGTAACGATAGATGACGAGGAGCCGGTGAACGTGGATGTTTCAGGATGGCTGCACACGACAAAAACTGGAACTGTAAACACGACTATTGCCTCAACTGCGTCTATGGTGGAGGCTTTGAACCTTAACACTACTGGATACAAAGAGGTGACGTTGATTGTCACAACTACTTATCCATACGGTTACCGACTCGCCGTTAACTTCACTATTCAGGGCGCAACTTTTGAAGTTGACAACTTTGCTTCTGATTTCGATAATGGTTACGCCACAACTTACGTTGCAACTTACACCGTGAAAGGCTCAGGACTAGTTGTGACAGCTTACCGCGGAGACTGGACCGACCCGACTGGATTTGGGTTTCCACCCTCGCAGATACCAGTTACAGTGAAATACTACATGACCACCTAAACAACCACACCCTTCTTCCTTTTTTCACAAAAAAACCACACTGCTTCTTTGGCTCGTTGCATAACGGCTTAAGCTACATACAGGGGGAACTGCGCAGATTTATATTGTTGAAAGGGCAGAAATAGTTTTGACGCATTATTTGATTGGTGGTTCTGGAGAGAAACATGCTATGAAACATGTTAAAATAACAGCGTTTGACTGCCCAGACGCGTGGTTCCAAGCCTTAAGGCACATCTGGAACGAAGGAGACACTTTCCACGTGGGCTACGGCTCCGAAGAAACAGAAACCAAAAAGCTCAATCTAACCATAGAAATCAACCGTCCCGAAACCCGACCGCTGGTCAGCGACAAGGCACCCTGCGACATCAAATACATCCGCGGCTACGCGCTGGAGTATTTGTGGTGCGGCGAGAAACAAGATGAAACGTACACGTACGGAAGCAGGCTCAACCATCCCATCAACCAGATAAGTGAAGCCGTAGACCGTTACGTGCAGGAGCAGAACGATAGGCAAGTTACGCTTGTCATCAGGCTGCCTCAGGACATAAAGAAGTACGTGGACAACAAGCGGCATGAACCGCCATGTTTAAGCTTGATTGACACGGAAATTCTTGACGGTAAACTGCATTTAACGTGTTATTTCCGTTCGTGGGATGCGTACGCTGGTTTGCCAGCTAACATCGCAGGCTTGCAGTTGTTCAATGAAGCTTTTGTTTCGGAGATTAACAGGCGGGGCAATCTTTTGTTGAAAACGGGCAAGCTGATTTTTCACTCGAAGAACTGTCACATTTACCAGCGGCAATTCAAGCTTGTGCAGGAGTTGCTGGAGCCGAAAAGCAGCGTTGACAACATTCCGAGGCTGGCGAAGACGATGACGGGCGCCGCGAAAGATTAACCGAACGAATAGCTTTGTAAGCAGGCAGGGGTGCACGTGAGCGAAAGGTATACTCGCGTTAGAACATGGGAAGAGTTCAAGCGTTTAACCATCGAGTCGAAGCCTGACGCGGTGGTTTACAGCATCGACCAGAACGCCATGTCCAAAACCAAAGACCCTACATGCTTGCGGCTGATTTTGCCCGCGCGAAGCGGTTATTATGTGTATCTGGATTTCCCGAAAGGAAACGCGCTGAGGGAAACGGGCATCCCGATACGTGAAGACAAGTGGGGCAATCGCTGCCTGCAAGACGAGGACGTAATCAAGTTCATTAAAAGCGCGTTTGGGCGGGAGGACCTGCAGGTTTTCTCATTCTGGACAACCTAAACAGGCGGCTTTTTCCGTGGAAAGTATTTTCTGGTTCGCAGCCCCAGTTTGACAACTGAAAGCATCAAAGGTACCTCTAATAGAGGCCCAATCACGGTAGCCAATGCAGCTCCTGATCCAATGCCGTATAGGGTGACTGCTACTGCGATTGCCACTTCAAAATGGCTGCTGCTGCCGATGAGAGTGGTATCTATGACTGATTCGTACTTCCACCCCAGAAAATACCCTAGGGGATAAGTCCAAGAAATCATAATAGCGTAATGCAAAAGGTTAGGTAGCGCGAGATAGCCAACAAGCAACGGGTTATCAAGGATTCTTTGGCCTGCGAACGAAAACAGCACAATCAAAGTTACAAGAAGGGCAATGATGGATATTTTACCTACTGCAGGGTTGTAGACGTCCTTGAACCATTCCTCGCCTTTCCTGCGGAGTATTACCGTGCGTGAAATGGCGCCTGACGCCACAGGAAGCGCGATGAAAACGAGTACGCTGACGCCTATTAAATCCCAAGGCACAGGGATTCCGCTTACACCTAAATATAGTGCAGCCAATGGAGCGTAAAGTACCAGCATTAGCAGAGCGTTAACTGCCGTGTTAATTAGGCCTTGAGCCATGTCGCCTCTTGCCAGAAACATCCACCACATCACCATTGCAGTACAAGGAGACAAGCCAAGAAGAATTAATCCAGGAATGTATTGAGGGCTCCCAGCTAAGAAGGTGTTAGCCAGAAACGTCATCAGCGGCGGGGCAATTACCCAATTAGCAATTATCGTGACGAGGAGCGGTTTAGGGTTTTTTGCCGCCTTTTTAACGTCACTGAATCTTATTCCAACCACTGTGGGGTACATCATGAAAAACAGCAAAATCCCAATAGGAATTGACAACTGAGCAAACTTGAGCGAATCCATAAACTCTCCAAAAGCTGGGAAAAACCTTCCAACCAGCAAGCCTACAACAATGCAGATAGCTATCCAAAGCGTCAAGTATTTTTCCCAAAGTCCCAAAGACAACTCTTTCTTCACGTGTTCCCGTTTGCTTTCCATTTTTCGTCATTCTCCACTCAGCGACACCCTATTTGCTCTAAAACCTCGTTGGCGAGAGTAGCAACAAACTCAGGAGTTACACCATCAATAATTCGGAATATTTGCGGATCTGTTATAGAGTAAAGTCTTCTGTTTCCGTCTTTTCTATCCCTGACGAGTCCGCATTCTTTCAGGATCCTTAAGTGGCGAGAAACTACTGGCTGGATAAGCGTAACATGAGGGATAATTTCGCATACACATTTCTCTCCGTCGCGCAGAAACTCCAATATGTCAAGCCGAACTGGGTCTGACAGAGCCTTGAAGACTTTGGCTTTGAACCTATTCTTGTTGCCGATTAGAGAGGGCATTACGGAAGAATGGCGAGAGTAAATATTTAAATATTGTTATATACTGCGCATCCAATGTTTAGAAAAAAGAGAAATAGAATCTGGTTATGCAATGTCTGCGCTTCTCTTGATTATTGCTTCTTCAAGCTCTTTTTCATCAAAGTCTGCAGAAAGCCTAATCACTCCATCTACCATGACACACGAGTCTCGGATGCCGTATTCACGCGCTTCTTTTGACGCAGTAGATTTCATTTGGACATCAACAGAATCCTTAAACCGTGAAGTCACACGCCCTACTTTTTCCATCAAAGATGCATACGTACACGCGCATGAGCCGAAGGGAAAAAAGACTTCAACTTTGAGTCTCTTACTTATAGCAAAGCACCTCCTACTGCGTATCCAACCATGATTATGCCAATTACTAGAAAGGCAACTCCAAAGCCTTTTGCCAGCCACTCGTTTTTCTCAGATATTTTCTGGCTTACCAGTTTCCGCGTAGTTGCCAGCACAGTGCTTAACGCTATTACTGGCAAAGCATGACCTAAACCAAACATGAGAAGTAAAAGACCCCCATGAAAAGGCGTTGGTGCAGTAAACATAGTCATTAGTATAACGGGCAATACTATTGAGAGCGAGCATGGCCCTAAGGCAACAGAAATTACTAATCCAAAAAGGAAAGCACTCAAAACATGATTATACTTTGAAACCCGTGTCAACGCATTTAATTTCAAACTGTTCACGCGCTCATTCAGGGAACTTCCCCAGCGAGTTGTTAAACCTAGCTTTGCGAACAAACCCAAATTGTTAAGCCCAAAAAGGATAAGCAGAACACCCGCCAAGCCTAAAAACAGTTCATAGTCAAGCAACTGCAGAGGAACAAGAGAAGTAATGGCATATCCTAAAAAGAAGAAAACCAAACACATAGCCAAAGTGAAACTGCAGCCGATTAGAAATCCCTTCAATGTACTCTTGCTAATGCCAGTAGCGTACGTCAGATAAACTGAGATCAAAGCAATGGAGCAAGGTGAAAGAAAAGTTGCAATTCCCATTATGAATAAGCCGATGTACTCCTCAAGCATTTCCGCATCACACTTGCAGCATCTGCCGTACTCTTGAAGCTAGGGTCCCCGATGATACACCTGGAGAGTAAACTTCTGTAACGTTGAAAGCTTTGTCGATTAGAACAACTGAGCCATCATATATTTCAAAAGGCATATAGGCGTTAACGATGTCTAAAACTTCATCATCGTAGTCGTTTCCTAAAATCCAATTTGCACTATAATTCCCACGAAGCTGGTCAAGCTGACTGTTCTCGCAGGTTGCCACCGCGACTGTTAGAAAAGTCATTGATCCATTTCCACAATAAATGCCACATAAACGATGCAGCTCACTAAGCATGTAGTCATTCACGTCGTATATCTGCCCGTGGCAGCCGACAGCCATAAAATGAATCCCGATGGCTTTTCCTTTGAATTGGCTAAGAGACACACGTGTCCCGTTGATATCTGTTAAAGAGAAATTTGGAGCTGGAACATTCAAACTTGCAGAAGCGTCTATATTGCCGCCGATCTCGGGCGGTCTTTGTCCCTCATAATACTGCCAAACCCCATAGGCACTGGCGCTGAGTAACAAAGCAGCGAGAACAATCGCAAAAACCATCGTTCCTTTGGGCAATTTATGCTTTCTCTTAGTGTTGCTTTTAGTTTGCTTACTGGCTGCTTCTTCAGCCAATTGCTGTTTCATCTGTCTTTCCCGCTGCCTTTCCTTCCAATTTTTCCTCTTTTCTTCTTTCGGCATTGCCTCTCACTTACGGCTTAGCTTTTGCTTGACAGACATAGACCATAATAAAATTTAAATATTGTTATTGATACGCATATTTGTCGACGCAAAGAAAGCACTGTGAAAGCAAGGAAGCAACACGGTTGAAAAAAGAAAAATCTGAAAGCGTCCCGCGAAACAAAATACCTTGGTACCCCACAATAGACTATGCAAAGTGCATCAGTTGCGGAAAATGCGTGGACTACTGTAAACTTGGCGTGTACGAATTTGAAGAGAAACAGGGAAAAAAGAGACCTGTCGTAAAAAACCCAAATAATTGTGTAGTGTTCTGCAATGGTTGCGACGGCATATGCCCGTCTGGTGCCATCAGTCACCCTTCAAAAAGAGAAGTTGGAAAAATCATCAGCAAATTGCGAAAAGAACAAACCTGACATGTGCGCCTGTTGGTGAATAATTTGGCGAACACGAATGAACTGTGGTTTCCCCTAATCTTTTCCGATAAATGCGATGGCTGCGCCAAAACTGGAAAACCACGCTGCGTGGAATTCTGCCCTAACGACGTTTTCGTCTTCCAAAACGGCAAAGCCGTAGTCGCCAACCCAGCTAACTGCGGAAAGAACTGCAGCGTACCTAAATGCTCAGCATGTGCACCCCTTTGCCACAACAGAGCCATACAGTTTCCCTCAACAAACACAGTTTACCCGCAAAAACCGAAAGATGAAAAGAACCTGATTTGGAAAACTACATGTAAAGTATGCGGTAAACAATACTGGACAAACAGAGAAAAAGACGTTTGCTTTGACTGCGAAAAATAAGTCAGTCCCAACCTGAAGGCACGGCTGTGAACTCAGCCAAGTGTTCCTTTTATCGCATCTGCTTTCAGCCTAAAAAAATCCATTGTGTCCTCGAAATCAAGACAAGATTCGCCATTCTTTTCTGGATTTTTTAAAGAGCAACGCCCTTCTTTCCAATTTATACAATTTTTTCGTTCACAAAAAGGATAACCCATCAGCACTCTTCCAAATTGACTAAAAGCTGCAGGCTACATATTTGGTTTTTTGTTCGCTGTCATTCCGTACCACATGAAAACCTTGGCTATTGCGGGAGTTATTACTCCACAGGCTACGCGAGGCAACACAGTAAGCAGAAAACCATCCAAGCCAGTTACTACATTAGCAGGCGAAAGTTGAAAGGCTCCAAAAAGTAATAACCCGCCAATCGTTGCTGCAATCAAGCCAGAGATAATCATTCGCTTAAAATCTTCTGAGCGTTTATTCAAAGCTCCAGCCGTATAACCGATAAAAATGGCGCTGACAACGTATCCTAACAGAAGTGTGCCCGCACTTGCATGCATCCCATAGGAAGAGGACATGCTAAACTTGTCAGCCCAGTAGAGAGCAAAAAGGCTACCGAGCAAAAACCCTGAAGCTCCACCAGCCCATCTGTTCCAAACCAACCCAAGCAGCAACGGAACCCCAACGATGATGACCATTTCCTCTATTCCACTTACTATGCCGATGATAATCCCAAAAGACCCCATTCCAAAAACTGAACCCAACCGAGAGAGACCTACGATGACCAAAACCACAACAAGAGGAACGATAAGTCCATAGATGATGTCATTTCGAGTCCAATCCTTCCAACCGAGACCCATAAACCTTCACCACTCGCAATTTACATTTCTCACCGCAGGGGTATTTATGCTTTTAGCACATCATTCTCAGAAAGAGTAACACAGACTTCGAGCAGTCTCCAAAACGAAGCTTCAAATAGATTTGAGTTTCCTGCAAGTTTCAACCAAGGGGTCATGGTTCCTACAGTTTTCTTCCGCCTGCCCAAAATTACAATAGTAATAAAATATATGTACACCTTCCAAGATAAACAAGTGACGGCGAACGAAAATGCTGACCCCTTGCGAAGTTGCAGTGAAATGCGCCTTGCCGTCAATCCGCGCTATGATAGCCAACGAACTCACAGACAGATACAATCTGAAGCAGGCGGAAGCCGCAAAGCTTCTCGACATAAGCCAGCCAGCCATAAGCCTCTACCAAGCAAAGCTACGCGGGACCTCGTTGAACTTGGAAAGCGACCCCGACATCACAACACTAGTAACGAAACACGCGGATTACCTTGTTAAAGGCACCGCAGTCCAAAAAGAAACATTGCTTTCGTTCTGCAGTATCTGCAAAACCCTCCGAGCAAAAGGGCTCCTCTGTGAAATTCACAAGGCGTTCGACCCCGCCGTTACCACAGAAGCCTGCGGGTTCTGCCAAAGCGTAAACCAGTGCCCCTAAACTTTAAAGCACCGATGCCAAATCTAGTTTCAAACACGCGAGGCAACGTCACATGGGATACTTAGCTGTTTGGAAAGTATTGGATGAAATCATAACCGAATTTCGAAAAAAACAATTAACCATCCCCGAAAGGGCCATGAACGACTTGAAAGCGGCAAGAACAATGATTAACATTGTCGGCGCGTCTGAGGGCCACGGCGAAAACAGCCTGAAAATTGACGAATATCTTGGCAGTGTCGAAGCGGCCTTGGTAACTGAAGCCCAGAAACACTTTGCTGCTGAGCACATTGACAAGTGGCTTAGACGTTTGGAAAAAGCCAACTGCGAAATGGGCAACGAGGACACTGGAGAATTGCGTTTCATTGCAGGTGTTCCACGGGACCAAAAATGGATTCGCGTTGAGCCGTTAGCTAACTTGACCGCTGAAAGAATAAGGCAGTTTGCAAAAGAAACAAGCCTTTCTGTCAGCACACAGAAGGACGGGCGCATGATAGTTTACGGGCAAGCGGAAAACCTGAAAGAATTCGTCAAAAAAATGACCACGGAAACAAACAAGATAAGAAACAAAGCTTGAGCACCTGCGGCACAACAACATTGAAACTAGATATAAGGGAGGCTATAGTCTCCGCTGAGCACGTCAGTTCAGCTACTTCTCTAAGCGCTTTTTCTGGAACAGTTCCTCAGCTATTTTCAGCTCCTGAACCGTGTTAATGTTCACCGCAACCTCACTCCTATCCAATATGCAAACTGCATCATCCAATTCCTCTTCGTCAATTCTGCTGCCGTCAATCACGTTGATTCCAGCAGGAACCACCAGTTCGCCCTCAACCTCAAAAGCGTATTCTCCGCCTAAACCCAGCCTTGTCTTTGCAGTCATAGGCACAGTAACCGTCAACGCAGGCTTCCCGCACTCCTCATAGCGCCTAACAACCTCGTCGATTATTTCACTCGTGATTAACGGCAAATCAGCCGCCAAAGCCAAAACCGCCTGCAGCTTAAGCGTTTTAACCGCGTAACCCATGTCAGAAACATACTCTTTCCCAGGAGTCTTAACAACCTTAACAGGAAACTTTGCCAAGTGCTCAACAGTTTTAGGAGTGTAATCGCTCACAGCAACAACTATGGCATCTACTTTCTCGGCGTTTTCCAACGCTGCAAGAACATGTTCAATAACGGGTTTGCCGCCTACCCTGAGCAACGGCTTCTCTTCGGCAAGCGCCATCCGCGAACCTTTCCCGCCTGCCATGACCAGCGCCGTTACACCCATAACATCACAGCCAACAAAACAACCAGCGAAACCATCCGCGCAAGCTCATTCGTTGCACCCAACACGTCGCCTGTCACGCCGTTGAAGTGCTTATGCGCAATTCCGACCATAACTAAACCCGCAATCACGCCTGCCAACAAAGTAATTATGCCTGCCAACCACAGCAAAGGCACAGCTATTACAGCGGAAATAGCCAAAGCCGCAATTAAACGCACGTTGCCATACTTGCCATGCATGGCCACCATGAAAGGCGAATTCATGCCCGTGTGCACGGCTCTTCCAGCCCAAGTGGCAACAACCATGGCAAGCTTCGCTGAAACCTCAGCTACTATCAGGCTTTGAATTATGACGCCACTATCAAACTCGGCAATAGCAAAAGCGGTAACCAAAAACGTCATGATTCCTAAGCTTAAGCCTCCAGCACCAGTTAACTGGTCATGCATAATCTCGATTTTCCGCTCCGCTGAGCCGTGAGCCATTACGCCGTCACCAAAATCCAACAATCCATCAGTGTGGTGTAGTCCAGTGAGCAGCAGCAAAACGCCTAACGTTAACGCGCCAACCACCAAGCCGGGAAGAACAAGCGAAGTCGCCCAAGCGAACGCACCAGCGAGCAAACCAAGAAACGCGCCTACCAAGGGAAAGAGAAACATGCATTTCGCAGAATCAGCCAAACAGTCCTTATCCATGCGTATTGGGATAGCGGTGAGAAAAGACAAGAGGTTTTTAATCTCTTTAAGCATCCCGTCCCATCACTTCGTTTCCATCAACAACGCGTAATCCCGCTCAATCTCCTTAAGCAGCATCTCCTTAGTCACAGCACCTTCCAACTTAACCATCGCCGCTATGGCAGCGCCACCAGCGCCAACACCTTCTTTGACAACACCTTGCTCATAAGCCTTTAACCCGCTGAAACGAGAAGAGCCAAAGTCCAAGTCAGCCGCCAAAACAGGCACATCTGCAATCTGAGCAACAATACTCCTAATGTCAGAAGAACGGTCATTCACAACCCACTTTGTAGTGCCAATAGCCACATTGCATAGCACATCAGGCTTCAAAGCGTTAACGATGGCTAACACGCCGCACATCTGAGTCCCGCCAGCCATCAAAACAGGAACCTGTGAAGCAGCACCAATCACTAACCCCGCAAACGCAGGCATCATAGGGTCACCCACGCAAGCAATCGCCTTAAGGGGGTTTTCTGCCAAACTACCAAAACTTTCGCCCGCAGCAGCCAACCCAGCCTTAACAGTTCCAACTTTCAACCCATGAGGATTTTCAGGCATACTACTACTGACTTTGCCTTCAGCGTCTACACCCATAGCTAACAGGACACCCAGCGCCGTGGTTGTTCCGCCAGGAATACTCTCTCCAATCACAAGGTAATCTGCAGTCTTAGCCAAGCTTTCCCCAGCCATCTTTGCTCGCTGAATGACTTCTTCAACGTTCTCAACTGCATTGCCAGTTTTGATGTCTTTACCTGGGTTTCCGCCTAACTCCAGAAAAGGCACATGAGGCTTCACTTTTAACCCTCCACTGGCAACAAGCACAGGTATATCCGCAAGTCGCAAAGCAGACATCGTTATCAAAGCTGGTGTAGGTATCCCTTCAGGCGTCACAGGCACGCCAGCGATGCACTTGCATTTACCCAGCAGAAGCAACTCAGCGTCTGCAGGTGGCGTGTAATCCGTGAATTCAGGGTATTTCCCAGCTGCGGATATGCTGGGTATCTTGGCAGTTTCCGTCGTAGCTATCGTGCAGACAAATAACGGTTTTTTACCGCGCATGTCATCAACGAAAGCTTCGCCTTTCAACTCGTTCTGAACTAGCAGCACGTCGAAGATTCTTTTCACTTTTTAACTACCTATCATTTTGGTTTAGTTTTGAAGCGTTTAATTTCTAAACGTCCGTAGCCATTTAACGTTGTCGTTTCCGTTTCAAGAATCTCTATGCTGTTTTTGAAGTTTGGTCCATCCGTTACAAACGTGTGAAACTCGCCGTTTTCGCCGCATGGGTCCACATTCGCTGGAAGTTCAGCTAAGAACTGCTTGTTCACTTGTCTTCCAAGCCACTCCACACCCAATACTTCGTTTTTGGTTCTGACCACGGTTGCCTTGAAACCAGCATCTATGAACTCGTTGATTATCTGCAGCGTATCGTGATGCCATAACGGTCGCACTGGCGCTAAACCCACTGCCTCGCAAATGCGGTCTAGCCAGCCTGCCTCATGCAAAGCAACATCGTAGACATCTCCAGTCACTATACCATCCATGCCCTTAGCTTTCATTTGCGACAGTACTTTTGTGAAGTCTTTCTCGTAGGTGTTCGGGGTAGTTACCTGCTTGAGTATGGGGATTCCGATGGATTGAGATTGTGCATCCAGCAGTTCAGCGCTTATCATGTGGAAGTTCGATTCGCTTGGATTGCACATCATGATCAGAAGCTGAGCCACATCGTAACCTTCTTGAATCGCCTTGTAACATGCGAAGCAACTGTCTTTTCCTCCGCTCCATGAAGCCACAACTTTCATATTTTTTCCTCCTTCAGGTTTTTTCACCTTTACACCTTGCTTTCGTTTCTTGTGATTGTTCTTCAGGTTTCAGGTGATCAAGCAATTTGGCTGTGCTGTTTTTCGCAATGTTCAACTTTTCCGCAGACACGTGAAGCACCTCTAAAAGCTCAGTCTGGTTCTTAACAGGCACAGCACCCATCTTCTTCAACTTCAAAAACAACTTCGCCGCTTTCCCCTCAGTGAAATCTCGGCTTTCTATAGGCACTTCTTCGATGATGAACGTGGGCACTTCCTGAGACACAGCCGCTTCTGCAGCCTCCAAATTCTGAAAGTTGCCATAGCCAAACGGAACCGAAGTCAACACTACAATACTTGCCTTGCGAATCATATCTAAATTGGCTTTATGGGTTTTTTCAGTTATTGGAGAAAACGGCGCTTCAGATGTAACTGGAATCTTCAAAAACTGTGCGGTCTCAAAATCAGTATCCAACACATTAAGAACTCCAGCAGTAACGCTGTAGCCTTCATCCAAAAGAACCTTCATAAGCGCAGTTCCAGTTCCCGCACCACATATCAAATGAACCGCGCACTTCCTAGACTGCGAAGGCTTCTGAGGTGACAACGGAATAACAAAAACGGAGTTAGTAACCAAATGCCTCTGCACTATCGCGTCAACGTTAAAAACGCCCTTTATGTTTTCACTAGTCAACACTTCAGCTATGCTTCCAGCCGCAGATATCTTGCCCTTCTTGAGCATCACAGCCGAAGTGCAGTAGCGCGCAGCTAAATTCAAGTCGTGAAAAACCGCCAGAACAATCAGCTTCTCCTTCACGCAAAGCGCCTTCACAAGATCCATAATTTCCAACTGGTTAATTATGTCCAAATGTGTCAAAGGCTCATCCAACAGCAGAATCTTTGGTTCCTGAGCCAACGCACGCGCAATTATCACGCGTTGCTTTTCGCCGCCACTAAGCTCGTTAATCGGACGTTCCGCAAACTGCCAAGTGTTGGTCAGCATCATAGCTTTCCGCGCGATAGCCATGTCTTTGCTGCTTTCCATTTGAAACCGCGTCATGTGCGGGTTCCGCCCCATCAGAACAACATCTAACGCGGCGAAACTGAAGCCGATATTGCTGTCCTGAGGCACTACGGCTAATTGCTTGGCAACATCCACACTTTTAAGAGAGTAAATATCCGCCTCATTAAGTAAAATCGCGCCTCTGTGCGGTTTGAGGGTTCTGCTTATGCTTTTGAGCAGAGTAGTTTTTCCAGAGCCGTTAGGTCCAAGTATTCCAACAAAGTCGCCTTCCTTCACTGTAAGGCTCACGTCTTCCAGAACCTTGACAGAGCCATAGCAGCATTCAACGCCATCCACATCTAACAATACCAGCAGTCATCACCTCTTACAGCGCGTAGCTCTGTTTTTTCTTTCTGAACAGGAGAATAAAGAACGGTGCGCCAGCAAGCATGGTAACTATGCCAACGGGCAATTCCAGCGTCGAAGCAAACGGCGTCGCAATAACTCTTGCGATAGCATCGCAAACCACTAGAAAAATTGCGCCAACGATGGTTGAGGCTGGAAAAAGAATGCGGTGGTCAGGACCAATAACTAGTCTAGTTATGTGCGGTACCATTAAGCCAACGAAGCCCACTAAGCCGCTGAGGGAAACAGCAGCCGCAGTTACCATAGAAGCAAACACCAGCAGTATCTGTTTCACGCGCTCAACGTTTACACCTAGATGCTGAGCTTGGTCTTCGCCCAAAGCAAGCAAGTTTAAGTCGCGAGCATAAAAATACGAAACTACAATGCCTATTATGATGAACGGCAGCACTGCCCAAATGTCCGCCCACAGAACATTTGAAAAACCGCCTATAAGCCAAAACACTATAGCATGAAGCTCGTCGCCAGCTATAACCTCTAAAAGAGCAACTACGGCATACAGGAAAAAGTTTACTGCTATCCCACAAAGCAGCAAAGTGGTCACTGGAACCCTTGAGCCAACGCGGGAAATGTTATAAACCAAGAACATGGCGAACAACGCGCCGATGAACGCAGCTACCTGCACAAGGCGTAACCCGAGAAAGGTGAAGCCAGTGCCAAATAGTATGGAAAAGGAAGCGCCTACAGCTGCTCCAGCCGACACGCCTAACACGTAAGAGTCAGCCATGGGATTCTTGAACACGCCTTGGTACACAACGCCTGACGCGGCTAAAGCGGCGCCAACCACAACTCCGGCTATGATTCGTGGCAAGCGTATTTGGAGAATAATTCCAACGTCCTTAGATAGAACCATTGACGGGTCAACTAAACTCTCTATACCTGGAATCTGCTTGCCTAGTATTGCGAGGATGTTTTGGAAGGGAATTTGGGCGTAGCCGACGTTCAGTGATATCAAAACGGTTACGAATAAGGCTACAATTAGCAGGATTATTATGAGTTGCCATCGTGAAGTACGCCGAAAATAAGTGCCTTCAACTTCATCGTTACTCATTGTAGTCACACAAAAAAAGTGGGAGTGGTTTAAAAGAGTTCTGGATGAAACGCTTCAGCCAAGTCCTCAATAATATCCGCAACTCTTGGTCCTGCCCTAGCAATAGTGTTCGAATCAACCGTACATAGCCTGTCATTCTGTATAGCGCTTATTGAAGCCCAACCAGGTCGCTCTTTAACGGCGGTTAAATTCCCCCAAAATGGTTCCCCTTTTCCCATGCCCTCTTCAGGCAGCAGGATTACATCGGGATTTCGTTCAATAACGGCTTCGGCGCTTGACTGGAAATAGTCTATGTCTTGGTCGTTGAATATGTTAATGCCGCCAGCTTTCTCTATAAGCTCGTTCTGCCATGCTTTTGCGCCAGCAGTCCATAGTGAAGTTGGGTCGTACCAAACCTCATAGTAAACTTTCGGTTCAGCTGCACCAGCTACCGTGTTGACCACAGCGTTAATTCTGTTGTTGATGTTGGCAATTAGCGTCGTTGCTTCTGTATTTTTGCCCGTTGCGTTGCCGATGAGTTCGATATTTTGCAGAACACCGTTAATGCTGGCTGGGTTTAGCACTAAGACGTTATAGCCTAAATCCCGCAAAGTTCCAATAGTTGGGCCTTGAACTCCTGCAGTGGCGATGATCAAGTCTGGTTCGAGTGAAGCAATTACTTCCATGTTCGGGTCGTTGAAGTCGCCGATACTTGACATGTTGCCGGCTTCAACCCAGGCTGAGAAGTTGTATGGGTAGTCGCAGTAGCTGCTGACTGCTACAACTCTGTCGTCTAAGTCTAAGGCGAACACGATTTCTGTGGTGCTTGGTGCAAGTGAGATGATTTTGGTGGGAAAAGCATCTAGGCTTGTGACGTATCCTGTGTCATCTACTAGGTTGTGTAGAGCTTCGAGTTGTTCGGCGGTTGGTGTAGGTGGGACTGTGGGTGAGGAGGTGGGTGAGGAGCTGGGTGAAGGTGAAGGCTGTGTTGTGTTTTGTCCTTCGTAGTAAACATAGATGAATGCTGCGGAGGCTATTAGAGCGATTATGGCTACGGTTGCGATTACGTATTTAGTATTCATCTTTTAATCCCCTGTTCAATTGGATGGTCTATCCATACACTCTTATAAAACTTTCCGAATACACGCAACACTTAAAATAAACTCCAGCGTAAGACAAGTGCTGATTGATATGAACGCGGAAACGCCAGCTTTGTTGAAGTATTTAGAGGAAAAAGGCATAACTCTGCAGGACCTTGTGGAAACAGCGCTTGAGCTTTTTGTGCCGCATCCTGGATTGGACACTGAAGAGGCTGCTGCTGAAATGCTGCGGGAAGAGTTTCTTGATGCGTTGTCGGATGTAAATGTTGCCACTTTGGAGGTTGCTTGTTTTCGAGCGCAGGAAGATGCTGAGAAAGGGTTGATTCCTGGTTTATCTATAGAGCGGTTTATGGGGAGACCAGGATTGGTGGCTGATGAGCTGCTGGGTTTGGCTATAGCTAATTATCTTGCCGGAGTGAGGGGTGTTTTTGAGTTTACGCGGTTTGATCAGGCTAAGCCTGGGATTTTGAAGAAGCTTGGTCCGCTTACGAATGATGCTATTGGTGGTTTAGTTGCGGGTGTTTCATCGAACGTGTACACGCGAGCGTTTAGGAATAGGAAATAGCTTACTCTCTAGTGCCCGGGAAAACTTATACGCCCTCTATAAATAGGCTTTCTGCTGAGAGTGTTGCGGGATAGGTCCCTCTACTGGTTGCTGCAATGAGTTTCTATTAAGCTCCAAATATGCTGGCGCACTATGGCTGCCGTGTGCATGTTGGTTTATTTCTCGGTCTTGTTGTGTTGTTTTTGGTATGCGTTTACGACTCCGTGGCAGTCGCAGGTTGTGGCGACGATAAACTTGTCTTTCTTTTTTGCCCAGTCAAAAAACTCCAGCAATTCGCTGCCTTTGAGTGCGCCCATTCCTGGGGCCATTGAATAGCTGATTAGGATGCAGGCTTCGGGGCTGGCGAATCGCATTAGCTCAGTCATGGTGCAGGGTTTCTTTATCTGCGAAGAAGGACAGACTTGGGGCATGACGCATTTGTCTATGCAATCGTGGTCTCTGTTGAAGCTGGCGATGATTTTGCCTCTTCCCGCGTACAGCACAACCACAGGGGGCAGTTTAGCGAGTATCGGGTTTATGGCTTCGCTCCATGGCTCAAGCTTGAACTTGATTTTCGCTAGGTCCGCAGCGATGTGCACTGGCGCGGTGGGAAACACGTATTCGGGCTTCAACTGTTCTATCAGCTCCAGCGCTTTCGGGAGTTCGCCGTGAATGAAATATTCGCCTTCAGCGGCAACGTGCTCCGAAGGCTTCAGTTTGAACTGGTTAGCTGCGAGACAGTTTGGGTCAATATCCACTACCACGAAGCTTTTGTGTTTCTGCCTTAGGTGCTCGATTGCGTAGCATCCGTATTTTCCGCCGCCGATGATTACGTTCAGCTGTTGTTTCCTCCTAACTTGTGCTTGTTGGAAGTTTAAGCCGATTGATACGTCAATTAAGCGTAGCTTATAAAAACTGTGCTTCTACGCTGGAAAAGCCTGAGCACCATAAGATTATAATAGTTTGGGTTGTGGAGTTTACGCAGTGGGCACCATGGCGCCAACCAAACTGTGCGTCGTCACGCATACTTTTCTGCCTCACGTCGGCGGAATAGAACGAGTAGTCTACGAGCAGAGCAAACGGCTGCTCCGAAAACAGTTTGAGCTCATGGTGCTGACAAACAGAATCAACACCGCCAAACAATACCGCTATGACGGGATAAACGTCAGATGCTACGATTCGCTAAGCATCGGCTTCAGGCTGGGAATTCCCTATCCAGTGCTCAACGTAACCAGCTACAAAACTTTTCTGGAATCAGTCAAATCCAGCGACCTGATTCACGCGCACGGTCACCCCTACCTTTCCTCTTTACTCGCAGCCAAACTTGCAAAAAAATACGCCAAACCATTCGTGCTCACGCAGCACAACACGTTCATCAAGTACGGACGCTTCTGGGACACCGTTGAACGGCTAAACGACCTCGCTGTCGGCAAGGCTGTTTTGAAGCATGCTGACAAAATACTTGTCGTCAGCAACGCGACAAAGCGCTACGTTTCAAGTTTAGGCGCAGACCCAGAAAAGATAACAGTGCTGTACAACGGCGTTGACATGGAACGGTTTAAACCTTTAGCAGGCGCGAAAGACGCTGTTAGAAAAAAACTGGGGATTCCCAAGAACGCGGTTGTTGTCATAACCGTTAGAAGGCTTGTGTACAAAAACGGAGTAGACACTTTAATCGACAGTGCACACATAGCAATAAAGAAAAACCCACGATTGGTTTTTCTCGTCGTCGGCGAAGGACCAGACTTCGCTCAAGTAAAAACGCGCATAGAGCAGTTGGGAATCGGAAACAACCTCCGACTTGCGGGCTTCGTGTCTGATGACGATTTGCCGTTGTACTATAACGCCGCAGACTTTTTCGTTTTGCCCTCCAAGTCTGGAGAAGGCTTGCCTCTGGTGGCTCTTGAAGCCATGGCTTGCGGGCTGCCAGTAATAGCAACTGATGTTGGTGGCATATCTGAGATTATGGCTGATGATTACGGCAAAGTAGTGCCGCCTGACAACCCTGCGGCTCTTGCAGAAGCAGTCTTGGAATTTTCCAACAGGGAACTTTCAGGGGTTAAAAACTCGTTGCGGACGCTGATTAAGCAGAAGTACAGCTGGGACAGCAACGTGGAGCACCTAATCGGGATATACAGAGAACTTATTTAAGCAGCAACGGAAACTATATAGCCTTTCAAATTGGAAGTTACAGGCAATGACATCGAAGGTAGAAATGGTTTCGGTGGTAATTCCAACGCTGAACGAAGCAGGGAACATTCGTGAAGCATTAACAACCATTGAGAAGGCAGTGAAGTACCCCAAAGAGATAATCGTTGTAGACGGAAACTCAACTGACGGAACACTAGACATAGTCAAAGAGGCAAACTGCCGATTAATCATTGAACCCAGACGAGGCTACGGCATTGCCTTACGAACTGGAATGAAACAGGCAAAAGGCAACGTCATAATAATGGTGGACGGCGACGGCACCTACGAATTCAGACACATCGACCGCTTGGTGGACACAATGGTTAAGAAAAACGCAGATATGGTTCTCGCAACGCGGATGTATGACCCGAACAAAGCCATGGGCATGGTGAATTTCGTCGCAAACAAGGTTATAACCTTCTTTTACGACCTGTTTTTCGCACAGTACCTCAGCGACACCCAAACGGGGTTTCGCGCGATATCTCGTTCAGCATTTGAAAAAGTGAAACTGAAAGAGGACGACATGTCGTTCGCAACTGAAATGTTAGTGGTTTTCGCCAAAGAAAGTCTCAAAATGGTAGAAGTCCCAACTACCTATAAGGCAAGAAAATATGGAAAACCAAAAATGAGGCGAATCAAGTCAGGGGTAGAAATATTTACCACCATGTTTAGAGGATTTATGGAGCGAAGGTACATTTGGAAACGCTTAAGAACCGTGCCCGAAGCCTAAACTGGGACAATAAGAAGGGCTACGTGGTTGCAGTTTTAATCGCGCTTGTATTCGCTTCCATTTTAATCGCAGGGTATTACCCCTGGCTGAAACCACCTACAAAAGAGTACACGACAATTTACCTGCTTGATTCCCAAAACCAAGCCGTAGACTACCCTGAAATCCTAATCATCAACCAAAACAACACGTTCACCGTGCCCGTGAACGTTGAAAACCACATGGGCAACACCCAAAACTGCACGGTGCTGCTGAAAATCACCAGTGAAATGATACACAAACTACCCCTTACGGCTGAAGCAAACGCTACCTACACAAAAACACTGGAAAACGGAGGAAAATGGGAAATCCCAGCAACCATAACCATAAACCAGCCTGGAACCTACGCGGTGATATTTGAACTGTGGCGATGCGGGGAAGGCGAAGCGTTAACGTTCACGGAAAACGCTTGCTCCCTGAACGTGAAAGTCGTCACCTAACGATAGCGGTTACTTTTGCGAATTCTGTTTCGAAGCGTATCCTTCTTCAGTTCCTATCCTGTGAACATTATTGTACGCACAGAACGGAATAATTGTCAGGTCTGGAGTAACATAATGTATCACGCAGCGCCGCACGCGGTTCACATCAAACGTGTAAGGATCCATGAAAGCCATGCAGCCCAACAGAAAAATCCTCCTGCGAATTGGACCTAGTGAATCATAACTTGGAGCAACATACATCTTCATAATCGACTTCATCAAGCTGAAGATGCCAACTTCCTTCGTTACCAAAGCCATATTCAGCGAAAGCGTAGCCGCAATAAACAGCGACGCCAAAAGCTGAAGCTTACTTTTAGTTTCAACACTTTGCGCAGTTTTCAAAGTCAAGTTGAAGAACGTCTTGAAATTCACAAAGTGGTTAATCGGAATAATCTTTCCACTTTTAGAAGCGTACATCCAGTTCACTACGCCACAGTGCGGGCTACAGGAGAACAGTGGCCATGGTTTCTTCATGAATTTTCGCATAATCCTTATCGGCGAAACCATCACTGACAAGGGGAAAAAGTCTGTTGCCGTTATTTCGCCGTGCGTTTGGCTTTCAACTTCCTCCACGAAGTGCCAGTCGGTCCATGCTTCGCGGAACGGGTTATCGGTTGCACGTCCCGTGAACGCGATAGGCTGGAAAATTAAGCCGCGTATGATGTCTGAGTTTTTCGCGGCGAATCTGATGATGTCTCCGACTTCGGCGTCGTTGAAAGTGCGCATTAACGTGTTAACCAGTATGACTTCCATGTCGTATTTGCGGCAGACTTCTATGGCTTTCAGCTTTGTTTTAAGCAGTTTCTGTCCGCGTATTTTCTCGTAAAGTTCATCGTGGAACGTGTCAAATTGCAGGTAAACTATGTTTAAGCCAGCCTTCTTCAGTTTAGCAGCGAGCTCTGGCGACTCAGCTAATCCAATTCCGTTCGTTGCCAAAATAGTCATGAAATGCAGGTTGTGTGCGGCGCCGATAATTTCGGCGATGTCTTCGCGCTCTAACGGTTCACCGCCTGAAAACAATATCGCAGGAGGCTTAGGGTTACGCTGGCTCAGGAACGCTATCATGTTGATGAGTTCATCTTTGGTGGGTTCATAGTCAACTTCGTGGTCTGAAAAAGTTGCAAAGCACACGGCGCATCTTAAATTGCATTTTTTCGTCACGTCAATGACGCCTATAACGGTGTCTGAAACGTGATTGCTGCAGGATTCGCAGACGTATGGGCAGCCTTCAGGGTTTAGGGGATTACTTGAATCGCCGAAATGCTTGAAATAGTCAAAATCCTCGGCGAAGTTGTAGACGCAGGGGCTTTGCCAGTGCGTAGCAGAAAAAGTGCCGTGTTCACTGCATGTTTTGGTAATTACGATTTTGCCGTTTTCTTCGGTTAGTTCCACGTCTATTTTCTTCTGGCATATGGGACAGATGCTTTTGGTTTTCTTCACACAAACCCTCCAATCATCGGCGAAAATGCCTCTAATATAAGCGATAATGGCAGAAGCATCATGGACATTGTGATTATGCGCTCGTATTTCCGCACGTTTTCAGCTGTTGCCGGGGAGGTTACGAGGCGGATTGAGGAGTAAATGAGAAGGATACTCCACAACAGTATAAGCGGCAAGTAAAACACGGTGAATTCACCGAGTACATAAGGCAGAGACGAAAGCACACCTGTCGTTATGAAGAAGAAGGCAGCAATCTTCACAGATTGGGAGTTGCCAACTTTCTGTGGAAGCGTCGGATAACCGACCTTCGAGTCACCTTCAAAACTTAAGATATCTCGCAGAACGTTGCCGCCGATTGTGCCGCAAGCAATTGGGTAGAGGCTTAGCGAAATCAGACTCACTGTGTTAGCGACTGCGGCTTCACCGTAGATGAAGGCTGTGCCAACTAGTAAGCCGACGAGAACGTTTGCGGCGAAACCAGATTTTCGCTTAACAAACGCTGAATACAGCAACAGCACGATGGAGTCAACCAGCAGAATCACGAAGCTAAGCAGATTCACCAACGCAGCGAAGATTAAGCCTAAAGCGAAAAGAACAAACGCGGCGGCTACAACCTGCTTAAGAGACAGCGAGCCAGCAGGTATGGGTCGTTTTGGCTTGATTAATGCGTCGCTTTCCCTGTCGAAATAATCGTTCACTGCGAATCCTGCGGAGGTAATCATGGACATTGAAAAGAAAACCAGCAGGACAGTTTCGATGTTGAAGATGCCGTGGGTGATGGCGAAAGCCGTAAGCAGTGCCAGTCCG
Source organism: uncultured Candidatus Bathyarchaeia archaeon (assembly GCA_964632845.1). Classification (GTDB taxonomy): domain Archaea; phylum Thermoproteota; class Bathyarchaeia; order Bathyarchaeales; family Bathycorpusculaceae; genus JAOZHU01. The sequence goes on along the minus strand of CAZWDU010000005.1, from coordinate 77,217 downwards.
CCAGACATCATCCAGTAGGGAAGACGTAAAAGCGCAATTAATCCTTTGACGTGCGCGCTCATTGAAGCTTTTTCCTCTCTCGGATGATTTCTTTTATATTGTCTTCAAGGCGCACGCGTGGATGCCATTGGAGTTCTTTTTGTGCTTTGTTTATGTCGAACCATATAGTGTCAATGTCGCCTTGCCACGAAACGTTAGTGGTTGTCACAACCGTTTTGTCAGATAAGTTGAGGATGTTTAGAATCATTTTGGCAAGGTCGATTATTTTTGTTGTTTTGCCGACGCCTAAGTTGAAGGTTTCGCCAACCGCGCTTTCTCGCGTAGCAGCCAAAATCAAGGCGTCAACGACATCGGAGACGTGGACGAAGTCTCTGGACTGTAATCCTGTGCCGATTATTTCCAGCTTCAAAGGGTTACGTTCTAGCTTATCTAGAAAGTCGTGTATGACTCCGTGGCAGCGTGACCCATAAACGTTGGCGAATCTGAAGATGGTGATGTCTAAGCCGTACTGGGTCATGTACATTTTGCAGTATTGTTCACCGACTACTTTGGATAAGCCGTAACAGGAGAACGGGTTGAAGCCGTAGCTTTCGGGTGTTGGAAACTTTGTTGGGTTGCCGTACACTGCGGCGCTTGACGCGAAAATCACGCGGGCGTCGTCTTTGCGGGCTTTTTCCAGCACGTTTAGTGTGCCGCGTGCGTTGGTTTCGAAGTCTTCGGTGGGGTTTTCCATTGAGTAGGGCACGACTACTTGGGCTGCTAGATGATAAATTAGGTCGGCTTTTTCTGTGGCGTAGAGGTTTTTGAGGTTTAGGATGTCGTTTTTTACGAATTTGGCTTTGGGGGTGTCTTTGACGTTTTCCAGTTTTCCGCTGGATAGGTTGTCGTATATGGTTAGGTTGGAAGTTAATTCGGCTAGTTTTTTGCACAGGTGGAACCCGATGAATCCTGCGCCACCTGTGACGAGGATTTTCTTGTTTTTGAGTTGTTCCATGAGGCTCACGATAAAGGCTATATTCTTATTTAATCGAGTGTAGGGTTATATGTCGAAGATGAAAGCTATAAAAACTTTTAGGGATTTGCTTTCTTTTCTCACTATAATACCGTTAGGCAACATGGAAGATTTTGTCGAGACATCTGCTGAGGCGATGTTTCTGTTTCCGCTAATGGGTGCATTCATCGGGTTACTTGGGGCAGCGTACTTTCTAGCATGCAGCTTCATAACGTCGCATTTGCTGGTGTTTGCCAACAGCGTGATTTCCTACGTGCCCGCTGACTTCTTGTCAAGGCTTGTTCCCGCGGTAATGACGTTAGCTTTTCTGCTTGTGCTGACTGGGCTGCAACATTTTGATGGCCTAGTGGATTTAGGTAACGCTGTGGGATTAGGCAACACAGAGGAAAGAAGAGTGGCAGCACACGCGTGGACGGTAACGTACAAGGGAGCGGTGCTGGCTATTTTTGTTGAGTTTCTAGCCGTTTTAGGCTTGTTTTTTCTCAACTGGGATTTTGCCTTCAGAGCGGTGGTTGCTGCTGAGGTTGCGGCCAAGTTAGCGATGGTGACGATTATGCGGTTTGGGAAGCCAACGCATAAGGGATTAGGTTCGCGTTTTCTTTCCAAAGCGAAGCGAAAGCGTACTATTGTAGCTTATTTAATTGCTGGTTTGGTTGTGTGTCCGCTTTTTGGCTTCACAATACTTGGGTTAAGTCTAGGCGCTGGGATAATTGTGGTTAGTGTTGTTTTAGGGGTTTTGATGGGGTTAGTAGCGAAAAGTGTTTTTGGGGGAGTGTCAGGCGATATGATAGGTGCAACGAATGAGCTTGTTAGAGCTGCAATCTTGGTTTTTGCGGCAGGTGTGTTGATGCTGTTATGAGGATTCCTGCGTTGATTATGGCTGGCGGGAAAGGCACAAGAATCGGGGTGGCTGTTGAAAAGCCCTTGCTGCCGTTCCTCGGCAAGCCGCTTATAGACTGGGTCGTTGAAGCGGTGAAGTCTGCGGAGAAGGTTTCAGAGTCTTACGTTGTAACCAGTAAGAATGCGTTGGAAACTGAGCGGAAGTGCCTGAGAGACGGGTTGAAGGTCATAAGAACTGATGGTAAGAGTTATCATGATGATTTGAAGCAAGCTATTCTGGAAGTGCAACTGCAGGGTCCTGTTTTGACTATGCCTGCTGATTTGCCGGCTGTGACTGGAAAATTTCTGGATAAGGTCGTTACAGCTTATGAGGAATGCGGGAAAGACGCATTGGCGGTTTTTGTTCCCATAAAGACGCGAGAAGCTTTAGAGTTGTCTGTTTCGTCCACTGATGAGCACAAGGGCACATGGTACGCGGTTTCTGGAGTTAACATAATAAATGGTGCGAGAATTTGCGATGAAGGAAAAATAGAAACAGGCGCTGTCATAACTGAGGAGGTTGAGGTTCTTTTGAATATCAACACTCTCAAGGATTTGACGATAGCTGAGAGAATAATGCGTGAATCAAATAAGATGTGATATGCCAATAGAAAACTGCGGCTCAAACTAGAATACAACTGTTACAAACCCGAAAACACAGGGTAAAAACAGAGTTTCATAGCAAAGGTTCAACATGAAAAGAGAAGCGTAACTGCTAGTTAACTTCCGCTTGCTTATTCTTCGTTTTTGCTGAACAGTTCCTCGTAAGTGCCTGCGTCAATTTCTTTCTGCACTTCTCGCGGGTCTTTGCCTTCCACCGTGACACCCATGCTAACGCATGTGCCCAGCATCTCCTTGGCAGCGCTTTTCAAAGTTGGCGCCAAAAGCTCAGTCCGCTTAATCTTCGCAATGCGCACAACTTGCTCCATTGTGAGGTCACCTACCTTCGCCGTGTTAGGCGTTCCTGAGCCTTTTTCTATCTTTAACTCGCTTACGATGAGCGCTGACGCGGTGGGAGTACCGATGATGACTTCAAAACTTTTGGTTTCGATGTCAACAGCAACTTTCACTGGAACCTTCATTCCAGCATAATCCCGCGTAAGCTCGTTAATCTTGTTTACAATAGCCATTGTGTTAACGCCTAAAGGACCAAGCGCAGGACCCAACGGTGGACCCGCATTCGCTTGACCACCGCTTACCAGCAATTCAACAATTTTTTTCTCAGGCAACTTTATGCTTCACCACTTCTAGTTTTTGCTCTTTCCACTAATTTTACGTAGTCGGAATGAACGGTAATTGGTAAAGTAAACGTGGCTTCTAGCAGTTCCAACGTGACTTCACCTTTAGATTTGTCGATGCGTGTTATTTTTGCGCGCATGCCTTTAAATGGTCCGCCAGTAATCTCTACAACGTCATCTTCGCCTAAGTCTTCGATGACTGGTTTGCGGACGATGTACCGTTCGACTTCTGCGAAGCTCACTAAGCCAGGTATTCTTGAGCGTACGTGTCTTACGCCAGCTATGGCTTCTTCCACGAAATGTGGTCCATCAGCTTCTACGAATACGTAGCCTTTTAGCGTGTCGGGGACAAGTAGGGCTTTTATTGGGATTTTTTCCATTTCAACCTTTGCAGCGACGAGCCTTGCTACGTTGCGTTCTTGTCCAGTTGTTGTTTTGACAACGAAAATTTTAGGTGCGTACTGTTCTTCTTTTTTTTCCATAGGTTGCTTCCTTCTAACTTGCGGCTGTTGGTCCACCTACTGCAAAAGACAACAGCCTAATTACAAAGCCAATTAATCCAACTACGCCTATGCCTAGGAAACTGATTTTTATTGATAGCCACAGCTCAGTTTTTCCTGGTTTCGTTGCTAATTTTAGTGTTCTTGCGCATTGGGATAAGAATGATCGTATGCCCATGTTTACCGCACACTCAACATTTCAATTAAGCATAATAAAGGTTACTGTGAGTTTTAAAGCTTAAAAAGGTTAACTTTAGCCATGGTTGCGTGTTAAACGCGTGTGTACGGAAGCTCAATCTCCTGCAGTGCTTTCAGCAGTTTTGGTTTGTCCATGCCTTTTATGCCTTTCCAGTCGAGAATTGCGCTGTCAACTTTTTCTAACGTTCTTTTTATGCAGTGGGTGAGGAGTTCAGCGGTTACGTGCTGCACTGCGTACTTGGGAATCATGTGGCTGAAAACTGCTTCGTCGTTGAGAGCCATCTGCGTAAACCGTTGGTTGTAATGGGTTCCACCTATGCCCAATACTGCCGTGGTTTTTGAGGCGTTGAATTTGGTGATGGCGTGCATGGCGGCATGCGCAACAGCTTCTGCTGCTCGCAAATCGCGCCATTGCTTTGGGGAGCTACCGAGTTCTACGAACATTGTGGGCACGTTTAGTGATGGCCCGTGGTGTGTGCACTCGTAGGACACTGCGTAATCAAAGTTCATTTGTTGTTGGTAGCGTTTCAGTGCTTTTAGTGCGGTTTGCATGGCTGTGGCTGGTGCGGTGGATACGGTTTGGGGTAATCCGCCTAGTTCTGCCGCTGCAAAGTTGCCCGGTGTGTGCACGGAGAGTGTAGGTGTGCCGCTTGCGCTGCTGTGTCTTGAAACGAAAACGATTAAGCTTAAGTCTTCAAAGTGGTCGGGTAGGGTTTGCGCGTTTATTGTTTCTTCTTTTAAGGTGATGAGGCGAATTTGGTGGGCGTTGATTTCGGCGTTGTAAACGGGGTTTTCTTGAAATGTTAAGTGGGTTTTGTTGAATGGGTAGTGGTTTAGGATTTGGTTGGCTATGTTTACGCCTGCTACGTCTTTGCTGGAAGCAGCGATTAAAATCATAGTTGTGTGCCTTCCAGAATGGAGAATGAGCTTAGGCGTGAAAAAGGTTTCCATAAAGCTTATAATTGCTGAGCAGTGTTCACGTTTTGTGCGAGGCGAAACTAAATGCACTTAATAAATTTCAAAGAGTTGACGGCTCAGCAGCTTAATGCGCTGGTTGACTTAGGCATTGAGGTTAAACATAACGCTGAGAAGTATCAGAAAGCGTTAGAAGCTAAATCATTAGCGCTGATTTTCCAGAAAACCAGCACGCGAACGCGTGTGGCGTTTGAAGTGGCTATGACGCAGCTTGGCGGTCACGCATTGTATATTGATTGGAGAACGGCGAATTTCACTTTGGCAGACATAAAAGACGAGATACAGTACTTATCGCGTAATGTGGACTGCATTATGGCGCGGTTGCTGCGGAATGCGGATTTGCAGAAAATGGCTGCTGCGTCGCGTGTGCCAGTTGTTAACGGTTGCGACGAGAAGTATCATCCAAGCCAAGCTATTGCAGATTTAATCACTGTTAAAGAGAAGCATGGCAAGCTGCAAGGTGCAAAACTGGTTTACATTGGCGTGCACAATAACGTGTGTAACTCGCTGATTGAAGGTTGCACCAAAACAGGTGTTAAGCTGACCACGGTGACGCCGATTTTCAACGAGCCAGCACGGGATGACACGTTAGTGGCAGAAGCAAAGAAAACTGGCTTATGGACAACCACGTTGGATGTTAAGAAGGCGGTTGAGGATGCGGATTTCGTTTACACGGACACGTGGATTGACATGGAATTCTTCACTGACCCGAAGTTTGCTGAGGAGAAAGAGAAACGCCTGAAACTCATGATGCCATATCAGGTTAACAGCGCACTGCTGAAAGGCAGCAACGCTTACGTCATGCATGACATGCCTATTCACAGAGGCTACGAAATAAGCCCAGAGGCAATTGAGAATCCGAAAGCTGTGATTTACGAGCAAGCAGAAAACAGACTATACTCAGCTAAAGCGATATTGCTGAAACTAGCTGGCGTTTGAGCGCTCAGAAAAAACTATAGCCCCCTGTATATAAACTACAAATTCCTTCCTTGTTACAGTATAGGGTAGTATAGGTGCGTTTGATTGATTAAATTTTAATCCAACCAACGGTGCTATTGAAAAAATGCAGATTCCTACTTGGTGTACATTCTCTTTATCTGGTCATATCGAAAGCAATCAATAAGATGGTCATTCACTAATCCAGCTGCTTGCATGAACGCATAGCAGATTGTGGGTCCCACGAACTTGAATCCTCTTCGCATAAGTTCTCGGCTCATTGCTCTTGATTCTTCTGTTTGAGCAGGCAAGTCAGCCAGACATTGGAAGGAATTGTTTATTGTCTTTCCTTGAACAAAATTCCAAATGAAGGCGTCGAAAGAGCCAAACTCTTTTTGAATTGCTATGAAGCGATTAGCATTGTCAACTGCGGCTAAAATTTTAGCTCGGTTTCTAATCAAATTCGGATTATTCATCAAACGCTCAATGTCTTTTGCACCATAATTAGACACCTTCTCAGGGTCGAAATTGTCGAAAGCCCGTCTAAAAGACTCTCGTTTTTGGAGAACTATCCACCATGACAACCCTGCTTGAAAACCATCCAAAACCAGAAACTCGAAAAATCGCCTATCATCATGGACAGGAACACCCCATTCCTCATCATGATATTTTATGTAAAGTGGATTGGTGGTATTCCAGCATCTCTTTAGTTCGGTCTGCATAGCTTGAATTTGTTCATCCGAGCTTATAATTTCTTATTATCCTTGTATTTGGATTAAGTTTTAATCCCGACCCAACAGCAGTGGTAACGTATTTCAACTTTGGGCCAACAACTATCTCCTCAAGCACTTTGGGGAAACATTCGCGCGAACCAGAGGAACTAAACCTTGATGAATATTTTTCTCCAGTAGAGAATCGCAGCTGTTCCAAAGCAAATACCAAAGGTAAGAGCAACTAGAAACCAAGGATAAAAGGTAGTTGGCAGACTAGTCCATCGGACTAAAGACAGACTTACAATTCCTGATAAACAATAGACCAGAATAGCGTTTCGACTTAAAATCTTAAAGAAGGTGAATCCTTTGGTGGTATGCTGTTTTATATCTACCACGTAGTAAATTGAGGAAAATAGAATCGTGGCTATTCCACAAACTAAGATAGAGAAAGAGCTGGTCCATAATGATTTATTAACTGGTAGCCACGTGTTGCAGATTATCCCTAGAGCAATGCAGAGACTTCCTAAAAGAAATGTAGTTTTTATCCTGTGAGTTTTTATCATGCCAGTAAACTTAACCAGATACTCTCCAAGTAACATACCCATTAATACGGTGCCAATAGCTGAGACTGTGCTAAGGAAACCTTCAGGGTCGTAATCGGCATGGTAGAGATGCGGAACTCCTAAGATTAGTTTGTCCAAGCTTGGACCATAACCAGAAACTAGAGGATAAATTGCGAGGATGCCTAGAACTAGGAAGACTTGGTACTTGGGTTTAAGGTAGAAATGCACTAAGGATGCAACTAAGTAGCATATAGCGATTCTCTGAAGCACGCCCATAATGCGTAAGGTTGCTAAGTTGTAGAACGGAAACCCATTCATGACCAGACCTAAAAGGAATAGGATTATTACACGCAGAATCACTTTTTCCGTTTTTCTGGTAGAAAGGACTACAGAAATTCCAACTATGAAGAGGAAGAAAGGAAACACTAAGTCAAATAGAGCAAGCCCATCCCATGCTGACTCATTAAGAGGAAGAGAACTAAATGCGTCGCCGAAACCAGTGTTAGCTAAAATCATCAGGGCAATAGTCATTCCTCTGAAAATATCAATACTCTCTATTCTCTGCTTCATGTCGATTTCTATAGATATAGAGTCACTCTCATTTAGCGATTGCTATGCAAGAATCCCAACCAAATTAAGATTCAATTTCAACCCAACTGAAGTTTTGCTACGGCCCATGGGGTTAGATTAAATTTTAGTTTTTTTTGGGTTTTGGGGTTGATTGGATTAAATTTTAATCTACCACTATATTCAACGTTGTTTGTCAAGAAATCTTGACTGAAGATAGCCAGTTTAGTCAAGAAACCGTGATAAAAACGCTTTTATTGATACAGTTTCCTACTGTATAGTGCGAAACGCGAGAGAGCGGGAACCATGAAGAACAAAGTTGCCGTAATAATTTTCGTTTTGTGGCTTTTGTTTTCAGGGGTAGCTGGAGCGTTGCTCGTTAATGTCGCAAATGCAAATTTTATGGCGTCTCTGCCCGAAATTGTAATAAAAAGCGATGGAAGCATAACTCCTGAAACAGACCTGATAAACAAAAAGGGAAATGTGTATTCCTTAACGGCCAACCTTTCTCAGGAATATGCCATTTTAATTCAGTGCAGCAACATAATATTCGATGGTGAAGGTCACTTTGTTGACGGATCAGTTGCTTACGCTGGATACGCCAATGTAGGCGTAAAATTAGAGAACGTTACCAACGTAATTGTTAAAAACCTTAAAGTTTCTGGTTTTGGTTCGGCTGATATAGCCTTTATGGAATGCGCTCAATGTTCACTTTTGAACGCTACTGTAGGCTTTCTTGGGGTATGGGGAGGAACGGAGAATGAAATCGCTGACAACAATATCGGTGAATTACAGTTGGAAGAGACGGAAAAGGACGCAATTACAAGAAATACCATTACTGATATACTGACCTTTGAGGATTCAAACGATACTTTGATTACCAATAATGATATTTACAGGATCTTTTTCCGAGACAATAATGATGGAAATACTTTTTTGGAGAATAACTTTTGGTGTGGTAAAGGAGACCCTTACGTGCAGAATTTTTTTGAATTCGTTGGAACGAACTTTTGGGATAACGGTTCAGTAGGCAACTACTGGTTTGACTACGACGGCAACGATGCAGACCACAATGAAGTAGGCGATACTCCTTACTTCATTAAAACCAAAGTTCATGATGAGCCCACTGACAAAGTTGTGGACATAATAATCGCACAGGACAACTGCCCACTAATGGTGCCCCATGTAGTGCATTTATCGTCATCAACTGAACCTCAACCAGAGACCAAGCCTTTCCCAACAATATTAGTTGCATCTGTTTCTGCAGTCTCGGTTGTTGCGGCTGTTGCTGGGTTGCTGGTTTACTTCAAGAAGCGCAAGTGGGAGGTTGGGCAGTAATGAAGAGAAAGTTATGGGCATTAATGCTTGTTTTGGTGCTTGTTTTTTCTGTTGTGCTTGTGGCTGTGTTCATCTATTTTGCAGCTCAGACGCATTCAGGTAGTTCAGGTGTTACTATCCTGCCTGATGGGCGCGTTGAAGGCGCAAGCGTGATTCAGCGGGAAGGCGACGTTTACACTTTCACAGGTAACCTCTCATGTAGTGTTTATGTTCAGAGAAGTGATGTTGTGATTGACGGGGCAGGCTACGCGATTAACGGAGGTACGATTGACCTTACAAACAACCATGGAGTAGACCCGTCACGTGATCAAATCACGAACGTAACTGTAAAAAACCTTAAAATCGTAAATAGTGGTACCGCGATACATTTCATTCCCTCTGCTAACGATACTTTCATCGGAAACTACATAACAAATTGCTATATTGGCTTCAACATATGGTGCACCCACAACCACACTCTTATAAACAATACAATTGAGAATTGCGTGACTGGAATCACCATTAGTTTTGGAGGCAGCGGCAACGTCATCAAAGAGAACAACATTGTGAATTCCACAGTTTTCGTTATGGAGCAATGTCCAGATAACACGGTTGACAGAAACTACTGGAGCGACTACACGACAAGGTACCCGAACGCTACGGAAATAGGCGATACAGGCATATGGGACACGCCGTACGAAGGTCGCGAAGCTTTCACAGACTACCAGCCACGGGTTGAGCCAGTTGCCGTGGCTCTCGATTTCCCTGATGAACCATTCCCAACCATTTTAGTCGCAGTCCCACTGGCAGCAGCAATAACCGGCGTAATAATACTGGTCTACTACAAGAAACGCAAACGGTTAACTGAGTCTGACCAGCTACGAGATTGAAAACTCCAATACTACGCCTTTCAATCAACCGTCCAGTATGTTCCCCCTCTCTTCTTTAGCCTGAAATATAAGAAAAGAAGACAAAGAAAATAAAAGCACTATAGCAATGCTGAAAAAACTGCAAACAGGCAGAACTTACTGCATTAAAGTTCTTGCTATTTAAAAGGGAGGGGGTATAACCTTCAGAGCCCTATCGCAGTATCATGTTCACGAATTTTTCTGGATTAAACAGTTCCAAGTCTTTGTACGTTTGCCCAACGCCGATGAATAGTATGGGTTTCTGCGTCACGTACGTAACGCTTAGAGCGGAGCCGCCTTTCACGTCCGCGTCCACTTTCGTAAGTATAGTTGCGTCAATGCCTATGCACGAGTGGAACTCTTCAGCCTGCTGCACTGCGTCGTTTCCGATAAGCGAGTCCACGGTTAAAACGGTTAAGTCAGGCGCGACCACGCGTTTCACTTTCGCAAGCTCATTCATCAAGTTCTGGTTGGTCTGCATTCTGCCCGCCGTGTCAATCAAAACCACGTTTATGCCATGAGCCTTAGCGTGACTTATCGCGTCGTACGCTACAGCCGCAGGGTCAGCACCGTACTTATGCTTAATCATGCGCATGCCTAAGCGCCGAGCATGCTCCTCTAACTGCTCTATGGAGCCTGGGCGGTAAGTGTCGCTGCCCGCCAGCACCACCGAATAGCCCTTATCCCGTAGGAACTGGGCGACTTTGGCTATGGTTGTGGTTTTACCCGTGCCATTTATGCCTACAAAAAGCAGCGTGAACGGCACGTTTCCTCCGCGTTTTTCCTCAATTCGCTTAAGCAAGTCAATCTTGTTGTTGGTAAGCATAACTTCTAAAAGCACTTGCCGCAGGTTTTCTTCAACAATTTTTTTGCGGTCTTCTAAACGCTTAACTTGCACGCCTGCCAAGCGTTTTTCCAGCTCGTCGCAGATGCGGTCTGCCACTGGAAACGCCACATCATTCTCCGCTAAGTTCATCTTAAAATCCGAGAGGATAGGCTGCAGGTTTTCAGCTTTAAGCTCGGTTGTAGTGACCTTAGTTACTAGCCCTTTAAAGCCTGACTTAAGCTTCTCAAACATTGCCCTGAGTTTTCCCCTGTCTCACAGCAGCAAGCAAACTTTCAAGCCTGTTCCTATCCGCATTAATTCGCTCGGTAATTTGCGTGAACTGCTGCTGCGCCGCCTGCAAACTCTTCGCCAACTCTTCCAACCGCTCTTTAAGCATCGCTTTGGCTTCGGGCAACGGTTTCTCAACGGACACGCCTGAGCCTAAACCGACAACCACCTTATCAGCATCAGCAAGCTTCACTCGCACGTAAGAGCTGCCGCCTATGGGCACCAGAAGCTCCGAGTTCTCCTTCTCCGTCTCCATGCCATCTAACGTCATGCTGGCATAGGTCAAGTCGGTTATAGCCGCGTTTAACATGCCGACCCGCGACTGCAAAGTCTCAGCCGTCTGCTCCAGATAACGCATTTCAACACTGAGCTTACGGAGTTCATCTTCCTCTTTGCTTCTGACAGCCAACGCTTATTCACCAGTGACAATTTTCTTCAAAATAGGATTCTCAATTTCTTCAACTGGGATTTCTTCAACCTTCAAAATCTTCATGAAACATCGTTTCACACGGTGCTTGCTACCGATTTCAGCGTAAACCTTCTCCACAGCATGCTCAGCCTTATCCGCTATCACTTCCTTTTTAAACGCTGTGTTCAACTTCGGCTTCCGAATCGTGCCTGTTACTCTGAAAACCTTCATTTACTCATCTTCCTGCACAACATCCAGTGCATTCCCAATTATAAACATCTCGGGTCCAGTTGTCAAAGACCCAGCAACAGCCGCATGCGAATTAGCAAGTAAACCCGTACCCACATAAGGCAACCCGCAGTTCACCGTGCCCACGTCAACAGGCACCTTAAACACGCTCTCCAACAGCTTCCGCTCATCATCCTTCAACAGCGGATGCGCCAAAACGCCTTTGCTCGTAGCCACCGCTAAAGCACCAACATAAGGCAACCCAGCGATTTCGCCAGAAACAACCTCAACACCTAAAACATCAGCAATTTGCCGTATCTGCGGTTCTTTTAAACGTGGGTCAACAAGCACGCCGCGGTCACTCGCTAAAACCAAATTGCCATAGGCTGTTTTCTTAGTTTCCATAACCGCCACGTTACCCTCAAACAACGAGCGGACGCAAGCAAGCTCTTCTTCACGTATGAAATGCGGCAGCAAAATCCCATTGGAATTCGCGCATGCCAACGCGCCCGCCAGCACGGAACCGCCGACTGAAGTGTGCACAAGCTTCACTTTTAACCATTCAGCCATCCGCTCAGCTTTCTCCAGCGGAAACATCGTCGGAACCACAACAAACTTTTCAGTAACAAGCGAGTAAACACCTATGCTTGCGTTTCCAACGATACTAGACAAGTAAACAGTCACGAACCAGTTCTCCTTAAACTAACGAGGCGGTTAATGGCAAAATCTGCCGTGCTCTCCCTTTTGTATCTTGTGGTTCACATCTGAAGTTCCACTGCAAAGAACAAACTGAAACACGCAGGATAGCCCGTAACTACGTTGATGCCCACAGAAGCTAAACACGATTAACACGCAAACACTTCAGAACCAGTGCATCCTGGGAAAAGCTGAACAACAGGCTATTGGAAATCAGTTTTCTTCAGCCAGATAAACCGTCACGTTGCCATCGCTGTCTTTAGCTGCGCGCACGCGGATTTTCCTCGGCGGCTTCTCTATGCCTCTGCTCCAAACTTTCTCGTTTACCTCTTGGCTTATTACAAGCGTGGGTAATTCTTTTTCTTCTTCATCTTCGTCTACAGTCGCAGTTAACTTCATATGCTTGGTTACGAAGGCGCGTATCATATACATAGCTCTTGGAGCTCGCTTCTTTGGCGGTCTAACCAACGCTTTCCCCAAGGGAATCGTGTAAGTTCTTTCTTCAACGATGTCTTCGTCTTCTTCCTTCTTTTTCTTTGAAGGCTTAACTTCCTCTTCTTCCGCTGCGGTTTCAGGCGTTTCTTCAGCTTCAGCGGTTTCCTCCGCAGTTTCCTCTGCTAAGGCTTCTTCAAGTTCAGCTTCAGCACTTTCTTCTTCAAGAGCTTCAGCTGATTCTTCCTCTTGGGCTTCTTCAGACGCAAGCAATTCTTCTTTGTCTTCTTCTCTCATGGCTTCAAGTCTCCTATGCCTTTATTTTTCGCGTTCTCCACTGCCTTCTACGTTTAGGGTTCGTCCTAACTTTCCCACCGGTTCTCGCTATCACCCAAGTTGGGACAGGCTGTTTTTCCTTGTTAGCTTTAGCTAATCTATGCTTTTTAGCTGGGGGTTTGATTCGCGCCATGTTCATATCCTTCTTATTTTTGGTTCACGCTTCCGAGATTGAAGCTGAACTAATATTTGTTTCAGTTGTGCATCCGACATCGGCACGGGCACTTTACCCATTTGCGCCAACTGGATCAACTGCAGCTCTAACTGCTCAATGAATGCGGGCTTAATCATTTTAAGGTTCGTCAATCTTTGCCTTGCTTCAGGAGACAATATTTGCCTCAGCAGTTCCTGCTTTTGCGCTTCCATCTGCTGTTCTGTTTGCGATTGCTTTTGCTCATCAGTCATTTTCTGCTGCATGGCTAAAAGTTTTCGTCTGCGAATTGCTTCAAGCTCTTCGTCTGACATCGCCTATTCGCCTTGATACTTCCTAAGCGCTGGAACCGTCTTCGCCAAATCCTTCTGCAAGTCCTGAGCTATTTCCTGAAGCAGCTTCCTTCCCTTCGGAGTCATCTTTCTTCCCTGAGTGCTGGCAGTCTCAATTAGGCCTGCCTGCTCCAGTTGCTGCATGACTTTGCGTATGTTGCTGCCGCCTGCTTTGGAAGCATGATTGGGTTTAGTGCCGAAGCCTTTTCTGCCGCCGTAATCAGCACGCAAGTTCTCTATGCCTATGGGACCGTGAACGTAAACTTTACGCAGTATCGAAGCGCTACGAGTGTACCACCAGTTAGCGTCTTGTGGCTGCTTTTCCACATGCGAACCTGTTTTAGCAACGCTTGCCCACGCTGGAGGCTGCACTGCGTCAACGTTTTCTTTCAAGTATTTTGCTAATTTTTCGATGAATTTTGCAGCTGGGACATCATGTGGAGTCGTCAAGATATTTTGTTCCTTTTCGAGTTTTCCTTGCAGTAGAATCATGAAGCCTAATATAAATATTCTCTGCAAAACTGATAAGCTCTCACAAACCAACTAGGCACTTATTTTTGGTGGCGGTTTCACGCGCCTGCCAAGCTTTATGCGCAGTGCAATGCGGTAAAGTTTCCGCAGTGACTTCACCAGCTGCTCAACACTGGACGCTGATGAGTAAATCAGCGGCACCTGCTCGTACTCCGCCAACCTTATAGCTTCTTCATCGGGTTGTGTGCGGTGGAAAACCACTACGCGCGGTTTCAGACTGCTGACACGCACAATCATCATCGGCAAACTACCAGAAGCCACATTCGTGAAAATTAACGCCCGCTCCGTTGATGCCCCGAACAACTGCGCGTACTCCAAGCCTGAAAGCGCCTCAACTGCTTTTTTGCTGTCGATGACCGTGTAGCCGTTGACTTCCTTGACGTACTTGTCTTGGCAAGCTACGATTTCGCCGCTTATGGCTTTGCACAGGTATTCCACGCGAACGGGTATTGGGAATTCTCTGAGGTCTAGGATGGCCATGCTGGGGGAGCTTGTCAGCTTGGCAAATTCCCTTGTGAAACGGCTGCCTTTTGCCTCGTCAATCTGCAGAAGCGCAAGAACAAATCTTCGGATGAACTTGGCGCCAGGGCTTTTTCTTCTGCCGCTCTCGTAGTCGCTTATAACTGAGGGGGAAAGCGCCATTTTCTCTGAGAGGCGTATTTGGGAAACCGCGAAGAGTTCGCGCCACTTGCGCATTGTAGCGCCAGACTTGCTTGAGAGTATGATTTCGCCTGCGATGCGTCTTGCCAAAATCTCTCGGATACTAGGTGACACAGACATACGCGGATCCTCCCAGCCTGCGATTTTCACTTTACAGATGAAATATAAAACTGTACCGCTTTTACGCGGGGCACAGTTAAACCACAAAAATCAAAGAGACGCCTGCAACGATGATTATGGCATCTATCGTGTTGTTAACGGTCATTTTTTCGTTGAACAAGATGAACCGCTAATTCTGAGAACGCGGCATTGCTTGCGCAGCGCACGATGCTGGCGGATACGGGTTTCATTTTGAACAAAGCACGCTTGTAGAGTATCGGTGCCACAGCCCAACAAATCGCCGCCCCTAGAGCCGCGAGTTCCCCAATCAGCGTTTCACTCAGACTTCAAGCTTCTATGAAGGGGAAATAAATAAATAAATTTCCATATAATCGGCTGTAAACACTTAAGCGGTAACAGTAAAGGTTATTCGGTTACGCGGCTAAAATAAGAAAGAAGGTGGCATCGTGTCATTCAAAGCACAGATTGAGGAAACAGCGAAAAACAAGAAAACCCGCATCGTATTAGCCTTAGACTTCCCCTACCAAAACGCCGAGCAACGCCAAAGACTCCTCGTCAAAGCGCAGGATGTGCTACACGCGGTTCACCCGTACATCTGCGCCGTGAAAATCAACCACCACTTAGTTCTCCCACTCGGCACGTTCAACGGCGTGCAAAAACTGATAACCAGTATCCACGAGAAAGAACTCCCCGCAATAATGGACTGCAAAGCCAACGACATCGGCGCATCCAACCAAATCATAGCCGAATACTACTACGCCGCAGGCTTCGACGCGTTGATAGCTAACCCGTTCGTAGGCTGGGAAGAAGGCTTAAAACCAGTTTTCGATGTGGCACACAAACAGCAACGAGGCGTAATCCTGCTCGCTTATATGAGCCACAAAGCAGCAAACGAAGGCTATGGGCAAACAGTATGCGACGCGGAAACAGGCAGGAAAACGCTGCAGTACGTGTCCTTCGCAAAAAAAGCGCTAGAATGGAATGCGGATGGCGTGGTGGTAGGCGCCACTGTCCCTGAAAAAATAAGGGAAATCCACGAAATACTACGCGGAAAAGTGCCCATCTACTCGCCGGGCATAGGCGCACAAGGCGGCACAGCGGAAACAGCGCTGAAATCGGGTGCAAGCTACCTCATCGTTGGACGCGAAATAACTCTTGCCCAAAACCCCGCTGAAGCAGCTAAAGCGCTCTCAACGTCACTGCTGCATGTGCAGTGAAAACGTAAAGCAAAAAAAAAGAAGCGCATTTGCGGCTTATTTTCCACGTTTCTCCCAGAGCTCTTTCTTCAGTAAATCCCTGACGGCTGACCTTATCACGGAACTTCTGCTTGGGTACATGTTGGCTCTCACGAGTTCGTCTAAACCTTCAAGGTAAGCTTCTGGTAACAGGACGGTTACAAGTTTCACTCTGTTTTCCCCCACTATGTTAAGATAATAACATGTGACAAATATAAAAATTAACCCTGCAAACTAAAAAACATGCGCCCAGAGGCTTACGGCACCTTTTTGGCAACCCTCTCCGCGAACAAACGCAAGCTACCCAAGCTTGGCAAGTCTCCGAAGAACAGCATAAAATGCGTCACGCCCAAGTCAACATACGGCTGCAGTTCCCTAGCACACTCATCTGGAGTACCAATGAGGCTGGTGCGCTCAAAATCCGCTAACGCTACACTCTTCGGCTTCTCCTGAGCAATTTTCCCACGCAACTCTCCTTGATTTCTGGCGATGACTACTTGACCACCAGGCCAACATGACCGCTCTATCTCCAGAAAATCTCTGCCCACTGCGTTACAGTGGCTTTCTAGAACCTTCAGCTTATGCTTATACAGTTCTATGGAGGGCACGTAACCCCAGTCGTACCTGTCAGCATGCCGCGCCGTGACCTTTAGCAGCAATTTTTCTCCGCTGCCACCTATGGTTATGGGTGGATGTGGCTTCTGTACCGGCTTCGGCTCGCAAACAGCCGCCTTTAAGCTATAGTGCTTGCCGTTGTAGCTTGCGTTTTCTTCGCTCCACAGTGCCTTAATGATTTCTACGGCTTCTTTCATGCGCTCTATTCTGATGCGGGCGGTTGGAAACGGAAAGCCGTAAGCGTGGTGCTCAGTTTCTTGGACGCCTGCGCCGACGCCGAACTCTAACCTGCCGCCTGAAACAACATCAACTGTAGCCGCAATTTTGGCGAGCAAAGCGGGGTTTCTGAAGGAAGCGCAGGTTACCATAGTGCCCAATCGTATGCGCGTGGTTACAGCCGAGAGCGCTGCTAGGGTTGACCAGCACTCAAGTATCGGTTTGTTGCCATACATTAAGTGGTCGTCCAGCCACACAGAATGGTACCCTAAACGTTCGCATTCCAGAACCACGTCTCGAATACGGGGAAATAGGGATGCTGGCGCCGTTTCTTTTTGGAAGGCGTAGAAAGGGAGGAACACGCCGAAACTAGCTTTTTTCATAACCTTCGCTTTGCACCATCCTGAGTTAATGCTACCGTAGATGTTAGCCTGACGGTGCTTATTCTTTTTTTGTGTTCCCAGCTTGCAGCCAACAACCAAGCTACAAAAAATTTAATTGCAGAACGCAAAAGACGACAGCAACTGCCGAAACTGTTATTTTCAGAACACTACTATCATAGAAAACTAAGAGAAGGCAAGCACACATGAAAAACACACGCTACGCCTTTGTATTAGTTGCTGACGAAAAATACTGGAATCGCCTGTGCGAACGCAACAGCACCAACAGAGAAGCCTATGTTTTCGTGCGGAAAAATCAAGTAGGACCCTGTAAAGCTCAAAAGCTTTTGTTCTATGTTAAGAAGCCAATAATGCAGGTTCGCGGCGTTGCAGACTTCATCGAGCGGTTAACTGGAAACAGCGAAGCGCTTTGGGAGAAATACGGCGCAGAAAGTTGCTTCGAATCCGCGGATGAATATGCTGCGTTCGCTGAAGGCAGGGAAAAAATGACTTTTATCAGGTTCAAAAACTTTGCTGAAGTGGAAAAGCCGAAGCCCACAGAAATCGCACGAATGGTGATAGGTCCCCTGAGATGGTTTAGACCTAAATACGTGAGTTTTGAGGCTGCTCAGCAGTTGATAACCTGAAAGTGGTCTAGTATAGGTTAAATCTGTGAATTGAATATTCTCTTTAAGAGCGTGAAATAACGTGTTTCGAGTTAGAGTCAACAAGATTGAATCAAGCCGCGATTTAGACGGCAACCTTGGAAAACGAATCGAGCTGGTTGAAGAACGAGGAACTTTGCCCTTCGTGGTTAGACCTCAAACAGAAGAAGCAAAAATGGCACAAGACATCCTGCAAGCTGTACAGCAACAGATGCCCATCTTTCCACAGAGAACACAATTTACCATCCCAAAAATACTCCTGTTTTTAACGGAACAGGAATACGACAGTTTAGGCATCGAGTTCGACGTAAACCAAGTCTACGAAGTAACCCTTGAAAACCAAAGCATCAAATTCATGAAAGTCTCATAAGCCCTGCCCGCTGCTGCTTCAAATCTGAAAGCTTAGGATGAAAAGACAACACAAACATCATGTTTTTTAAAGTTGCACAAATCTCTTGCAAGCCGCTTGTTTTGCCTTCGTCACAGTAAATTGGAATAGGCTCATCCTCGCCGTTCTCGTAGTAAACGTAAATCTGCGAGAAACGTTTCTGGAACTTGACTACTTCAAAACCCAAATTCAAGCGTTTAGCCGTTTCTTCAGTTGCTGTCTTAACCGACTGCAATCGCTTCTTGTGCGGCGCAACGGTTGACGTGTAAACCATAAGTTTTCCGAAGTCAGTCTTGAACATTTACACTCACCATGATTCTGACTGGAAATTGACGCTTTTAACATGCATGCGCAAACGACATGCTTGTGCAGGGGAGAGAGGTGAGTGAAAGTGAAAATTCTTAAACCACCCAGAAACGTTAAACTCATGTACACTGCTGAAACTGGGAGACAAAAAGGGCATGAAAGTCAAAGCGCATGTGTTTGTCAGCGGCAGAGTGCAAGGCGTATTCTTCAGGTCAGAAACCAAACGTAAAGCTGACAGCCGCAGCGTAACGGGTTGGGTTCGCAATTTGCCAGATGCCCGCGTTGAAGCAGTTTTCGAAGGTGAAGAAGAAGACGTCAAGGCGCTTGTGGAGTTCTGTAAACGTGGACCCTCAGGTTCCAGAGTCACAAATGTTGATTTAACGTGGGAAGCCTACACTGGAGAGTTTGAGGGCTTCAAAATAAAGCATGGACAGCGGTTCTAAGCCTTTTTCGTGCGCATGTTGTGCCCGCGCGGTTTCCCGCATGGTTGAAAGCATAAATTGGACAGGCTGTTACCTTTCAGTGTGCGAGGCGGTTGGATGAGGATTCTCGGTTTAGTTGGAAGCCCCAGAAAAGGCGGCAACACAGACTTGCTGGTTAGCAGAATTCTAGAGGGCGCAGACACCAGCGGGCACTTAACTGAAAAAGTGTACCTTTACGATTTGGACATTGCACCTTGCGTTGACTGCAGAAGCTGCCAGAAAGGCAAATTCAAATGCGCAATTGACGACGACATGCAGCGGCTTTACCCAAAGCTTGAAGCCGCCGATGTGATTGTTTTCGGCACGCCATTGTACTGGTATGGTCCTACGGGCAAAATGAAGCTTGTGATGGACAGGTTTCGTCCCTATGTAGCCTCAGGGAAGTTGAAGGGCAAACAAGCTGTAGTGGTTGTTCCATCTGAAGAAGGAGCAGCTGCATGCGGCTATTTGGTTGGGATGTTTGAGCTTTCGTTCGAATACTTGGGCATAGGGCTGATAGCTAAAATGCTGTTTAAAGCCTACGAAAAAGCCGAGGTAAAAGAGCAGCCTGAAACGCTTAAACGCACGTTTGAACTGGGAAAAACACTAAAATGACGCTTTATCTCAGCCTCACGCTAACAGTGCAGCAGCCGCTAAGGATTCTTTTTGTATACTCTGAAGTGTGAGTCGCGCCCTGCGCTTATGTATTCGCCGCCCATGCCGCGCACTGCAGAAGCGACCTTCGCAAAGTTCTCAGACCCCAAAAACTGCTTGGGCTTAACCATTATGTACTCGCCTTTATCTTCGAAGCTCAACATGTGCTCCAAGTCTTCAGGAAATGCCATACGCACATCTTCCAACGGCTTCCCTGCAGGGGCTTCATGCGAAACTTGTGCAGGTATCTGCGCTGCTTGCTGAGTGGCTTGCGGAGCGACTACGGCTTTTATTGATGTGGAAACGGCTCGAAGGTCTTCTGAAACCCTGTTCAAAACAACAAGAAGTTCGTCTATTCTCTCCACGAGCTTGGCTAACTGCTCTTTCTCCGTGCTCATAAGCAATCTCTCCCTCAAATTCTAAAATACTTAAGGCGCTTATTAATTATTTGCAATTTCCAATTCAAGCCAAAAACACCGAATTTGCAGAGGGATGGTGAGCGTCTACTGTTTGAAATTGATGGGAGCCAAAAAAGCGGAAGCGGCACGATTCTACGGCTTTCAGTAGCCTTAGCCGCCATAAGCGGGCAACCGTTGCATATTTACAATATTCGCCAAAACCGACCGCAACCAGGCTTGAAACCGCAGCACTTGGAAGCTGTTTTGACAGCAGCTAAACTCTGCAACGCAGAAACCCAAGGCGTAACGCTTAACTCAAGAGAACTCTGGTTCAAACCACACGAGATAAACGGCGGCGACTTTGAAGCGGAAATCGGAACGGCAGGAAGCATTCCAATGCTGCTGATGACCGTGCTGCCCATCTGCGCATTCGCTAAAGACACGGTGCATGTGCACGTGGCAAAGGGCGGAACTGACGTTTCGCACTCGCCCACAATCAACTATATGCGCAATGTGTTCTTGCCTGTGCTGAAACAAATGGGAGTTAACGCGGACATAACAGTTCACAGGTACGGGTATTACCCGAAAGGAATGGGCGACGTAACGCTAACCGTGAAGCCTCAGCGTTCTCTGCAGCCGCTTCGCTTAGCAGCCTTCGGCACGCTAAAAAGCGTAAAAGGCGTTTCGGTGTGCACTTTTTTGGCTGAAAAGAAAGTTGCCGAGCGCCAAGCTAAAGCGGCAAGCAAATACCTCGCTGAGAAGGGGTACGCCGCAAGCATCCAAATCGTGAATGACCAGTCGAATCCGCTGCAGAAAGGCAGTTCAATTGTTTTGTGGGCTGAAACCGACACAGGTGTAATCGTAGGTGCTGACTCCATAGGCGAACTTGGAAAAACAAGCGAGGCGGTTGGCAGAGAAGCGGCTGAAAAACTTTACTCTGAACTTCAGGCAGCGCCCACAGCGGATGCGCATTTGGCAGATATGCTTGTTCCCTACGTTGCTTTGGCGGAAGGCACATCAGCGTTTTCGGCAAGGCGAATTACAGACCATTTGGAGGCTAATATGTGGCTTGCGGAAAAAATGTTAGGTGTACGATTCAACATTAGTAAAACGCGTGGCTTGTGCAGAATAGAAAAGGGCAGCTGATTTTATGTTTAAAGAGTCGCTTTGCATCAAAGTTGAGAAGATAAATGGCGAGAAAACGCTAATGGTAGCTAACAAGCTCAAAATAAGCGACAGGACGCTGGATATTCAAAGAAACACACGCTTCCTGTACATACCGCTTACTCGCCAACCATCAGAAACGGAATTAGCTACGCTGAAGACGCAAGTGCCCGATTTCCAGCTTACAACCCGCACTTTTTCTGAAAGAGCACAACAAGCGAAAACGCTTGCCGAACTCCTAGCAAACCAGATTCCACATGGCTTGCTGGATAAGCTGCCGCGGGCACTGGACACCATCGGTGACATAGCCATCATCGAAATTCCACCTGAACTTAACGCCTACGCCAGCCTTATCGGTGAAGCAGTTCTGAAAACCCATAGGAACATGCGCACGGTGCTTGCAAAAGCTGGCGCGGTCAGCGGAACCTACCGCCTGCGCGAACTTGCCGTTATCGCAGGAGAGCCGCGAACCAACACTGTGCATAAGGAGCATGGTTGCAGGTACTATGTTGACGCGGCAAAAGCGTATTTTTCTCCGCGGCTTTCTCATGAGCACAACCGCGTAGCTTCGATGGTTCAAGCAGGCGAAACGGTGGTTGACTTGTTCGCTGGTGTTGGTCCTTTCTCGGTGCTTATCGCTAAAAACAATGAAGCCGTAAAGGTTTACGCTGTAGACATAAATCCAGACGCAGTTGAGTTGTTGAAAAGGAACATTAGGCTTAACCGTGTGGAAAACAGAGTTTTCCCCGTTATCGGCGACGCGCGGCAAATCGTTGAAGACAAGCTTCTGGGCGTTGCCGACCGTGTGATTATGAATTTGCCTGAAAAAGCCATCGAGTTCGTTGACGCCGCCTGCAAAGCAACAAAACCCACTGGCGGCATAGTTCACTTTTACGGGTTCATCCGCCGTCCCGACTCAATAGAAAACATGCAGTCACGCTTTTCGGAAACTGTGGAAAAAGCAGGCAGGAAAGTGGAACATGTTCTCTTCGCAAAAACTATCCGTGAAACTGCCCCTTACGAGTGGCAGGCAGTTTTAGACGCGAAAATTCTCTAAAAGCTTACGGTTAAGGTGATTTTCACTTGTTGCTGGGGGTTCTTCAGTTTGTCCACCAGCGGTCTAGGCAAGTCGATTGCGGCTTTGTCTGCGCGAACAGCCAAGGTTCTGCTGCACACGTAACTGCTTTTCCGTATAACGGCATCTGTGAGATGAGTTAAGCTTAATTGCTGCGCGCCATACGCTTGAATTCGCTCTCTGATTCCGCCAGCCTCAATTAGCATAGTTAACCTCGCGTTTGGCTTCCGCAAACCCGCCTTGAATTCCGCACTTAAATCTGCTAAGGCTTTGTCTGCGGCTACAGCGAGTATACAATCGCCCTTTTTTGATAGATGCGTATCCTTTGTGAATTCCAGAGTCACCTTGTGCGTGGCTTGGATGTTTGCGTGACCGCAGCCAAAAATAACTTCGCTAATCTCAGTTAAGCGCAATTTATTCTTGAACCTCTACTGCGTCTACTTTGCCGTCGCCGTCTAAGTCAAAGCCTTGAATAACGGTGGCGAAATTGCCTTCGTTATGGTATTCCTGCAAAGTTTTCTTCCAAAAGTTAGCCAAAGCTAAAACGCATGCTTTGGTTCCAACAGCCTTGTTTCCAGCTAAAACTATAATGCGCTTAGTGGTGTCCCATGGATTCGCGATTTTCGCGATTAGCCCAGCGACATCCGCGGTGTAAACGCGAGAGGTTTTTCTGGACACCATGCCGCCCAGCAAGAAACCTTCATGCGAAGACCGCATATTAAACTTGACAGGTAAAAACTCGTTTATCTCCTGAGTGAGCAAGTTTGTGCCAGGACCACCGACGAGAATTAGGTTGTTTTTTTCTTCTTTCTCCGCTTTGACGTCTACGTCTAGTTTTATGGCGAATTCCTGCGGCATCTTGGCGAACTGCCCTAAGAAAAACGTTAGGTGTGCAGCGTAATGTCCGTCTCTGGCGCTGGTTTTGAATGGACCATGCGGTGTGGGATTGCCTACTACTATTTTTCCGTTGAAGACACCGTTTTCGTCGATGAACTCGGTGAAGAAGTTCTGGATTTGCTCGTTTGCAGCTAACAGCGAAGGCATATGCATTGTCTTGTATCCTTGCGGGAATTCTATGCCGAAGGCTTGTGAGACAGTTTTGTAGTATTTTGCGGTTGCGCCTTTCTTTTTTTCTTCCCTTGCAACGGTTATGGCGCCTGCCTTTGCCAGTTTTCTTATGTGGTAGTATACCTTCTGTTCGTGGATTCCGAGTTGCCGCGCGACTTCCAGCGGGTACATTTCCTTTTCAGCGAGCAACGAGAGGATTCTCCAGCTTAGCTTGCCCAAAATCATCTGTAGCTTTTGCGCGTTGTGCATAATGCTGATTTCTTTGACTTTTTGAGTTTTGCCGTCGTCTTGAAGCAGCAGTTTCTTATCCATTGTTTCCCCCGCAACATAGTACGCAGCTATTATTAAAAATTTTGTTATAGTGACCAGTCAAATAGGTAAGTATGGCTTTCGATTAAGCGCCAAGCCCAAAACACACATGGGAACCCCTAAAAAAACTTTTAAATCAGTAAAATTTTCCTCCTAAAAATCTTTATTAAGCCACATAAAGCCTGAATAAACCTCGAAAGAGCTTAAACTGAGCAAATGAGGTTAAAAAGATGTGCGGAATCTTCGGGTGCGTCACAAAGGAAGGAACCGCAGCGCCAGTAATCCATGCTTCGCTGAAGCGTCTTGAGTACCGTGGATATGACTCCGTGGGTATAGCCACAATAAGCGATGGCAAAATTCACGTTAAAAAAGACCAGGGAAAAATAGACGAGGTCCACAAAATCCTGAATCTGGACGATTTGCCGGGAAACGTAGGCATTGGGCATACAAGATGGGCTACTCATGGTGCACCGCTGAAAGTCAACGCGCACCCTCATGTGGATTGCAACGGGCAAATAGCCGTGGTTCACAATGGGATTATAGAGAACTTTTCCGAGTTGAAACTTGAACTGGAAAACCTCGGGCATATTTTTATTTCGAGAACAGACACCGAAGTAATAGCACATCTTATCGAGGAGAGCCTTAAACGAAATCCCTCATCAAGCTTCACTGACGCCGTGCTTGACGCCGTCAGAAAACTCGACGGGTCTTACGCATTAGCTGTAATTTCAGCTAAAGAACCTGACAAGGTAATATGCGCGAGAAGCGAAAGCCCACTAGTTATAGGGGTCAGCGAGAATGCGGTTTACTGTGCATCAGATATTCCCGCGTTTCTACCGTTAACCAACAAGGCGGTTTTCGTGAACAACGGCGAACTGGTTATTCTTTCACCTGCAGGCTACGAAATCAGGAAAATCCAAAACGGTGGCGTTATCGCGCGTGAGCCAAAAATTATTGAGTGGTCGCCTGAAATGGCGGTTAAACAAGGCTACCCGCATTTTATGATTAAAGAAATCTATGAGCAGCCATCAACATTGCGTAACACGCTGCGATCTCAGGAGCACTATCTGGATTTGATTTCAACGTTTCTTGACCGCGCTAGCGAAGTTTTCTTAGTTGCCTGCGGCACATCATATCACGCTTGCTGGGCGGCGTCGTACATGTTTTCAAAGCTTGCGTTTTTGCCTACTTACCCCGTGATGGCTTCAGAATTCGTGGAGCAGCATGGAAAATCAGTGAACATTGATAGCACAATTCTAGCCGTAAGTCAGTCAGGCGAAACCGCAGATACGTTGGCGGCTGTGACTTGTTCGCAGCAGCGTGCGGCAACGATTCTCGGCTTAACTAACACGATTGGCTCAACTTTGACGCGTGTCTCGCGAGTGTATATTGGTCAGCAGTCGGGCCCTGAAATCGGGGTGGCGGCAACCAAAACTTTCACTTCGCAGCTTTCCGTGCTGGCGCAGTTAGCGCTGAGGCTATCAAAGAGAAGAGGCAAAATTTCGCAGGATGAAATGGATTGCCTTGAGGAGAAACTGGAAAAGCTACCGGACATAGTAGAGGAAATAATCACATCGCAGGAGGCAAAAGTGAAGCAAATTGCTCACAAATACAGAGATGCCAAGATATTCTTCTTCTTGGGCAGGGGAATAAGCACGGCTACAGCGTATGAGGGCAGGCTTAAACTTATGGAAATCGCTTATGTGCCGTCGATAGCTTTCCCAGCAGGCGAAAGCAAACATGGTCCAATCAGCTTAATTGAAGAGGGCTTTCCTGTGATATTCATTTGCCCACGGGATGGAGGCTACAAAACTTTGATTGGCAACATAATGGAGATGAAAGCCAGAGGCGCCTCGATAATTGCAGTTTTGGAGGAAGGCGACGAAGAAATCAAAGCGTTAGCAGATGACTACATGGAAGTGCCCAAGGGGATTCCTGAAGTGTTGTCGCCGATACCGTTCGTAATACCCTTACAGCTTTTTGCGTATTACATGGCACTTGAAAAGGGACATAATCCAGACATGCCGCGGAACCTAGCAAAATCAGTTACTGTGAAGTAACTGTATTGGCTCTCTATTTTTTACATACACCACGTTAAAAAGGAACTGTTGTACAGTATTTACGTGGTGCCTTAATTTGGAGAAGACAGACTGGGAAAAACTCGTCGACAGCCTAACACGCCAAGGTATCCTTCACTCGCCCAAAGTCATCAAAGCCATGCTTGCCGTGCCGCGCACCAATTTCCTTTCAGAAGAAACACAGTCTTACAGCGCCGTGGACACGCCGCTTTCCATAGGCTTCGCTCAAACAATTTCAGCGCCACATAGCTCCAGCCCAAAGCTGAGCTAGGCGACACATGGTCGCAATAATGAACGAAGCCCTCCAGTTGGAAATTGGTCAGAAAGTTCTGGAAGTCGGCGCGGGCTCAGGCTGGCACTCCGCCACGATAGCGGAGATAATTGCGCCTCACGATGCGCCTCGAAGCGAGTGGGGTCACGTCTACACGGTAGAAATCGTGCAGGATTTGGCTGAAACCGCGAGGAAAAATATAATGAACGAGGGCTACGGCGACCGCGTGACAATAACCTACGGCGACGGGTCAAACGGATATGCGGAGAAAGCGCCTTACGAGCGAGTTCTCGTTACGGCGGCAGCTCCACATGTGCCTCAGCCTCTGATTGACCAGTTGAAGCCCAACGGCGTAATGCTGATTCCAGTGGGCAGCGCTTCCCTGTTCCAGCACCTCATAAGGATTACAAAGAACGCAGACGGCGCAATTAAAGAGGAAAATCTCGGCGGCGTAGCGTTTGTACCGTTAACTGGCAAGTACGGACACAGGTTCTAAGCGTCTACCCGAACCACTTTTCCAAAGTGGTTTTGCCCTTTTGTTTCTGTGCGCCTGCCTGCATCTTCTCTAAGGCTTTGCGGACGCGGTCTTCTGAGAAGTCTTTTTGGCGGCAGAGAAAATCCACGATGCCTTCTACGTTTGGTTCTCGCCATTCAACCTTGTAGTTATCGGTGACTGCAGGACGCAAGAAAACCTCGCGTATGCTCTCAGGCGGATGCGGAAACTCGGCATTCTTGATGTCTAGCAATGCGTTCTCCAGTGTCCCGTGTTCTTTAATGAGCTTCAAAGCAGTTTTTGGTCCTAAGCCTTTGATGCCGTCAGGGTTAAAGTCCGTGCCAATGAGTATGCCCACATCAATTAGCTGTGCATGAGTGATTTCGCACTGTTTAAGCACGCTGTCCAAAGCAATCACTTCAGGCACAATGTCCACGTAAACGTTCTTGCTGGGCAATTTTCTTCTTCCCGAAATAGTCACGTTCCGCAACAACAACGGAGCACCAAACAGCAAGCTGTCATAATCTTGGCTTGCACAGTAATCCGCATCGCCACGCCGCGTCATGTGTGCCGCCTGTGCTTCGCCCTCGCTGGGCGCCTGAACCCACGGAAGCCCCATCAGGTCAAGTACCCGTTTGGCGTCGTCTTTCATGTAGTCCTTCAGGCTTGCAGTAGCCTGAGCGAACATGCGAGCTTTAACCATGTCGCCCTTCTCCACGGCTTTCTCATAGTGAATAGCAGCTGCCACTTTCACTTCTTTGCGACGCTGAATCTCCATGGCTTTCAGCACAGGCGGAACGCCATCGAAAACGTAAATCGGCTTGATACCCATCTCCACAAGGTTGCTGGTACGGTAAAGCAAACCGCTGAGATGGCTCGTGACTTTTCCTGTGCTGTCTTTTAATGGCGTGCCGTCTGGTTGGCGGATAATCGCGAGAAACTGGTACAGCGCATTATAAGCGTCTATGGCTACGGATCTGCCGCTTAAATCCTCTAACTTAACTTGCGCTTTAGGAACAATGTTCCTGAGGTTTACGCCCAAAAATGGCACCGTACATTAATGGCGAAAAACCAAAATAATAAACTTGCGAAAAGAAGCACAACAAAACCCATCAAATAAGCACAGCAAATATAAGTAAGTCTCACGTTACACAAACGACACGGAGATCAATACGATGTCAGAAAAAACAGCAATACTATCATTGGTTACCTGCACAAGTTGCGGCAAACCCATTCCGCCTGGAACAGAAGCCACAAAGTTCCTCTGCCCCAACTGCGGTGAAATCCAAATCAAACGCTGCGGAAAATGCCGCAAGTTCGGACGCGCATATAAGTGCCCCAAATGCGGCTTCACAGGACCATAAAGGCAGGCGAGAGAATGGGCAGCGTCATAGTCACCTACAAAGTCTTCCCCGAAGACATAATGGAAAGCTTCGATGACCTAAAAAAGCAAATAGAGAAAATCTTGCCCGAATTCGCCACGCTAGAAGGTTACGGTGAAGAACCAGTAGCCTTCGGACTCGTAGCACTTCTGGTGCAAGTGAGGTTTCCAGAAGACAAAACAGGCATCGTGGATGAGTTCGAAACCGAGCTTGAAAAGATAGAACGCGTAAGCCAAGTCCAAACTTTGATGGTGCGCAGGTCAAGCCGATAGCCTTTTCGTTTAAGCTTTAAAGTTTATATAGGAATATACCTCTGTTTCAAGACGCTTAAAGTCACACAGCAAGGAAGGATTCTAGTTGAGTGAAATTCAATTACGCGTTGGAGATGCAAGACAACGCGATGTCGGCAGAGGCATCGCCCGCATAGACCAGAAAGCCATGCAGAAACTAGGCATAAGCGCAGGCGACGTAATAGAAATAGTTAACAAACGCACCACGTCAGCCATAGCGTGGCCAGCCTACAGCGAAGACCAAAACCGCGACATAATCCGCATAGACGGCTTCACACGCAAAAACGCGGGCGCAGCCATAAACGAGTACGTAGTAATAAAACCAGCAAAAGTCAAAACCGCACTAAGCATAACCCTCGCGCCAGTGGACATGCGCTTAAACGTTGACGAAGACTTCACAAACTTCGTAAGAAACCGCCTAATGGAGCGAACACTGGTTGAAGGCGACACAACACTGGTTATGATGCTTGGGCATGCCATACCGTTCACGGTCTCAAAAACCAGACCGCACGGCATAGTAAAAGTCACATCCGAAACCAAACTCACAATCCTAAACGAACCCGCACCTGAAGCCAAAGGCTTGCCGAGAACCACGTACGAAGACATCGGCGGGCTGCATGAGGAAATTCAGCGCGTAAGAGAAATGGTTGAACTCCCCCTGCGGCACCCTGAGCTGTTCCAGCGCCTAGGCATAGAACCGCCGAAAGGCGTCTTGCTTCACGGACCACCAGGCTGCGGCAAAACGCTGCTGGCACGTGCAGTGGCTAACGAGTCAGAAGCAAACTTTTACTCGATAAACGGCCCTGAAATTATGAGCAAGTTCTACGGCGAATCTGAAGCGCGGCTGCGTGAGATTTTCCAGCAAGCCCAGCAGAACTCGCCGAGCATAATATTCATTGACGAATTAGATGCGATTGCACCTAAGCGTGAGGAAGTCACAGGCGAAGTGGAAAGGCGTGTCGTAGCGCAACTGCTCGCTTTGATGGATGGCTTATCGGGAAGAGGCAACGTCATAGTAATAGGCGCCACGAACAGACCTGGCGCTCTTGACCCAGCGCTTAGACGCCCAGGCAGGTTTGACAGAGAAATTGAGATAGGCGTTCCAGATAAGCAGGGACGCCACGAAGTGCTGCAAATCCACACCAGAGGCATGCCGTTGGCTGAGGATGTGGATTTGAAGAAGCTGGCGGATATGACGCATGGTTACACGGGCGCTGATTTGTCAGCGTTAGGCAGAGAAACAGCCATGAAGGCGCTGCGCAGGTATTTGCCGCAGATAAACTTGGAAGAGGAGCGTATACCGCCAAGCGTGCTGGAAAAGATGGAAGTAAAAATGGACGATTTCGTTAACGCTTACAAGGAAGTTACGCCTACTGCCATGCGCGAAGTGTACATTGAAGTGTCCAGTGTCCACTGGGATGATGTAGGCGGATTAGGCGATGTGAAGCAGCATTTGAAAGAGGCTGTTGAGTGGCCTCTGAAGTCGCCTGAAATCTTCAGCAGGTTGGGCATAAAACCGCCGAAGGGCATACTCTTGTATGGTCCACCAGGCTGCGGGAAAACGCTGTTAGCGCGTGCAGTGGCAACTGAGAGCGAAGCGAACTTTATATCGATCAAGGGTCCTGAAGTGTTTTCGAAGTGGGTTGGTGAGTCGGAGAAGGCTATACGGGAGGTTTTCAGGAAAGCTCGCATGGCTGCGCCGGCGGTGATTTTCTTTGATGAGATGGATTCGCTTGCTCCGCGGCGTGGTGCAGGTTTCTCTGACAGCGGCGTGTCCGAACGCGTGATAAGCCAGTTGCTCACTGAAATGGACGGCATAATGACTTTGCAGGACATAGTGGTTGTTGCGGCTACGAACAGGCCTGACATGGTGGATTCAGCAGTGTTGCGACCGGGCAGGTTTGACAGGTTAATCTACGTGCCTGAGCCTGATGAGAAGAGCAGGCTTCAGATTCTCAAGCTTTACACGAAGGGCATGCCTTTGGGTAAAGATGTGGATTTGAACCAGTTAGCTGCTGCGACGAAGTATTATTCAGGGGCTGATGTGGAGTCGCTGTGCAGGGAAGCGGCGATGCATGCGTTGCGAAGAGATGTGAAGGCTGCAGAGGTTATGATGAAAGATTTTCAGGACGCCATGAAAGAGGTTGGTCCGTCCGTGTCGCCTGACATGGAGAAGTGGTACAAAAGTTTTATGCAGCAAGTTCGACAAGTACAGAAGCCGGCGACGCCGGTTACTTAAGGAGGAATGGCTGTGCCAGCGGTTAAAACTTGGAAGACGCGCCCTGCTTATTTTGTTTTGTTGGAGATTTTGACTAAGAAGGGCGACATGGTTGATGATGACTTGTTTGATGCGGTGCATGATGAGTTTGAGGATTTAGGGTACAAGGACTTTAATGATTTGCTGATGCGGTTGGAGGTTGCGGGCAAAATCCGTTCTTCGTCGATGTCTCGTGGAAAGCGCCGCATAGAGCTTATTCAATAAGCTAATAATTAGGGCATTCAGTATGTAACCTGATGAAGCCTGTGTTAGACGCCGTGGTTGTGGGCGGCGGACCTGTCGGTTCCTTCGCAGCTTTAAGCCTCGCCAGCCTCGGCGCTGAAGTCACGGTTTTTGAAGAACACGCTGAAATCGGCGTTCCATCACATTGTGCGGGGCACTTGAGCATCCGCAGCCTGCGGCGTTTAGGCTTGTATCCGCTTGGTGGACGAATTGTTGAGAACACGTTTTCTCAGGCAAACTTTTACTCGCCACTGGGCATGGAGCTGTCGGTGCGTCTTGCCCAGCCCGTAACCTGCGCCGTTAACAGAACATTGTTTGACAGGTACTTGGCAGAGCAGGCAGAAGCGGCGGGCGCACGTTATCATTTGAGCTCATGTGTCCGTTCACTGCTCACCGAAAACGGGTTTGTGAAAGGCGTAAGCGTAGAACAACAAGGCAAGCGCGAAGACGTTTCAGCTAGAATTGTTGTTGACGCTGAGGGCATTGCTTCTAGGCTTGTGAAGCAAGCGGGTTTGCATGGGTTTAACCGTGAAGGACTTGTTTACGCTGTGGAGGCGGAAGTAGAAAACGTACAGGATGTGGCGCTTGATGCGGTTGAAGTTTTCTTAGGAAACAGTTACACGCCGGGCTTTTACGGGTGGCTTATTCCGAGGCTTGACGGCACCGCCAAGCTGGGACTTGCCACAAGAACAGGGAATCCGAGGGAGTTTCTGCAACGGCTTATGCATAAGCATCCTGTGGCTTCGAGGCAGCTTGGCAAGGCGCGAATCACGCGGATGGCGTTCCACTCGATTTCGCTGGGCGGATCAATCACGCGGGCTTATGCGAATGGGTTTTTGGCTGTTGGTGATGCAGCATCTCAGGTTAAGCCTACCACGGGTGGCGGCGTGGTTTTCGGGTTAACCTGCGCAAGAATCGCAGCAGAAGTCGCCAGTAAAGCCTTGCGGCAAGGCGATGTGTCTGCGGAGTATTTGCGGTTGTACCAGAAACGCTGTGGCGAAACGCTTGGGTTTGACGTTAAAGTGATGCTTAGGCTGCGCAGGTTTCTTAATGCGCTTTCTGATGAGCAGTTGGATGCGGCGTTGCGGTTCTGCGCGAGAATGGGCGTGGATAAAGCGTTGGGGACTGTTGAGGAGATTGATTTTCAGGGTCAGACGTTGCTTGCGGTGCTTAAGAAGCCTGCCATGTGGGCGGCGCTGGCTTACTTCCTCACGCTGTATTTGGCTGCAAACCCTTAAAATCTTGAATGACACAGTGTAAACGGTGGCGAGGGCATGGTCGTGAGTGAGTTTGAGTATAAGCAGGTCATCGTGTTTCGTTCCGACCTGAAGATGGGTAAGGGCAAGATAGCGGCGCAGGCGGGGCACGCGGCAGTTTCCGCAGCTCAAGACGCTTACGTGCGCCACAAGAAGTGGTGGGAAGCTTGGCTCTTCGAAGGACAACGCAAAATCGCCGTTAAAGTGGCAAGTGAAAAGGAACTTTTGGAGCTTGAGGAGCAGGCTAAAGAGTTGGGGTTGCCGAACGCGTTGATTGTTGATCGAGGACTCACGCAGATTCCCGAAGGCACCGTGACTTGCTTGGGAATTGGACCTGCCCCAGAAGATAAAATTGACAGGTTAACAGGCGAACTGCCCCTATTATAGCGGAAAGGCGCGTTGAAAATTGCCTGTCCCCAAAATCGACAAAGCACTAGGCATCGAAGTTTACGTTACTGACACGTTGGGCACAGGCGGCGCTATCCGCAGCACTATTGAAGATTTCGCGGTTGAGGAAGTTCTCGTTGACGGCTCCAGAGCCAGCATCGCGGCGGCTGCGGAAAGCCACGCATTGCGAGCATCGCTAGACCAGCAAGAGTTTTTGCTGTGTGTTCTGGTTAAGCGAGACTGGGACACGTTCCTAGCCCTCAAAACGGTTGCGCGGCAGCTGGGTATAAGCCCTGAGCAAATCAGTATCGCAGGCATAAAAGACGCCAAAGCTGTCACCGCACAACACATCACGATTGAGCACGTCACAATGGAGGACGTAGCCGAAGTCAACGTTAAAGACATCGAAATCCGCCCAGTAGGCTACTTCCGCGATAAGCTGTCGCCGTACTACCTGCTGGGAAACCATTTCCGCATAACCATCAAGGCAATAAACCTCTCAGAGCCGGCTATCACGCGGCGAATAGCCGCCACAACGCAACAGCTTGAAGCGGCGGGTGGGATTCCGAACTTTTTTGGGCACCAACGCTTCGGCACAACACGCCCGATAACGCACAGGGTGGGTGAAGCCATCGTTAAAGGCAGCTTCGAAGAGGCGGTAATGCTTTTTCTGGCAGAACCCAGCGCGTATGAGCATCCTGCGTCTCGGCAAGCGCGCAGTGAGCTTCAGTCAACAAGCGATTTCAAGCAGGCACTACAAGACTTTCCGCGGCAGCTCCGTTATGAAAGGCTGATGCTCGCGTATTTGGTGGAGCAACCATGTGACTTCGTTGGCGCTTTCAAACGGTTGCCTGTTAAGCTTCAGGCGCTTTTTGTTCAGGCATACCAGTCGTATCTGTTTAATCGTTTTCTAAGCGAAAGGCTCCTGAACGGCTTCGCGTTGAACAGGGCTGAAGTGGGCGATTACGTGGTGAACGTCGAGCGTTCAGGACTGCCAATGATTAGGGCGGGCAAAATTGTTGACGCCGCAGCTATTGCAGCGACTAATGAAGCCGTGAAGGCAGGCAAGATGCGCGTAGCATTGCCTCTTGTCGGCGTTAAACAGCGGTTGTCCTCTGACGTTATGGGGCAGATAGAGACGCAGATTCTTGAGGAAGAAGACGTCAACCCCGAAGATTTCACGGTCTATGCTTTGCCTGAGCTAAGTGGAAGAGGCGGGCTGCGGGCAATAGCTTCGCCAATTAAAAACTTCAGCGCCAGTAACATTTCGAAAACCGCTGGTGATTCGAAGGTGCATCAAGCCACGTTGGAGTTCATGCTGCCGCGGGGTTCCTACGCTACTGTGCTTCTCAGAGAAGTGATGAAGCCGAAGAACCCGATAAACGCTGGCTTCTAACAAGCTTCAGCCCTGCGCCGGGTTACTTTCGTGGGAACTCTTTTTGGATTATTTCTGCTGTTTCTCCAAGCCACTTCTCGCGTTGCGCCAACGTGCTGGTTATAACTGGCGAGAAGGTTCTTCTGTAAACGTTCTTGACTCCGCACAGGTCGAATATACACGTTTTCCAGAGACGCTCCAGAGGGTCTCCGAAATGGCGTCGTTCACGCTCTTCGACCGTGTTCGAAGTGTTGAATACCACCGCTTTTTCAGCTTTCAACAGTCCAATAGGAATTCCTTCGCCGCTGTCGCCCTCTTGAAAATCATAAGCAACTCCTGCACGCATTACTCTGTCAACCCAGCCTTTGAGAACTGCTGGAGGCTGACCCCACCAGTTAGGGTGAACCACCACGATGCCTTCAGCACAAGCAAGTTCTGCACAATGCTTCTTAATGTCCGCATCAACTTTCCCGTCAGCAGGTATCTCCTCAAACCTGAGAACGGCATCAAACTTTTCAGCGTAAAGGTCGTGGAAAACAACTTTGTGCCCCAAACGCTTCAGCGCGTCCACAGTTGTGCCGGCGATGGCGTGGTTGAAGCTTCCCTTCTGCGGGTGCCCGAGAACAACAAGAATATTCACCGCATCATCAACCTCGTTAAACGCTGTTCACAAACCAAACTCTGCTTCTGAGGCACTTAGACTTTGTCGCTTTTGGTCAAGTCGCGGAGCCTGTTAACCCCGTCAATTTCCGCGATGAAGTCAGCAACGCTTTTAGGAACAAGCGTCGTCCAGCTTTCATCTTTCACCATCTTCTCCCTGATAATCGTCGACGCGTATACTTTCCGCTCATAAAACCGCACGCTCTTAACTTTGTAGCCTGCCTCCGTGAAAAGCCTGCGCGTCAACGGCTCATTCGAGTAAACAACGTTAAACCGCGGCGTGTAACCCTCCAACGCCGAGACCCACAGCATATGCAAATGCACGTCTGGCACGGGAACAATCCAAACCCGCGAATAATCCACGTTTGCCTCCTGCAAAGCGCGGCGAATCATAGTCAAGCGTTCGCCAGCCGTGAACGGGTTGTTGATGTTGTGGCTGTACTGTGCGCTGCCGATTACGATGACGAGCTCCTCAACTTCCTCCAAAACCCCTTTGATAGCTTTAAGATGCCCTAAATGAAAAGGCTGAAATCTGCCAACATACAAACCCCGATTAACCATCGCAACACGCCCTGCCTTTCACGTTGACCACAACTCACTTTTATCATTTACGATTCCCAAAAAGCCCCTGCAAGCTCACAGTATATAAAGGGGAGGGGGTAGACGCCCAGAGCACTAAGCTTTGCCAAGTTTATTCAGCACGAACTCAACGGGAAAAATCCGCAGTTTCCTCTCACCCACAGAAATATCTCTTTGAGAAGTATATCCACGCTTTTCCCGCTCCAAAAACCTACGCTTCACATCTAAGCCTCCGCCGTAACCGCCCAACGAGAAATCCGTGCAGACAACCCGGTGGCAGGGAACAACAGGTGCAAAAGGATTCGCGGCCATAACGTTCCCAACCGCCCTTGCACCGCCTCCTGCGGCTTCAGCAACACCTCCATAAGACGCTACGTAACCTACAGGAATCAACGCTGTCGCTTCCAGCACTCTCCGCGTATAAGCAGACAAATGCTCCATAGCTAAAGGCAAAACCCGCGAAGCGCCTTTGCCAGCGTAAACGTCTTTCACCAACGCAAGAGCATCAGCAGCAAACGCTGTAGGCTCTGAGAAAACCTGCAGAGGAACATCAAACGGCACGCTTTCAAGAAGACTCTTTAGTGCTTCCTGTTCGCTGGTGGCAAAACATGTGCCGAAAACACGTTGCTCATCACAGGCGACCCCAAACCACACGTTGTCAACGTTTTTGACATAAACACCTATCAGTTCCAAAACCCCCAACCTATTGAGAAGGCTGTGACTGTAAAAGCTTTGCGGAGTCACCACATCCAGCACGAGCTATTTTCTTTTCTGTGCGCACTCCATGCAAATGGCAACGACTTTAACGTTCTGAAGCGGCTGCTGCAACCCCAGCACGCCCCGTGCGAGTACAGTCACGTAGCCCACAGGTTTCCCGCACTTCTGGCACCTCACAGGCTGCGCATCACTCATTGTTTAATCACACTGCCCGCTTCAAGAAAGCACACAAGTAACCTTAATAGGTTGCCTTGTGTATATCGACGATAAAGGTGAAGAACATGGAACTCCCTCAGTCACAGCCAAACCAAGGCGGATACGCTTGGGTTCCAGGAGCCACAACCATTGGCGTCGTATGCCAAAACGGCGTGATTTTAGCGTCTGAAAAACGCGTAGCTTACGGTTACCTTGTCATCAGCAAAGGCGGCAAAAAAGTATTCAAAATAACCGACCGCATAGGCGCAGCGTGCGCAGGGCTTGTTGCCGATATGCAAATTCTCTCCAGAGAAATCGAAGCGCAAGCGAACTTGTTCAGCATGGACGTGGGCAGACCTATCTCAGTGAGAGCCGCAGCTAAACTTATGGCGAACATCTTGTTCAACCGCCGATACGCGCCGTTGATTACGCAGACGATTGTTGCGGGCTTAGACGAGGAAGGCGCATCGCTTTACGTGTTAGACGTTCTAGGTTCGTTGATATCGGATAAGTATGCGGTGGTGGGTTCTGGAACAGAAATTGCAGTCGGCGTTCTGGAAGAAGGCTACAAAGAAGACATGCCGCTCAATGAAGCGAAAGCGCTGGTGACCAGAGCCATAAAATCAGCGATAAGCAGAGACGTAATGAGCGGTGATGGCGTAGACTTCTTGATAATAACCAAAGACGGCGTAGCTGAAGAATCCACAAAATTTTAAACTCACAATTTTAAAAAAGAGAAATTACTTGAGCAGTCTCTCGCAGCAATGCTGAGGCTGCACCGTGGAGGAAAAATGCCTTGCCATTCACACTGAGCATAGACGAAGGAAAGTTCTTAGTAGAACTTGCACGAAACGCAGTGAAAGAATACCTGAAAACAGGAAAACACCTTACCGCTCCACAAAACACTCCTGAGAAGCTGTTTGAGCAATGCGGAGTTTTCGTCACCATAAACAAAATAGCGAAAAACGGCGAAAAACAACTCCGCGGTTGCATAGGATACCCGTATCCCACCACGGCTCTTGTGGAAGCCGTTATAGACTCTGCCATAGCCGCAGCAACGCAAGACCCAAGGTTCTACCCGCTCACGTTAAGCGAGTTGGGCAATGTGGTTTTTGAAGTAAGCGTGCTCACGCCACCTGAGAAGATTGAAGTTCAGAAGCCAGACGAGTACGTGGCTAAAGTCAATGTTGGCGAAGACGGGTTAATCGTTGAAAAAGGCATGTTCAAAGGGCTGCTGCTGCCGCAGGTGCCCGTGGAGTGGGAGTGGAACGCGGAAGAGTTTCTCTGTCAATGCTGCATCAAAGCAGGCTTAACGCCGGACAGCTGGCTGACGAAAGGCGCCAAAATCTACAAGTTTCAAGCCATAATTTTCGAAGAAGAAACGCCACAAGGCGCGGTTAAACAGTTGCAGCTAAGCGAAAAATAGCGCACACGCCTATTTTGCAAGGTTTTCGATGACTTCAGCGGCATGGTCTAAACCGTTAAACTTGTTAGCAAACGTGTTTAAGGCTTCAACTTTGCTTTTGAACCGTTGTCTCTGCGCTTCGATTTTTTGAATCGCCAGCTTCAACTGTTTGCTGCTTCTGGCAAGTACTGAGCAGCCTAAATTCTGAAGCTTCACAGCATTCCCCAACTGCTCAGGCTGCGTTGGAACACAAACGCTTGGCTTCGCGTACTTCACAGTTTCAAGACAAGTTATGTGTCCACCACTAAAAATTATCAGCCGCGCGTTCCGCATGCATTCTTGCCGCTCTTGCCGAGACAGCCACGTGTACACCACGCAGTTACCGATTTTCGCGGTTTTTTTCTCGCCAGGCAACCCAAGGCTTACAATGCTTTTCATGTTAAGCTCCTTCAACGCGGGCAGTATCATCTGCGTTAACTGCGCTCGCGTTCCGAAAGGTCCGCTTACCGAAGCAAAAACATGCTCGTCTCTACCGTGCACAGCTGCCATGTCGAGAAAACCACCCGTAAACTCCACTTTGTCATCTAAACCCATACTGTTTAAACTGCTCAGGTTGTACTCGCAGACCGTGTACGGCGGCGGAACATCAGGTATGATTATTTTTGCGCACTGTTTCACGTAGCGCTCAGTGAACCGCTCGCCGGGGTTGAGAAAGGGCGAAAAGCCGTAGCTTGGCCGGATAAGGTTTGTTATGTAGGTAACGGGGAATTTCCATCTGTGCGCAAGCCGCAATGCATGCATGTCGCCATCAGCAACGATTAAGTCAGGGTTAATTGTTTTGATGTGCCGCCGAAGGTCGTAGTAACGGTGCGCGGTTTCCATCGCGTTCGAACTTTTAATTTCAAACGTGCCTTTCTCATAGTTGAAAGTGAGTAGCGGAAACAAAATGTTGATGAGCGATGCCGCGGTGTCTATTCCGCGCGCGTTTTCGTACCACGCCACGGGCGTGCACGGGTAAACGTTCTTGAATTCTTTTTTGAGCAGCTGATAGGCTTTTCCGCCTGAGAAAAAATGCACTTCATGCCCATTCTGCTCTAAGCGTTTGCCAAGCGCTAGTGTACGTGAAGCGTGTCCTAATCCCAGTTCGGAGCAACTGTACAGCAGTCTCATAAACCACAAATGCGCAGGAGGCATATTTTAATTATAACGTCAAAACGTCTGGTTTCAGGCTTCGGCTTGCAGGATATAGAATATGCTGCCGTAGTGTGCTGAGTACTTGCGGAACATTTCAATCTCCCGCTCTTCGCAGGCTATAATGCTTAACGCTGCTGGGTTGCCTTGGTACTTGGATTTTAACGCGGGCAGCTTCGCCTCAATCGGCCCATAATAGCTTTTCCACCAGCTGCTTTCTGGGACAGGGAACCAGCCGACTACGCGGTAGCCTGCTTTTCGGGCAATCGCCAAATTCTCCTCCACCGTTTTCATCTGGGGGTATACTTCAGCGAAAAACTTTTGAATTTCTTCAGGTGCCTCACGCTTGAACCAAGATAGCTCCGAAGCCACGAGGTAGCCGTTGCTGGTCAGCAGGTGTTTCCATTCGCGGAGACCTTTTTCGAAGCCGATTACGAAGATTGACCCTTCAGCCCATATCACGTCAAAACTGTTATCCGCGTAGTCTAGAGCGCACATGTCGCCGTTGACTACTTGGATTCTGTTGCTAACGTCCGCTTCCGCTGCTTTCCGCTTCAAATCCTCTAGAAACGGTTGATGATTATCCAACGCAATTATCCGTCCGCGAGACAATTTAGCTAACGCTACCGTCTGAGCGCCTGAACCGCAGCCCACATCAAGTATATGCGGTTGCTCTGGAAGATCGCGGAGCATCAAGTAGGCTTTCTTTGTGGTCTCGTCGTCGCCGGGGTTTTCTCGAGGGAGCCCACTGTGCACTTCAAAGAAAACCTTCCAATCTGCGTCACTCCAAGCTTGCATAAACATCGGACATGGGTTACGTCTCCAATCTAATAAAACTTCCACATGCGCAAAGCTTGTTTTGATGTGGCACCGAGGTAAGTGTTTTAAGCGCAGATGCAAAGAATACAAGTTATGTTCGCGCCGCGCAAGATTCTGGAAGAAAAACTCAAACAGCTCCTCGTTGAAGACATTGGATTAGGCGACGTGACCAGCGCAACGGTTGTGCCTTCAGGATTAACAGCAGCAGCTGCAGTAAACGCCAAAGAGGCTGGAACCGCGGCTGGAGTGGAAGAAGCAGGCATTCTTGCGGAAAGCCTTGGATTGAATGTTAAGGCAGAAGTTGCAGACGGAGAGGAAATCAAAAAGGGACAGGTAATCATGAAGCTTTCAGGAGACGCACAAACTATTCTCGCGGTGGAGCGAACACTTCTGAATCTTATTTCACGCATGAGCGGCATCGCAACAACAACAACAAAATTAACCGACAAACTGAAAAAGGCACATGCAAAAGCGAGAATCGCGGCAACCCGCAAAACCGCCCCCGGGCTGCTATACTTTGACAAGAAAGCCGTGCACATCGGAGGCGGCGACCCGCACAGGCTAAACTTAAGCGACATGATTCTGGTGAAAGACAACCACATTGCAGTGGCTGGAAGCATCGAGAACGCAGTTAAAACTGCCAAGCGAAACGCGTCATTCAGCAAGAAAATCGAGGTTGAAGTTACCAGAGTCGCGGATGTTCTTAAAGCCGCGGAAGCAGGCGCCGACATAATACTGCTGGACAATTTCTCGCCCAAGCAAATCAAAGAAGCAGTTAAATTACTGAAGAAGGCGAGGTTTTTTGGAAAAATCCTGTTGGAAGCCAGCGGCGGAATAACCGCGGAAAACCTCTTGGAGTATGCTAACGCGCAAGTGGACATCATAAGCCTAGGAGCACTCACCCATAGCGTTCGGGCTTTGGATGTAAGTTTGGAGATTACGCGGGTCAACAACAAATGAAACAGCGAAAAATGGAATATGGCTGTTGTTTAGTTCTTTCAGGCACCAATGGAGATTAATGCTGTTTCTATGACAGCGCCTACAAGCAGCAAGACTGCGCAAATGGTAATGAAAAGGCAAGCATTTTTGAATTCATGTTTGCCTCTGCCCTGCAGTATTCGGCGAAACAGCCAGACGCTCTCGCCCATGGAGGTAGAGTAGGCAGCGAATTCCAGCCACGTAACTGGCGTTAAGAACAAAGCAAAGAATGCTAGAGCTACAGGGTAGCCTCCTGCTGCAGCAATGGCGCCGATTGCTGTGCCCGTGTTAAAAAGTATTAAAACACCAAGGAGCGGACCAACTACAGGAATAAACATCAGCAGGCAAATGAAGAAGTTGTTTCCGAAAATGTACTGCATCAACGCGCCGTTTTCGCTTAGAGCACTCACGGTCTGGTTGAGTTCACTGTTAATCTGCTCTGCTTCCTGAGCGGAAATCGGCGTCAAACTGCCTATAACCGTAACCACCAACGCAACTACCAACACCGCTATCGTGGATAGGATTCTTTTGCGTCTCGGCGAAGCATTAACCCAAAAATCCAAATTCACTTAGCAACAAACTCCTCTTTTCTCAAGTTTTAGGCGTTATTTTCAGGGCGCGAAAACCTCTTGCACAGGGGTTTAGCATTTCCACCATATTAACCTTGCCGAGAACTTCTGCCTCGCACTCAGCGTACCCGCGAACATCATGCTCCGCAGCCATAAGCGAGTACAAGTAAACGCGGTTTCCAATGATTCGGTGCTGGCATTTAGACGGCAAACCCAACAGAACAGGCGCCTTGTCTTCGATGGCTTTAGCGCAGGCGTAGGTTACGGCGTGGGCGCCCGCTGTTAACTCGGCGATTCTCACGGGAACGCTTTCTTTGCCTATCGCCAGCATTTCTAAGCCGTGTTCTCTGCGGATTTCTCCTGCGATTCGTCTTATTTTTGGCAAGATTCTCAAAAGGTGCTGTCTTGCTCGGCTGGAAAGCTTCATGTTTGCAAGCTCAACTGGAGACAACTCTTCCAGCGAAGCAGCGTTCAAAGACATGTCTAAATGCACAACATCCGCGTCTACTGTGCCAAGTAAATCCCTGCAGAGTTCCGCTTCGTGCACTACGACGGCGTATCCGTTTTCTACTTCTTGGAAAATCGGTTCAGCCAATCGCGCGGATGGTTCTCTGTACGGCGGATTAACCAGCACTGAAGCAGAAGCGATAATTTGCAGTGGATTGAATTTCTCGTCCAGTATTGCCGCTGCCGAGTCTGCTGAGACAACCCGCACGTTTTTCCACCTGTTTCATGTATAAATGCGGTTTCAGAAAATTAACTTTGCTCTCCCGTGCGGCTAGGCGCTTTCAACTTCATAGCCAAAAGGAACATTTCGGAGCTTTTAGCGCGGCTTGCCTTCGGCTTTATGAGTTTAACATTTTCAAAGTGTTTTTCAACTGTTTTGATGAAGCTGCGGAGCATATTGCCTTCAAAAACTTTAACGAAAAAGTTTCCTGAAGGACGCAGAATGTTTAGGGCAAGCTGCAGTGCTTGGTTTGCTAAGTCTATTTGGCGGGCGTGGTCAACTTCCCATATCCCCGAAATATTAGGCGACGCATCGGAGATTACGACGTCGGCTTTTCTCGGCAGAAAACCCAAAATTTGCTGGAGGGTTTCTGGCTCAGTCATGTCGCCTACGATGGTGCGCACGTATTCTTGCGGGAAAGACGCGATGGTTTTTAAATCTACGCCTAGGACGAAGCCTCTGTTGCCAACAATTTTTCTTGCGGCTTGAATCCAGCCGCCTGGCGCCGCGCCTAAGTCAACGACGACGTCGCCTCTTTGTATGAACTGGTATTTTGTTGCGGTTTGAGAAAGCTTGTAGGTTGCTCGTGAACGGTAGTTTTCCGCTTTGGCTTTTTGATAGTAATAATCCCGTTTTCTATCTTGGATCCAAGCCTTGGGCAAAATCAGCGTCACCTAATGCGGCTGGCTCGCTTTTGTCTAGAGAGAGAATCCAGTCTGTGAGTTTTGTGCAGCTTTTCGGTGAAATCGTTGTTGTTGGGTCACATCTTGCGTTGTCTTGGCATAGTAGGCAGGGGCAGTCTGCGATTGATTCTATGGATGCTGGGAGGCGTTTGGGGAATAGCCTGTAGGTCCATCTTCCGCCTTGGAGTTCTTTTTCTCGGCGGATTAAGCCTTTTTCTTCCAGTTTCAATGCTACTCTTGAGCCTTCTCGGCTGCTTGCGCCTAGTTCTCGCCACAGTTCAGATTGTAGCACACCGTCGTAGCCTGTTTTCACTACGAAGTGAAGGGCTTTTTGTTCCAGATCATTGCGTTTCGGCATTATCGATCAGTTCCAACTATCACATTAAATATATGCGTGGGCTTCAGATAAAAACATGTATGCTGAAAAACACGAAATAGTATGAAGGAACACGCAGAGATGAAGGAACCTGAGGAAGCGTACTGTTTAGGTGTAGAGTCCACGGCTGACGACTTCGGCGTGGGCATTGCTACTTTCCGCGGTGAAATCTTAGCTAACGTGTCAGATGCCTATGTGCCTGAAGAAGGCGGGATACATCCCCGTGAAGCGGCGAGGCATCATGCTGAGGTAGCTGATAAAGTTTTAGCTGACGCTCTTGCAAGGGCTGGTGTGAAGCCCAGCGAATTAAGCCTTATAGCTTTTGCTCAGGGTCCAGGTTTAGGACCATGCCTTCGCACGGGCGCAACCGTAGCTCGCGCTTTGGCTTCGTATCTTGGTGTGCCGCTTGTAGGCGTGAACCATTCAGTAGCGCATATTGAAATTGGAAAGCTTAAGACGGGTGTACGTGATCCAGTGGCGCTCTATGTTTCTGGGGGGAATACGATTGTGGCGGCTTTTGACTGTGGCCGTTACAGGGTTTTTGGTGAGACGTTGGATATTGCTTTGGGGAACTGTTTGGACGTTTTTGCGCGGGAGGCTGGGCTTAGGCACAGGCGGGGTTTGCCGTTGGGCGCTGCGGTGGAGCAGTTAGCCGCTAAGGGCGAGAAGCTGGTTGCTTTGCCGTATACGGTGAAGGGGATGGATTTGTCTTTGAGCGGGTTGCTTACGGCTGCGGTTAGCTTGCTTCGTAAGGGCGAGTGCAAGCTTGAGGATTTGTGTTATAGTCTTCAGGAGAACGCGTTTTCTATGGTTACGGAGGTTACTGAACGGGCGTTGGCACATACGGAGAAGAGAGAGGTTTTGTTGACGGGCGGAGTGGCGGCTAACAGGCGGTTGCAGGCGATGCTTGATGTTATAGCTGCGGAGCATGAGGCGCGGTTTAGTGTTGTGCCGCGTGAGTTTGCCACGGACAATGGTGCCATGATTGCTTGGACTGGCGTTTTAGCGTACACGCATGGGGTGGTTACGCCTGTTGGGGAGAGTTTTGTTAAGTTGAGGTGGCGGTTGGACAGGGTGGATGTGCCATGGCTAAAGTAGCTTCGTGGACGCTGCTGAAGAAGGGTGCGGAGGCGAGCCTTTTCTTGGCGGATTGGCACGGCAGAAAAGTCATTGTTAAAGCGCGGTTGCCAAAACGGTATCGCCCTGCGGAGTTGGATGCGGCGATTCGCGGTTACAGGACGGTGCATGAGCCGCAGTTGATGCACGAAGCGAAGCGTGCTGGAGTGGCGACGCCGACGGTTTTCATGGTGGATGTGAAGAACGCGGCTGTGACGATGGAGTTTGTT
This sequence comes from uncultured Candidatus Bathyarchaeia archaeon, assembly GCA_964632845.1. Taxonomy (GTDB): domain Archaea; phylum Thermoproteota; class Bathyarchaeia; order Bathyarchaeales; family Bathycorpusculaceae; genus JAOZHU01. Next base: position 33,191 of record CAZWDU010000005.1, on the reverse strand, counting down.
GAGGGCAAGCAGGTGAAGCAGTTGTTGGGCTGCATGGCGCAGGGAGAACGGCAAGAACTATGCTTTAGAATCGGCGAGTTAATCGGTAAACTTCACGGGCATGGGGTGATTCATGGCGACTTGACAACGTCGAACATGATTTTGAATGGTGAGGGCAAGGTTTTTCTGGTTGATTTTGGGTTAGGTGAGAAAAGCATGGAGCTTGAGGCGAGAGGAGTGGATTTGCACTTGATGAAGCGTGCGTTACAGAGTACGCATTACGAGTTTGCGGAAGAATGTTTCGAAAGCGTGATGAAAGGTTACGCTGCGGTTTTAGGCGCAGAAGAAACGGGAAAAGTTTTAGGTAAAGTTAGGGAAATTGAAAGGCGCGGACGGTATATTGCAGAGAGGAAAGAGGAAGCGTAACATGGCGTTCAATTTGAAGGACAGAGTCATTTTTTTCGCTACTAACAATTTTCACAAGTTCAACGAAGCCCGCAGGGTATTGGCAGAGTACAAAATAGCCGTGGGCATGCTCCGCGTGAAAGCACTTGAGATACAAAGCGACAGTCTCAGCGACATAGCGCAAGCAAGCGTCATAGACGCCTTTGAACGATGCCACTTGCCCATTATAGTGGAAGATGCTGGGCTGTTTGCGGATGTGCTGAATGGGTTTCCGGGGCCTTATGCGGCTTACGTGTATAAGACTGTGGGGAACGTGGGGTTGCTGAAGTTGATGGGGAAGGTGGCGTATAGAAAGGCTACATTCAAATCGGCAGTAGTCTACTACGATGGGCGCGGGTCGCCAGTGTGTTTTGAGGGTGAAGTTGCTGGGAAAATAACTTATGAGGAGCGCGTTGGCAGCGGCGAATCAGGTTTCGGCTTTGACCCTATCTTCCAGCCTGACGGAAGCACAAAAACGTTTGCGGAAATGGCGCTTGAAGAGAAAAACGGTTTTTCACACCGCGCAAAAGCCATCAGCAAATTCGCAAAATGGTACAAAACGTCGAAGTAACAAAAACTAAAACGCTTGAGTTATCTTGGCAGCTACCAGTATTTTTAAATATTCGTGTACTGTGGGTTTAGAATGCTAAAGTGATAAACGGATGCCGAAGCAGGAAAAAGGAAAATCTCACTCAGTAAGACCCGTAAGCAGAAGACCACCAAACTGGTGCAAATACCAGCCTGAAGAAGTAGAGGCATTCATAATCAAACTCTCCAAAGAAGGACACTCACTCAGCAGCATAGGCACAATTCTACGCGACCAATACGCGATTCCTTTGGTGAAGCCGATAACAGGCAAAAGCATAAGCGACACCCTCCGCGCAGCAGACATGCTCCCATCAATGCCAGAAGACCTTGCTAACTTAATCAAGAAAGCCCAAAGCCTCGCAGTACACATGGAAAAAAACAAGAAAGACCTACACAACAAACGCTCCATGCAAGTCATCGAAGCCAGAATCCACAAACTCTCACGATACTACAAACGAGAAGGCGTTTTACCGCGAAACTGGAAGTACGAAGCAAAAATAGCATCCGTAACCTAAACACTTCATCCCTACACTTTTTACGGCAACACCAGCCTTAAATCTTAAAGCAGCCTTTACCCAACAGTGATAACCATGACCCTAGACGAAAAAGCTGTAAACGACTTTTTAGCGTCAGCAGCACAAGCCGCCAAAGTAATTCTGGAAACCGTAGACAAAGACGGTTTCATACACGTTTTCTCGCATCTAGACGCAGACGGCATCGCCGCTGCAGGCATAATGGGCAAAACCCTGTTCAGACTTGACGCAAGATTCCGCATAAGAGTCACACAATGGATAGACGAAAAAATCATAACCGAAATAACCGCCGACAAACCCCAACTCGTAATCCTAACAGACTTCGGCAGCGGCTACTTAGATTTACTAAATGAAAAAGTCCCAGACCACCAAATCCTAATCTTAGACCACCACCAAATCACAGGAAACATAGAAAACCCCAACTTCACACAAGTAAACCCGCATTTACACGGCATAGACGGCGCAAACGACATCAGCGGTTCAGGCGTAACATACTTCACAGCCAAAGCCGTAAACACAAAAAACATGGACTTAGCACCCATCGCACTAGTTGGCGCACTAGGCGACATCCAAGACAAATACGAACAACGGAAACTAGGCGGCTTGAACGAAAAAATAGTTGAAGATGGAGTAAACGCCAACCTCGTTGAAGTCGAAAAAGACCTAATGTTCTTCGGCAGAGAAACACGCCCCATCCACAAAACACTTGCCACCACAACTAGCCCCTACATTCCAGGCTTAAGCGGAGAAGAAGGCGCAAGCGTAGCCTTCCTAAACAGCTTAGGCATCAAACTGAAAGACGGGGAAAAATGGCGCGCACTCAGAGACTTAACAGACGAAGAAAAGAAAAAACTATGCTCTGCACTAGCAGACCACCTACTATCAAAAGGCTTACACTTCGAAGTAGCCAACCTGATAGGACACGTTTACATCCTAACCCAAGAAGAACCACGAACACCACTCAGAGACGCTAGAGAATTCAGCGTAGTACTGAACTCAACAGGACGCATGGACAGACCAAGCCTCGGTATATCCGTTTGTATGGGCGACAGAGGCGCAGCGCTGGAAGAAGCCAACAAAGCCCTAGAAGATTACCGCAAAAGCATCAACAAATACCTCAACTGGGTAATGGAAAAACCCGAAAGAATGAAGGAATTCGAGAACATTTCCGTTATCTACGGCGACAACTTCATAAACGAAAAAATCATCGGAACAGTCTCCAGCATCCTAGCCACAAACAATCCCAACTCCGAAAAACCACTCATAGCTTACGCAAACATTGAAACGGAAGGCGTAGCAAAATTTTCCGCGCGAACAACCGACCTTGTAGTGCATAAAGGCGTTAACTTGGGCGAAGTCATGCGTGTGGCTTCCGAAAAATGCGGTGGAAAAGGTGGAGGACACAACATAGCCGCAGGCTGCCAAGTCCCCATAGACCAAATTGAAACCTTCATAGGCATAGTCAACGAGTTAGTGGGAAAACAGTTGAAAGGCGAGGAAATTGGAAGCAACGATAACTCTTGAGTACGGCGATGAAAAAACTGCTGAATCCATTGCCAACGCGGTTTCTCCAGACAACTTCAAAACACCAGCAGGACTATCAATAAAAACCTTTAGAAACAGCCGCAAAGTTGTCACCGAAATCAGGGCAGAAGAGAAACTCGCCACGTTCATCGCCACAATTGACGACCTACTCTTCAGCGCATCCACAGCAGAAAAAACAATCTACATAGCAAAAGAAAAGTAGCGCCCAACTGTTGTGCTCAGAACTGCTACCCCCTCCCTTTTATATACATTGAACTTAGCGATAAGCTGAAGTTGAATAGCGGTTTTGTTGCCAAAGTCATTGTTTTATGAGCGCTAATAGCGTGTTTAGCTGATTAGTTTTTTATACTTGAACTAACCGTGTGCTGTACGAGGCAAAGGCGCAAGGCACCACTATGAGTTACGCTTCAGCAGCATCGTTAGCTATCTTCGCGGTTACGCTTTTCCTGATGGTTAAGCGTCCCCGAGGCATGAATTTGGGTTTAGCCGCTGGCATCGGCGCTTTGGCTTCACTTCTGCTTGGCACCGTAACGGTTAATGATGCAGTGCAGTCCTTTGGCGACATCTGGGACGCAGCACTTGCCTTTGTTGGCATAATTGCTTTGTCCGTGACGCTGGACGCCATGGGCTTCTTCAAGTGGGCAGCACTTAGGGTTGTCAGGCTTGCACGTGGAAGCGGCGTGAAACTGTACTTCTACGTGTCACTGTTAACCGCAGCTGTGAGCATACTTTTCGCCAACGACAGCGCCGTCCTCATTTTGACACCCATTGTGCTGGAAATAGTCAGCCAGTTGAAAATAGACTCTAACGGCAGACGCGCGTATCTCTTTTCTGCAGGGCTTATCGCGGACACCGCTGCCATGCCGTTGATCACAAGTAACCCTGTTAACATCGTCAGCGCCGACTTTTTCCAGTACAGCTTCATCGACCATTTGGCTTTTATGGCGCCTGTGGCAGTGGTCACCATACTGAGCAGTTTGTTGCTGGTTTATGTTTTCTTCAGGAAAAGCGTGCCTAAAGCGTATTCAGTTGAGCTGGTTGACGCCCTCAGCGCAAACACGCAGCCTATACAGCCTTTGCTGCTGAAAGTCAGCGTTGCTACGCTTGTCGCCATAGACATCGGCTATGTTGCCGCATCCTTAAGCAGGTTTCCAGTTTCCCTTGTGGTCTGTGCAGGCGCGCTGTTTCTGTTAGCCGTTTACCGTTTAACTCTGAACCGCCCAACTTGCTTTAAAGAGGAAAGAAAAGGACTGAAAGACTTAGCCCGAGAAATCAACTGGGACATCGTGATTTTCATGATTAGCATTTTCCTCGTAGTTCAGGGGCTTCAGCACTCGGGCTTGACAGATTTCCTAGCGGATGCCCTTGCGAAAACAGTTGCTTTGCCCTCAGTTTTTTCAGTACTTCTTCCAAGCTTAATCGTGACTGTTGGCGCCAGCTTCATGAACAACTGGCCAATGACGATACTCGGGTTATTCTCCATTAAGCAAGCAGTTGCAACAGCGGACATAGGCACGCAAGCATTGACAAGCCTAGTTTTCTCGAACGTCATCGGCAACAACCTTGGACCGCACTTCTTCCCGTTAGGCTCCTTAGCGATACTCATGTGGCTGGAAACAATGCGGAGAAAAGGCGTAACCATCAGCCTTAAAGACTACTTGAAAGTAGGTGCAGTCTTATCCATTGTAGAAGTCGTGATTGCCTCCACGGTTTTGTGGCTTGAACTAAGCCTGTTCGGTTTCCGCTTGAATATTTAAGCAAACTTTAACTAACTGGGCAGAGAGGTGCAGTTTTTCGTTGTTTCGCCATTTACGCCACGTTACATCAGTTCAGGATTTAATGCACCTGAGCCTGTTTTTTAGCTAAAGGTTTTTCAAGCGGAGAGTGAACTTAGATACATAACCTTTTAATTGCTCCTTACGCAAAACGCTACCCGAAGAAGGTTACGTGACAAATGGTTACTTTGAATCTTAACAAAATTTTCAATCCTAAAAGCGTCGCGATTATAGGCGCAAGCGACGCAGAAGGCTCAGTCGGCTACGCCATAGTGAAAAACTTCACCCAGCTGGGTTACGCTGGAAAAGTCTATTTTGTTAACATGCGCAAACCCGAAATTCTCGGCGTAAAAACCTACCCCGCAGTTGGTGAAATCCCTGAACCCGTGGATTTAGCCATGATAGCTACGCCAGCGAAAACCGTTCCAGACGTAGTGGAGCAATGCGGCAAGGCAGGAGTAAAAGGCGCCATCATAGTTTCAGCAGGCTTCAAAGAAACCGGCGCAGAAGGCAAAGCGCTGGAAGATAAGATTCTTGAAATAAAGAAAAAGTACGGAATGCGCATAATCGGACCAAACTGCATAGGCGTAATCCGCCCCAGAATAAACTTAAACGCAACATTCGTGGATAAAGTGCCGAAACCTGGCAAAATTGCATTTCTCTCCCAAAGCGGCGCATTAGGCTCAGCTATTCTGGATTGGGCAATACACGAGAACATAGGCTTCAGCAACTTCGTTTCCGTAGGCTCAATGATCGATGTGGACTTCGGCGACCTCATAGACTACTTCGGCACTGACCCCCAAACCAGAAGCATACTCATGTACGTGGAAGGCATAACTGAAGCCCGCAAGTTCATGAGCGCCGCAAGGCACTTCGCAAGAACCAAGCCCATAATCGTTGTTAAAGCAGGCAAATTCACCGAAAGCGCCAAAGCAGTGGCATCCCATACAGGCTCGCTCTCAGGCGAAGATGATATTTACGATGCTGCTTTCAAACGCGCGGGCATAGTGCGAGTTGAAGAAATTGGAGATTTGTTTAATGCTGCCGAAGTTTTAGGAACGCAACCGCTACCGAGAGGACCAAGATTAGCTGTGATAACAAACGCTGGTGGTCCGGGAGTTATGGCTACGGACGCGTTGATTGCTCAAGGCGGCAAACTGGCTAAACTAAGCCAGAAGACATTCGACATTCTTAACGGTGTGCTGCCGAATTTTTGGAGCCGAGGCAATCCCATAGACGTTCTCGGGGACGCTCAAGCTGACCGCTACAAGACCGCGGTTGAAGCCTGCCTTAACGACGAAAACATCGACGGCATAATAATCATTTTCACTCAGCAGGCAGTAGGCGACCCCATAGCGATAACCAAAGCCATCGTGGACATGGTGAAAAGCAAAGCCTACCAGACCAAGACGATTTTAACTTCGTTCATGGGCTACAATTCAGTGCAAGAAGCAAACAGAATCTTGAACGCGAACAACATTCCAACTTATTCCACGCCTGAACAAGCCATAAAAACGTACATGCAAATGTACCAGTACCAGCGCAACGTGGAATTGATTTACGAGACCCCTGAGGAGTTGCCAGTTGATGAGGCACCGCCTAAACGACCCATCATGAGCATCCTCAGGAACGCTGCGTCTGAAGGCCGTGAACTGTTAACTGAAGATGAAGCCAAGAAACTTTTGAAGTATTACAGTTTTCCAGTTATAAGCACCGAAGTTGCCACTACCGCGGATGAAGCGGTCGCGTTCGCAAGGCAAGTAGGCTACCCAGTGGTTCTGAAGATTCTGTCTCCACAGATTGTTCACAAAACCGACGCTGGCGGCGTTATTCTAGACTTGAACTCCACAACAGAAGTCCGCCAAGCATTCGACCTGATTATGCAGCGTGCAAAGGCGTATAACCCGAAAGCACAGATAATCGGCGTTACAGTTCAGCCGATGATTAAGACTAAAGGCATCGAAGTTATAATCGGCGGAAAATGCGACCCGCTTTTTGGTCCAGTTATCCTGTTCGGCATGGGCGGCGTAGGCGTTGAACTCTTCAAGGATTACGCCATCGGGTTGCCGCCGCTAAACACGACGCTTGCACGGCGGATGATGGAGGAAACAAAAGTTTACCAGTTGCTGAAAGGTTACAGGAATGCACCGCCAGCCAACCTCAAGTTGCTGGATGAAATCATGCTGATGTTCTCGCAGTTGCTTATGGATTTCCCCCAGATAAAAGAGATTGACATGAACCCGCTTTTGATCAACGAGAAAGAAGCCTTCATTCTCGACGCGCGAATAACTATTGACAAGGAAAGTGTTTTTAGAAAGTTTGAGCCACACGAACACATGGTGATAAGCCCCTACCCGAAGAAATACGAGATTCTGTGGCAGCTTAAAGACGGGCGAGAAGTGCTGCTGAGACCCATAAAGCCTGAAGATGAACCGATGTGGCTAGAGATGTTCCAAAGCTTCTCCGACGAGTCTATACGGTACAGGTTCTTCCAGATGATAAAGGACACGCCGCATGAAGTTCGCGTCCGCTACTGCAATGTTGACTACGACCGCGAAATCGCCCTTGTGGCACAACTAACTGAAAAAAACCGCGAAAGAATCTTAGGCGTAAGCCGACTCAGCATTGAACCTGATGGGAGAGGCGGCGAATTAGCGTTCATAGTGGGCGACCAGTGGCAAGGCTTAGGCTTAGGAACAAAACTGGTGGATTACACTCTTGAAATCGCCAAAGAAATGAAAATCGAATCGGTATACGCCATTATGTTGCCTGACAACAAGAGAGCCTTAAACTTGACGAAGAAAATGGGCTTCAAGCTGGAGTACCTCAGCGATGGCACGATTAAAGGGGTCCTTGACCTCAAAGGCGAGATTTTGGAAGATCAGTGCCCAAAACCAGAAACCCAGCAGGAAACTCCAGAAGCAGAGAAACAGAAGAAGCCTGTTGTAAAAGAAAAGGCAGAAGCTAAAGATGAGGCAAAGGCAGCTTCCACGTAAAGCTGCAGTTTGCTTAAGTGTTCAACTGGGTTTAGACGAAGTGTACTCGCAAGCAATGAGTAGAGCACGAAATGCAGGGGTCGTAGGCTCTTACCAGCATTTCAAGGCTTAGCTCGATTTCCTTCTCTGTTTTGTTGAGGACTTTTTGTAACAGTGCTTGTAGGTCTAGTTCAATGTTGCCGTGATTCTGGTTCGTCGGGATGACGCAGTTAGCCTTCGTGCATACGCCTTTCTGGTTATACGTGTAATCGTGGAACAGTATTCCCCTTGGAACTTCGACTGCGCCGACGCCGCGTCCTGCCGTAACAGTGATTTCAGGCTGGTGATAATCAGGCTGAGGCTGCAAACCAGCCGCTTCGAGTTCATTAATCAGCCGTATTGAATCTTCAACGCTGTGCACAACTTCAACCAGCTGTGCAATGTTGTTCATGAACGGGTTATAGCAGATGGGCTTTAAGTCGAACATCCCCGCGATTTTCTTAGCTAAAGGCGAGAGCTTGTCAAAGTTAATGTTCAATCTAGCCAACGCGCCAACCATGTACGATTCACGAGCATGTTTACTGCGCTTCGCCGTGGATATCGGCACAATATACTCGTTAGCAAATGACAGGTACTCAGTTGCTGGTGCAGTGCCTGTGTCAGTGGATGCGATGTCACCGTCGTACAGCGCGTACTCGTCAGGTTTAGTTAACGCGATGAACTCGGTTTCTCTGGCGAAGTCAGGGAACTTGTGTACCGTGTTCTTGAAGAGTTCCGCGACCGCCTGCAATTTAGGAACGGAATCCTGCAGCTTTTCCTTAAGCGCTGCTAATTCTTTGACTGAAGGAATTTTTGAGAAGCCGCCAGGTATCAGCCTTTGAGGATGCGTGGTTCTACCGCATAGCAAATTCGACATTTCATTTGCTAATCTGTGCAGTTGCAGGACTGTTGTGACTTCTTCAGGGTTAGACGTGGCAAGTGGAATAACTGAGCCTACACCCATCAAGTCAGGCAGCACTAGAAAGCCTACATGCAAAAGGTGGCTCTGCATATTCTCCGCGTGCAACGCGATTTTCCTAAGCTTAAGGTCTTGTTCGCTTATCGTTATGCCCATTGCTGCTTCTGTGGCTCTCAACGATGCAAGCGTGTGCCCTATTGAGCAAATACCGCATATGCGTGAAGTGATATGGTGCAGCTCGTTCCATTGGCGCCCGACAACCATGGCTTCAAAGAATCTTGGCGCCTCAGAAATGTTCCATTCGCATTTCTCTATGACGCCGTTTTTGACGTTCACATATATGTTGCCGTGTCCTTCCACGCGTGTTACGTGGTGCACGTTAATGTCGAAGTTTGGGTTTCTCATTTCTTGCTCTCCTGCCAACCAAAATATAATCTAAACTTACCTATTGCATCATCAACCGTGAGACCGTACTTAATCAGGACTTCTTTGTGAGCGTTCTCGTTCGGGTTATCCACCAGCCCACGGCATCCCCAGCAGACTGTTCCTTCGTTGATGCAACATGAGTTACAGCCTGCTCGGGTTACGGGTCCCACGCAGAACTGTCCTCTTTCGAAGGCGCAGACGTTCTCGTTTTTCTTACATTCAACGCACACGGGGTATGTCGGGATATCGGGTTTCTTTCCCAGCAGAAGCGACTTGACCACTTGGAGAAACTCGTCCTTGTCTATGGGGCAGCCATGCACGTACGCGTCTACAGCTATCACCGCATCTATAGGCCGCGCAGCGTAAGTGTCAAATAACTTTGCGTTCTCGCCATACACGGTTTTCCTGACTTCGTCTAAATCTTTGTAGTTTCTTATACAGTTGATGCCGCCGATGGTTGCGCATGAGCCGATGGCAACCACGATTTTGGCGTTTTTCCTGATTTGCTTCAGTCTATCCTCATCCTGAAGCCTTGTGCATGAGCCTTCTATGAATGCTATGTCGTAGTTGTCGCTGTGTTCCTTCATTACTTCTCTGAAGCTTACAACTTTCACTTGCCCGAGAAGGGCAAGCAGTTCCTCTTCCAAGTTTGCGACTTGCAGCTGGTCGCCTTCGCAACCTGCAAAGTCAAAGAAAGCAACTTTCGGTTTCATCACAACGCCTCCGGTACTCCTTTAATTTTGGAGTAGTTAAACACGGGTCCGTCCTTGCATACGTAGATTTGGTTGATTTGGCAGTGCCCGCATTTTCCAACTCCACACTTCATTCTCCGCTCCAGAGACAAGATTATGTGGTCGTCTGGAACCTTCCGTGTTTTCAAATCGGCAATGACGAACTTGTACATGACGGGGGGACCGCAGACCACCGCGTACGTTTTATCGGGGTCAAAATCAACTTGCGGGATCAAAGTGGTTATAACGCCTATGTTGCCCGTCCACTCTTCGTTTTCGGGGCACCAGTTAACCGTAGGCTTAAACTCTACATCGTCCCTCTCCATCAGCGCAAGCACCTCATCGCTGAAAAGCAGTTCCCGCGGTTCCTTGCAGCCGTAGAGCAGAATAACGCGCCCATAATCCTTCCGATTATCCAAGACGTAATTAAACAGTGACCGCAACGGAGCAATGCCGAGTCCGCCCGCGATAAACAAGATGTCTTTACCCTTCAAAGATTCCGCGTCAAACCCATGCCCAAACGGGCCCCTAACGCCTACTTCGTCGCCTACGTTAAGCGTGTGCAACTTGGTTGTCACGTTGCCTACTTTGCGGACGCAAAGCTCAAATGTGCCTTTCTTCGTCGGCGGAGACGACAGCGATATTGGGGCTTCGCCTATGCCGAAAACGGAGATTTCAACGAACTGTCCCGGCGTGTGACCTAATTCAGAACCGTCATTCAGCCTGATTTCAAACAAGGTTTCGTTGGCGGTCATCGGCACTTTCTTGATTATGGTCGCCAGTTTCGGCACGTAGTCTATGTTGCCTTCAGTTTCAATTTTCACGTCTGGCGTGGTTGCCGCGGTCGCCAGCATTTCTTTGTCGCGGATTTGATGGTACATATCATTGAAGAGGCTGACTGGGTTAGCGATGTCTGGCAAGCAGTTTGAGGAGCATCTGCCGCAGCCTACGCAGGATATGAAGCCGAAGCGGTCGTACAGGTACTTGCCCTTTTTGAAGTACCGATGTCTATAACGGGTTGGTTTTGTGGGGCGGAAGTTTTCTCCTGAAGCGATTTTCGCGAAATCTTCTAGCAGGCAGCCGTCCCATGTGCGTATTCTTTCGCCGCGCGCAAGCGACAAGTCAGGATTATCCTTAACATCAAAACAATAGCAGGTGGGGCATACTAGGACGCAGGAGCCACATGCTAAGCACTTTTCGGAGTGGTTCTCCCAAAAAGCGCTTTTTTCGTAACTTTTGCTTAGCAATTCAGGAATCAATTCAGGTGGGAAGTCAAACATTTGCTGTGACATGTTGATTATTTCTCTCTTTTTATGCCCGACTAGTTGAATGTCTCGTGCAAGCGCGTTGGTGACGTTTTTTGCGTATTTCTCCAGCAGTTCCTCGCCTTTCTGGGAGCCGATGTTGATGGCGTATCGGTTGCCGAGGTCAGTCAGCATCAAGTCATAACCATGATCAACAGTGGCGCAGCCCATGAATGAGGCAAAACACCATTTTGACATTTTCTGGATGTTAACGCCGATGATTATCGAGGATTTTCTCTTTTCAAAATAGTAAGGATCAGATTTGGTTTCGGCGAATATCTCGTCCATGTGGAGCAAAGCTACTATGTCATAGGGGTGAACGCCAATAAGCACTGTGGACTTGGCTTCAGAGGCTAATCCTTGGGCTGAAAAACCGTTTGCCAAGTCGTAAGTGAAAAGGGTTTCGCGTTGCGGAAAAAAATACTTTTTTGGAGGAAGAAGAGTTACGTCGTAGTCCAGCCGAAGTTCATTGGCTGAGTCTAAGGGTCCAAAAGCAAATTTGTTTCCCTTAGCTTTAACGCCTATAACGTTCAAGGAATTATCGTTTATCAGAGAATTAACGAATATGACGAAGTCTTCTTTTGAGATTATGCGCACGTTTTTTCCCTCGTAGAATTTCTGAAACAGATATAGATTTATTGGAAGTAATGTGCAATTGCGAAATTTAATGCTTTCTCATTAAGAAGCCAGTATTCAACAACAAAATGACAAAGCTGCGGCTCGTCGACATTGCATTTTGAAACTGACCTGCCAAGGCGTGCTCTGTATTAACTCGCTACTTAATTGACGCGAAAGTATAGTTCATGATGTTTTCGGTTAATCTACAGTTGCTACTTTATATACGAGACTTTTTTTAGTTACGTCTAGCGAAAGTAGTATATACAGAAAACGTTTGGAATTGGAACATGGGAGGATTGGACATTTGTTAAAAGAGGACAAACATCGTGAGTTCCTCGATAACTTCATGAAGAAACACGAACATGACGAAAGCGCGCTTCTAGAAATACTCCACAAAGCCCAAGAACTATACGGGTACCTTGATGCCGAGTCACTGATGTACGTTGCGCAGTCCCTTAATCTTCCACCCAGCCACGTGTATGGCGTGGCAACATTCTACAGCTTTTTCAAACTAAAAGCACCAGGCGAACACGTAGTCACAGGCTGTTTAGGCACAGCTTGCTACGTGAAGGGCGTAGAAGAAATCATGCAAGCTGTTGAGCGAGAATTCAACATTGAACGAGGCGAATCCACCCCTGACGGAAAACTTTCCCTTTTTGTCACGCGCTGCATAGGCGCATGTGCCATGGCACCCAGCGTGGTTATCGACGGCGAAGTCATAGGCAAAGCAACGCCAGAAATGGTGTTGAAGCGAATAAGAGCTTTGCTTGGAGGTGTCAAAGCTGAAACTAGGTGACCTGCAAAAAATAGCCGAACGCGAATTAGACTTCGAAAGAGCCTACAAGCACCGCATTAACGTGTGCTGCTCAAGCGGTTGCGTTCCCTTCGGCGCCTTTGACGTGCTAAAAGCGTTTGAAGAGGCAGTTAAAGAGTACGGCGTTGAGAATGAATGTAAAGTTGCACGAACAGGCTGCGTAGGCACATGTGCGGTAGGCCCAGCAGTGGTTATCGAGCCAGGTGATTATCTTTACCAGAACGTTACGCCTGAGAAAGCTCGGGAAATAGTGCGCGACCATATAGTTTTAGGCTTACCCATTAAGGACATGCTGTACCAAAACGAGGCGTTCTTCAAGAAGCAGCGACGGCTTGTTCTCAGGAACGCGGGGAAGATTGATCCAACGAGAATTCAGGATTACATAGCGATGGGCGGGTACTCTGCTCTTGTCAAGTGTTTAGCCACGATGACGCCTCAAGGCGTTATCTACGAAATTCTAGGTAGCGGGCTTAGAGGTAGAGGCGGCGCTGGTTTTCCGACGGGGCAAAAGTGGAGTCTTGTTGCGCGGTCTCACAGTTCTCCCAAGTACATAGTTGCGAATTTGGATGAGGGTGACCCAGGCGTTTTTGCGAACAGAACTTTGGCTGAGGCTGATCCGCATGCGATACTGGAAGGCATGCTTATAGCTGCTTATGCTGTGGGCGCGGAGAAGGGGTATATTTACATACGTGCGGAGTATCCGCTGGCGATTGAAACTTTACAGAAGGCGATTGCTCAGGCGAGGGCGTTGTCGTTGCTGGGTGAAAGTGTTTTGGAGACGCCTTTCAAGTTTGATGTTGAACTGCGGTTTGGCGCAGGAGCGTTTGTAGCTGGCGAAGAAACTGCTATCCTTGCGTCGGTTGAGGGCCGCAGGGCGATGCCGCGCCCGCGTCCGCCGTACCCTGCCAATTCAGGGTTATGGGGCAAGCCAACGCTGATACAGAACGTGGAAACGTTAGCGAACATTCCGCCTATAGTGTTGAATGGGGGGATATGGTTTTCGAAGATTGGCACGGCTAAGTGCACTGGAACCAAATGTTTCTCGCTTACGGGCAAAGTTAACAATCCAGGACTCATAGAGATTCCCATGGGCATAACGCTGCGTGAAGTTGTATTTGACATAGGCGGCGGAGTACCAGACGGAAGAAAGTTTAAGGCGGTTCTAGTTGGGGGACCTTCAGGTGGATGTCTTCCTGAGACGCTTTTGGAGTTGCCTATAGACTATGACTCGTTGACGAGGGTCGGCGCGATAATGGGTTCAGGCGGTATAGTTGTGATTGATGAGCACTCGTGCATGGTGGATACGGCGAAGTTCTTCACGGATTTCTGTGTTGACGAGTCCTGTGGCAAATGCACGCCGTGCAGGTCTGGACTTACCAAGATACAGGAGATATTTGAGGGAATCACGCATGGCGAAGGCAAAATGGAGGATTTGACTACGCTTGAGAAGTCCAGCGTTTACATTAGGGACTCTAGTCTCTGTGGATTGGGGCAGACGGCGCCTAACCCTGTCATAACCACCTTGCGGTATTTCAAAGATGAATACATCCAGCACATCGAGAATAAAGTGTGCCCAGCGGGTAAATGCTTCAAAAAAGCGAAAGAGGCTGATGAACAATGAGCGATGCAATGGTTAAACTGAAAATAGACGGCGTGGAAGTTACAGTGCCCGAAGGCACAACCATCCTGAAAGCCGCAACAGACAACGGCATAAAAATTCCCACTCTATGTGCTTTGGAAGGACTAAGCAGTTCTGGCGGGTGCCGCTTGTGTCTTGTTGAAATTGCTGGTTCACCTAAGCTTTTTGCAGCTTGCGTTACGCCTGTCAGCTCTGGAATGGATGTTACTACTAACTCGGATAAGCTTAAGGAATACCGCAAAATGACGGTGCAACTGCTGCTTTCTGAGCGAACACACGTTTGCGCTGTCTGCGTAGCCAACGACCACTGCGAACTACAAAGCTTAGCTGATGAATTGGGCGTTGACCATGTGATGTTCGAGCGGAAATGGACAGACCACAAAATCGACTCCACACATGATTTCTTGGTTATTGACAGAAACAGGTGCATCTTGTGCACACGATGTATACGAGCATGTGACGAAATCGAAGGCGCACACACATTGGATTTGAAGATGCGCGGCAAAGACACGCAAATCATAATGGACCTCGACAACAACTGGAGCGACTCATGCTCATGCACTTCCTGCAGGAAATGCGCAAAAGTTTGCCCAGTCGGCGCCATCTACATTGAAGGCGAACCGCTTGCACGCACTAAGCACAAGGAAATTGCAGAGTTCCTGTTGGCAAGGAGGAACCGCTAAATGCCAGCGGCTAAAAAAGTGCGGGTCGCAACCATGTGGCTCAGCGGCTGCTCAGGTTGCCACATGTCGTTCCTCGACCAAGACGAGTTGCTCATTGACTTAGCTAAGAAGATTCAGGTGGTTTACAGCCCTATTGCTGACGTGAAGGAATTTCCTGAGAATGTGGATGTGACGCTTATTGAGGGCGCGGTTGCGAACGACGAGCAGTTGGAGATGCTTAAGCTGGCAAGGGAGCGGACGAAGATTCTGATTTCTCTAGGCGACTGCGCAGTTACGGGAAACGTTCCAGCGTTAAGAAACGCGTGGGGCAACAGTGCACAAATGGCTTTGGAGAGAGCTTACGTGGAAAACGCTGATGCGCAACAACAGATTCCAACGGATGTTCCTGAACTTTTGGAGAAAGTGCATCCGCTACACGAAGTAGTCAAGGTGGACTATTTCGTTCCAGGTTGTCCGCCGCCTGCAAGCACTATAACTTACGTGCTAACGGAGTTGTTGGCTGGGAGAACGCCGAACATGGAGGGCAAATCCAAGTACGGTTAAGAGGAATAAACTATGGGTAAGGAAATTGTGATAAATCCTGTTACGCGAATAGAAGGACACGCGAAAATCACCATTCATTTGGATGAGACTGCCGCGGTTAAAGAAGCGCGGTTCCACGTTACTGACTTCCGAGGCTTCGAAAAGTTCTGTGAAGGCCGCCCATTCTACGAAATGCCCAACATCACCGCCCGTTCCTGCGGCATCTGCCCCGTCAGCCATTTGCTGGCTTCAGCCAAAGCCTGCGACGAAATAGTAGGCGTGAACGCTCCGAAAACCGCCATTATGCTGCGGCGCCTGATACATGATGGGCAGATTATTCAGTCGCATGCGCTGAACCTGTTCCACTTGTCGTTTCCTGATTTGCTATTGGGCATGGACTCGGATCCTGCTGAGCGGAACATTTTTGGTTTGATTGCGAAGCAACCTGACTTGGCGCGGCAGGGTATTCGCTTGCGGAAGTTCGGGCAGGAACTCATAGAGAAAGTAGCTGGTAAACGGATACACTCGGCGGATTGGGTTATGCCGGGTGGTGCGAAGTGGCCGCTTACAAAAGAAAATGCCGACTACCTTAAGGCTAATCTGCCAGAAGCATTGGACATCACGCTGAAAACGCTTTCGATGTTCAAAAAGCGCTTGGCGGAGTTTGACGAAGAGGTGCAGAACTTCGGCAACTTTCCCTCGCACTACTTGGGTTTGGTGACTGCAAAAGGCGGACTTGAATTTTATGATGGTAAAATCAGGCTTATGGATGCTAACGGTGAAATCGTAGCTGACCAGCTTGACCCTGCGCGGTATTATGAGTATATTGGCGAGGCAGTTGAGTCGTGGTCTTACATGAAGTTCCCCTACTACAAGCCGTTAGGCTACCCTGAAGGCGCTTACCGAGTAGGACCGTTGGCTAGGCTGAACATTGCTTCGCACTGCGATACGCCGCTTGCGAATGAAGAGCTTAAAGAGTTCAAGAAGCTGGGCAAAAACGGTGTTGTGCAAAGCACGTTCCTGTATCATTACGCGCGTTTGGTGGAGATTCTGTTCTGCATCGAAAACGCGAAGCAGTTGCTTGACGACCCAGAAATTATCTCGGAACGCGTTAGCGCCAAAGCCTTCGTCAACAACTATGAGGGCATCGGTGTGGCTGAGGCTCCGAGGGGCACGCTGATTCACCACTACAAGGTTGACCCGTTGGGCATTATGACTTGGGCAAACATGATTATCGCCACGGAACACAACAACATCGCATTCAACAAAGCCATAACGCAGGTTGCCAAGAAATACGTGAAGGGCAAGCAGCTGAACGAGGGCATGCTGAACAGGGTTGAAGCGGTTATCCGAGCGTTTGACCCGTGCCTAAGCTGTGCAACCCATGCTGTTGGTCAAATGGCGCTGGACATTCGGCTGATAGATGCGGAAGGCAAACTGGTAGACCACAAAACCCGATAGCTTATGTGGCGCACTTGTGCCGCATACAACTTTCACCATTTTTTTCAATTTCTATTCTTCAGCGTTAATCTACGGTTAGAAACGAAAAACACGTTTTCTGTTTAGGGGAAGCTGAAGCCTCATGATTAGTCTGTTTTGTGCGTGAGTACCGAGTGTGTGGGAGTGCAACCACAAAAACTATGGGTGCTCAGTGGCTGCGCACGCGATTTTTCGAGGTGCGCTTACGCCCAAGCCGCTGCCACAACAAATGTAAATAGGAAGAAAAGTCTAAAAATATCGTCAAGTGAAATGCATTTCGCATAAACCCTAAGGGCTGTTTCAGACATTTATAGGCTCACAGAAAAAAATAGGTGAAAAATAAAGATGAACAAACCTCAGAGATTTGCCCTGTTGGGCTTCTTGCTGATGTTGTCGGTTTGCTCCGCAGTCGTAGTGCACGCCGCAAATGTTCTGCAGAGTTACGGCAACGTCGAAGAAGCTGAAATCGACCTTCACTCAGCAACAGTAACCATGATTCTCTCCGCGGAAGAACGAGAGACAGCCATTAACCTTGTACTGATACGCCCCCAGATACAAGACCTGCTGCAGACCGCAGACAACTACACAGCGGAAGCCTCTGAAATATTTGACATCCAAGAAAGCAACGGCGACATCACTCTAGTTCCGAAAGAAGGCTTAGCACTGGTTACGCTGGAACTGAACAGTGATTACAGCGAAGAATTCGGCGTCCAAACAGTCAAAGCTAAGGTTGACCTAGCGCAAGAAACGGTAACTGACCTCGAAGTGAACCCAGAGGTTCGCAAGCCAAAAGTCAATGACAACGTAATGTCTCCAAGTGAACTCGTGGAGAACGCCGCGGAATATGACGGTGTAGTCGTGACGGTATCTGGCAAAGTAAGCATACTAGGCGAAGTATTCGGCTCCCTGCTCATGCTTGACGACACAGTAACAGTGTTCTACAGTCACGCCGAAGCAACCGTTGACGTGTCTGGCATAGCAAACGGCGACACGGTGACAGTTACAGGAAAATTCGCTACGCCCGACACAATATACGCGTTAACAATCGAGAAAAACTGAAAAGGAGACATGTAAGGTGAAATCAAACACAACTTCAACATCCTCACTTTTTTTGCGTAGTTTGGAGGCTGCAAGATGAAGACGACGCCAAAAACCATATTCATGGCAATCCTATGCGCATTGTCCGCGTTCACCTTCACAATCAAAGTGCTAATGCCCACCTCAACGCACATAGTTATCCCTGGAGAAGAACCCATAGTAGTAGGCGAAATTTTCAGGTACACCCAACTTGACGTGGTCATCATCAGCGTGTCCACCATAATCTTAGTAGCCAGCAGCTTCTACCTACTCTTCGCAAACTCCCTCGACACCAAAAACTCTTTACCAATCGCTACAAACAATGACCCGCCAGAAATCGACGTAGACCTCGCCCTCCGCCTCCTAGACGGCGACAAAAGGAAAGTCTTCAGCGAGATAGTTGAAGCTAAAGGCGAGATTCTGCAAAGCGACTTACACACAAGAACAGGCTTCTCCAAAGCAAAAATCACCAGAATCCTCGACTACTTAGAAGTAAAGGACTTGATAGTCAGAAAAAGCTACGGCATGACCAACCAAATCGTCCTAAACAAAAACAAGCACACATAAACGAAAAACCATGGCTTTCCAGTGAAGCTAGTTTTTAGTGAGCGCTGGTTCTGTGGTGGCGATGCCACAACATTTTCTTTTTTTTGTAAAAGCTCCTTCTAAGCAGATTCATATTTGGAGCCTAGAGATTCTGTGCAGAAACTACAGGGGAATCTATCGCCAGTGGTTGAAAAACACTCCAAAACCATGTTTGCTGCTTTATACAAAGGGGGCATAGACTGGTCCGAGCACATCAGCACAGCTTAATTCGCTTGCAATTAACAGCAAAAAGCAGGCTTTCAATCTGTATGTTTAATATTGAAAAATCTGGAAAAGTGGCTTAAGCTTTATGTAGTTGATATAGGCTTTGTGAATACCCATAACGTGCATAACGCATTGTAATGCTACCTAAAGGTGAAGCACAATGGCTGAAGCGGCAACAACCAAAGAGCCTATAAAAGCTTCCGAAATGGACCCCAAGTTCAAGTATGAAATCGCCAAGATGCATGGAGGCGAAAAACTTCTCCGATGCTTCCAGTGCGGAACATGCACATCAGACTGCCCAGTCGCAAGATTCAGCGACACCTATCGACCTAGGCAGATAATCCGCATGGCACAGCTCGGACTCAAAGACCGCGTGCTCAACAGCGATACCCTGTGGCTGTGTGCTGCGTGCTTCACTTGCACTGACCGTTGTCCTCAGGGTGTAGAAGTTGCCAGCGTAATTCGCGTGTTACGCAATTTAGCCGCTGAAAAAGGCTGTGTACCTCAAGTTTTCAAAGACCAAGCCGTGTCCATTTTGGATTCAGGTTACGCTTACAAGATTCCTGATTTACGCGTGAAGAAGCGCGAAACCCAAGGACTACCACCATTACCAAAAGGCAACCCTGAAAGCGTACGCAAATCGCTTAAAGGAGTAAAATTCATCGAAAACGCCGAAAAGAAAGGTGAACCAAGTGGGCAATAAATACCTGATTTTCCTCGGCTGCGCTATTCCTTACCGCGTTTCATCCTACGAAATCTCCGCACGCAAAGTCCTCGCTAAACTAGGCGTGGAACTGGTTGAAATGCCCGAATTCAACTGTTGCGGCTTGCCGTTAGACCCAGTCAGCCACGAAGCCATGCTTGTCCTTGCCGCACGGAACTTGGCGTTAGCTGAGCAACAGGGCTTAAACATTCTCACCTTGTGTCCAGGCTGCGCTGGTACACTTAAAAAAGTCAACAAGATTTTAAAGGAAGACAAAGCATTAAGAGAGCAAATTAACAGCCAATTGAAAGAAGCAGGATTGGAGTTCAAGGGCACAGTGACAGCAAAACACCTAATGCAAGCACTAATGGAAGACATAGGCATAGACGCAATAAAAAAAGCTGTTGTAAAACCACTTACTATGCTTAAGGTTGCAGAGCACAACGGCTGCCATATACTAAGACCAAAAGAGTACATAGGCTTCGACGACCCCGAAGACCCCCAAACACTCAAAACGCTAATTGAAGCTACAGGCGCCACCTGCTTAGACTACATTGATGAAACAGAATGCTGCGGCGCACCCAGCGTTGGCGTAAGCGACAAAGTCGCGTTGCAACTCGCCAGAGACAAGCTAAACCACGTTAAAATGGTGGATGCGCAAGCGTTAATAACGATTTGCCCTTTTTGCCACATAATGTACGACACAAACGAGTTGCGCATAGAAAAAATGTTCAACGAAGTTTACGGCATTCCAATTCTGCATTATCCTCAGTTGCTTGGTTTAGCCATGGGCATAACGCCTGAAGAACTTGCATTCAACGAGCTGAGGGTTAACGCGCAAAAAATAATCCAACAAGTTACAGAAGAAGGAGCAAAATAAGAAATGAGCCAAAACAAGTTGAAACTAGCCTTTTATTGGGCTGCAAGCTGCGGCGGATGCGAAATCGCCGTGTTAGATATCAACGAGAAAATCCTTGACGTAGTGCAAATCGCAGACATTGTGTTCTGGCCAGTAGCCATGGACAGCAAATACAGAGACGTGGAAAACATGCCAGACAAATACATAGACATCTGCTTCTTCAACGGGTCAATCCGAAATTCAGAGCAAGAAGAGATGGCGAAACTTCTAAGACAGAAAGCCAAAACGCTTGTCGCCTTCGGCTCATGCGCCCATGAAGGCTGCATACCTGGCTTAGCGAACTTGCATGACCGCGAAGAGATTTTTGAGCGGGTTTACGTGAAAGAGAAATCAGTTGTGAACCCCACCGCGGTTGTTCCTAAAACAAAAACCGAAGTGAAAGAAGGCATACTGGAAATCCCCGAATTCTACGACACAGTAAAAACCTTAGCACAAACCGTTGATGTAGACTACTACATACCTGGTTGCCCACCACCAGTGAAGCTCATCGCAAACGCTGTAGACGCCATAGCAACGAACCAGTTGCCGCCGAAAGGCTCAGTGCTTGCGCCGCTAAAAGCAGTATGCGACGAATGCCCCCGAAAAAGAGAAAACAAGAAAATCTCCAAAATTTACCGCGTTCACGAGAAAGCCCCAGACCCAGAAAGATGCCTGCTTGAACAGGGCATACTCTGCATGGGTCCCGCCACTCGCAGCGGCTGCGGTGCTCAATGCCTAAAAGTTGACGTGCCCTGCACAGGCTGCGGTGGAGCTGCCCCAAACATGCCTGAACTAGGCGCTGGAATGATAACAGCTTTAGCCTCAATATTGGGCTATGAAGGCGAAGAGGGAAAAGAGCAATACTCTGAAGAGGACGTTGAAAAGCTGATGAGTCAGATAAAAGACCCTGTCGGCACGTTTTACATGTACTCTTTGCCCGCGTCAATTTTCAGAAGAAAGGTGATGAAGAAATGAAAGAAGTAAACATAAATCCAATCACGCGACTTGAAGGTCACGGCAGCATTTCCATATTCCTTAACGACGCAGGCGAAGTGGAAAATGCCTACCTGAAAATCCCAGAGTTAAGAGGCTTCGAACAATTCTGCGTTGGACGACGCGCAGAGCTCATGCCACAGCTTACAACAAGAATCTGCGGAGTCTGCCCCGTAGCGCATCACTTCGCTTCGGTGAAAGCTCTAGATGCAGCCTTCAACGTTGCGCCAACATCAGCCGCGAAAAAGCTCAGGGAACTCATGTACGAAGGCTACATAATATACGACCATATTTTACACTTTTACTATTTAGGCGGACCAGACTTCATTGTTGGTCCAGATGCGCCACCAGCGAAACGCAACATTCTAGGCGTCATCGAAAAAGCAGGCTTAGACATAGCCAAAGAAGTCATCAAACACAGGGCGTACGGACAGAAAATCACCGCGATTCTCGGCGGCAAAGCCACACACCCCGTATGCGGCTTGCCAGGCGGAATATCAAAGGCTTTAAGTGAGGAGAACAGGCAAGAAATTCTGGAAATGGCTGCTTCCAGCGTGGAATTCGCCAAACTAAGCTTGAAACTTTTCCATCAAATTGTCTTGGGCGAACCCAAGTACGTGGACATGATCAAAAGCGACGCGTACACGATGAAGACGTACTACATGGGTACTGTGGACGACAACAACAAAGTCAACTTTTACGACGGAAAAATCCGCGTAGTCAGCCCCAGCGGCGGCGAATTCGCCAAGTTCGAAGCAAAAGACTACCTGACAAACCTCGGCGAGCACGTTGAGACATGGACATACTCCAAGTTTCCGTTCCTGAAGAAAATCGGCTGGAAAGGCCAAGTTGACGGCGCAGACAGCGGAGTCTACCGCGTTGGTCCACTTGGAAGACTGAACGCTGCTGACGGCATGGCTACGCCGCTGGCGCAAGCAGAGTATGAAGTGATGTACAAAACCTTAGGCAGACCAGTGCACGGCACTTTGGCTTTTCACTGGGCACGCTTGATTGAGCTGCTTTATGCTGCTGAACGCGCAGTAGAACTCGCGAAAGACCCTGAAATTACAAGCACGAACATACGCAACAAGCCGGGTGAACCAGGCGAAGGCGTGGGTGTGGTTGAAGCTGCGCGGGGAACGCTGTATCACCATTACGTGTTGGATAAGGATGCGCTTGTTAAAGATGTGAACATGATTGTGGCTACGACTAACAACTACCCTGCTATCTGCATGTCTATCCGCGACGCGGCGAAAGGCTTGATTCACGCCGGTGAAGTAGATCAAGGCGTACTTAACAAGGTGGAAATGGCGTTCAGGGCTTACGACCCTTGTTTCGCGTGTGCAACGCACTTCGCAGTTGGGCAGATGCCGTTGACGGTGAACATCTACAACAGTGAAAAGCAGCTTGTAGAAACGCTACAGCGATAAACCTTTTCTTTTCTATTTTCTTATTCTTTGTTTTAGTTGGCGTTTCCAATTGGCTAACGAAAAGTATGACCTGCAAAAGGCACTGGGCGAGTGGCTTGCCGATTCAAAGCGTGTTATCGTAGCTGGGATTGGCAACTCCATACGCAGGGATGATTTTGTCGGTGTGAAAATCGTTCAAGGTTTGCAAGGTAAAGTATCGGAAAGAGTGTGCTTACTTGAGTGTGAAACTGTTCCAGAAAGTTTCATGCAGGAAATAATTGACCTTAAACCAAGTCACGTGCTTCTTATTGACGCGGCTATTCTGGGTCTGAAACCAAGTGAGGCGCGGCTTATTTTTCCAGAGCAGGTTACGAATTTTCCCGCAGTTACCAGTCACATGTTGCCTATGCGCATTTTCTGCGAGTACGTTGCAAAAATGACGGAGGCGAAGATTGCTTTGTTGCTGATTGAGCCTGAGGACATGGAGTTCGGCGAAGGCTTAACCCTGAAAGTGCAAGAGACTGCTGAGAAAATCACGGAAATGCTGCTCAAATTGTTTGAATCCCAACCTAAGCTTCCAGTAAATGAGCCCTAAGCTGGCAAGATATCCGTTGATGCATCGGTCTTTATCTTAAGAGGGTTATAGTTTTTCCATGTGCAACAGGCAGAAGCTCTTTCATATTTGGAGCCTCACAGCCAATCAATGTAGAAGTTTGGGGGTAAAGGACTGATTTTCCACAGGTTGTTTGTCTACTGTGATTTGCAGAAAGCGATGGTTTCCAGAGGCATAGTTCATGTTGTAGATGGCTTATTTTTGATTCATACAGCTAATTCATAACCATTTTAATTCTCTGTTAATGTACATTAAGGCAGTATGCTATTAAATGAAGTTTGATACTGCAAATGAAAAGTGCCATTGAAACCCCAAGTGCTGTGTATATTGATTTTTCTAGAGAGAAAATTAGAGTTCTGCATGTGGATAATGATGCGTCGTTTTTGGCGGTTGCTCAGCATTGTTTGGAAGAGCAAGGGCCGTTCCAAGTTGACAGTGTTCTGTCTGCTATAGAGGCTCTTGAAAAATTAGGGGTTTCAGAGTATGATGTGGTTGTCGCTGATTACCAGATGCCTGAGAAAAACGGTCTGGAGCTTCTGAGAGAGCTCAGGCAGAGGGGAATAGAAGTTCCTTTTATTCTGTTTACGTGTGCGGTTAAAGAGGAAATCGCCATTGAAGCTTTGAATTCAGGCGTGGAACAGTACATCGCCAAGCAGGGCAATGCAGAGACAACATACGAGGAGTTGAAGCATGGTATCTTACGCGCTGTTGAGAGGCGGAGAGCGGAAAAGCGATTGAAGGCTTCAGAAAATTTTCTGCGTCAAATAACTGAGAACGTACAAGACATACTTGTGTTAACTGATGAAAACTTGATTGTTACGTACGCTAGCTCTTCGGTCAAAAGAGTGCTAGGATACGAGCCAAACGAAATAAGAGGAAAGCTCATTTGCCAGTTTATTCATCCGGAGGACTTTACAATGACTATGGAAGCGATTAAGAAGGCTTTTGAAGGCAATTCCGGAGGAAAACTGGAGATTCGTTGTAAACGAGCTGATGGGAGCTACGTGTTGGTGGAAGGCGTGGGTAAAATCTTAGCAGATGAACATAGTCAAATTACTGGCGCTGTGATCACTTTTCGCGATGTTACTAAGCATAGGAAAATTGAGCAGAAAGTGCGAGAGTCAGAGGAAAAATACAGGAAAATGTTTGAAGAAGCCATTGACGCCATTTTTATTGCTGATACTGAAACGGGGATTCTTGTTGATTGTAACCGCGCTGCAATGAAGCTAGTTGGTAGAGACAAATCAGAAGTAATAGGCATGCACCAACGTTTCCTTCACCCTGAAGAGAAGAGGGGACAGTTTAGTGCAACATTTAAGCAACATCTTATGAAAAAAGAAGGACAAGTAATCGAAACCAAAATCATCACCAAAAATGGGAAAGTCAGAGATGTTGCAATAAAAGCTAACCTTTTTGAAGTTAACGGCAAGAAACTACTTCGGGGATTATTCAGAGATATTACTGAAAGCAAAAAAATCTCTGAGAGAGCTCATTTTCAGGCACGTTTGCTGAATGCTGTGGGACAAGCCATCATAGCTACAGACATTAATGGAAACATTATTTATTGGAATCATGCGGCAGAACAGCTTTACGGTTGGTCAGAAACAGAAGTTATGGGTCGCAATGTGGTGGATATCACGCCTGCAGAAACGTCAAAGGAGCAGGCGAAAGGAATACTTAACATGTTAATTTCGGGAGAAAGCTGGTCAGGTGAGTTTGGGGCTAAGCGGCGTGACGGCGTGCTTTTTCCAGCGATTGTAACGCATACGCCAATTACCACGGATAAGGGCAAGATAATCGGAATTATTAGTGTTTTAACTGATATAACTGAGCAAAAGTGGATGCAGGAAGGTCTTAATGATGCGATCGGCAAAGTTGTTGAGCTTAATGAAAAACTGCAAGTTGTCGGAAGCTTGAGTAGGCATGATATTCGGAACAAACTTGCCGCAGTGAACGGCAGAATTTTCTTGCTAAAGAAAAGACTCAGCAGCAACACTGAAGCTTTGCTTCAGCTGAAAGAGATGGAGTTAGCCGCTCAACAGGTGTTACATATTCTGGAATTTGAAAGAATCTACGAACAAGTAGGCGTAGAAAAGCTGGAGTATGTCGATGTGGAGAGGCAACTCAACGAAGCCGTTTCGCTTTTCTCAAACTTAAAAGGCGCAGAACTAGTTAACGAATGTCACGGAGTAACAGTGCTTGCTGATTCTCTGCTGCGACAATTATTCTATAATCTGATTGACAACTCGTTGAAGTACGGCGAAAAACTCAGTAAAATCAAAGTGCACTACGAAAAAGAAGAAAACCAGCTGAAACTTATGTACGAAGATGACGGAGTTGGAATCCCTGAAGAAATCAAAAAGAATCTTTTCAAAGAAGGCTTCGGAAAAGGCACAGGTTATGGACTATACTTGATAAAAAGGATATGTGAAGCCTATGGCTGGATGATACAGGAAACAGGCAAGTATGGTCAAGGCGTGCAGTTCACGATGACTATACCGAAAAACAGCAAAGAAGGCAAGATAAACTACGACATCAGTTAAATGCTGCGTTTTTATGCGCTCTGCGGAACTTATACCCCTCTTTAAATACTCTATATAACATGAACTGCGGCTTCACTTTGTTTTAGCCTTGCCAAAGCGCAATGGGTGCTTGATGCGTGTTGGAAATGCGGAAAACGTTTAAATTCCCTCAAAAACAGCAATAATAAACAGCGTACAGCATCTGGGCCCGTAGCTCAGCCAGGTTAGAGCGCCAGGCTCATAACCTGTTGGTCGGGCGTCCGAATCGCCCCGGGCCCACCATTGTTTCTTGTGTGTTGTTTTCTGTTGGTTGTGCTGTAGCTTATTCGTGTTAAGCCGAAAACATTTATCTTTCAAGTTGCTTACCACTGTAAGAACTGTTATGAAACGCGCTGTTGTGCTTCTCCTCGTGATTATACTTGTTTCTGTTGGTTTATCCTACACTGCAGTATACTACACGCGGGAGTCCAGCGTCAGAGAGGAATTCTTTTTCGGGGTTTCTTTCGGTCAGCAAACAGTTGAAGAAGCGAAAACCATGATTGACAAGGTGAAGAATTACACTAATTTCTTTCTGATTAACTCTTGGGAAATTGCCACTAACGAAACTGCACTAAATGAAGTGTGCGATTATGCTGCTGAGGCTGATCTTAAGTTTATCGTGTTTTTTGACCTTATTTCACGTAAAGCGTATCCTTGGCATCAAACGTGGCTGGAAACTGCGAAGGAACAGTGGGGCGACAAATTCCTCGGCATCCACCTCAGGGATGAACTGGGCGGAAAACAGATTGATGATGCTCCAAATAACAAGACGGTTATCGAAGCAGCTGACTATAGTGACGCGGCAAACCGCTTTATCTCCAACATAACCTCAAGCAACAGCACAGTGGACGCAAAAAGCAAGGGCATCCCAATGTTCATCTCTGACTATGCACTTTACTGGTTCGATTATTTATCAGGTTATGATACGGTTTTCGTTGAGTTAGGCTGGAACCACAACACTACGCAGCACATAGCGCTTTGCCGAGGTGCAGCAGACATGCAAAGCAAAGATTGGGGCGCAATAATTGTGTGGACCTACTATGACCCTCCTTACCTCGCGAGCGGCACCGAAATACTGCAAGACATGCTGGCGGCTTACCGTGCAGGAGCAAAATACGTCGTTGTATTCAACTATCCCAAGTATCCCGAGGATAACCCGTACGGCATACTGCAGGAAGAACACTTCACGGCCATGCAGCAATTCTGGAATTACGTTCACGATCACCCACAAGACACAAACGAAAAAGTTGACGGCCAAGTGGCGTTTGTTCTTCCGAAAGATTACGGCTGGGGCATGAGACACGTAGCAGACAACATGTGGGGTTTATGGCCTGCAGACGAGAAGGCACCGTTAATTTGGGAGAACATGAACAAGCTTATACAAAAGTACGGGTTAGAACTGGACATAGTCTACGATGACCCCAGATTCAACGTGCACGCAAAGTACTCAACAGTGTACTTCTGGAACGAGACCATCAACTGAAACGCGCCGCAGCGTCACTTAAACTCCTTGATTATCTTGTCCACAGTCATTATCTTCGCGTTGTAAACATACTCTAAATACTTCAAGCCTTCCTCATGATCTTTCTGCGTGAACGCCTCGCACCCGTCAGAGGCAATTACGATTTTGTAGCCTCGGAAGAAAGCGTCAGCCGCCGTGTGCCTAACACACATGTTCGTGTGTAAACCACCGAGAATAACCGTCTTCACCCCGTTGCCCTTGTGCAGGCTCCGCAGAAGCGGGTCCAGTCCTGTCTCATAAAAGCCGCTGTAAGTCCGCTTCTCCACCACATAATCCTTCGGCGCAGGCGCTAGCTCGGGAATAACTTCAGCGCCCTTCGTGCCTTTTATAGCATGGTTCCCCCATTTTCGGGTAACCTCCACATCCTGCGGATAATGTGCATCATTACTATAGACCACGGTCACGTTGTTTTCGCGCGCTGCCTCAACCAGCCGCTTCAAAGTCGGAATTACACGCTTGGCTCTTTCAGCAGCTATTTTTCCAGTGACAAAATCATTAAGCATATCAACAATTATCACTGCTTTGGTTTCCAACAAAACGCACCTTCAACGAAAACAATAGGCAAAACAGCCTATTTAATTTTACACTTACTCCACAGTTAAACTGTACATGCCACTTGTAAGTTTTTCCGCCCCGTTTTCCTGCACCAGCACCGTGTCCTCAACGCGGACTCCGCCATAATCCACAACGTAAATGCCTGGCTCATCCGTCACCACGTTACCTGCCGCAAGCACATCTTTGCTTGTGGGGTTCAAAGTGGGCGGCTCATGTACTTCCAAGCCTACACCGTGCCCTAAACCATGCACAAAACACTCGCCGTAACCAGCCTCAGCAATAAGTTTCCTCGCTGCGCCATCAACATCCCGCGCTTTAACGTTCGCCCGCATAACCTCAAACGCTTTCTCATGTGCCGCCTGCACAACCCCGTACAGCCTCAGCTGTTTCTCCGACGGTTTCCCAGCTACCAAAGTCCGCGTCATATCTGAACGATAAAACTTGTATGTTGCGCCCACATCAACAACCAGCAAATCGCCGTCACGGATTACTCTGTCACCGCAGCCGCCATGAGGAAACGCGGAGTACACGCCTGAAGCAACAATCGTCTCAAACGCCGTGCCGAAAGAACCACGCTTCCGCATTGCATACTCGACCTCCGCTGCGATTTCATACTCTTTCATGCCCGGCGCCAACACCTCATAAGCGGCTTTCATGCCTTCGCTTGTTAACTCGCCAGCTTTGCGCATTAACGCGATTTCTTCCGCGGTTTTCACTTTGCGAAGCTCCCACATAAGCTTGCGATTAACTTTAAGCGCCATTTTGCCTCCGGCTTCCTTGACTAGGGCGTGCCATGCTTCAACGCCTAACGCGTCCACAGCAAGTTTTTTGATTTTGCAACGCTTAGTGTTTTCCATGAGCTTTGCCAGCAGGCTTTCGCCGCGCTGCACCAACTCCACTCTGAAACCTTTACTTTCAGCTTTTGCCTGCTCGTAGTTGACGTCATAAACGTAAATTGTGCTTTCTCCGTCTCTTGGGATTAACATTGAGACTGCGCCAGAAAATCCAGAGAGGTAAAGCATGTTTGCCCAGTTGAAAACTGCGAAGCCGTCGAACTCTTTTTTCCCGAAGGCAACTTGTTTCAGCGCGTCTAGCCTGTTCACGATAGTTCACGCTTTAAAAGTGCTATTAGCGTGTGGTTTAACCTTTGTGTTTTTTAGCCGCCGGTGACTACGGGCATGAAAACGACGCGGTCGCCGTCTTTAAGCTTAGTTTCCATATCGGTCGACTGACGCAGCAAGCCGTTCAAGGAAAAGATGTAATGCGGTTTCAGCTCGGCATCGTTGGGTTCGTAAACGGCTTTTTGGAAGGGTTCACCGTGTTTTTCAGCCAGCAAAACCAGCAGGTCGCGCATCACTGCGTCTTCTTTAAGCGTAGCGTGCTCTCCCTGTTCCATGTTTAATGTTTGTCTGAGATAGCCTAGGTATTCGACAGTGACCTTCAAATGTGGATCCCCGATTCTGCCCCGGGTATTATTGAGTGTGTAAGACGTTATATATTCGTTTCTTAACTGAAATCGGTTTAAAGAAGGCTTTAAAGCGCTGCTTAAGCGGCGTTTGGCAACGCAATTCATAACGGAATCAAATTAAGAATTTAACATTGATTTCCGACGCAAACAGCCATTAGATTAATATACTTTTCATTTGGTCTAAATATTCTATAATCTCTATGGAGAAGAAAGAAATGTTTGCTTACGCAGGCAAGATTCTCCGTGTAAACCTTACAACTGGAAAAATTACTACTGAACCTCTAAGTGAAAAAATGGCTAAGGATTACATTGGAGGCATCGGCTTAGGAATTCGCCTGCTCATGGACAATTCCCGTCCAGGCGCAGACGCTCTTGACCCCGATAACCCCTTGATTTTCTTGACTGGCCCGCTCAGCGGCACGTTGGGACCAACAGGCGGAAACAGTTACGCCGTCGTGTCCAAATCTCCCGCCACTGGCGGTATCGGCAACGCTGAGTCCCACGGCTTTTTTGGTCCTGACTTGAAGCGTGCAGGGTACGATGCGGTTATCATCACTGGTAAAGCGGATAAGTTGTCGTATTTGTGGATTGATGATGATAAGGTTGAGATCAGGGATGGCGAGTTTCTCAAGCATGAGACCGTTTATCATACGGATGTGAAGATCAGGGAAGAGCTTGGTGATTATTACATTCGAGTTTCAGCGATTGGGGAGGCTGGCGAAAAGCTCTGCCGTTTCGCGGCGATAATCAATGATGAGTTCAGGGCTATTGGGCGGGCAGGCATGGGCGCGGTTATGGGTTCGAAGAACCTGAAGGCCGTGGCGGTTCGTGGAACAAAGGACGTTAACGTGGCGGACTTTGAGGGGTTCAAGGAATTCATAAAGATGATTTATGAACGCATGAAGGGACCTGCAACCAAGAAGTATAAGACGCTGGGTACTCCGGAGAACGTTTTGGTTTTGAACTCGCTTTCTGCTTTGGCGACGAGAAACTTTACTAATTCTCAGTTTGAAGGCGCTCAGAAAGTGAGTGGTGAATACTTGAATGAGCATTATGTTAAGAAGATTGTGGGTTGTGCAACGTGCGGTATGCGCTGTGACCACATCGCTGTGGTTCCTGAAGGGCCTTATCAAGGCTCAACGTCTCGTTTGGAGTTTGAGTGCCTCTGGTCTATGGGTCCGTTATGCGGTGTTGACCGCCTTGACGCCGTAATAGAAGCTATGCGGATTACTAATGAGTATGGCATGGACGGCATATCCATCGGCGTGGTTGTCGCGTTTGCGATGGATTGTTATGAGCACGGCGTGATAACAAAGGAGCAGACAGACGGTATTGACCTTCGATTCGGCAACGCTGAAGCGTTAATAGCGATTATTCACAAGATTGGCAAACGTGAAGGCTGGTTGGGCAACATTCTTGCCGAAGGCACTGCGAAAGCCGCTGAGTTAATCGGCGGAGACGCATACAAGTACGCTTGCCACATCAAAGGCTTGGAGTTGCCGGGTTACGACCTGCGTACTTTGAAGACTGCGGCGTTGGGCTTCAGTGTTTCGTTCCGTGGAGCTTGTCACCTTAGGAACGGGGCATACTCGCCTGACGTGAAGGGCAAAGTGAACCGTTTCAAGATTGAGCCGGGCAGGGGCAAAATGATTGTAAGCGATGGGCACACGTACAACGTTATTGATTCGATGATTTTGTGCAAGTTTTCAAGAGGCACGTATTATGATGGGCTGAAGGATTTGGCGAATTATTACACGTTAGCTACGGGTATTCCGATGACTGATGTGGAGTTGGATAATGCTGGGGAGAGAATTGAGAATCTTGCAAGACTGTTTAATATTCGTGAAGGCAAAGGCACGAGGGAGTATGATACTGTGCCGTGGAAGATAAAGCATTGTCCAGTGCCTGAAGAGGGACCTGCAAAAGGCGTTGTCGTCAGCGATGAGGAGCTTCAGTTGGGTTTGAGTGAGTATTATGCGGCGAGAGGCTGGACCGAGAACGGGGTGCCCACGGTTGCGAAGCTGAAAGAGCTGGGACTGGAAGAGTTTGCGCATATTGCTGAGAAGGCGGATAAGGAGGCTGCGTAAGGATGGTGCGACCGCAAGACAGGAAATTCGTCACTGCAGACCCTGAGAAGTGCATAGGCTGCGTAGTGTGCGAGTACGCTTGTTCAATGGCGAATGAGAAGACGTTTAACCCGACGAAGTCCAGAATACGCGCTTTGCGTATGGGTCCACTTAATAACATAGCGGTTACGTGTCGCCACTGTGAGGAGCCCGCTTGCGTGGCTGCTTGCCCAAGAGACGCGTTGCATCAAGAGGAGGATACGGGTATAATTGTGGTTGATGAGGATGCGTGCAACGGTTGCGCATGGTGTATTAGTGCGTGTCCTTTCGGCGCAATGATGATGCATCCGGAGAAAAAAGTCGTGTTTACCTGCAATAGCTGTAAGGATCAGCCTGATGGTCCGCAGTGCGTGAAGTGGTGTCCTGAAGAGGCTTTAAGCTTTGTTTCGGCGCAGCAGCTTGCTCAGAAATCCAGAATTACAGCCGTGAAGAACCTGTTCCAAGAGGCTAAAGAGAAAAAAACAGCAACTAAATAACACGCGACAACAAGCCCCTTTTTTCCTTTAGTTCCAAGACTGAGAATCTGGCTTCTTTGGCAAGTGAGGCGACGCATTCGCCGTCCTGTTTTGCCACTCATAACGCGAACTATTTGACCTGTAAGGGTTTGGGAAATAAATTTTAACCGTTAATTCTATGCGCTAAAACCCATTAACTTAATATAGCTTTCACTTACCTAATAACTCCACATATATGGAGGACAAAAGGTTTGTACGGTTACGCTGGGAAAGTTCTTTATGTTGACTTGAACACTGGGAAAACCCGCGTTGAGCCTTTAAACGAAAACTACGCTAAAAAATACGTTGGCGGAATAGGCTTAGGCATGCGGTTATGGTTGGCTAATTCACAGCCAAACGTTGACCCGCTTAGCCCTGAAAACCCCCTAGTCTTGGCGCTTGGTCCGACATCTGGAACGATGTTCCCAACAGGCGGAAACGGACATGCTTTCATCGCCAAGTCACCTGAGACCAACGGCGTCGGAGAAGCCGTATCTCACGGCACATTCGGAGCAGAACTAAAACGCGCAGGCTACGACGCAGTTATTCTAACAGGCAAAGCAGAGAAGCCTGTTTACTTGTGGATAGATGACGATTCAGTGCAGCTGCTTGATGCGGCGCATCTAATGGGCAAGTCGCCTTCAGAAACCGAAGACTCCATAAAAGAAGACCTAGGCGACTACTACGTGCGCGTAGCATCCATAGGCGTAGCAGGAGAAAAACTCAGCCGCATCGCCTGCATAATAAACGAGAAAACCCGCGCTGCTGGAAGAACAGGATTAGGCGCAGTGATGGGTTCAAAAAACCTCAAAGCGATAGCTGTTCGTGGCACGCACGATATCCAGGTGGCTAAGCCTGACGAGTTCATGGACATGGTTAAAGACTTCCATGAGCGAATGAAAGGTCCTGCTACACAGAAGTACCGCACGTTAGGCACCGTGGAGAACGT
>CAZWDU010000004.1:0-191555 GCA_964632845.1 uncultured Candidatus Bathyarchaeia archaeon | reverse complement strand
TAGGACGTCGCCCTCACGCGGCGAAGATCACCGGTTCAAATCCGGTCCGGCCCACCATTTCGCTTTTAGTCAACGCAAAACTGGGGTCTGTCAACTATTCTCATTCTTCATCTTTCCCAATCCGACTGGGACGGCGACATCATCCCCCAACGAATTAACAGCATCCCAGTCTGAATTAAACATTCCGAACACAATGCTATGGATGAAGCGCAATGCCTACAAAGAAAGCACAATACGGAAAGTAGCCGACTTACTGAAACGACTCCAAAAGAACTGCAACTTAACCAAGCTTGAATCAGTAAAGCTCTACATAGCAAACAAGAAATGATACCCCGATTGAGCCAGTTAATCGCAGAATAACGCGATAGTCTTCATGAAAAGGAACAGAGTTCAGCTGCTTTATGGTTTTTATGGCGTTAGTTGTTCCGTGAAACTTGTTGTAGCTGGGAACTGCGTATCCGTGACGAAGTCGGTTTCGACTTTCTCCACGCTCGGCAGCTGTTTAATGGTGTTGACCATGTTGACTATGCTCTTGTAGTCTTTGACGGCGGCGATTGCCATAATGTCGAAGGCTCCGATGATTTCGGTGACGATGAATATGTTTGGGATTACCTTGAGCCTGTCTATCGTGGTGGCTTTGTCGTAGCCGGGCGCGTTTGTTATTTGGAGATATGCTTCGCCTTGGTAGCCTAGCTTGGAGAGGTCTATGATTATCGAGAAGCAATGGATTATCCCTGCTTCCTTCATTTTCTGAACCTTACTCTGCACTGTGTTCGGCGAGATGCCTAATTTCTTCGCAATTCTGGAGAAGGGCTCCTGAGGTTTTCTTACAAGCAGTCGCAGTATTTCTAAATCCGTTTCATCCATACCTTCAACTCCTTATGGTTCCAGTTTAACATTGTCAAATAGTAACTGCGGGGTTCTCCAGATAGTCACCGCGATCTTTCTGGAGCCCAGCTTGTTTCTGATGGCTTGCTTCAAATTCTCGAGGTCTACTATGCTCTTAGCTACCACGAATGCTCTGAGTGTGTTGATGCCCGCGCTTTCGCCTGTAACAAGAAGATTGGACCTATCCCTAATAATCCTGAGGGCTTCTTTTTTTTCATGGATATCCACGTTCACAACTATGGTTGCTGCGTGCATGAAGCCCGTTTGGTTCATGTTCAGGAACAGCACCGAGCCAACGATGACTCCAGCGGCTTTGAGCCGTTTAACCCTTTTGAGAATCGCCGTAGACGAGAGCCCGCATTCTTTAGCGATGTCTTTTAGCTTGGTTCGGGCATCCGCTATAAGCGCCCGCAGAATCTTCACGTCAACCTCATCAATTTTCACTTGCGCCGTCAAGCTTATCATTCAATGAGTTCAGTTTGGGTCATATATAAAATGCGCGTGAGAATTTCTCCGATGGTTCCAAAAAACGAGAAAAGATGGACACGTAAATCCGTTACGCTGCTATGAGACGCGAGCGTGCGCTAATTGAGTTTTGACAAAAATCAAAGACCTGAGTAGCGCATATATTCGACGACATAGCCCAAATCGGGCTTAACTTTCTCTTTTCTTTCACTGTTTCACCAAAAAATAGTTTACTTTTACTCTAGTACCCGCACACATCCTTTTCAGAGAATTACAAGAGCAAAGTCTCTATTTGCAAGGAAGGCCTCTGCTCAGCAAAGCAATACCCGTTCCACTGCGAAAAGATTCAAAGAATTGAGTTCAGTGGCTGTTGCCGTTGGTTTCTGGAAGCATGTCAAGCATTCGCAGTATTTTTTTGAATTCTTCCTCTTTCAGCGAAGCTTTTCTGCCGTTCGCGTAAATTTCCTTAACTTTCTCCACCACTGTTAACAGCGTTTGGTCGTCTGGCTTGTTCCCTGTGATTTCCGTTATCTTATGCTTGATTATGCCCTTTCCTGATTGCTTCCCGATGGTTAAGCGCCGCGTGTTACCCACAAGCTCAGGCGGATAAGGCTCATAAGTCCACGGGTCACTTAAAACTCCATGCGTGTGAATCCCAGACTCATGTGCAAAACCGTAAGCGCCCACTATCGCCTTGTTAGGCGGCACCACGTAACCTGTTGCCCTGCCGATGAAGTTAGCCAACGGCGTAAGCTTTTGAGTTTTGCCCTCAAACTTCTTAACGCCATAATGCAAATACAAGTTCAACAGAACCTTTTCGGTTTCAGCGTTCCCAGCCCTTTCTCCAATGCCCAGAAACGTGGTGCTCGCGTAAACTTGATCCCACACGCCTGACGCTGCACGCACCGCAGCCATAGTGTTCTCAACCGCGTTCCCAAAATCATCATGCGTATGAATCTCAATGCTTTTAATCCTTGTTTCTTTTTTGATGGCTTTCACTTTAGCTGGAATCCCGCTTGGCAACGGCGCATTCACATCTGAAAGTCCAATACCCACCGTATCGCATATTCGATAGCATTCTGCGCCTGCTTGAGCAATTGTGTTGATGAATTTCTTCTCAAACTCCCAGTCTGCACGAGTGCTGTCCTCGCCGTGAACGAACGTTCGCAACCCCTGCGTCTTAGCAGCGTACTCCACTACTTCAGCCACGTTAGCTAATATTTGCTCGGGAGTTTTATCTGGCCATTTAGCCTTGAAGTGTATGTTTGAAACTGGATGTGAGATGCCTATTTCTTTGAAGCCGCATTCTAGGGCGCTGTCTATGTCGTCTTTAACTGCGCGGCACCATCCAGCCACTCGGAGGTTCAAGTTCATTTTCTGAATGAGCCTTACAGCTTTCTTGTCGGGTTTCTGGTAATGGTAAAGCTCAATGCGTTCCACGCCGATTCCGCTTAAGAGTCGAGCTATTTTCGCGGCGTCTTTGGGTTTTACAGCTAAACCAGGCATTTGGATGCCGTCTCTCAACGTAGTATCATCTATGATGACGTCGGTTTTCAGTGGCAATTTAAAAAAGAAGTCTTCTATCTCCATTGTACACTTCTCTCGTAATTTGTCTTTCTTCCCACAAATATTTAACGCTAAGATGGAATCACTGGGCATTGATAAACATTTCTGTATATTATTTGCGAGTTTGTCCAATGGTGAATGTTGCTTTACTGCAGTTTGTCTTTACTTTTTATTACAACAAAGTTTACTTTCAGAAACCTGCTCAACCACAATTACGAAGCAACACACACGACAAAACTAACAGGCAAACCAAGCAAAAACGCAAAACCAAATACTAGCAAACGGTTATCTCACTTTTTCGAGCAGCGACTTTATCGTGCCTGAAACCGCCACAACATGCACCGCCGCTTCCCTATTCGCAATCGACAGAATCGAAGCCAACGCCGTTCTAACAATGCCCACCGCTACAAGAGCAGTACGGATAACCGCTACCTTCCTTTCTACGTCATAGTCAATCAGCGTTAAACTCGTGAGGCTCGCACCGTACTCCCCATAAAGTTTCGTAACCGCACTCCAAACCGCATCCATAAACTCTTTCGCCGTAGGCACCCCATCCGAATCCACCTGCACCGCTAAGTATCGCCGTTTAATCCTCTTCAACAGTCTCTACCTTCCTTAATCACGCGTATTCCCGGCGCCACAAACTTGGAACTAAGCTTCTGCCTATTACGCTTAACAATCGCCAGTGGATTCTGAGAAACAGCCTCCAACGCTGAAGCCTCATCCAAATCAAACAAGCCCGCTAACGCCGCTTGCTCCCGCGGTTTTCTCAGCAGCATTTCGCTTGTGGCTCCGCTTGAGATAACAATGGGCACATGAAATTCCTTGGCGATGGCGATTTCCCGCCGCAAATTCGAAAGCAACCGCACTCTGGCTGCTCCTTCTAAAACAAGCAGAGGCTTCACGTCTATCTCCAATGCTGCTAGGCTGTTGCTGGCTAATTCAGCCTCTGCCCTGTCAAAGAACCGCTTACGATAATCCAACAGAGGAAAATTCAACAGGTCAACACGCCGGTCTTTAGCTGCTTGACGGGCAACCTCTTTGCTGTCGCAGACGACGCAGACAACTTCAAATTTTCGCCTAAGCCTTCGTAA
Source organism: uncultured Candidatus Bathyarchaeia archaeon (assembly GCA_964632845.1). Lineage (GTDB taxonomy): Archaea > Thermoproteota > Bathyarchaeia > Bathyarchaeales > Bathycorpusculaceae > JAOZHU01. Next base: position 187,542 of record CAZWDU010000004.1, on the reverse strand, counting down.
CTGATGCATCAGGTCATTTTGCGTTTTCGGTTTTATGTCAACTCGCGAGACAAAATCCAGTTTGGCTTCGCTGCATATGCTCCGCAGCCCAGCGGTTTCGTCTTCGCGTGTTTCAGGCGAAAGGGGCACTGCAATTAAACGGTAGCCAAGCGTTGCTATCTTGTTTATGGTTCGCGAGGCGTTCGCTGAGCCTTTCAGATTCAATCGCAAATGTAAATCTGCAAAGTTTCGTTTCATGGAAGTAACCCTGTTTCTCTGCAAATTTCCGTTATCTCTTCAGGAGTTTTATTTTTGAAGTGTATTTTGAAGTGTATGGGGTCGTTTGAGGAAAACTTTAACTCGCCCAAGTAGGCAGCTTGCTTGTCAAACCTCAGATACAAATTGCGCTTTTCCAAGTGCAGTTTCATTTCGCTGTTTAATGTTTCCTTGTCTAAGGAGCTTAAGCTTGCGGCTATTTTTCCGAGAACCAGCGGGAGCGCTTTTTTATCGGTGATTTTGGTTTGGAAAAGAGTTATGGGGTTTCCATGATGCCCCGTTAAACTGGTTTTTTGTAAAACCGTGTTCTCGCTTATTTCCTGTGGCAAAGTGTTGCGGACGGCAGTTGAAACTTTTTCTAGGTCTTCAGTGGCGTGGGCAAAGACTCGTATATCAACGTAGCCTACAGGCGTTTTAGAAGACACGATGGCACCGTACTTTGTTACGGTGTTTTCTGGCTTTTAGGTTTTTTCTTCAGTTTAGCTTTGGGTTTAGCTTCCGCCTTTGCCTTTTCCACGTAGGCTTTGACGGCTTCAACGTTTTCGTCGTGCACTGTTTTTCTTCTGAAATCAACAGGCAAACCTAATCTTGCTGCTTCAACAGCGCTTAAACCTGCTTTGCCTATCTCGTCACGGCTGAATCCTCTGCCGCTACGCTGTTTACCGTCGGGCTTGAGAATTTTAGGCTTTATATGATGCATTACTAGTGAGCTCCTTTGGCACCTTTACGTTTGCTGGGCCTAAACTTTTCTGCGCCTATACCCTTCCTTCTTAAGCTCCGCACTTTTTTGCCCGCACTTGTTAAACTTCTGAGCGCACGGTTACGATGCTGCTTCTGCGTTATCCAGTTAACATCTTTGTCGGTTTTAATCACAGGGTGATTAGGGTCTACCAAGATTACTTCAAACCATTTTGAGCGCCCGTCTTCGCCTACCCAGTAACTGTTAAGCACTTCCAAGTTCGGGAACTTCTTTGCTACGCGTTCTTCTCCTATGAGCCTGATGCTTTTGGCAGGTTTGAACTTTGCGACACCCATGCGTTTCGGGCGTCTTCCCGATTTGGGTCTCTTCTTGTGCATGCCGCCTCTTCTCACGCGCACGCGCACAATTACGAAGCCTTGTTTAGCTTTGTAGCCGAGTTTTCTGGCGCGGTCAAGCCTCGTTGGTCGCTCTATACGTGTTATCGTGTGTTGCTGGCGCCATTCGATTAAGCGTTGCTTCATGAGTTCTTCTAGGAACGTGTTTTCTGGTTTTGCCCATTCTTCTGCAATATACTTGTATGCCATTCTTTTTTCACCTCTTATGCTAAAGTTTGCGGTTCAGCCCGTTCTGGGCTACATCCCAGCGGACACAGTTGGTCCGCCATAGTTCTGCAATGTTAGCTGTAAGCCTAAAAATAAACCTTTTCCAGCCTTGAGCTATTTCATCTTTCTACTGCTCTCAGGAAAGGGATTTGTTTCTTGCTTCAGCGAAAGAAAGCAGTACAGTGAGCGCGAACAGTTTATATCCGAGCAAGCGGATGGGTTAAGTGCAAATCTAATCAGGGAGTATGAACTTTATGAGTGATGGGCCTTTTCATGTGACTGACGCGAATTTTGATGAAACAATTAAGAATAACCGCGTTGTGTTGGTTGATTTTTGGGCGGGTTGGTGTGGTCCCTGCAGAGCTTTAGCACCAACCATTGAGGAGTTAGCCAAAGAGTACGCGGGAAAAGCTCTTGTAGCCAAGCTGGATGTTGACGAAAACCCAGAAAAAGCTGAATGCTACCAAGTTTTCAGCATCCCAACGTTGATAGTGTTCAAGGACGGTTGTGAAGTTGAACGGCTGGTTGGGCTCTGTGCCAAAGGAAAACTGGATGCCGTGCTGAAGAAGTATCTGTAGCCCGTTCAGCTTTTCATTTTCTCGTACATTTTGTCCAGCGTCCACCTGATGCTGGATTTCAGTTCTCTTAAGCGTTCTTCGTCAACGTTTTTGATGACTATTTCGCGGAGTGAATCGCCTTCGCGGACGATGTTGTAGGCGAACATTTTGTCAGGTGTAAGCTGCCCCATTCTTACGAGTTCGTTGTCTTTCTCCTGCATCTTCGCGAGCACGCGCTCCACTAGAAAATTGGTGAAGGGCGGCGTGTTCACGCTGAAGTTCTTGGTTTCGTCTGGTAGCACATGCAATGTTTGTTTTTCCACGTAAATTATCGCCAGCGACTCGTCGTTCACCGTTTTTAATGGTATGACATTCTCGGTTTCTGCAATGTGCTGCACATGTTTCTCTTCCGCAGCCACGGAGACTTTGGGCGGCGCAGCCTCTTCAGGTATAATTGTTACCTTTTTTATGTCTCCGCGTTTGAAGCCTTTCTCAAGCAAAATCAAGTTAACCACATCCAACGTGGCTTGAGTCTCTTTAAGTTCAGAATCTAAATTAGCAATGCGCTCTTCAAGCTTCTTCTTAAAAGCGACAAGAGCCTTCATTTTTTCCGAATCTTGTGACATCCTGCTTCACGCTCAGTATTTTACGCGCTTTATGCTTATCAAGCCTTTGACGACCTAGGCTTCACTGACTTGTTTCAGTTGACCGCGGTACATTTCCACAACTTCCGCCGATGTGGTTGCGTCTTCAGCGGCTTTATCCACACGGTAATTGCCCGTGAAACGCGGAAACCTAATCGCTAAGCCGCTGCCTTTCCGTATAGAGTCCATGGCGCACATGTGAATGGGGCTTAACGTTATCTCTGCGCCCAAAATCTCCAAGACGACCTTCGGTTCAAACCAGACATCCGCTTCCAGCATTGACTGCACGCGAGAGTGCTTGCGCGGAACCACATGTTCCTGCAATAGCTCGGGAAAACTCGCCAAGTCTTTGTCTGTGAACCCGGTTCCGCACTTGGTGACGGTTTCAAAAGTGTCCGTTTTCGCGTTGTAAGCGGCAAGCAGTAGGGCACCGTAGGTTCCTGCGCGTTTGCCTCTGCCGTGAAAAGCGCCCACTACCACAAGGTCTACCGTATCGGTCATTTCGCTTTTGTAGTCGCGTTTGTATTTTATCCAGAGCCAGCCGCGAGCCCCAGCCTGATAAACCGAGTCTTTTCCGATGGCTTTGCAGACTAAGCCTTCGCAGCCATCCGCTATGGCTTCCTCAAAGAACTCTTCAAGCTCTTTCACCTTGGCTGTTATTATGTTCTTGGCAACTGTGACGCGGCTGCTTTTCTTCAGCGCGTTTTCCAGCGCTTTACGTCTCGCAGGGTAAGTATCCAACGTCAGGTCTTTGCCGTCCACGTAAAGTGCTTCAAACATGAACAGCGAGACAGGATACTGCTCCATAGCCTGCTCAATCTCGTATTTGCGTCTCCGATGCATCAACTCTTGGAAAGGACGCAGCTCACCTGTTTCGATGTCCACTGCGACGCATTCGCCTTCGAGTATGGCTGCGTTTGCCGTTACGTTTTCTTTGATGAGGTCAACGGCGTCTGGGTATTGGCTGGAAATATTCTCTAAGCGCCGAGAGTAGAGGGTTACTTCGTTTCCTTTCTTGTGCGCTTGCACGCGTTCGCCGTCGTACTTGTACTCTGCGACGCATTTCCCGCCTAGCTTATCCAGAATCTCTTCGGGCGAAGAAAGCCGTTCCGCCAGCATCGGTCTTATCGGCTCGAAAACCATGACTTGAAACTTTTTTATGCCTTCTAAGCCTTGTTCAGCGATTATGTTGGCAACTCTGCCGAGGTCTGAAGAAATGTTGTAAGCGCGTTCGACGAGGTCGCGGGCTTCTTTGCCTCCGCCGTACGCTATTGCTAAAGCGTCCAGTACAGTCATGTCCGCGATGCCTAACCGCAGGTTGCCCGTCACCGTGCGCATGAGGAACTTGGCTTCTTTCGGTGAAGCGTCGGCCAGCAGTCCAGCTAAAAGAGACATTTTGAAATCCACAGCTCCAGAGCCTGTTGTCTTCGCCATTTTGTCGAGAGTCTCGTAAACGCGCTGGGCTGTGAGTGTTTTCTGGAAAAAGGTTACTTGTGTCTTTTTTGCTATGAAGCTTTGAGCGGTTTCGCCGATGTCTCCGCTCTTCTTCAAGTCCTCTTCAATTTCGCTTTCTCGCCTTCCAGACGCGCGGGCTAAGGCTTTTATGGCGAGTTTTTCAGCCACGCCGATTTCCAAACCCACAAAATCTGGGTATATTTTGCCTTGCGTTAGATAAACAACTTTGGCGATAACGTCTTTAGGCGTGTTCTTCAGCAGTTCAACGAGCAGATTGGTCATTTCAAGTCGTTTCGTAGTAGCTTCAATTCTCTCGTAAGCATCAGCTATGACGGCGTAGTTCAACAAGCAAGCCTCACAGGACTATAGAGGCAAGGATGCGTATTAAAATTTCATCTTTGCGTTGCGGTTTTTTTACGAGAATTAGCCTCTACGCTTCATGCGTGTACTTGAAGTTGCGGGTTAGTTTCCGTCCACTAGGTGTGCTGTGCCGTCTGGGCAGTAGACTTTTCCGCCTTTAACGACTACACAATAACGTTGGTTGCACGCTCGCATTTGAGAGCAGCCATCGCAGTCTCTTGATAACAGTTTCAGTCGCCTCCTTTTATTATTCCGTCGGGCTAGGCAAGCACTTTGCTTGTACCGCCATGCCTCAAGAAACCATACACAACTTCAAGTGATACTTTTAAACTTTTCTTAGTACAAATATGTACCAATTTTTTGAGGCGACGCCATTTTTTGCTTCTTTGCCAGGGGAGGCTTAGAAAAAGTCGGAATTATGAAGAACAGACACAAAAATGGGAAGGTTGTGTTTAGCTGCGTTGCCGCGGTTTAATCAGGCTGGAACAGCGTGTCTGCGAGGGTCGGGTTCACAGAGATGTCGTAGATTCTGACGCTGGATCCATCTGTGTCAGTGTAAGTCCATTCTCCAGTGCCTGTCCAGTCTGCAAGGCTGGTTTGGTAGCCCTCATATGTTGCGCTCCACAAAGACCATTGATCTGAGAACATGTCAGAGATGTCTGTCCATTCACCCTCTTCGTATGTCCAAGCTTTTTCCTCAGCGCCATTCAGGATGTACCCAAAGTCGCCATCCGCGCTTTCTATTTCTATGCGTATCATCATATCAGATGTTCCAATGTTCTTCGCAATGTACGTGTTGGTATATGACGAGCCTTCAGAAGTGACTTCTACCTTGAACTGCAGACTTGACGCTCCTTCAACATCTGGTGCACTTGCAGTTGGAGTTGGAGTAGCTCCGCCTCCGTTTCCACCACTGCCGCTCATGTACAAGTAAACGCCGACGCCAGCCACCGCAACAACAACGACAACGATGACAGCAATAACTAATGTAGATATTCCTTTTTGGTTCATGCGAAATCCCCAATTTTTCAGTGCCCTTTGTTTTTAACTGTAAGACAATTTAACATTTTCGCATGGTGTGGAGTCTTGAAAGCACTTGCTGACGAACAAAATGGCCTTTAGTGTTGCGTGCGCAATGCTGGCTGGAACCTATAAATATTGCCGAAAGCTTATATTATATTGCTTGGCGATTTGTGAATCCACGGAACGTAGACAAACTCCCTCAGCGTTTACCCTAAAATCTTTCAGTAATAGCAAATCTGTCAAGCCTAAAAAGGTGAAGAAGTATGGGAAAAATGAGGAAATTTGCCTGCACTAAATGTGGAGCACCCCTTGAGGTTCACCCTCCTGATTCTGTGCATAAGTACGCTTCCAGAGACAAAGCTATGTGCGAACGCGGTATAGAAGTGAAACATAAATGCGAGAAGTGTGGCGCCAGTAACACTATTTTCTGGTGTAATTTTGTCGTTCCCGAATGGTATGCATAGCCATCCTCTGTGGCTAAATTGGACCTTGGGACATTTAGGCTAGTCTATCGTCTACACCAACCAGTTGCGTAATAACCCGCAGTTTCAACAGCAACTATAGCTTGTGGCTAAATTTTAACCCCAAAACTTCTTGTGTGCTCAATGGCGGAAACACTGAGCAAGTGCCCCAAGAATTCCCCTTTCTATTTTCGAGCATCATAACCAAGGGACTGTTTTTGCGTTAACTCATGTTCTTATAGCCGATTAAGTCTAGAAGCTTTCGTAGTGCATTATTTGGCTGAGGGGTCTTCTGTTTCTCTGCGCTGGGGCTTCATCCGGGTAGCCTATGGGGATTATGGCTACTGCCCGCATTTCTTCAGGCGCGTTAACTGCTTTTCGAGCTTGTTCTTCGTTGAATGCGCCTATCCAGCATGTGCCTAGCCCCAGCGAGTAAGCTGTTAACAGTATGTTTTGCGTGGCTGCTGCCGTGTCCTGTATGCAGTACAGCGTTTTGCCTCGGAAGCCGTAGCCCATTTCGGCGCGTTGCTCATTTGCGCAAACCACAATCACCACAGGTGCCTTTCCAACAAAAGCTTGGTCGGCGGCTTGGGCGAGTTTCTTTTTTGTTTCTGGTTTTTTTGCGATTACAAATTTCCAAGGTTGAATGTTTCCCGCGGACGGCGCAAAGCTTGCCGCTTCAATAAGCTTCTCAACAACTTCTTCAGGTACATCCTGTGTTTTGTAGGCTCTTATGCTTCTACGTTTTTTGACGACTTCATCAATTTCCATGCAAGTTCCCCACATGCAAGTTACAGAGTGTCTTCTGGGGTAAAAACCTGTTTCCTCTTGTGGAGCGTAAAAGTCTTAAACGCCATGTGCGCTTCTATTCCGTTTGGATGATGAGCTTTAGAGTCACTGAGCCGAAAGCGGTGATAATGACTCGACGGGCGAACTGACATGTATACGCGTATGTACGGTCAAACATAGCGGCGCTTGAAGTGCCACTTTAATGTGGCGCATTCCAATTCACAAATGCTGAAAGATTAAAATCTGTGAGTGGTAGCCTTACGGTTACATTTTAATAACATACAGGTGGGAAAGGGCTTCTAATCGGTAAGCAAGGAAGATGCACGCAAAGAAGGCTTAACATAGGTAAACATCAAAAGTTTGGAAAGAATTTTTGAACTATTTTGAAATTAGGTATTATTGTGAAGGTCTGCGAGCTTTTTTATGCTGAAAAGGTTCTCTTCAAGGGCGCCAAAACATGTAGACACTGAAATGTGTAATTGAAATTTTTTATAGTAGATGTGCACAGAAAATCATATCGATAAGTTGATGAACGATAATCCGCTTCTGAAGGACTTACGACAACGAATAGTTCACCAGTTTATCGACTTAATAATCCTAGAAAAGTTGAAAGCAGCTAAGACGCCTAAAAGTGGGCGATACCTCATCAATTATGTTTACCGCACGTTCGGCGTCTCAGTTGACGATGGATTAATCTTCGGTTTGCTTCTTGTAATGGAAAGGAAAGGCTGGATACGTGGCCGCAGCAAGGAAGTACGTGGAAGAATAAGACGTATGTTCAAAGTAACAACAGCTGGCAAAGAGCACCTAAAAAATTACCTATGTTACAGAGACGAAGTTATCACTTTTGTGAAGGTTCTGCTCGAAGACGAAACTAGCCAGCTGTCACAGCAACCTTTTTGATTTTTTTACCCATGGAGTCTCGGTGGGTACTCCTCAAGGTACGCACGTATTTTCTCTTCCAATGTTCTGTTTGGAAGGTTATCGGCTTCCTCTACGAGAGATGCTTCAATAAAAACTTTTTTTGGGCACTAAGCTCGCCAAATAATTCTCTACTTTACCCTAATAAATTAGCTTTGCTTATCTATCCGATTAATCAAGGGGGTATCGCCATCAGAGTGATTTTCCGCTTGTCCTTTCCAAAGCAGGTAAACCTTTGCCTACAGAAGAAATCCAACAAATTTTAGTTACATATGTTTTCCGCATTCATCCGCCTTCGGATTCTGTGCGAGATTTCTTAGAGAACATAAATACCAAAGCGCACTAAAACACAGACCAGTAGGGCGAGCAAGCGTTTGCTGATGCGGAAACCTTATCAGTGAAGCAGTGGTGAAAGCACGTACAGCGCAGTTAAACGCGCGGTGCTGAATGAGGTGAACAGTAAGAATGGTTGAAATGAAAATTGACGCTTCAGAAATCAAACGTGAAGGAAAAAACATAATCAATGAATTTGCCGATTTTCTAAAGGAGAAAACCAACACGGAAGTAACCACCGAAGCCGAGACAATAACGGTTAAAGGCGAAGGCGAAGCCGTATCCAAAAAGTACCTGCGAGTACTCGTGAAAAAGTTCCTACACAAACAAGAACTAAAAGAATACTACAGGGTCATAGCTGGCGACGAAGACACGTTAAAAGTGAAAGAACGCAGACTCTACGAAAGCGAAGAAGACTAAAAACCCGAAAGCACAACCCGCTTCTGAATTATGGAAACCAGCTTCGAACCCAAAACCGCCATCAAATTCTAAAAACTTTTTCAGCCCTTTTCACTCTTCACTATATATAGAAGGGGGTATAAGATGAAAATCGCGCGTTACCGCCACAAGAAAAAAGAATACTACGGCATCTTAAACAGCAAAAGCGTCTTGTGCTTGCCAGCCTTAGCCAAACACTTCAACGTGCAATTGCCACAGCATCTAGAAGCGTTTGTAGCCTCAGGCGAAAAAGCATGGCAAACAGCTGAAAAGCTGCTCCGCAAAGCCGAAGTAAGCAGCATTGAAAACGTTTCTGCGCCATTAAGCGAAGTAGCTTTGCTTGCGCCCATAGCTTCACCGCCCAAAATAATCTGCTTAGGCTTGAACTACGTTGACCACGCAGTCGAAGCACACGCAACGGTTCCAGACGAACCCGTAATCTTCATCAAACCCCACACTACAATAATCAGCCCAAACGAAAACATCATCAAACCACGTTTTGTGCGCCAACTGGATTACGAAGGAGAATTAGCAATAATAATCGGCAAAAAAGCCAAAAAAACACCCGCATCAGCAGCCGCAAATTACGTTTTCGGCTACACCATACTTAATGATGTCTCAGCGCGAGATTACCAGTTCAAAGACGGCCAATGGACACGCGGCAAAGGCTTCGACACCTTCGCGCCTACGGGACCATGCATAACCACCGCAAACCAGCTCCGCGACACGGCTAACTTGGCTGTGCGCACATGGGTTAACGGTGAACTCCGCCAAAACTCAACCACCCGCAACATGGCTTTCAGCGTCAGCGAAATCGTGCATCACTTAAGCCGCGTAATGACGCTGGAACCCTGCGACATCATAGCAACAGGCACTCCAGCAGGCGTTGGATTCGCCATGAAACCCCCAAGATACCTGCAAAACGGCGATGTCGTGCGCATCGAAATAGAAGGCATAGGCACTTTAGAAAACACCGTTAAGGAACAATAACGCGCACTATTCTTTTTCGAGTGAAATTTTGCTTATTCCCGCTTCCTTCTCCAAAATCACCACGTAATCAGCTTTCGCCGCAAACGCTTCGCTATGCGTAACCGCAATAATCTGCTCAATAGCCTTAAACCTGCTAATGGCTTCAGCCAAACGCTCTATGGAGCCATCTTCGCTGCCCAAACTTTCCGTAGGCTCATCCAGCAACAACATGCTTAACCCGTGACCAGTCCTTGACTGCATAATCAACTGTCCCAAGCCTAAGCGATACGCAAAAGCAAGCAACGTGCGTTCGCCACCAGAAAGATTCGAAACCTCCCTGTCAGCGCCGCTTTCGCTTTTAACGTAAGGCGTGTAAGTATCATCAACAACCACGTTCAACAACGGTGCTTCACCAACCAAACCGTCAAGAACCTGCTGCACAAAATTCCGCAGTACTTTCACAAACTCGCCGCGCAACTTAGGCTGAATACCACGGTAAGCGTCACGAATAGCACTTATGACTTCGATAGCCTTAGCGATTTTCTCCACGCGCTCCAGCTTCTGCTGAGCACGGTCAATGCGCTCCTTTGCCTCATCCAACCGCCTTAACAAGTCTTTCTTGCGGTTCTCCTTCGTCCGCAAATCCGACTCCACAAGGTAATACTGCCTAAACGCTTGCTCCCGCTGCGCCCGTGCAGCTTCAACATCCGCCATGTCAAACCTGCCAACCTCAAACTGCACCGCCTCAAGCTGCATCCGCAGTTCCGCTTCAAGCCGCTGGTTCTCTGCCACGTCAGTCACTAACTCGCAAAGATTCTTCTCCTCTTCGCTTACACGCATTTTCAAATCTTCTGCTCTCGCCATAAGCGTCTGCAAATTCGAAACCGCTTCGCCAGCCACGCTTTTTGTTTGTTGTAACTCTTCAAGTTCACTTTGCAACTGCTCGATAGCCTTCTGCCGCTCCACGTTCTCATCCTGAATCCTCTGCATCAACCCATCCTTGTACTCGCCATTTAACGGCTGCAAACACAAGGGACAACGGCTCTCCAGAGACAACGAAGCACTTCGCTTCTGGTCAGTTTGCATATTCCGCAACGTAGCCTCCTGCTCCGCTTTTAAACTTGAAATGCGATCATCAAAATCTGCTATGTGCCGCCGCAACGCTTCCACAGAAAGGCTCGCAGAAATCCCCACTTGTTCCAGCCTGTTTTTGTAAGAGCTTATTTGCGCGTCTATGGAGTTCTGCCGCTGCTTCAAATTCTCCACAATGGACTTTTTACCCTTAACACGCTGCGTCAGCGATGCAGCAGCAGTCTGCGCATTTGCAATGTTCGCTTGCACTTGGGCTTCTTTTCGCTTAAGCTCTTCAATTGACAGCCGCTTTTCCTCCAGCCGCTTAAGCTTTGCATCCGCATCATCCAAAGCTTTTTTTGCTCCAGCTAACTTGCCTACAGCACTTTGTAATTCCACTTCCAAAAGCGCAAACTCGCCAGTTAACTGATTATAATCAGCGCTCAGCTTCTCCAAACCCACGACATCAGGGTCTTTCTCGTACGCTCTTCTTTCGCCCTCGTATTCACGCTGGTACCCGGCAATGTTGCTCCATGCTACTTCGTAATCCGCTAACCCGAACAATTCGTCTAAGCGCTTTTGTCTTTCCCTAGGCGTCGCATCCAAAAGCTCTTTCAAATGTTCCTGCCGCACCCATACTATTTCACGGAAAAGATCCTTATCCAAACCCGTAATTGCCTTGAACTGCTCAGCGATAGCGTCACCTTTCATGCTTGCCAGCAACGTTTCATCCTCAAACAGTTTAAGCTCCTCAAAATCCTGACCAATGCCTTTTCCGCGTCTTTTCAACCCGCGAATCAACTTGTAAGTTTTCCCGTTCTGAGAAAACTGCACCGTAACCCGTCCAGCTTCAGCGCCTTCACGCAGTAAATACTCGAAGCTTCTGCCTAGCGGCTCACCGAACAAAGCAAAATCTACAGCATACAAAATACTGGATTTCCCACAACCTAAACCGCCAACCAGACAGTTGAAACCACGCGTGAAAGGCACAGTAGACTTCACGTGCGAACGAATGTTCTCCAATTGCACTATCTCAATTTTCACTTCAGCAACTCCTCAAACACCTGCTTCACCCGCTCATCCTGTTTCTTAACCAACGGTTCAATCAAGCTAATCGCGGAACGCGCAACCCTCTCAGCCTCTTCACGACTATACCGCTCAGCGAAAATCTGCAGGAAATACTCAAACGCCTTCGTCTTCAAATCCTTGAATTCACTCTCAAAAATAGAACGCACAATCTCCTCTGAAACCGCACTCTCCCGCAACAACACAACAGGATGCACCAGCAACGCTTTTTTCGCAGCGCTTCTAACCTGAGCCAAATCTACTTCCGCACGACTAGCTTCAGCAGGTAAAACACCGCGCAACACAGGAATAATCACTGCACCCTCTTCATCCACATCCCTAACCATTTGAACCGCACGCTCGGTGATTTTAGCCGCGTTCACGCCCGTGAATTCCTCCTGTTCAAGAATCACAAACTTGCGCGGCGATTTAAGCTCAATAACCTCAGCAGAAAACTTGCCTTTCTCATCCACTTTAACGTAAAAGAAGCCCTTCTTGTTCGTAGCTTCGTCGTAGCTGACAGTTTCCGTGCACCCACTGTACGCCAGCAAGCCAGTTTTGAACTTGACAAGGTAACGTTCATGCACGTGCCCCGCAGCATAATAATCAAAGCCGTCGGGAAGAAGCTCTGGCGAAGCTTCTGCTTCAATGTAAGGCGGCTTAACACTTGGCAGATCCACAGCCATGTGAAACACAAACACGTTGGTAACCGCATCATCTGGCGCTGGCGGATTCTGCGCCATAAACGCCGGCAGCGCCTCTTCAGTTTTGCGCCTGCTCCTGAAGTTAGGTACACCGTAAACGTAGCAGCAGCCGCTTTTTCGCCAGCAGGCGCCTTTGTGCCTTGGCAAGTAATAAATTAAGCCTGCGCTGTCCAGCGGGTTCAAAATTGTGCCCGTGATCGCGTTAGGTGCAGAGTCATGTGAGCCGTCAACGGTTAAGACTGGGATTCCCGCGTCTTTCAACCGTTTGAAGCTTTTTATGGTGTTTTCCAGCGTGGTGTTTGATGGTCGTGCATGGTGGAACACGTCGCCTGCGATTATCATAAAGTCTGGTTTTAACTCGATGGTTTTGTCCACCAGCTCCGCGAACGCATCATCAAAATCTTGCCTTCTGGTTTCTAAGCCATATTGCGCATAGCCTAAGTGTAGGTCTGAAGCGTGGACAAAACTGAAAGCTTTCACGTGTTCGCTTCCTCTCTCAGCTGTTAACGGTTAAATTAGTAAAATAATCTTTTAAGCATTTAATAACTCAAAGCTAAGGCACCATGTACAATGGACTTGTTGTTCCCAGAACGAAAAATAGCCGTTCTCACATAAAATGCGGCCAATCAAGTTGAACTCCCCGAAATTTCCCCGCAACATCTAACAGTGATAAGCCTAGTTACTGTTCAACTTGTTTTGAACACTGTTCAAAAACATAGACTTATAATCATTGATGCAAAATCTAAAAAAATAGGTGCACCACACTTGACGCTATACAAGACGAATTTAATAAAGGCAGCATCTATAGCAATCGGGCTTGTAACGGTTATCACTCTACTAGGCTATGTGCTTCCTCCATACGTCTTCATAACTCCAGGTTACTCTGTTTATGCTACGGGCATAGTGGACCATAAGTCAATTGGGGAAGGCTACTCTGATGACGTTTCGCAGAGATGGTACACGGTTTCTGTTAGACTTTTCGACGATGACCCAATTAACCAGATTAAAAGCGGAGAAACCCTTGCGTACATCGTTACGAAGGCTGAGTGGGATATGGTTGAGTGGGGCGACACGGTGAAAATAAAACTCTTGCCAGATGTGAAAGCGGAGATAGTTGAGTTGTTTCCTTCCTTGAAGTTGCCTTGGTGGCATGGGCTTTCAGGTTCCGACTCACCAATCAGCATAGAGTTGTCTACAAACAAAACGATTTATGAAATCGGTGAGAAGGCTGAGTTTAGTGTGATAGTTAGAAATGCTCCTGAAGAGAAAGGGTGGACTGGACAGCCAATTCCATTGAAGCTGACGTTTTTTAAGGCTTTGCCGTTCTGGGCGTTCCGAAATGGTGAAAGGGCATTCATATTCACGGGTGATTTAGAATCTCAAGAAGTGGTTCTTCAACTAGGACAAGAAGTAAAGTTCAGCTTTAATTGGCAGTTGACAGATGTCGTAGAAGGAGTTTATTATGTGCGAGTTTACTTGGGATACTTCACGGAAAATGAAGAAATCACATTAACCAGTACTACCATGATAGAAGTAGAAGCTTGAAGTGGTCACATTGTCTGGTAGCAGCAACGAGAAAGATGTTCTGCAGGGTAAAACTCTCCAAGTTTACCGCTTCATAATAAAACAGCATGAGCCAGCAAGGGTTAGGGAAATACAGCGAAGCTTGAATTTCAGCAGTCCATCTCTTGCAGTATATCATTTAGAAAAGCTAAAAGAAGCAGGCTTAATAAAAGAAGAAGGCGCAGGATACGTAGCGGATAAAGTTTTACTAAAAAATCTTGTAAGATTCAGAAGCACACTGATACCCCGATACTTCTTCTACTTCTTATTCTTTACTCTAGGAACACTGCTGGAACTCACGCTGTTGAAACCTCCGATAATCACGAAGGAATATTTAATTGCCGTGCTTTTCACTTCTGCAGCAGCAATTGCCTTCGGCGTAGAAACGTACCTTCACTGGCACGGCATTTAACATCACCCTTAAACCTCAACAAAAACACCGCTAGAACCGAAAAGGAAAACACCAAATTCAAACGCAAAATTCTAACCAAAATTGAACCTATATAAAAGGGAGGGGGTATACAACCGAGAGCCGCCAAAAAAAACGTCCATCACAAAAGCGAACTGCATAGAAATGTATAAACAGTCTCGTTTTCTTTTAGCATGAAAAGGTGCGTGTTAAGCATGCGGTGCCAGAAGTGCGGAGAAGAAACATTCATGCCTTTCCAGTGTCCCTATTGCGGCGGGCAATTCTGCGCTGCGCACCGTTTACCTGAGAACCATGATTGCCCAAAGCTGGAGGTTGCTCGTGCACCAAAACAGAACGATGTTGCGGTGTTTAAAGCGCCTAGCTCGTATAAGTACACGGTTACTTTTGGGCAGCCGCGACGCGCGAAAGGGCGCGTATATTTCAGCCATAAAGAGCTTAAGCACTTGGCGGTTGCAGCGTCGCTTATTGTGTTGTTAGGCGTGTTTTCTTGGGTGTACGCGGTTATTTTTGAGGAGCCTTTGTTTGTGCCGGTGGTTGACCTTATCGTTATTCTTACGGTGTCTTTTTTTGTTCACGAGTTTGCGCATAAATTTGTTGCTCAGAGGGAAGGGTTGTGGGCGGAGTTTCGGTTAACTCTGTGGGGTGCTGTGTTGACTTTGGTTACGGCGATTTCGCCTTTGTTCAAGATTTTTGCTCCTGGCGCGGTTATGATTTCGGGGCCAGTTGACTCTAAGGATGTGCTGAAGATATCTGTTGCTGGACCATGCACCAACATTGTTTTGGCTGCGGTTTTTCTCGGCTTTGCGTTTGTGCCCACTCCTTTTGCTGTCTCATGTCTTTTCGGCGGTTTCTGGAACGCGTTTATGGCGGTTTTCAACTTGATTCCGATGGGAATCTTTGACGGATTCAAAATCTTCAGCGTAAGCAAGAAGGTTTGGGCGTTGGTTTTTGCGTCAAGTTTAACCTTGCTGATTACAGCTTATCTTTTCATATAAGCTAGTAGATGCATTCAGGGTTATCTTTTTTTGAGTAATATCCGCGTTACCTTTTCCGTGTTTTTCATGGCCAAAGTTTTCATTTTGGGACAAGAAAATTCGAGTTTTTTGTTTTCAGCATGAACGTGTGTTAGCGATTATCTTTGACTTCTTCAGGCACTACCGAAAAAAGTTAGCTAAAGTTTAAATGAGCTCAATTGTCACGTGGACTTCTTCAGGCACGCGAATGCGCATTATGCGCCGCATGACACGTTCTTCCGAGTCAATATCAATCAAGCGTTTGTGGATACGCATTTCCCATCTGTCCCACGTGGCTGTGCCTTCACCGCAAGGCGATTTCAAAACTGGTACACGCAACCGTTTTGTGGGCAGTGGAACTGGACCGTTGATTTTTACGCCTGTTTTCTGGGCGATGTTCGTCAGCTCTTGACATACCTCTTCGAGTTTTTTGTAGTCTGTGCTTGTTAAGCGGATTCGTGCTTTTCTTACCATATCGCCCATTCAATCCTAAATCTGCGTTTATCCAGTGATTACCTTAGACATTTAAACCGAACATAAAAACCTATCGACGGAAACCGCCGAGCTTGCACAAGGTTTTTGCAGATATAACGTTTTAAGTGTTTAGAACTTATATGCTCGGCGAAACTTATACCGCCTCTTTATATAGCTTGAACTAAGGCGAAGTAAACGTTCAGATATTGCTGTCTATGGTGTAGGGGGCAGGCGCTGGAACCTGCAAGCTCCTGCATGAAAGTATGTTGATGCGGCGTATTCAAGCGCAAGTTCTTTAAGCGTTTGTTGCGTATTAAATAGTAACGACTTTTGTGGGTGTGACTGAGGGGTTGGAATCGCCAGAGGATATTGGGTTTTTCAAGGTTAACGAACGTGGGAAATTAGTTGATATAAGGAAATTATCCTTTAGTGAGCTTCAACATCTTTTTGTTTATTATGAAGGAAAACTTGGGCGCGCTCGATCACGGGACATGCGCATTGCCTATGGGCAGTGTGTCCAGCAGATTCGTAACTTCATGGTTGGCAATCGTGTTGAAGATAGACTTGACATTTTTTCGTTAGCCTATTATATGGAGTTAAAAGATGTGCGTAGCATGCTAAAAACCTATGTTGGAGAGCTAAAAACTGAAGAAGAGCAAGCAAAAGGCATAATCAAACAATGTTTTAAGAAACGCAGAGAAATTTACTGCGGTTGTGACCTTCCAAGCGATAGAGTTGTACAGGAAATCTTTAATCTTTTAAGATTCCAAAAAGTCGAGGAAATAGCTTTGTCTAACATCCAAAAGGCAGCGAACATCTTTTCTGATGCTTATGGCGTCCCACCGCCTCAAGTAAAATTAGCACCTTTTGGTCCAGATAAAATAGTGCTTTTCTATAATATCAACGAAAAGACTTTGAATCTATATTTATCGAGGATTGAGAGCAGTATGTGTCTTTTAGAACTCGTGATAAAGGGGCTCTTTGAACATCTCTGCGAAATTTGTTCTTGGAAATTCCATAGAGACCCTCTTAAAAGCTTTGAACTCCAGAGGCGAGAAACCGAACATTATGCAGAAAGCTTCTTTGACAGATGTGTAGCTATGAACTTGCTGCGGCGAACAGTGCAATTAGACCTTTAGGTTCAAGGCTTTGGATGCGTGATATTGAATTTTTGGTGCTGCGGGCAGGATTCGAACCTGCGAACCCCTACGGGAAAGGATTTCCCATGCGGGCGCTCAAGTCAAAGCGTCGATCTTGAGTCCTTCACCTTTGACCTGGCTTGGTTACCGCAGCCCTGCACCGTAGGCTAAAAACTATCATCTTCTTTCTATTAACATTTTCCAATGGTGGATAACGGTTTTCCAGTTGTCGTTATTTCTTTATCGTAGACCTTGACTTTTCATGCCAAAAAATAAAAGCTTCCCTCGCTGAGGATAATTAAAGGAACAACCGTTATGCTACCAACAGAGCACAAGGTCATAGTTGGCAACAGCCAGCAAATGTCCGAGTTAGCAGAATCCAGTGTGCATTTGATGGTGACTTCTCCGCCTTATCCCATGATAAAAATGTGGGATACTCTGTTCGCGAAGATTGACCCGCAAACCGCAGAGCTATGGCAAGAATTGAAAGCAGAGTGCCGAGAAGAAACCGTGACACGCATCTACGAGTGCATGCATGCAAATCTTGCCAAAGTGTGGCGCGAAGCTCACCGTGTTTTAATCGACGGCGGCATAGCGTGCATAAACATCGGTGACGCCACCCGAACAGTAAACGGCAAATTCCGCCTATTTGCTAATCACTCAAAAATAATTGAACACTGCGAAAGTGTAGGCTTCACAACGCTCCCGTACGTCCTGTGGAAGAAACCCACCACGAAACCGAAGTATAAGGGCAAAGGCGCGTTCCTAGGTTCAGGATTTTTGCCACCTAACGCTTACGTCACGTTAGACTGCGAGTTCATACTGATCTTCAGAAAAGGAAAACTCCGTAGCTTTCCGCCTCATGACCCGTGCCGTTACGACAGCGCCTTCACAAAAAACCAGCGTGACGAATGGTTCTCGCAAATCTGGACGCTGACGGGCACTCGCCAGACAGAAAACCAGATAGAACGGCGTATCGCTTCTTTCCCTGAAGAACTTGCAAACCGACTGATTCGAATGTTCTCGCTTAAAGGCGACACAGTGTTAGACCCTTTCCTAGGCTCAGGCACAACCACAATTGCAGCTATACGCAACGAAAGAAACAGCGTCGGCTACGAAACAGATGAACGCCTGCTGCCGCTTATAGAGAAGAAAATTAGCTTCAAGTCAGCCGCATATAAATTGAGCATTATAAAACGCGGGAAATAACTTTGAAAAACGAGGTTGGTTCAGCTTAAAACCAAAAGTTATAGCTTGTTATGCCTATCAGAGCTCAGCCGCGTGTGATTTCACATGTTTCCATGGAACGCGCACTATTTTTTCCACTTTTGCGACGTAGCGCAACGTAACGAACAAACTTGTTTTGCAGCAACTCTAAGAATCTTTAGCAAACCCCTGTTTATGGGCGAAAACAGGAAGCCGCGCATAAAAAACTTTATTAGTGAGCGGTGTAGCATGTGTTTGTGCTCTTAAAAAAATTGGAGACCCTTTTTCGAGTTGGACTCTCATCCAACATCGGAGGAAATCGAAAGTTTGAGAAAAACCCGCATTAACAAATCAACAAACGTTTCAAAATTTAAATTTGCGGGAGAATGATAAAATTGAATGAAAACTCAATTTCAAAAGAAGATACCCATCTTTTACTAAAAACCTTCTTCAACGACAAAGGCTTAGTCCGCCAACACTTGGACTCTTACAACGAGTTTATAGACCATGGCTTGCAAGAAGTAGTGGACGAAGTCGGAGAAATCCCCATTGAAGTTCCTGAAAGCCCCTACAAGGTAAAACTCGGACAAATCTGGGTGATAGACCCCCAATCAAGAATAACCGGACCCTACGTCACAGAAGTAGACGGCACCAAACACGAAATTTACCCTATGGAAGCTAGGCTTAGAAACTTGGCGTACGCGGCTCCTGTGGCTCTTGAAATGACGCCAATCATAGACGGCAGAGAACAAGACACCGAGCTGGTTTACATTGGAAACATACCTGTCATGCTCAAGTCAAAAATGTGCTTCTTGTCGCAGCTCTCAAAAGAAGAGCTAATCGCTGCAGGAGAAGACCCGGACGATGCAGGCGGCTACTTTGTAGTGAACGGTTCCGAACGCGTCATCGTAGCAATGGAAGACTTGGCGCCTAACCGCGTGATAGTTGACATAGACGAAAAGGGGACCTCGCCAGTTTACCAAGCCAAAATCTTCTCAACCACCGTAGGCTTCAGAGCAAGAATAGAGTTGAAACTTAAGCCCGACGACTCCATCTACGTCACCATGCCCGGCGTGCCCACAGAAATTCCTTTCGTAGTGATAATGCGCGCGTTAAACTTGGAAAAAGACAAAGACGTAGCCGAAGCAGTGTCCCTTGACAAAACACTCCAAAGCGCACTAGGCGCCTCATTCGAGAAAGCCCTAGGCGTAGACACTCCCAAAGATGCTATACTTTTTATCGGCAACCGAGTAGCCCACGGTCAAGTTGAAGAATACCGCGTGCAAAAAGCTGAAACTGCACTTGACAAAAACTTTTTGCCGCACTTAGGCAGAAGCGACAAAAACAGAAAAGACAAAGCCATATTCCTCGGCGAAATGGCATACCGCGTTATCCAATTGAAGCTTGGGCGAAGGCAGCAAGACGACAAAGACCACTTCAAAAACAAACGCTTGCGGCTTGGAGGACCATTGCTTGCAGACCTGTTCCGTGTGGCTTTCAGAAACTTAACTCGCGACATAAAATACCAGCTTGAACGCATAGGCGTGAAAGGTCCGATAATTAACGTGTCCGCGGCAGTTCGCCCGGGAATAATCACTGAAAGGTTCCAGCATGCGCTTGCGACGGGCAACTGGGGCAGGGGCAGAGTTGGCATAACTCAGCTTTTGGACAGGACAAACTACATTTCCACACTTAGCCACCTGAGGCGGCTTCAGTCACCATTAAGCAGAAGCCAGCCGAACTTTGAGGCTCGAGACTTGCATCCAACGCATTGGGGTCGCTTGTGCCCCAACGAAACGCCTGAAGGCTCAAACTGTGGTCTGGTTAAGAACTTGGCACTGTCAGCATCAATCTCCGTGGGCATTAACCCCGATAAGGTAAAACAGTTGCTGTTTGAGATGGGCGCGGTTCCCGCTTACGAAGCAAGTGAAGCTTTGAGGACTAGTGGAGCCAAAGTTTTCGTTGACGGCAACATCATCGGTTACTGTGATGCTGCAGCAGAAATGGTTAAAATCTTCAGAGAAAAACGGAGAGCAAGTGAAATCTCAACTGAAGTTAACATAACTCATTTCTCGAAGTCGCAGACCGAGACTGGAGAGGTGCATGCTAACTGTGACGAAGGACGAGTCAGGCGACCTCTCATAATCATTGAAAATGGCGTTCCAAAACTCCAGCCTAACCATCTTGAAAAAATAGCCCTCGGCGAATGGACCTGGGAAGACCTCATCAAAAACGGCTTGATTGAGTATTTGGATGCAGAAGAAGAAGAAAACGCGTATGTAGCAATATATCCTGAAGAAGTTGCGCCTGAACACACGCATCTGGAAATCGCAACGTACACGATTTTGGGCATATGCGCATCAACAATACCGTATCCAGAGCATAATCAGTCGCCGCGCAACTCCTATCAAGCTGCAATGGCAAAACAAGCGCTCGGCGTTTATGGAACCAACTTCCACCACCGCGTAGACTCACGCTCACACATACTGCATTACCCGCAAATGCCCATGGTGGAAACTGAACTAATGGAAGTAATGGGGTACAAGCAACGCCCCACAGGACAAAACTGCATAGTCGCCGTGCTCAGCTTCGAAGGCTACAACATGGAAGACGCGTTAATTTTCAACAAAGCCTCCATTGAACGCGGCTTAGCCCGCTCCACTTTCTACAGGATATACGAAGCCGAGTGCCGCCAGTACTTGGGCGGATTAAAAGACAAGTTCACCGTTCCAGAGCCTGGCACACGCGGATACCGCGGAGAACAATACTACAGACTTCTTGAACCAGACGGCATAATCGGTTTAGAATCAACAGTTGTAGGCGGAGACGTCTTGATTGGGAGAATCAGCCCGCCTAGATTCCTTGAAGAATACAAGGAGTTTGAGGTTAAAGGCCCATCCATGCGGGATACATCCGTGGACATGCGTCCTTCAGAAACAGGCGTCGTCGACGGCATATTCATAACTGAGTCAGGCGAAGGCAGCAAACTCGTGAAAGTCCGCGTTCGCGACCAGCGTGTTCCAGAGTTAGGCGACAAGTTCGCTTCTCGCCACGGACAAAAAGGCGTCATAGGCTTGATTATGCCACAGGAAGACATGCCCTTCACAGATGAAGGCATAGTGCCCGACATAGTGATTAACCCACATGCTATTCCCTCAAGAATGACCATCGGCCAGTTCATCGAGTCACTTGCAGGAAAAGCCGCAGCAGCAAGAGGCAAACCCGCAAATGGCACGCCCTTCGCTAATGAAGGACCAGACGAGGTAAGGCAAAACCTCGTGAAACTGGGCTTCAGCCACACGGGCAGCGAAGTTTTCTATAATGGCACAACGGGCGAGAAGTTCGTTGCTGACATCTTTGTAGGCGTTGTTTACTACCAGAAACTGCATCACATGGTTGCTGACAAAATCCACGCGAGAGCCCGCGGACAAGTGCAAATGTTAACGCGGCAGCCAACTGAAGGTAGAGCCCGAGGCGGAGGCTTAAGGTTCGGCGAAATGGAGCGCGACTGCCTCATCGGACACGGCGCAGCCATGCTGCTCAGGGACAGGCTGCTGGAGGAGTCTGACAAGTACACGTTGTTTATCTGCGAAAACTGTGGTCAAATAGCTTATTATGACATGAAGCAGCGGCGTTACACGTGCAAGATTTGCGATGAAAAAGCCAGAATTTCACCAGTAATAGTTTCTTACGCGTTCAAGCTTCTGTTACAAGAGCTTCAGAGCTTGTGTATAACACCCAAGTTAAAGCTTAAGGAGAAGGCGTAAAATATGGCTCCAGAAGAAATAATTCATAAAGTTGTTGACGGAATCTCTTTCGGTTTAATTTCACCCAAAGACCTGCGCAAGCAATCAGTCGTGGAAATTCAAACACCAGACACTTACGACGAAGACGGCGCACCGATAACCACGGGTCTCATGGACGGTAGACTAGGCACTCTTGAACCGAGGCAGCGATGCAAAACCTGCGGCAACACGGCAATCCGATGCCCAGGCCACTTTGGACACATAGAATTAGCCGTGCCCATCGTACACATAGAGTTCACGAAGATAATCTTTGACTTGTTGAAGGCTACCTGCCGCAACTGCGGACGCATACTGTTATCAGATGAAACTGCGAAAAAAGTTCGAAGCCGCATCGAAAAGTTCAACAAGCTCTTAGGCGTAGTGCCTGATGAAGTGCACAAGGCCATTCTACAGGAGATTAAGACTAAACAGTGTCCCCACTGTGCAGCAGCTCAGTACAAGATTACTTTTGAGAAGCCCACCAAGTTTATAGAGCAAACTGAAGCGGGTTCTGAACCGTTAACGCCCAGTATGATACGTGAACGCTTAGAGCGTATTTCGGATGATGACTTGGAAATTTTAGGGTTAAACCCCAAGGTTGCACGGCCTGAATGGATGGTTCTGCAAGTTTTGCCTGTTCCTCCAGTTTATGTTCGCCCCTCTATCACGTTGGAGTCAGGTATCCGCTCGGAGGACGACTTAACCCACAAGCTAGTAGACATAATCCGCATTAATCAAAGGCTTAAGGAAAACATGGAAGCAGGCGCGCCGACGCTTATCATTCAGGATTTGTCTGAGCTTTTGCAGTATCATGTGACGACGTACTTTAACAATGAAGCTTCAGGGATTCCCCCTGCGAGGCATCGTTCTGGAAGAGCGTTAAAGACTATTTCGCAGAGGCTGAAAGGAAAAGAAGGCCGGTTCAGAAGCAACCTTTCAGGCAAACGAGTTGACTTTTCAGCGCGCACAGTCATTTCTCCAGACCCGAATCTCGACATAAACGAGGTCGGCGTTCCAAAAGACGTTGCTATGCGCTTGTCGGTTCCTGAAAAGGTAACCGCGTGGAACCTCGAAGAAATGAAACAATTAGTCATCAATGGTCCTGAGAAATATCCTGGCGCACTTTACCTGATCAGACCCGACGGCAAACGCATAAGGCTGGAGTTCGTTGTAGACAGAGAAAAAATCGCTGAAGCCGTGGAGCTTGGCTTTGTTGTTGAAAGGCACCTTAAGAACGGCGACATAGCTATTTTCAATCGGCAGCCTTCGCTTCACCGCATGTCTATAATGGCGCATTACGTGCGTGTTCTGCCCTACAAAACCTTCCGTTTGCATTTGTGTGTTTGTCCGCCTTACAACGCGGATTTTGACGGTGACGAAATGAACTTGCACGTGCCTCAGAGTGAGGAAGCCAGAACCGAAGCTTTGTTACTGATGCAGGTTCAGGATCAGATTCTTTCGCCTAGGTTCGGTGGACCCATAATCGGCGCCATCCGCGATTTCATTACGGGCGCGTACTTCTTCACTCGAAGAGCAAATTATTTGACGAAAGCTGAAGTTAATCGGCTTCTGACGGCTACGAGTTACATTGGCGAGTTGCCAGAGCCTGCAATCACGGAGCCTCAGCCTATGTGGTCGGGCAAGCAGATTTTCAGTCTCTTTCTGCCAAAGACTTTGAATTACGTGTTGAAGGCGAACCTTTGCCAAGGCTGCAACAAGTGTGAGGAGGAAAACTGCAAGCATGACGCTTATGTTGTGGTGAAAAACGGCGAGCTCGTGTCAGGCATTATAGACAGGCGTTCTATAGGTGCCGAGCAGTCTGAAAGTTTGTTGCACCGTATAATCAAGGATTACGGAACTCAAGCGGGACGCGAATTTCTGAATAAGGTAACGCGGCTGCTGAAGCTGTTCATTACTATGCGAGGTTTCACTTACACGTATGAGCAGCTTGTCTTGTCGCCTAGGGCTGAAAACAAAATCAAGAAAACGATGGAGCGCATTCAGAAGAAAATAGACGAGCACATTGAGAATTACCGCAATGGCACTTTGCCGCGGTTACCCGGGCAAACGCTTGAGGAGTCATTTGAAATCTACGTCATGCATGAACTAGCCACGGCCAGAGATGAAGCAGGCAAAATCGCAGACCAAGACTTTACTATTGAAAACGCAGGAATAGTTATGACCCGAACAGGCGCGAGAGGTTCAAGCCTCAACATCGGGCAAATGGTTGCTTGTGTCGGGCAGCAGTCGGTGCGTGGCAAAAGAATTCTGCGAGGGTACGCTGGACGTGCGTTGCCGCACTTCGTTGAAGGTGACCCCAGCCCACGGGCGAGAGGCTTCGTTTACTCGTCTTACCAGACTGGTTTAGACGCGATTGAATTCTTCTTCCACGCTATGGGCGGCAGGGAAGGCTTGGTGGACACAGCTGTCAGAACGCAGCAGAGCGGTTACATGCAGCGCAGGCTCATCAATGCGTTGGAGCACATTCGCTTGGAATATGATGGTACAGTCCGAGATTCGGCTGGCGATATAATCCAGTTCCTGTACGGCGAAGACGGCGTTGACCCCGCTAAAAGCGACCACGGTCAAGCAGTTAACGTTAGCCGCCTCATGGACCAGATAAAAATTGGCGAAGAAAAAGGCGAACCAGCATCAGCAGATTACATTAAAGCGCAGTTGGAAAAGGTTGAAGCCCAAATCACGCCGATACTGATGGAGCAGCTTACGCAGAATTTGGCTAAAGTCAAGTTCAGCAAGAAGGGCGTAGACAAGGCTGTTACGTTGACGGCTGAACAGTACAAGCGGGCGTTGATGGAGCCCGGTGAAGCCGTGGGTATAATTGCTGCGCAGTCAATAGGTGAGCCAGGCACGCAGATGACTCTTAGGACTTTCCACTACGCAGGAGTCAAAGAGCAAAACGTCACTTTAGGTTTGCCGCGGCTGATTGAAATTGTGGATGCACGTAGGATTCCGTCTACGCCGATTATGTCCATATACCTAACGGGCAAGCATAGGAAAAGCAAGGAAGGCGCTGTGGAAATCGCGCGCAACATAATCTACACGTCCTTGGAGGATTTGGCTTCTGCAATATACGAGGACCCTGTGCAAGAGGAAATAGTGGTTGAAGTAAACCAAACTATGATGGAAGACCGCGCTATAACGATGGATGAGCTTGAAGCGAGACTTCAGCTGCCGAACGCCACTACGAAGGCTAATGGCGACATGTTGCAGATAAAGCCCAAGAAGACTGAGCTACTGAAGAAGTTGCTTAGCAAGATTTCTGCGTTCCACGTTAAAGGCGTGGCAGACATAAAACGTGTGTTGGTTACTGAAGAAAACGGCGAGTGGGTTATACGGACAGACGGCTCAAACTTGTCCAAGGTGCTGGAAATCGTGGGCGTGGATACGTCGCGGACGACAACGAACAACGTTCATGAGATAGCTAAAACGTTGGGCATAGAAGCTTCGAGAAACGCGTTGATTCATGAGGCAAAAGGCGTGTTGGAGGAGCAAGGCTTAGACGTGGACGTGCGTCACGTTATGTTGGTAGCTGATATGATGACTTCTACGGGTGATGTGCAGCAGATTGGCAGGCACGGCATCAGCGGCAAGAAAGCCAGCGTGTTAGCGCGTGCAGCGTTTGAGATTACGGTTCCGAATATCGTTGAAGCTGCGGTGAAGGGTGAGAGTGACCCGTTGGCGGGCGTAACCGAAAACGTTATTGTTGGGCAATCTATTCCAATTGGCACTGGACTAGTGGAATTGTATATGTCAACGTTTGAAAAGCAAGAAAAGAAAGGAGGAAAGACTGAAGCATGATAGATATGAATAAGGCGATTTTGTCTGCTGTGAAAACTGGCAAGGTTTCTTTCGGAGCCAACGCGGCGTTGCAGAACGCGAAGAGTGGCAAAGCTAAAATGATACTTTTAGCTGCTAATTGTCCAAAAGACATAAAAGACGAGATAGAATACAACTGTAACCTCTCTAATGTTCCCGTGATGACATTTAAGGGTACTTCGATAGACTTGGCTACTGTCTGCAACAAACCCTTTGTTATTTCGGCATTAAGTATAAGAGAAACGGGTGACTCAGACATCCTCAAGGTAACAGAAAAAACTGAGGCGGAAGAGTAACTGGAGGAAATGAATACACGAGCGGCATAAAAATCACGGCTGACGAAATGCGCTACATCGCATTGTTTGAAAACATAAGCGGCGCCAGCGTCAAAGACTGCATAATCGACGAAGAGCAGGGACGCGCAATATTCATCGTGAACCAAGGACAAGTGGGCGTCGCCATAGGCAAAGGCGGCAGAAACATCCACACTCTGGAAAGAATGACGGGCAAAAAACACGAGATAATCGAGTACTCTGAAGACCCTGTGCAGTTCATCAAGAACGCTTTGAAACCCGCAATGGTCAGAGAAGTACGCGTGACCGAGCGAACTGATGGCAAAACAATGGCTGTTGTAACCGTGAACCCGAAAGACAAGGGCGTCGCCATAGGCAAAAACGGCAAAAACGCAGAAAGATTGCGCTTTTTAGCAAAAAGGTATTTTGACATTCAGAACGTGAGCATCACCTAAGCCCGCAACTAAGCGGCTAGGCGATGAAACGCCTCTGAGCATTATCTTTTACTGCTTTTTCAATCTTCTGTTTCTTCTTCGCTTGCTTCTGAATCCTCAATAGGCAATGTCGTTTGCGTTTCACTGCTGAGCAACATGTCAATCAGCGCTTTCTCGTCAACTTCTGCTCTGGTTCGCCAATCCAAATACAACTGGTTCTTGTCGTCTTGCTGCAAGTAGCCGTAGCGGATGTAGCGGTCAATGTTTAAGCCGACTTTCCATCCTGGTAGCTTCTCATTCAGCAGCTTTTCCACTTCTTTGCGTGGCGCTTGCCCCTTCTTGCTAATGACGTAAGCTATCGCCACGGCTAAACCTGCTAAATCGTCGATGCGCCACCCAATCATTTTCGCTTCTTTCGGCGTTAACTCGCCGCGCAGGGTCACGTAAAACCGTGCTTTGTCCAGTTCTTCCAGCGAAGGTTTGCCTACTGGCGTTTTTTCTTCTTCGTAAACCGTTTTAACCTGCAAATCCAAACTCTTCAAGTAACCGTCCAGAATGTCTAAGACTTTGGGGTAATCTGCGCCCAGTGTCTTGTGCAGTTCCCAGCCTTTCACGCCTGGCTTCTGGTGTCTGCGGTAAAACAGCATGTGCGTTGCGCGTTTCATTTTGCTTGCGTAAACGCCTTTTCTTTTGCTCACGTCAACTCGCCTCTTTTCCACTTTTGCCAATCCTTAACCGTGACTGCTATGGGCACGGAAACAGACTGCTGTGAGGCTATTTTCGCAACGGGTGTTTTGAAGGGTTTGATGAAAATTTCCTCTTCTAACGGGTAAACCTCCAGCGTAGCGTAGCCATATGTGATTAGGAAGCTAGCCAAGAAAGCCCGTTGCACTGTGTCCTCGTAAGTTTCCGCGCCTACAAAATCCCAGTAGCGCATTCTGTCATCTTGGCCTTTTTCTTGCACTTTGGCTTTGAGTTCCTGCCAGTACGCTTCCAGTTCTTCGGAAAACGCTTTGTCCGAGAGCACGCGTTGTTTTACCAGTTCGTCTCTTGTGGCGGTTCCAACCGCGACCTCTGGCACTTCCAGCGTTTTCCACCTTTCGTTAAGCGGCACCAACTGCTCCCAGTAGCGCATTGCCGTCGCGAGGCTGTGGATGCTGATTTGCTCCAGCTCCACGAGCGGATGCCACGCTTTAAGGAATACGCTTATCATCTCGTCTTTGGGGGCTTGCGTGATTTTTTCTTCAAGCAGAAACGGGTCAGTGTACAGCGAGGTGCTGCGGTGCTTAACCCATTCGCTTTGCAGCTTGATAACTGAGGCTAAATGGTGAATTGCCTCTGCGTCCAAGTTAAAATCTTCAGGCTGCTCCCAGTTCGGGAAGTACTCTTTCACCATGCGGATTATGTCGTCAACGTTCAGCGTGAACGGGTCAACCGTGTGCGCTTCGATTGCTGTGCACATTTCTATGATGCGTTGCAGTTTTTCTCTGCCAAGCTTTTTCTGCTCTTTCTGCGATTGCACTGCTATGCCACCTCTCGGACTATTGATTTTCCTTCAACGTTCTGCACCGTGATTATGTTCGCGTTCTCTTCAGCAAACGTAATCTGGCTTGGCGTAATCACAATGTACTGTGCTGAAGCGTCTTTTATCGTTGACACGAGCATACGTGCAATCATTTCACGGTTCTTTGGGTCCATGTGAATGTCATACTCGTCCACAGCGCGGAAAGGCGAACGCACGTGCTGCTGCAACGCTAAGAGGAAGCTCATGGTTGCCGTGGTTCTTTCGCCGCCGCTCTGCGTGTAAGCGTCCAGCGTCACGGGTTTACCGCCTTTGAAGCCCACAAGAATCTCCAAGCCAGCGGTTTCCACGTCATGCCCGTTAGCCAAGCGCACTTCGCCCGTTGCCAACGTTTGCCCCATAATCTTCTGGTACTCCAAGTTCACGCGGTCAATCAAGCTTTGCATGACGTTGCGCCACGCGTCCATGCGCACTTTCACTTCTTCAAGCGCTTTCTCGCGATTTTCCGCTACAACCTGTGCCTTCTCCTTCAACTCCAAATACAGCTTGGAGTAAGACTCGTACATGCGCTCTATGTCCTCTGAAACGCCCTGAAGCGCAGCTAAATGCCCATCCGTAACGCGGATTTCATCTAGCACGTCCATGGCGCTTTTCAACACGGCAATCCTAGCGCCTGACTGCTCCGCCTTAGCGGTTGCCGTGTTCAGGTTGCCTTTTGCGTCTTTAAGTGAAGCGTCTATACGTTTCAAGTCTGCCACAGCGTTTTCCCTGCGGTACTGCAACAAAGCTAAATGAATCCGATTATCTAAAATGCCATTGGCAACTTTCTCCGCTGTCTCTTCCACGCCATTTAGCTTGGTTTGGTTCTCTTTCACTTGAGCTGTTAGCTTTTGAAGGTGCTGGCGAGAATTCTCCATCAGCTCTCGTAAGTTCTCGGTTCTGAGCAGTTTAAGCTGGTTCGCGGCTGCACTGTTTTTTATTGCGGCTTCTACGGCTGAGGCTTCCGTGAGCAACTGCTGGTATAGTGCTATTGTGGACTCGTTTTCCGCGGTTCCGCGCTCAAGGTTTAAGCGTTCATTGAAAACCGTTTTCGCTTCTCCCTTTAGTTCTGCCTGCTTTTGCTGTTGTGCTTGCAGTTGCTCCGTTGCCGCTTTTGCTTCTTCTTCAATGCGGTTCAAGCTTTCCTGCTCTCTTTTTCTGCTTGCTTCCAACTCTTTAACGATGCCTTCGCGGCGTTCCACTTCCGCCCACGCAAGTTCACGCTCTAGAAAACGCCGTTTGGTTTGCAGTTGCTTTTTCTCTTGGTACTTCTCGTACTGTTCTCGCCAGTAGCTCAGCGTTTGCTCCGCGGACTCCAAAAGCTTGCCTACGGATTCTTCTTGGCTGAGGATGCGCGTTAACTTGCGTTGTGCTTGCAGCACGTTTTCGCGGAACGGTTCCAAACCCACCGCTGCCTCCACCATGCGCAGTTTTTCCACGTTGGAGAGCACTGAGAACTGTTCCACCATGTTCTGATGCATGATTATGAGCATGTTGTCGGGGTCAACGCCGAACTTGCCCAGTAACCGTTCAACGTCCTGTTTTGTGGCGGCGCGGTTTTCCAGTTCAAACCAGTATTTGCCGTCTCTGCGTAAAACGCGCGTGAGAAAAAGTTGGTCTTTGCTGTATTTTGAGACTGGACGCCTGCCGCCGCGTTTGCTGTTGTCCAAAACCAGCGTTACGCGGGCTTGGTCTTTTCCCCAGCGTATCAAATCGCTTAGTTTTCTGGAGCGTTCCGTGTAAGACTGCCCTAAACCCACGGAAACAGCCAGAAGCAGAGAGGATTTTCCTGCGCCGTTGGGTCCGCAAATCACGTTTACGCCGTGTTCAAACGGTACCCTAGCGTACTCGTAACTCATGAAGTTCTCCAGTATGACTTCCTGTATCAACATTGCAGTTTAGTTGCCTCTAGCGTAAAGTGCGTTAAATAGGTGAAAACGCTATTATTAAAACAATTAGGCAAAGTTTCCCGCAAAATCTGATTTGAAACTGCCAAAGTTTTATCGTGAAATCACACACCAAAACGCACATTGCTATGCTCAGCTTAAGTTTTAGCAAAGCAAAATTTCATTAATGCCGCTGATAAGAGTACAGAGCGGTGAACTCTGGATGGTTGTGGCTGGAAAAGTCTTCAAACTCTCCGAACCGCTTGCTCTAAGCGACATAGCGTCAAGACTTGAAAATTACCGTTTTGAAGAGACTTACGAGGAAGGCGACTACAACTTCACGCTCTTAACCGAAGTCGCGGGTCTCTTACCAAAAGAGAATATGCTTAGCGGCGTGTACTCGCACGATTACGTTATCCACGTGTTCCACAGGGGCAAAACTGCGCCTTTGCCACGTACAGTGGAAGCGCTCTTCAGCTTTGCCCAGGCGGGCGACAACGTTTTCTTGGCGGTTGTGGAGAAGAAACGCTTGGCAAACTTCATAGCTAACAAGCTAAGCGAAATCCTCTTCGATAAAATCGGCGGCATCGTGGAAGCGCGGATTCCGCCTGAAACTCTCAGGGCGTTTCACCTCAAGAACCCTGAAGACACGAAGATAACGTTCTTTGACAACGTGGATATTCCTAACGTGAATAAGCTGTCGCTTTACGGTCCTGACTTGATAAACACGACGCTGTTCGAGGATTACACGAAGCACGGGGACTTGTGGTACGTGGTTGCTAGGTCAAAGGAAACAGGCTACGTTGTTGGCGTCACCAGAGACGCTTCAGTGACCATTTTCAACTTGGCAGATAAGAACAAGTACGTGGAGTATGTGGCAAAGGAAATATACCCAATAATTTTGGAAGTTGCCCGTTAATTTTTTTACTTGTGTTTTCTGAAGTAGATTAGTAGACCTGCGCTGGCAACAGCTGCTGGAACTACGGTAACTACGACCCATATTGTTGGGAAAGCCTTTGGTTGCAGTTGCGTCTCTGGACTAACTGTGAAGTGGACTGTTTGAGAAGTAGCTTGCCCTCTTTTGGTGAAAACATGAACTGTTATTGTATGCGTGCCATTTGACAACCCAGTTAAAGTTGTGTTTCCCGATAAAGTTGTAGCCCCATAAAGGGGTTCGTCTAGCCAGTAATCAGCTGACACAATTTGTCCATCGCAAGTCCAAGTCAAAGGTGCTTCAGTTGTAGTATAGGTTGTGTTTTGAGGAGAGAGGATTAAGGCTTCTGGGTACCTGTACTGTGTATTAATTGTGAATTCTACTGAGGAGAACATTTCCCCGCCAGAAGCGTCTTGCGCATAGACTCTTAGCATATGGTTTCCTTCCGCCAAGTCATACAGGATTGATGTTGCCTGAAATATAGACCCCCATTTGACTGGGTCGAACCATTCGTTGTCTCTTCGGGTCAAATTGGTCAGAGTCACATTTGAGCTTTCATCCACACAGTAGAGTATGCGAACAATTTCTGGGGAGTCATGCAGAATGTGAACCGCGAAATTAAGTGGGATAGATGTGTTTGTGTAGATCGTAGCTGCTGGAGAGTAAACTATGATAGCGGGTGCTGGCAGGAAATTTGCGTTAGCCACCCCAAGAGTAAGCATTCCAGCTAACGCTGAGAATAACAGTGCCAAGATGAGTGTTAGTGCTAACGTTGTTCTCTTCATAAGCACCAATTTCCCTGTTCAATACTGGCTGTTTGTGCTGTAAAAGCGTTTTTATCAAGGTTTCTTGACCAAACAGGATTTCCCAGTCAAACTTTCTTGACAAACACTAAAGCCGCACTTCAGCCGATAAATTTCGAAATTCACGTTTATTGGCTTTAGGCAATTACGCCGTCTTTCATCACGACTTGTCTTTCAGCATAATCCGCAATATCCTGTTCATGCGTGATGACGATGATTGTGGTTTTTGTTTCTTCATGAAACTTCTTAAGCAAATCCATAACTTGCTTGCCAGTCGCCGAATCCAAATCGCCAGTCGGCTCGTCAGCAAATATCACTGCAGGACGATTAGTTAACGCGCGGGCAATGGCTACACGTTGCATTTGTCCTCCACTTAACGTAGCAGGATACTGCTTAGCTTGGCTATCTAAACCAACACCTTTCAAAAGGTCTTCTATGCGCTCTCGCAGGTCCTTGCTTAACCCTGCCAAATCTGCGGGCAAAGCTATGTTCTCACGAGTGTTAAAGTGAGGCAGCAGAGCGTAACTTTGAAATATGAACCCCATTTCCAGCAATCTAGCTTTCGATTTTGCCGAGTCATCCATCTTGTGCAGGTTTTTTCCTCTAAACAGCACTACACCATAATCTGGGCTGTCCAGACCCGCCATGCAATTCAACAGCGTTGTTTTTCCAGCTCCAGAGTTTCCCACAATCGCCATGAACTCGCCCTCTTTCACGTCAAGATTCACGCCTCGCAGCGCGTAGACTGTTGTTCGCCCAAGATTGTAATTTTTGGATAATCCCCGCACCGTAATGATGTTGTCGCTCGCCGAATCGGTTACTTCAACGTTTTGCGTGTTAAAGAGCTGCTTGTTAAACCCGAAATACGGAATGTCAACGCCGAAAAAGTCCGTCCACATTTTCAGCAGTTCCGCTTCAACAAACAAGTCAGTGCTTAACTCCGCCATCGGCAACAGCGCGTTCTTAAACTCACTAGTTGACTCTATTATTTTCATTCCGTTTTTGTGCTCATCTAAGTAGTCGCGCAGGTGAATTTGGCACTCTTGCAGCTTCTCGTGAACTTCAAGAAGCAAAGTCTTTCCATAATCGATTTCTGACGCCATATCTGCAAGCACCTTGTCCAATTCTACAGCGCCGTTTTTGAGGTGATGCGGCGCGAGCGCAACGCGTGGAACTTGGAATAACTCGAAAATCCTCGATGCCACATTGTCGATGTCCTGCAAAGCGCTGAGTTTTGCTGCTAAAATCCTGAAAAACAGCTCCAGCTTCTTTTGCAGCTTCAAGTTAGTTGTTTTGTAGTGGGTTCCTTCAACTCCCAGTTTCAGTCTTTCAAGCACGCGGTCTAATTGCTTTAGGCGCGTGATTGTTGGCTTCAAAAACACTGCAAAAAAGTTCGCCATCAGCAACTTGTCAACCAACTCTGCTACGTTCAACTGGCTTTCGGTGGTTGAACCTGTGAACACGGACGAATCAAATCCTGAAAGGAAAAAGCGGTATTGCTGGTTCTCCGCGAAATCCCACAGTGCCACGTAACTTTTCAACTGAATTTCACGGTAGCTGGTTGGCAACTCTTTAACTATCTTCTTTAGTTGAGCGTCAAAATGTTTCACGAGGTTCAAATCAACTTCTTTAATGAAGTCTTTAACAATGTTCGATGTCTCCCGCAGCTCCTGATTCTCTTTAAGCTGCTTCTGCAACCGAGATTTGTTATCCGCATAGTATTTCCTGAAAACGCCATACAAGCTTCCTTTTTCTATTTCATCAACAACCTTCTGGCTTACAGTAGCATTTTTTTCTCCAGCTAAAACAATAAACGAATTTAACTCTTGGCTGGACATTGCCTTGCTACGCACATGCAGAATTCTGCGGCAATCAGAAACCAACTTCTTTCGCAATTTCGCATTAGTTGCCCGCCGCGATTTATCTATCAACCCAGCCGCGTAAACTTTCATTGCGTTACCTCCTTTGTCGTGAACGGTCCCTGCTCAAAGCTGGAAATTTTTCCATCGGCCATGTGGACGATATAATCGCATTGCTCGGCTATCCATCGGTTGTGGGTGACTAACACAAGCGTTTGCTGGTTGATTTTGTTGATTCGGCGGAACAGGTTCATGACGTCAGCGCTTGTTGTAGAGTCTAAGTCTCCTGTGGGTTCGTCGCCGAGAATAATCGCTGGGTCTGTGATTAGCGCTCGGGCGACGGCGACTCGTTGTTGTTGCCCTCCTGAAAGCTCGGAAGGCAGATGATAGAGTCTGTCGCCCATACCTAATTCTCTCAGAAGCATTTTTGCTTGTTCACGGGCTACTCCTGCCTTCATTCCTTTTAGCAACAGTGGGGTTTCTACGTTTTCTACGGCGGATAAGAATGGGAAGAGATTGAATAGTTGGAATATGAAGCCTATTTTGTCTCTGCGGAACGTGGTCATTTTTCCGTCTGAGAGCGTGGCGGTGTCTATGTTGTCGATAACGATTTTTCCTTCTGAGCGACGGTCCAGATGGCCTATCATGTTTAGGAGCGTTGTTTTTCCGCAGCCTGATGGTCCCATTATCGCCATCATGTCTCCTTTGTAGACTGTGAGGTCTAATCCTCGGATGGCGTGGACTTCGTTTGATTTTCCTTCACTGTAGCGTTTGTGTAATCCAGATATAACCAATATTGGTTCTTTATCTTTTGTTTTCGTCATTGTTTTTCCTCTTTTATCCTACATATCTCAAGGCTTCTGCTGGCGGGATTCTTGATGCGTACCAGCCTGGAATGGCTCCAGCGACTAGGGCAATAAAGGTGATTATGCCTAGGTATGTGAAGATGTCGTTCCAAGGAATCACTATTGTAACGCCTTGCATGCTAGCAAAGCCGACGCTGATTACCAAGCCGTTGATGATTCCAATGACAACTCCAATTATGCCTAATACCACTAATTCTAGCAATACTGAAATCAGCACTTGTGTTCTTGGGAAGCCGATTGCCCGCATCATTCCTATTTCGCGTTTTCTCTCGGAAACGTTACGTATGGAAATTACGGCCATGCCTACTGCGCCGATGATGAGGCCGAATGTAACATATATCTGCAAGAATGAAACTACTCGTTCAACCATATCTAGCGACAACTTAACTTTTGAATAGAGAACAGTTGTGCTTGCAATGTAGAAGTTGTCTTCAGCTAAGAGTCTGTATCCTTCATCGTTAGTGTTTGTGAATTCTTGGATTTTTTGTGCAAGTGACTCAAGTTCTGTGTCTTCATCTATCGCGTAGGTGGTTTTGATGAGGAAAGTATTGTATTGATCTGGGGCTCTGGATATGGATGTTTCGCCGTTTGCTTCTGCTAAGAAATTGGTTTGGTTTGCCCAGTATTCTGTAAGGTATACTTTTCCTAAAAGCTCAATGTAATCAATGTCCCCCTCACTTATCACGCTGCTAATGCTGAATGATGATAATGGAAAGCCTCCTGCGCGCTCATAGTCTAATCGTCCTGCTACGGTGAACGCTTGATACACGGGTAAGCCAGCTTCAGACGTGTTCATCGGAATCCAAATCTGCACTCCTAATGGCAGAATGAAGGAGTCTGTGAACACAACAGGGTTTTCTATAACGGAACCGTTTTCATCGCGTAACACTACGACGCCTTCCAGTTCATTACCACTATATCCGCTCAAGGATGTGAGGTCAATGTCGCCTAGCTCTCGGTCCTCTGAAAGAAGTTCATCTAATGAAACATTATACACTGCCATCCTGTAAGAGGAATCAAAGAATAGGTCCCACGCTTCCTTAGACATGTCCAGTAGTTCTTCGTCTGTTATGTCAGCAGCGTCTGGTTGAGTGATGTTGTCTGGGAAGCTGCTTAGATAAAAGTCGTAGCGCCAATCAGAGTCAGCGGCATCAGTTGCGTTTCCGCGAATTTGCTCCGAGGTAATTTCGCCATATCCAATGGGTAAAAGATCTGTTTGGGCTTCGAAATCAGATGAATACGGATCGCTCAGCGAAATGAATTTCATGTAATCGGTAGTTGTGCTGTACGTCTTGAACGCAATTACATCTGTTATGTGGCTGTCCAACTTGTACAATTCTTCTGTATAAGACGTGTTTGCTATCTGTGCCTCAGCTTTGTTTAGGTATACAACAAGGTCTACGCCTCTGGCGTCTTCCTCGGTTGCGGCGACTGAGCTTAGATTTGTAGGCACTAATGTAGCAACGGTCACGTTCAAAGTTAGTATCACTGCAAAGATAGCAAACGTTAGTGTGGATCGTGTTCTGTGGGATGAAATTAGCGCTGGGGCTATTTGTCCTACGCCTTTTAGACCTCTGATTTTGACGAGAATGCGCCGTAAAGCGTTCATAAGTGGAGGAAGATTTACGGCTACAATCAGAACTGAACCAAGCAAAATTTCTGCTACACCTATCATCAAGATGTATGGTTCTAAACCAGAAATGTCAGGTATCCACTCGCCCATAGCGACGACAAACAGAATTGTGGGCGCAGTCCAGAGCCCAATAGCTGTAAGGTTGAATGCCTTCGCTTGGCTTATGAAACGTGAAAGCAAAATACCTATTCCTGAAACTAGCAATCCTGCTCCAATCAAAATGGTTCGCCATTCCTCTAGTGTGTCCCATCCTTCAGCAACCCAGATGGCTTGGCAACTCGTGTCGATGACACCGTTGATTAAGAGAGCTACTACGCCAGCTAGGGTGAAGACTATTCCGAATAAAATCAAGTTTCGTCCAGATTTTTCTTTGAATGAAAACTTGATTCCGCGGAGGGCTTCTACAATGTTAACTCTGGACGCTCTCAAAGCAGGTAATATACCAGTTATGACACCCAGTGCTACGCCAATTAATACCGATAAAATTACAACTTGCTCTGAAACGATGGGGTGGACGCTGGCTTCTCCTGTTCTAAATATGCTTATGAGGTAGAGGGCAACAGCTTGGCCAAATGCTAAGCCACAACCTAAGCCTAATATTCCGCCTAATATTCCTTGGAACATATTTTCTATTAGCATTGCTAACGTGATTCCGCGGCGGTTCTCTCCGACAGCTCGCAGAACGCCTGTTTGGAACTCTTTGTCTTCTGCGCTCATAAGTTGAACATTACTTATGAGCAAGACACCGGTTATCATGATAAGTAGCCCTAATACAGATAATATCGTAGTTAGTAGTGTGATGACTATTTCTGCAACACTGAATAAGGTTAAGCGGTCAGATTCGACGCTGTATAAAGCGCTAGGAATAACCGCTTTTACTGCATCTACCTTTTCTTGAAGAAAGTCTTTGCTTATTTCTGAAGCGAAATGGTCTGTTTTGAGAGTTACCAGATAAGCTCCAATTATGTCTGTTTCCTGTTGGGGGTCTTCTAGGCTCATCCACTGTTGAAGGTCTTCCAACTTGAATACAATTCCTGGGTACTGTGAGCCTATTCCAGGACGGTTAGAATCAAAGATTCCGACTACTTGCAAATCTACTCTTTCGGTTCCAGATGTATACTCGATTACAGGCTCTGTGGTTTCAAAGGCGATTTCGGATATCTCAACGCTTGCTGGCATCCCATCAAGACTCATGACTACGACAAATGCGTCTCCTCTCAGTGTTCTTTCAGCATATGGTGCTAAATCAAACGATAAACTATTCAGCGTATCCAAATCCACTGGCGAAGACGGATCTTCCAAGCTTGTCACGTTAAAGCTGTTTCCGTCATCCATGAAGAAACTTAGCAAAACTTGGGTGTTGTTCGTGCCCGTAGCTGTCACGTTGATGTACTCGTAGTCAGACAAGCTAAGTCTAGAACAATTTACTGTGTAAAGGGTAACTACGCCCGGCATAACGCCTGGGTAAGCAGACTGCTCAAGTTCAAGAGCCAGATTAGGCGAAGAACTGTTTAGCGTGTACTCAACAGTAGTGCCATTTGTGTACACTGTCCAATTAGCTAATGAGATTACTGGCGGCTCTGCAATTGTTGCTGTGAGGTTAGTGAACTCGGTGGTTAAATTTACTGGTAAAGTTGTTTCTTTAGTTAACCCTAAGTCTTCAGCTTGGGTGCTTGACAAAAGGATGCTGCTATTGCTCACTAGAAGGGAATCAAGGTTCATTTCATCTCCAGTTGTCCAATCATAAAAAGAACCAAATGCTTCAGGATAATCAGTGGGGATTCCAGCCAGTTCAACTGAGGCATCAAACTGTGACCCAAGCATTACGGGCGCGTCCATAGTGAGTTCAGACATTATTCCCACTGCATCAGGAACCAAAGCAGTGATGTTTGCTTTGTCTGCTGCTGTTAGGTACCCCCCTGTAGTGGAGTTTGTTATATAGAAGTCAACTTCTCCTTCGCTCTGAAGTAGACTTGTGAGAAACGCGTTGTTTAGCGTGTCGGTTGTGATTTGAATACCGACCAGTAACGTAACTCCCAGAGCTACTGCAAGGATAGCGCTGAGATTTTTTGTTTTTCTTCTCAGCATGGATCTGGCTGCTATCATAAAACTAGATTTTATGCCCATAACATACACACATCTTTTACAATTTATTGTCAGCGTTGTACTAACTGTGGCTTATTTTCTTCACGAATTCTTCGCACCATTTCTTCAAGTTCATCGGCGCATTCGTTTAGAATTCTCTCTATGTCCCTTGAGATTTGCTCAGTTATCTTGTAAGTTTTTCCTCCTCGCTGATCCGTTGTTTCCGCGTGGAGGTCTAGAAGAATCCTGACGACTCTTTGTGCCGGTTCTCTTGTTCCTGCAAGAATTTTTTCGTCGTTAGGGTCAAATTGGAACCTTCCAATAAGTAGAGGTACAAGAAATTCCAGTTTGCTCAACATTTTTTGTCCAATGGTTATTTGTTTTTTAAAAAACGCTTTTCCTTTCGCTGTAAGCGCGTATCGTTTAATTCCTATTTGTTCGCTGGGTATTTCTTTGGTGAAACCTTTGTCTTGCAGCCAAGCCAAAAGCGGATAGACTGAACCTGAACTGGGTATCCACCTGTCGCCTGTTTCTTTCTTAATTACTTCGACAATTTCTACACCTGACATTGGCTCCTTCGCTAACATATTTAGAACTAGAAAACGGAGGAGTCCTCTTGGGACACCACTAGTTTGCTTTGTCAATCGCTCAGCCATAATATCACCAGCGATATCGCTAAAGACATCGCAAGCGACATATAAGCGTTACGCATCTAACTTCTATAATTGAAATCAACATGCAGCATCCAAACACAAACAATACCCGTCTTGTTATACCCATAACGCACAAGCACTTGCCACGAAAACCCAGCCAACTTTCAAAGCATTCAGTTTCCTATGTAAACGTGCCCAACGACAACTTTCACGGTAAGAACTGCTTGTACACCGGATGCCCCTTAAACCGCAACGTGGTCTCAGACCTTTCCACGGTTCCACTTGGCATCCGCATGCAAATCGAATTCACCACAGCGCCCTGCGGGATCAAACGCACACCATCTAAGAGTTCACCTTTGGTGACGCCTGAAGCCGCAAAAACCAGTTCTTTACCCTTTGCCAGTTCTTCCTCACAATAAGTTTTGTCTACGTCAACGCCCGTCAACTTCAGTCTATCTAAACGTTCAGGCTCATCATTTTTGCTTTGCCAAACTTTGACGAGCATAGTTCCGCCTAGGCACTTTACGGCTGTCGCTGCGATGGTTGCTTCTGGACCTGCACCAGCGCCCAAAAGCAGGTCAACCCCCGATTGCGGAACACAAGAGACAACGGCAGCTGCTATGTCGCCGTCTGGAATCAAAATAATGCGCACACCCAGTTTCCTAAGCTCAGCCAGCATCGCTGAATGCCTCTCGCGCTCCAATATTATCACCGTTAAATTTTCAAGTTGCAAGCCTTTCTCCCGCGCTACGGTATGCACAATCTGCTTGATGCTCATGTCTAAAGAAATTTTGCCAATGGAATGGAAGTCCGTGGCAACTTTAAAGTAATACCCATCATCAGGCAACACCTGCAAGCAACCTGCGGGTGCACAAGCCAAAGCGGAAATAGCGTCTTTTCTGCCCTTAGACGCCGCAGTGGTGCCGTCTACCGGGTCCACAACAAACTCCACTTTTGGTCCTCTTCCTGTGCCCACTTTCTCGCGGTGGATAAATGCTGGCGCGTGGTCTTTCGGTCCTTCACACGCGATGACTTCGCCTTCGATGTCCGTCTGCGCCAAAGCGGCACGTGATAATTCTACGGCTTTGGCGTCTATTAGGTTACAGTTTCCTTGTCCGATGTGCAGTGCAGCGCCTATTGCGCCAGCGATTGTGATTCGGGTTAATGATGGAGCTAAAGCTCTTAGGGAAACCAAACTGTGTGTTCTCCGCTGTGCCCTGTAGCTAATCGAGTAATTAAAACGTGCGTATGTCTACTCTGGATTTTGTAGATACAACTCATGAGGTGCAAGCGCCAGTTGGCTTAAACAACGCCGAGCCAAGCGCCCATTGACTGCCCGAAATAGACTAGAAGCGCAAATACTATGAGTCTAGGCACAAAGCTCAGTGCTAGAAATATGCTGAGGCGTGTTTTCAGAAGTCCACAGATGAAGGCAAGCAGTTCCACGGGTAACAGTGGAATCAAGCCGAATACCGTGTAGACTATCCATCCCCACTTGTTCCAGACGCGTGCCACCTGTTCTATGTGCGCGGGGGAGATTTTCTTTGAGACGTAAGGTCTTCCCAAACGGTAAGCCAGAGCGTAGTTGACTGTCATGCCTATAGTGAAGCCTGTGGTGGCTACGAGTATGAGCAGTATGGGGTTCACGCCGAACAGTGCTGCGGCTACAACCAGCGCTGGGCTTCCCAAGGGCACGATTGTGCCTGCGATTATGGTTGCGAGGAATATGCCTGCAAGCCCGTAATCCATGAAGAGATTTTCCATGCTGTAGAACAAAGGAGCCTCTGCAACGTTAAAGACTTTCAAAAGCCCGATGACAATGATTCCTGCCGCAGTCAGCAGAAGCGCCAGTTTTATTGAGGAGCGCATCCACGATGCCTTAAGCAAATCTGAGAAGCTGTCATTTGCTTTCGGGCTTTGTTCAGACATCAGGGTTCACTGGCTAAAAATACACATTGTTTGGTCTTTATAAAATGCTTTGCGCTTAAAGGCAGAACGGTTGTGCTCTGCGGTGCTACCCCCTCCCTTTTATAAAGGCGCAAGCATTCAGGTTGAGTCTTTGTTTATTTTCTCTATGAGCGGCGGCAAATCCGTTATCGAGGTTATTATGTAGTTTGCGCCGTTGCGCATCAGTTGCTCTATTGTGGAAACGCCTGTGGGTAATCCAACGGCGATTGCCTTCAGTTCTTTGGCGCTTTGCATGTCCACTGAGCTGTCGCCGACAACTACCGTGTCCTTCGCCGAGACACTTAATGTCTTCAAAGCAGCTTCAATGTGCTCAGGATGCGGCTTGAAACGGTTCACCTTGTTTCTGGGTACAGTAACGTCGAAGAAGCTGGTGATTCCGAAGCGGTTTAAGATGTAGTTCACGGCTTTGTCGCTGTTGATGGTGCACAAGCCAATTTTCAGGTTCATTTGTCGTAGCGCCTTTAGCGTTTCCAGTGCGCCGGGCATGAGGCTTGTGCTTCTTGCGGCTTCCAACTCGTATTTTTCGGTCATGGCTAGGGATTCGTTGCGGATTTCTTCCAGAAACTTGGCGGGTTTGCCTGAGTTTCTCACGTAGATTTCGGTTTTTCTGAGCATTTCAAAGACGCTTTCTTTCACTGATAAAGCTGAAGCAGGAATGCCTCGTTTTACAAGGTAGCTTTTGACTTCGGCTCGGACAGTTTTGTAGTCTAAGTTGAAGCTGGCAAGGGTTCCGTCCAGATCAAATATTACAGCCGTTACACGCATAGAGTTTTCACGCTTGCCCTTGATGAAATCTCTAGAGGAAATATACTTTGCGGTAAAAAACGACTAGCAATAATCCTTATGTGACTATGACGATTTTTACGGCTTTTTCTGCTGGGGTATCCGCGGTTTCCAGAGCCTTCTCGAAGTCTGCAAGCTTGAACGTGTGTGTTATCAACCCTTTAACATCCACAAATTTATCCGCGATTAACTCCACAGCCAATGGGTACTCCACTGGAGAAATGTAAGTCGTGAAAAACACGGCTTCATCAGCGTCCTCCAAGTTCAGGTACCCCTTAGACTCGCCAACCAAAACCACCTTTCCAGCTTTTCTAACCATGAAAGGCGTCTGCTCCACCGTCCGCACCGTTCCAGCCGCCTCAACCACCACATCAGAACCATGCTTTGTGATTTCCCTAACTCTTTTCACCGCGTCTTCTCGCCGTGCGTTAACGCAGTGCTCAGCGCCGTACTTTTCGGCAAGCTCAAGCCTGTAATCCTCCAAATCCACTGCGATAACTCGGCAGCCCTTCAGCCGCGCCACCTGCGTCATCAACAAGCCGATAGGTCCCTGCCCGATTATCGTCGCCCAATCGCCCACATCAGGCTTAAGTGAATTCATCACGTGAAGTGCCAGAGCCACTGGCTCCACTGTTGCGGCTTCCTTGTCGCTCACGTTTTCTGGGACTGCTACCAAGTTTTGGGGGCGTAACGCGATGGATTCGGCGAAGAAGCCGTCTCGGGTCAGCCCATAAAACTTGCCGCGTTCACAGTAAGTGTGTAGCCCTCTCAGGCAGAAGTGGCATGAGCCGCAGTAGGCAAGAGGCATCATTACCACGCGTTCGCCAGTATCAGCCCTAACGCCGCACGCATCGTGTCCGAGGATGCGTCCGCGTTTCATCCAGCGCCATTCGCCGTGGTAAAAGTGCATGTCGGTTCCGCAGATGCTGCCTGCCTTGAACTTCACGAGAACTTTTTTGCCTGAAACATGCGGTTCAGGAACATCTTCAACTTTTATGTTATGTGGAGCCTTGTAGACAACGGCTTTCAAAAAAGTTCACTTCCGAGACAGTTCAAAGAGAGTTGTGTAGTATTAACTTTATGTACGCAGTACTTATCATATCCTTAACGTGCTAAAGTGCGGTTAGCCACTTTGCTTGATAGAAAAAATCGTGGGAAATGTGCACTTCATTTTCATTCAGAAGCGCATGCTTATTCTTGTTTTGCTTCAAATTCAACTTTCAATGGAATGGGTTCTGTGAATATGGATACAACTGGGCAGTTTACTTCTGTTCTTCTCCAAGCGCCTTCCAACAGTTCTTTTCGCGCCTTTGCAGAAACCGCCACTTTCATTGTTACTCCTGTTATTACTGGAGACGCAGGGGATTTTTCAGCTTCTACAGAAACGTCAACTTTGTTCAGTTTGATGTTGCTCTTTTTGCAGACATCGGCAAATATTGTTACGCCACAATCAGCTAAAGCCATTAACGCTAGTTCCAAAGCCGTAGGACCACTGTCGCCGCCATCCTGAGCGGAAGGAAGGTCGCAGACTACGCTATGTGTTCTTGAATTATCCGCTATTGAACGGACATTTTCAGTCAACTTCGCGTTCGCTTTAATTTTTGGCATTTCAATCCACCAAAATTAACTTGCAAGCAGGTTGATTTAAGACTTGTCCAGCAACCCTGCGGTAAACTGAATAACGAGCTATGCGTACTATACTTTGTGATGCTGTATGAGCCTTGAAGAGTATACGAAGGAGCAACTCTGGCTTATACTTGTTGAAACGGTGCACGCTGCAGTGATGTATCCAATGCATAAAGCGTACACGCGAGAGGAGATACTGCGCGAAAAACCTGACTCGGCTCCTGCTGAAGTGGCGACGAGGTTGAACATGCCGCTTGGCGAGGCGCTTGTCATTCTGCATGAACTGGCGGAAGAAAGAAAAAACGCTGCTTAAAACACTTGGACACTTGACGCTTTAAAGGCAATGCACACTTCAGCGTTCAAGTTAAGCTCCATTTCAACGAAGGAACGCTTAGTTACCTGAACCGTGAAAGGCTTGCCAACGTCAACCTTGAGCTTAACAAGTGCTCCTAAATCCTTGATTTCGGTGATTCTGCCCGTGAAGACGTTTCGGGCGCTGGACTCAATGGCGCACTTAGAAACGATGATGTCCTGCGGGTTCACGAATATGGCTGCTTCGCCTTGCCTTTGCTCTGGGGCTTCGATTTGCACGCCGTTGCCTATATCCACCACCGCTGTGCCCTCTAATGTTGGTTGGGCAATTCCAGTGAAAGTGTTGTCCACGGCAGCGAAACGCGCCAAGTTCTTGGAGAGTTTGCCGAAAATCTCTGCAGGCGAGCCCACTTCGGTGATTTTTCCTTCGTCAATTAACGCGATGCGATGAGGCAGCTTTCTAGCTTGAAACATGTTATGCGTTGCCATCACAATGGTTACTTTGTTTTCGCGGTTTACCGTATCAATGACTTCCTCAAGTATGCCTGCGTTTTTCGGGTCCAAGTTCGCTGTAGGTTCATCCAAAAGCAGCAGTTTAGTCTTCAGCACCAACGCTCTAGCTATTGCCACACGTTGTTGCTCTCCGCCAGAA
Organism: uncultured Candidatus Bathyarchaeia archaeon; assembly: GCA_964632845.1. GTDB lineage: Archaea > Thermoproteota > Bathyarchaeia > Bathyarchaeales > Bathycorpusculaceae > JAOZHU01. Next base: position 143,400 of record CAZWDU010000004.1, on the reverse strand, counting down.
AGCTTCCGTGCATTACGTTTGTCAAAGCCTTCAAGCCTCACGAGTTCAAGCGCCTTTTTAATTTCAATGTCACGTTCATACTTGGGTATTTTCCTTATTTTTAACCCATATGCAATGTTATTGTACACTGAAGTGCTGAAGAGAGTAGTTTTTTGAAAGACGAGAGTGCTTTGTAAACGCACTTTTTCGGTGTTTTTTGCGTTGACGCTTTCATCTTGAAATTTCACTTCGCCGCTTGTAGGGTTTTCGAGGAACGCAAGAATTTTCAGAAATGTCGTTTTCCCTGAACCGTTAGGTCCAATTAGTGCTAGTATTTCGCCTTCATGGATTTGCAGGGTTATGTCGTCTAAGACTTTTTTGCTTCCGTAAGCTTTGGTTACCTTTTTCAATTCGGCAATTATTGTCATCTTTTAGTCTTCCTAAGGGCAAGCTTAATTTTTAGAATTAAGGGCAAGTTAACAAATCCCATTATGGCGGGTGCATTTCTAACGGCAACCATCAAGATGTTTACAACGAAAACAATAATCATTAAGAATATGCCCAGAGCTACGGCGAGCCCAAGCTTGCCCTGCTGCGTATACACTGATATGGCTGTTGTAAGCACATCGGTTCTGTAGCCGCCTCCTGCTATGTTGCCGCCTACCAGGAGCACTACGCCTAACTCGCCTATTGCTCGGTTAAAAGCCGCAATGTTGCCTAAAAGAAACCCGCCTAGTGCTTCCTTCAAAACGGCTACTGACGCCTGAGACTCCGAAGCGCCTAATGTCTTGGCTAAGTTCATTATCTCGGGGTCAACTGCTTCAATAGCTTGAGTTACAATGCTGACAAGCAATGGCGTTACAAGTATGGCTTGACCAAGTATTATAGCTGCATGAGTGTAAAGTAGCCCCAGAAAGCCCAGTGGCCCACCTCTTGAAAAAATGAGGAAGAGCACTAAGCCCAAAACTACTGTCGGTAAACCCATCATGGCATTGAGAAAAGTTTTGATGAAAGTTTTTCCTCGAAACTCGTTTAATGCAATTAGCATCGCGATTGCCGTTCCCCATAATGTGGCCAACAGGACCGCGGTTCCAGAAAAAAAGAGGGAGCGAGATAGGATTCCGTAGAGTTCTGGGTCACCTGTAATTATTTTTCCGAAAGCTTCGATTATGCCGCCGATTACATCAACCACTACAATGTGCCTCTAACTGTACAAGTCCGCGTAGCCATTTCTATATTGCGATGGGCACTCGGAACCGTCAAAGAACGCGTAGGCTTTTATCCAGTCGACGAGAGGTAGTGGCGAATTATCTTTCAGCGGTTGCACTGCACCTGTGAAGAGGCTCTGTCCATACGTGTCTTTGCCAAAGTTAGTTATTAAATCCTGAGTTTCATCTGAAACCAAGTATTCTACGAACTCCATTGCATCCTCAAAGCTAATCTGTTCATGGATAGACTGGTTCGCCGAAACTGTTGTTGGATTTACCGCCATAACGCTGTAAACGTTAAGCAACGACTGCTCCTCGGTTATCAATGCTGGCAAGGCTATTGTGCCGTCACTGTAGAATTTCAGGTAGGTGCCTATGTCCGAGAGAACGTAAGCGTTTTTCTCGTTAGCCACGGTCAATGTTGCGCCCATTCCTTGACCTGTCGTTGCGTACCAAGATTTTCCAGATATATCTGTTGTGTAATTGAAGCCTGCCGCTTTCCAAAGGCTCTGCTCTTTAGAGTCGGTGCCAGAGTTTACTCCACGAGAAATGTAGATTTGAACTGTCGCGTCAGTTATGCTTTCTCCGTAAGCATATATGCTCTTCATGGCTTCGGCTGCATTTTTCCCTGTGATCCCCGCGGGGTCATCTTCGGGACCTGCAATGGTGAAGAAGTTGTAGGCAATTATCTTTCTGTTTAAGCCATACCCGTCTTCTAGGAAGGTTTTCTCCACCGATGGCGAGTGTACAAGGACAATGTCGGCGTCGCCGTTCTGAGCATGTTGGATGGCTATGCCTGTGCCTACGGCTACTATGTTGAGGTCAACGTTGTGGGTTGCTTCGTAGTTTTTCTCTATTTCGTTCAATAGACCAGTGTCGTAGAGGCTTGTAGTTGTGGAAATGAAGAGTCTTCTTTTGGTGCCGTAGTTTAAGTAAACTATTGTGCCAGCGACTACTACTATGGTTGCTAGTACTGCGGCTATAAGGATTTTTTGCCATGTTTTCATTTCAAACACCGTTATGTTTTGTCATGCATGTCATTAGCCTTATAAACTTTGTCACCTCTAACACTATACAAAATGCTCACTCAAAAAAAGCACAAACATTCCTGCAAAGTGTGGATCGAATATAAAGGAACACCTGTGCTGGGCAAGGGCGGCGCTGAAATTCTGCAAGCAATAGCCAAAACAAACTCGCTTTCAAAAGCCGCTGTGAAACTAGACATGTCCTATCGTTACCTGTGGAACTACATACAAAAAACCCAGAAGGCTCTAGGGGAACCTATCGTGGACACCTTTAAAGGCGGCAAAGCAGGAGGCGGCGGCGCAAAACTGACAGCGCTCGGACAAAGCTTGCTGACGGAATATCAGCAAGTAGAGAGTTATCTGAGTGAGGTTCTCTCAGACACAGAATATCGGGAGGTGGTAGGTTTGAAAATTAGCGCACGCAACCAGTTAAAAGGAAAAGTGCTTTCAATCGAAAAAGACCAAATAACTGCAAAAGTCAAAATTGAAATTAAAGCGCCCGCAACGGTCACCGCGGTAATTACGAAAGAAGCAGTTGAAGACTTGGGCATAAAAGTAGGTGACGAAGTACACGCGATTGTTAAGTCAACAGAGGTAATGGTTGGAAAATAACGGTTTAATCAACCACGTAACGGTAAGCTACGTGCTTGCCCGCCGTAGAACTTTTCCGAGTAATTTTTAGTACGTCGCCTGCTTTGGCGCCTATAGCTTTCACCGCTGGATCAGCGGATTTTATTTGCGGCATCTGATACGGCTGAACCTTGTACTGCACAAGAAGCTGTTCCCGCTCTTTCTCGCCGAGAATTTCATGCATCGGCACCAACGCGTGTTCAAAAATGTCGAATACTGGAAACGACTTAGGCAGAAGCTCCACGTTCTTTTTCTTGGCGCCTTGCTTAACTGCGTGCGTGTAGCGCCCTTCAGTGACCACGATAGCCTTGTCAATTTCTTTTTCTTTCATAATCTTGTAAAGCGTATTCATCGCGTTTATGCCAACTGTAACTTCATTTAGGATGCACCAGACTATGACTTTCCCTTTTTCGCCGGGAATCTCGATGATGTAGGCTAAGGCGCCTTCATGCTTCTCTTTCTTGACTTTCTTGTATTTTCTAAGTTTGATTAGGACTTCAGCTTTGCGTTCTTCTACTGTTTCGCCTTTGATGCTCAAACCGCAAACCTCAACCTTCAGAATACTCGGAACCTAAACAAAACCTCAACCAATAAACCTTATGGTTCAGAAGGCTGCGTTACTAAGCAGCTTTTCGTTTGTTTCGTCTCCTGTAATATAAAGAAAATTTGCGTTTTCTGTTTTTGCAAATTCGGAATCTGAATGTGAACTTCACAATGGCTTTATGCCCTTTTTGTATAGTGGTTTACCGCTTGGCAATAAGCGACGTTCGTTGGAGATGGTGACATGGCGGTGTCTGATTTCGAAAGGCTTCTACTTGAAGCAGTAGATGAAGGACTAGCATCAATAGGCGAATCACCGAAGCAAGCAATCTATTTTCATCTGGAAAAAGGCTTCAAAATCAAGAAGCAGGAGATTCCCCAGAACATTGAGGCGTTTATTGTTGCGGTTGAAAAAATTTTTGGGGTAGGCGCCACTTTTCTTGAAACATTAATTTTGGCAGCACTTTACGAAAAGACTGGCTTACACGGCAAAGAAGAGGCATTTAAAGGTCTTACTTTCACTGAAACCGTAGCTGCGATAAAGCGAATAATGGAGCAGCAACTATAATGCGACTACGCAGAAAAATGCTTACCATAATGGTCCTCACGGGTATCGCATTAACTTTGGCTCTCTATGTCACTTCAAATTCCATTCTATTAAACAGCTTTGAAAGATTAGAGGAACAAAATGTTCAACAAAACGTTCAAAGAACCCTCAGCGCATTGTCCAATGAATTATCTGACTTTGTTAGCAAAAATCGTGACTATGCGGATTGGGATGACACGTATGTTTTCATTCAAGATGCAAACGAAGAGTACATTCAAGGCAATCTTGACCCGGCTACGTGGGCTAATCTACAAGTTGACGTTCTTATATTCATCAACACTGAAGGCCACATAGTCTTTGGCGCCTTTTACCCCTCAGACATGACGACAGAATCACTCCCCCAAAGCCTCATGGATCTGCTTTCCGTTAATAACACCCTTTGGTATCATCCCGACTTAGAGAGCAGCATAACGGGCATTGTTCCTCTAGCGGAGGAACCGTTGCTAATTTCCTCGTTGCCTATATTGACAAGTCAACATGAAGGTCCAATTCGTGGCGCGCTAATCATGGGACGCTTCCTTGACTCTGACGAAATAGAATACTTGAGTCAAACAGTACATTTGTCGCTCTCTTTGAACCGTTTCAACGATTCAGGAGTTGACTCCGACTTTAATACAGCACGCCAATCTTTGTCGAAGGATAACCCAATCTTTGTGAAACCACTGAACGGCGAGACAGTTACTGGGTATGCTCTTCTAACGGATATTTATGGAAGTCCATTTCTCGTGTTGAGCGCAGATATGCCTAGAGATATCTACCAACAGGGAGAAGCCAGCGTCGTTTATTTTCTTGCGGCGCTCATAAGCACTGGCGTAATCTTCGGCGCAATAATCATGCTGATACTAGAAAAATATGTGGTGTCCCGGGTAGATCGCCTAGCGACCGAAGTTAGAAACATAGGCAAAAGCAAAAGCGTCTCGGAACGGTTATCATGGGATAGTACGGATGAGCTGTCACTTTTGGCTGGTGCGATTGACTCTATGATGGACGAGCGCCTCAAGGCCATCGAGCAGTTGGCGGCGATGGTGGGTCATGACCTGCGCAATCCGTTGACAGGCATCGCAAACGCGGCGTACTACTTGAGGATGAAAATAGGCTCCGAGTCAATGTCTAGGGTGAACGAAATGCTGGATATTATCGATAAAGACGTGGAATACTCGAACAAGATTGTGAATGACTTGTTGGATTATTCAAGGGCAATCACGCTGGAGTTGAGGGAAACTAACCCGAGAGCGTTGTTGAAGGATGCTTTGGCGCTTGTGAATGTTCCTGCAAAAGTTCAAGTGTTGGATTTTACAGAAGATAAGCCGAGTATGAAGGTTGACGCGGATAAAATGGAGCGCGCCTTTGTTAATATACTTAAGAATTCGGTTGAAGCAATGCCTGAAGGTGGAAAGCTGACTATAAAAAGCAAAAAAGCAGGTGGAAAAGTTGAATTTGCGTTCACTGACACTGGAGCAGGCATACCGAAAGAAACTTTAGAGAGGCTTTTTATACCATTGTTTACAACGAAAGCTAGAGGCATGGGCTTTGGTTTGCCAATATGCAAACGGATAATAGAAGCGCATGGGGGCAAAATTTCCGTGGAGAGCACTCTTGGAAAAGGCACCACATTCACTTTAATTATCCCTATTGAGCCCAGCGTTGAGAGAGGTGAAAAACTTTGAAGGAACGCATCAGAATTCTCGTTGTTGATGACGATGAAAGCGTTAGACAGACATTCAAGGTTATACTGGAAGAGCAAAAATATGTCGTTGACACAGCAGAAAGCGGGAGAGAAGCAATAGAAAAATCACACAAGAACTTTTACAATGCTGCGTTGATTGACATTCGTTTGCCCGACATGGAAGGAACACAACTTTTAACTGCGATGAAAGAAACAACGCCGAAGATGATCAAAATAATTATCACGGGTTACCCCGCGCTGCAGAATGCTGTGGAGGCCGTGAACAAGGGCGCAGACGCCTACGTGCTTAAGCCACCAAAAATGAAGGAAGTCCTCAGCATACTGAAAGAGCACTTGGAGAAGCAGAAAGCAGAAAAGCGAATCAACGAAGAAAAAGTTGCTGAATTCATACAGAAACGCGCCAGAGAAATAGATGAAAAAAACTTTGAGTAATTGCCTTCTAAACAGCAGACACTGGATTTTCAGCCTGTGACGGCGTTTGCCAAGTAAGCTTGCTGCATAAGTGAGCAGACAAAATTTTAAATTCGCAGTATGACGTTTTCTGCGTATTTTTTCATGTTTTCAGCGAATTCAGCTATTGTTTCTGGCGCGTAAGGTTTAAGCGTTTCAAAGCGCTTGTCAAGCGTGTCTTGTGGCACGAATTGTTGGAAGGCATGGGTTTTTGCGCCTTTCACGGTTTCGCCTATCTGCGTTATGTTTCCTGCTGTTACCAGCTCAGGCACTATTGTTGTTCTGAACTCGTACGGCACTTTTCCCGTTTTCAAAATTTCAACGGTACGCATAAGCCCCGCGGTGTCTTTTGCACCTAGCTGCTTGTACTTGTCCAGTGAGGTTTTCACGTCTAATGCCACGTAATCCACGTAAGGCAAGCATTCTTCTAGCACATCGGGGTAAAACCCGTTCGTGTCCAACTTAACCAGAAAACCCCGTGCCTTCAGCTTCGCCAAAAACTTCGGCAATTCCTTGTGCATCGTGGGTTCTCCGCCTGTTACTACAACGGCGTCCACGTACTTCTTGCGGCTTTCCAAGATTTCAAGCGCTACGTTCTCCTGCAGAAACGGCGGCTTCGGGTCTACGGCTATGCGCCAGTTGTGGCAGAAAGGGCAACGGAGGTTGCAGCCTGGAGTGTAAAGCACGGAGGCTACTTTATTCGGGTAGTCGATTAAGCTGATTTTTTGTAGTCCGCTGAACTTCATAGTTGCGTCACTTTCAGGCAAGCAGAGGCGCTGTGGTCAGCATAGTGGACTTGTCAAAGGTTCTGCGTATGGCGAATTCTGCTTGTTTTCCGTCGTTCCACTGGTCCACTGGTCTTAGGTAGCCGACTACGCGCGAGTACACTTCACATGGTGCGCCGCAAACTGGGCACTGCTGGTGTTCACCGTTCGTGTAGCCGTGACTGGGACATATGCTGAACGTCGGCGTCAAAGTGAAGTACGGCAAACGCGAGTTCCAGGAAACTTTCCGTATAAGCTCAGCCGCGGACTCCCATGAATGCAAGCGCTCGCCGAGGAAAATGTGGAACACGGTTCCGCCAGTGTAAAGCGTCTGCAAGCGTTCCTGATGTTCCAGCGCCTCGAACAAGTCCCCTTCAAAATCAACAGGCAACTGCGAAGAATTCGTGTAAAACGGTTCAGCATGCTGCGCCGCCACCTGTTTGTGGTTAGCCGCTGCAATGTTAGGATACCTGCGTTTATCGATGCGTGCAAGCCTGTAAGATGTGCCCTCTGCAGGCGTCGCCTCCAGATTGTAGATGTTACCCGTATTCTCTTGGAAGTCCGCCAGCCGTTCGCGCATGAAACGAAGTGCTTTCATAGCGAAGTCCTGTCCCTCCCGCGACGCGATGTTCACGCCTAAAAGATTCAACACACCCTCATTGACGCCCACCAAGCCGATGGTGGAGAAGTGATTCTTCCAGAACTTGCCATAACCCTCCTTAACGTTGCGCAGGTAGCGTCGTGAATACGGGTATAAGCCGTTCTCCGTGAAAGCCTCAAGTGCCTTACGCTTTATTTCCAAACTGTTCTTAGCAGTTTCCATAAGGTTCTCCAACCGCTGGAAGAACTCATCCTCATCTTTAGACAAGTAACCAAGCCGCGGCATGTTCAAAGTGACAACACCTATAGAGCCTGTAAGCGGGTTAGCTCCAAAGAAGCCTCCACCCCGCTTGCGCAACTCACGGTTGTCTATCCTCAAACGACAACACATGCTCCGCACATCCTCAGGCCTCATGTCACTATTCACGAAGTTAGAGAAATAAGGAACACCGTACTTGGCGGTTACCTCAAAAATCTCTTGCGCAACAGGCGAACCCCAATCGAAATCCTTAGTTATGTTGTACGTGGGAATTGGAAAAGTGAAAACTCTGCCTTTCGAGTCGCCTTGGCGCATCACTTCCGTAAACGCCAAGTTGAACATTTCCATTTCCTCAGCCATGTCGCCGTACGTGTCCGCAGAAACTTTGCCGTTGAAAATGACCACTTCATCCTTCATGAACTCAGGCACCGTTAAATCCAACGTCAAATTGGTGAACGGCGTCTGGAAGCCCACGCGAGTAGGCACGTTCATGTTGAAGAAGAACTCCTGCAGCGCCTGCGTCACCTCTTTCGGGCTTAAGTTGTCATAGCGTATGAACGGCGCCAAGTAAGTGTCAAAGTTGCTGAACGCCTGCGCGCCTGCTGCTTCGCCTTGAAGCGTATAGAAGAAGTTTACCACTTGACCTAACGCGGTTCGGAAATGCTTCGCAGGTTTGCTTTCGATTTTGCCAGAGACACCGCCGAACCCTGAAAGCAACAGATCACTCACGTCCCAGCCTACGCAGTAAGGTCCCAAAACGCCTAGGTCGTGGATGTGCATATCTCCTGAAAAATGCGCGTCAGCAATGTTCGTTGGGTAAATCCGCGTTATCCAGTACTTGGCGATTACGGTGGATGAAAGGTAATTGTTCAAGCCCTGCAGCGAATAGCTCATATTCGAGTTCTCTTTAACTCGCCAATCCTCAATCTCTAAATACTGGTCCACCATGTCCGCTGAACTCAGCAGAGCCGCAAGCTCCCGCATGTCCTGATGCTGCTTCCTGTAGAGAATGTACGCCTTCGCGGTTTGCGCGCGACCATTCTCGATAAGCATTTTTTCCACTATGTCTTGGATTTCCTCAACCGTGGGCACGCCTTCGTCGCCGAAACGCTTCTTAAGCTCAGCAATAACTTGGTCGCTTATCCGCTTAGACTGTTCACGATCTTTTCCGCCAACGGCTTTAGCGGCTTTCCAAATAGCAGTGGTTATACGTTCTTGATCAAAGGGTTCTAATCTACCATCACGTTTCCTAACTAACTTCATCTTATTTTTTCCTCCTCAAACGACTTCGCGAAAATTCCCCCTTTAAATAGAGGGGTATAACTTGATTTGCACATCACTTTTTCACCTCAAGCAACAAACGCTTGAAATCCTCAGGCTCCTCAAACTGCTTGTAAACCGACGCAAACCGAATATACGCAATACGATCAACCGTTTTCAAGTACTTCATGACTGAATCACCGATTTCCTGCGAAGAAACCTCCTCTCTGCCCTTCAACATCAGGTCTTGTCTGACACGATCCGCCAACTCGTGAATTTGCTCCATAGTTACCGGTCTCTTTTCGCAAGCTTTCTGCAAACCGCGAATTACCTTGTTAACATCGAAACGTTCCAGCTTGCCGTCTTTCTTCCACACCATCAACTCCACAGTTTCCACGTACTCGTAAGTCGTAAAGCGTTTCCCGCAGTTGATGCATTCTTTGCGTCTGCGCGTAGTGTTCTCTGGCGAATCACGCGTTTCCAACGTTTTGGAATCTTCTGAACCGCAATACGGACACTTCATGCTTTTTCACGGCGTATACGTTATTTGGGCACTTTCGTAAGTACACAAATATAGTGTTAACAAGCTGCATTAGACGCTATGCTTAGCGTATATATAAAGCGTTTCCACAGCAATTTTGAAATAGCCGCTTAATGCGGAGAAAAAACATCATCGAAATACACATAATCGCAGTAATTAAAAAGCAACAAAAAAAGTGCTTTCCAAGAAAAAACCCTGTTTTCGGCAAATACAAGAAAGCTTAAATTTTTCCAAAATAAACCCGTAGCAAGTATCCGCCAGAAAACTCTGAGAGCTTTTCATTCAGCATTTTTCTGGACGAAACCAAAGCATAAACGGGGAAAATTAAGAAGTTTAAAAAGAAGAGTCAGTACACTTTTTGACCGCGATTTCATCTAGCGACTCTAACTCTTTAACACGGGTTTCAATGAACTCAGCAACCTTCGCTTCACTATAACTCACTTCTTCCTTCTGCTTCTGCAACTGCTCTTTAATGGTTTGAAGGATTTTCTCTACATCAAACGGCTTCATAATGTAGGCGTCTGCGCCCTTGTTCACGGCCTCCACAGCATTCTGCAGCGTTGGATACCCAGTAATGATAATTTTCCTCATTTTCGGTTCGGTACTTCGCATTTTTGCCAGAAGTTCAATGCCCCCCATATCAGGCAAACGAACATCAATCAACGCCAAATTGTAAACTGTTTTCTCGCTTTTCTCTATGCCCTTCTTCGCGGTATCTGCTGATTCAACGGTGTAGTCTTCATCTTCAAGAATTGTCGTCAACACGCTGCGTATGTTCTCATCATCATCAACAATTAGGATTTTAACAGTTTCATGCATACGTTTCCACCTCCATTTCCTTTCTGATTCCGAATCGGAATAATACTACCGAATAGTATGCTGTAAGCTTCAATCCACAGCGATAAAGCCTTTATGCACAACTAATATGAATTTCCACTAAAATATTCCGACAGGAAAAGCTGACTTTTGACAACTCATGGCTCAAGATCGCTTTTCCAAAAAACTTTGCTTTGCCGCGTTTACATATTTAATAAATTCAAGCTGGTCATCCACTGATTCTATGGTGACCGTGATCCCAATTTTCGCATGCAATTTTTTCATGATTAAAATTTCTATGAATTGAGCGCCTGCACCGAAGATTTTTTCAAGCCCACCCTGAAAATTCTGGATTTTATTTGGAATCTCATTTCTTGCCACAAATTTGTTTTCAATATGAAAGTAAATTGCTTGCTTAACCGATTCCCCGAGAGAACTTAGGGCATCATCGATTGCTTCCATTAGGAGTTCATCAAAGTTTTTTGTTTTTTTTGGCATAATTCGAACCCCCATATACAAAAAATGCAATCGCCAGATACATGTAACTACACTATGGCGCAAAGTGCATTTAAAGTTAATCTGCAATTTAGTTTTTTCCTCGAAATTACATTCAGAATCAGAATTCTATTAAACCTGAACTTTGACAAATTTAAGCGTGATTTTGCCCTCGATGAATACTTTCAGACATCAAACTCAACTCTTTAGCGTAATCCATCAAAGCCATTCGCAAAGTCTCACTTTCACTAGTTCCCAGCCTCCTCGCTAACTCACTCAAAATAGCCCGTTGCTCTTTGCTTAACACCACTTTAACTACACACTTTCTCGGCATCACACATCACTTTTTGTTGTTTAGTCCCTTCAGGGTAGTCCACGCGTTAGCCCCCACGTAGCCCAACACAGTGTACAATTCGCCTTTTCACTTTCACAGTATATTAACTCAGTATCAATTATGTGAGGTTTAATAGAAATGCCATGGGAAAACACAGAACAATACATCCGAAGCGGGCATCGAAACACCGATGAATTCCAAAAAGACACACTCAGAATCATAACGCTAGACGCCAAAGCAGGCATCAAAGCCGTAATAGGCAAACCAAAAGACAAGCAAGCCATTGAAGTCCTAAGCTACCTTTTCGAAAAAAACGAAGGCTGGACAATTGAAAAAGCCAAACAATGGTTCGAAAAACACCACAACCCCACTGAAGAACACATCTATGCAGTTTTTGCCTTCACCATAACCGAGAAAATCATGGAAAAACCCCTGCGAATACGCGGCGTGGCTATGACCACAGGCATAAGCCGAAACCACAACATATACACAACTGAAGAACTGCAGACTTTCGCTGCGAAACTGGCTTCTGCACCCGTATACGTGGAACACGTGACTGTGCCAAACGCCGTCGGCAAAGTTACCAAAACCGAATGGGATGGGCAAAGCCTACGATACGAAGCTGAAATCTACGATGAGGAAACTGCTGAAAAAATCCGCAAAGGTCTCATCAAACACGTCAGCGTGGGCGCAGACTATGAAGCCTTAGATATCATCGACGGCAAAATCCCCCACGGCTTAAACAACGCTGAAATAAGCTTGGTAGCCGTGCCAGGCATATCAGCAGCCAACATCCAAATCATGGAGAAACTGCACGCTACGGAGCAAGCGCTTGAGCCGCTGATAAGTGGCGAGTACATTCTCGGCTTCTCCCAAGAAACTTCAGCGTTCATGCCTGAGCACTTCAGCACTGTTTGGCTTGACCGTGAGAATGGCGTTTTGGCCGTTATGGGGAAACCGCGGCAGCAACCCGAAGCCCAGCGTACACAAGCGATTTTCTTCTCCAAAGAGAAAATGTGGGACCAGCTTAAGATTCAGGATTGGCTGTCGCTTCACCCAGACTACGTTACTCCCGTTTCAAACCAATTCTCACGCCAAAGTGAGTTATCCGAGCGCATGTTCAGCAAGCCACCCGCTCCTGTTGTGCCTGTGGACACGGCGGTGCAGTTGATTGAAGCGGTGTTGCCAAGCCCGCTGGTTCAGCGGAGTTGGAGCCTAGGGCCTCAGAGAATGTGTCAGGAACTGCGCAGGGTTCTCGTGAAGCTTCGCAGTTTGCAGGATGGTCACGGAGTTGACCGTGAGTAGCTGAGGATGAACTCGGTGAAAGCGAAGATGAATTTGGAGTGAAAAATGGCAAATGACGGATTTAACTGGGAAAAGCTGGATGGCGATAGGTGAAACAGACGACCCGAACGCTGTAATCGAATCGTTTGAGGCAGCTGCACAGGTAACGAAAGGCGATCCTGTCTACTTAAGCGAGGACAACAAGGTTGTTCCTGCAGTTGAAGCGCAAGACTGCATAGGTGTAGCTGTTAAAAGCGCTGTTTCTGGCGCGCAATGTCCTGTGCTGGTTCGCGGCAGAGTCAAAGTGAAGGCTGGCGACGCCATAACCCGCGGTAAAGCAGTCTACGGCGCTGACGCCTCAAAACGAGTGCTCGGGTTGGCGGATCAAGCTGTTGACGAGGGCGGTTCAGCAACGTACACAGTTTACTATAATCGCAAGTTAGGCACTGCTCTAGAAACTGCATTGGCTGCTGATGATTTGCTGTTCATCCAAGTGTGAGGTGCGCGTGTATGAAACCGAGACTTTTTGAGGCTTTGATGCAGCGCGACGGCGAATTCAAAGAGCACGTGGAAACGTTGCGGCACAAGGCGAACGTGCACCCTTTTCTCAAGCGTTACTGTGAAGTCGGCGTGAGAGAAGGCTTGTTCAGCGATGCCGTCGGCGCTTTGGGGCGTTTGCATGACACGCTTGTGCAGGCTGCATATCCCGAGATGATAGGCAGAAGCATAATCACGGTGCGACCTACCACTGAAGCGATTGAGCGTTTTCCGCTGGACGAAAAGGCTGTAGCTTACCGCTACGCTGAAGGCGCCGCCACACGCTTAAGCGGCAAGAAGAACAGCACGGTGGACGTTTACACGAACGTGCTTGCTGAAGCTTCGGAAGAGTGGACCAGGGAGTTTCTGGAGGACGCCACGTGGAACGTCATGGACAGCATGGTGGAGAAGGTTGGCAGAGCCCTTGGCGAAGAGGAAACAGACACGATAATCGCGTTGTACGGTGCCGTGGCTGACGCAGATTTGGCTGGCGGAGCACCAGTAAATCAGGGCGAGGCAGCCATGAACTGGAACGGACTGGTGAAACTGCATAATGCGGTGAGAAGCGAAAACTGGCGGCCAACAGTGTTAGCGGTGAACGAGGTGCAGTTGCATCAGTTGTTGACGGATGACAAGTTCATTCATGCGCAGTATTTGCCTGCTGGGCAGACAGATTTGGAGCAGGGCACCGTCACGAGCGTTTTGGGCATGCGTGTTCAAGCCAGCACTCTGGTGCCGAACGGCGTTGCCTACGCTCTGGATACGCGTGTAGCCTCAGCGATGCTGCTTAGGCGAGACGTGACGGTTGAAGACTGGGAAGACATAAAGAACGGCAAATACGGCGTCAGGGCTACGACGCGGTTCGGTGTGGGTGTTCTCCGCAGCAAAGCCATCGCGAAAATGACCAACATAAGCACAACGCTGTAAGCTGGTGAGAGGTAGGGAAGATGGCGAGGTATGAAGGCAAATGTCCCCACTGCGGAAAAAGATATTATTCCGACAGGAAAGACGACATCGTCGTCTGCGACTGCTGGAAGACTTGTCCAACGTGCGGGGCTGAAATGCTGCCATACGCGCCTGACCTTGCCATGAACACTTACGGCTTTGATGATAGAAGAGACCTTGCTGTGTTAATGGTGTGCCCTCTTCATTTTCCCATGTTTTTTAGCAGTCAAAAGCCCGTAGAGGTTGTTTGCACATGAGACGCTTAAGTGAAAGGTTAAATTTGGCAAAAACCGTGTTGAAGGAGCTTAGCAGGCAGCCGCTCTGCCGAACAGAACTCGAGAAACGCACCGTCCGAAAGCATGGCACTCATGCCACTTTCGAAGGCATATTCCACTACTTGGTTCAAAGCGGTTACATCGTGAAAAGCGAGCAGAAACACCGCGCAGCCTATACCATAACCGAGCGGGGCACAAAATTTTTGGAGGCGCTCTAAATGAGCAACGTGCTGCACAGATTAACGAACGCGTTCTTGCCTAGAACACGAAGCGGCTACGCTGCGCCGCAAAAGGCGCTGGTGTACGAGACACCTACTGTGCCTTTAACCGACGTGATGAAGCTGTATGAACGTGACCCCACATGCAAGGCAAGCGTGGACTTGCTGGCGGCTTCCGCCGTGGGCGCAGGCTTCTACACGACAGTTAACGAAAACTACGCGAAAGCAGCCGAAGCCAAGCGCGTAGTGGACAGGTTCAGCGAAGACGTCAACTTGGACAATTTGCTCTGCGAAATGGCAAGGGCATTAATCGCCTGCGGCAACGATTTCTGGCTTAAATTGACGCCTGAAAAACTAACTGCACTGCACAGGCTGCCCGTGGACGCTGTTGAGCGCATTCAGCAAAGCTGCATAGATGAAACAACGCTTAAGGTGCCTTACAAGGTGGAAAGTTACAAGCTGCGGCAGACTTACGGCGGTGAAAGTCTCGCTGCTGAGGCGGTGTTGCATTGGCGAATAAACTGTCTCGACTGCTCGGGCTATGGAACAGGCGTGTTGCAGGTCTTGCTACACGCGTTGACTTTCCAGTCCGACAAGCGACCAGCGTTCGCGTGGATGAAAGCTAAAATCGAGCGCATAATGCCAAGAATCTTTGAGAAATACGCTGGACCAGACGTGCTGGCGCTGCTTGAAAGAGCCGATGAGCGGACTATCCAGCAGTTTGAGCAGGCTATTAAGAACCGTGGCGAAGAAGGTGCTTGGCTTTTTTACAGTGGAAAAGGCGATATAAGACCTGTAACGCTTGACCCAAGAGCGCGTTTTGAATATTATGTGGACCACTTGATAAACCAGTTTTACCTCGGCTGCGAAACGCCCCTGCCACGGCTATTCAGCACGCCGGGCTTCACGGAAGCTTCAGCGAAAGCTGCCTTGGAACTGCAGAACATGCTCATCAAACCTGTTCAACGCTATATCAAGCGGCAGGTGGAGCGGGAGCTTTTCGATGTGGCTCTAGCGCAGGAGGGTGTTGACGCGGAGAAGGCGCAGGCGCGGCTGCATTGGGGTTCGCCTAAAACACAGGACGCCAACATAGCGGATATGCTCAGGGCTGTTGAGTTGGGCTTTATCCGCACGGAAGAGTTCCGCAAGAACGCGGTTAAGCTCGGTTGGGAACTGTGGGAAAAACCACAGCGGCCAGCCCAAGATGTACGTGGTATTTCTGCGGAGGCAAAGTGAAGTGACTGAAGTTGCGTACGGCAGATACGACGAGGCGTACAAGGCAATTCACAGCGCGTTAATGAACTTGACGGCTCCGCCTCCAGGCAGGAAACTCACTAAAGCTGCTTTTTCATGGAACCTGGACGGCACGCTGGCAACCTTGAAGGCTTATGAAGATGTGGATTTGCTTTTCACATTAACGTTCAGTTGGAACGTTGACGGCTCCTTGAAGGAGGTAACTCGGTCATAGGTGAAACGGGAGGTGAACTTGCATGGTAAGTTTAACGCGTAGGCTTGCTGCTGCTGCTGTCTTCGCTGGGTTAGCGTTGGCAACTGTGTTTTATCTTGCCGCTTCGGCGACGGTTGCTGCGGTGCCGTCACTTCCTGCGGTTACGGCGCCAGCGTGCGCAGCTGTCGGGTTCACTTGTGCTGTAGGTGCAACTTTATCTGATGACCTGAAGGAAGAGCAGGCGAAAGAAGTAGAGTCAAAAAGCTAAAACGCAGTTTCCCTGATGAGCCGTGCAAATCGGCGAAACGCGGTTTTTCCGCGTCGGAAAAAAATGAAATAATGGAGGAAAAGATGAAAAATGGAAAAAACATTGGATAGCGTGAGTTGGAAAGCTAAGTGGCACATTGATAAGTTTAGAGATTCTACTGGTGACGTAGCGAAGATGCTGCGGCTGGGTGCCTCGATGGCGGAGGTGTTACGACAGTTTCCTGAAGCGTTCATTACTATGGAAGAGTGGACTGCGAATGTTGCGTTGAATGAGGGATTGCAGGAACTCATTGACGTTATTTGCGGGATTGGGACACCGACGAAATGGGACAGCGGCAACGCGAGACTTGGTGTTGGTGACAGCAATACAGCAGAAAACGCGTCGCAGGCTGGTTTGCAGGCGGCAACAAACAAAACTTACGCGCCTATGGATTCAGGTTATCCTGTGAGGACTAATCAGACGGCGGAGTGGCGTGCAACTTTTGGCGGTAGCGATGCGAATTATGCGTGGGAAGAGTACACAGTCGTGAATGCTTCAAGTGATTCGGGCAAGAACTTGAATAGGAAAACCGCGTCAAAAGGCACGAAAAGTTCTGGAGAAACGTGGACGCTTAGTTTGCAGATAACGTTCAGTTAAAAGGACGTTTCAGCTTGAAGGTTCCCTTTTTTCTTTTGCGTTTGCTTCCCATGTGGGATTATATTTGTCCACGGTGTAAGAAGGCTGTTTCTAAGAAGAGTCATACGTGCCCGCATTGCGCTGAAAATTATGGCGTGCCATTGCGGGTTCCGCCCCGTGTTTTGAAAGACCCGAAAGCGTTGGAAGCGTATGTGCATAAACACGTTTTTCCTAAAGTTTCATCGAAAATGCGCTTGTATTTGACGCGGTTTTTCACCGTGCTTTTCAGCGACGGTTTTGATAGTGGCGACTTCAGTGAGTGGGATGGTGTTGTGGGGTCGCCTACAGTTCAAGGCACAGTGAAGCATCATGGCTCGTATGCGATGAGCGTTGATATGGCGCAAGCCAACCAATATCCATTTAAACTTTTCACTGCGTCAGCAAACGTTTTTGCAAGATTTTATTGGAGAGTTAAGAATCTTCCCGATTTAAACCAGGAGCGTTTATTAATAGTTCTTTATGATAGCGGTTGGAACATGAAGCTTTTTCTTGGTTATTTGAATGACGGCGGTACATATAAGTGGGAAATGTACGGCGGCACTTCATCCACCTACTACACGCATACAATAACTGCTGACACATGGTATTGCCTTGAAGTGGAATACGATGCTAACGCTGACGAACATAACTTTTACTTAGACGGAAACTTTGTGGCAACAAACACGGACGCGCGAACAGAAAATGTTGACCGCTTCGCAATCGGAAGCATAGCCTCAGGCGGATGGTCAAGTGCAGATAGCACTGCATTTTTCGATTGTGTTGTTGTCGCTGACGCCTACATAGGACCCGAAGCAACAGCCACATTGCAGACAGTGACGGACGCACTTGCGCTTTCGGATGCCGCCTACCGCGATAAGCATTTGGTTGCTGTGGCTGATTCTTCGCTGCTTTCCGATACGATAGTTAGAAATAAAACTTTGTTGCCCATTTCGGATTCTGTTGGCGTTGCTGATTCATCGCAAACCGACAAAACATTAAAAATTGCTGATTCGTTTGGTTTAGTTGAGGCGCTTTTGCGGGGTAAAGCGTTCGCGTTGGTTGACTTTGCTGGGCTTACCGATGCCATTTTAAGAGACAAATTTTTGGCGGTTGCTGACATGGCGGCACTTACAGAGGCAATTCTTCGGAATAAAACTTTCTCTGTTGCTGATTCTGCAGGCATGAGTGATGTGGTTCTAACCGGCAAAAACATTGTAACTGCTGACGCCGTGAACTTTGCAGACAGCATAATCGTGAACAAAGTCTTTCAGGTCACAGAAACCATCCAGCTCGTTGAAACTGTTCAAGTTGGAGTTGTCGGCGCCAAAAAAACCAGGTTGTTCCTACTCATAGGCGATTTGGCGGTGCAGCTTACAGGCGAGTAGGTAATTCTTAAATCTGAACAGAGCCTATAACCGGCTGTGGTGTGATATGCAGGAAAAGCATGTAGTCTCTGCTTGTGCGTGCATTCTCTTAAGCGCGTTAATCATAGTTAGTTTTGGCGTAGTAGTGGTTTCAGGCTGGAGCAATGGCGGCTACAGCGCAGACCCTGCTCATCCAGACTATGGCACGCACGACTGGATAGCGGAACACGCGTTGGATTGGTTACCGCAACAGAACAAGCAGTTTCTGCTGGACAACAAAGCCATTTTCCTGTACGGTACTGAGCTACCAGATAACAATCAAGCATCAGACGGCATAGGTGACACAACTAAACATCACATTTACTTTTTCGCTAACGGTTCAGTGCAGGACAACGCGGCGGCTGTCCGAGCCAGAGACGAATATGCAGAAGCAGTTGCCCTCTACCAGGCAGGAAACACCAGCGAAGCAGCCAAGCGATTAGGCGCTGTAACCCACTACATCGCGGACATGGCGGTGTTCGGGCACGTGATGGGCGCATCAACAGCGTGGGGCGCTGAAACGCACCACAGCGACTACGAAACCTACGTGCAAGACCGCACAAGCAGCTACACAAGCGAATTTAATAGTTTCCTCGTTTTCGACGGCAGCCTAAGCGCAATTTCAGCTTACGATGCGGCAGTGACGCTTGCCAACGACACGACTTTCGACTTGGACGGTGATTTAACCTGCGTTTGGATGGACCAGCACTACGACTGGACTGACGCGGTGTTCAAGAACCGCTGCGGCGAATCGTTGAACCTTGCAGTAAACTTGGTTGCAGATATGCTGTATTCCTTTTCTGTCGACGCCGTAATCCCCGAGTTTCCAGCATGGGTAATCTTGCCGCTGCTTATGCTAGTTACGTTTTTTGCCATGGTTGTGAGGAAGAAAATTAACTTTCAAGCGCCACAAGACAGCTAGCGTTTATTCAACTTGCGGTATCGGCGTGTACGTATTTTCCAAAAGCTATAAGTCTGTAAAAGTGAATACAGTGAACAATGAGTAGCTTGAACAGAACTAAGAGTATTGCTCTCTTACTTGTTATGCTCAGCGTGCTTTCCTTATGCATAGTTAAAGTGCAGTCAGCCAGCGCAACTGAGAATTCTTGGGTAGATAAGCAGCCAATGCCCACGGCAAGAAGCGGACTTGGCGTTGCTGTGGTGAATGGAAAAATATACGCGATTGGCGGCGACGGCGGCAGCAATGCTACTGAAGAGTACAACCCCGTTACGAACACTTGGACTGCGAAAAAGGCGATGCCGACTGGAAGAAGCCGCTTCGGCATAGCTGTCTACGAAAACAAAATATATGTTATGGGCGGGGTCACAGCCAACGGGTTCACTGCCGCGAACGAAGTTTATGACCCCCTAACGGACACTTGGGAAACCAAAACTCCAATACCTAAAGGTAGCAGAGCTGAGTTAACTGCAAGCGTTATTAACGGAAAAATTTACGTGGTCGGCGGATACTTTTTCGGCTTGTATCTGGTATCTTCCACTGTACTTGAAGTCTATGATCCAGAAACGGACACGTGGACCACGAAGACGCCGATGCCAACCGCTGTTTACAGTTGCTCTTCTGCAGTTATCGACAGCAAAATGTACGTAATAGAAAACTCGTTTAATACTCGTGTTGGCAGTTTAAATCAAATATATGACGCTGAAAACGATTCATGGAGTTATGGGCGCTCCATTCCTGTTGGAGTTGCTGGAGCAGCTGCAGCTGCAACTGCGGCGGTGTTTGCGCCAAAACAAATCTATGTTATAGGCGGCGACGCATCGTCTAATAGTTCAAATCAAGTCTATAACTCAGAAAATGATACTTGGAGCATTGGCGCTCAACTGTCGAGTTCGCGTAGTTATTTGGGTGTAGCCGTTATAGGTGATGTTTTGTACGCGATTGGAGGCCGCAATAGTGACGGCGAAAGTCTAGACTTGAACGAGCAGTATACGCCGCTTGCGTATGGGACTATGCCGCCCGCAATAGATGTTGTATCTCCTGAAAGCAGAGCGTACAACGTGAGCTCTATTTCTTTGGTTTTCACGGCGACTAAGACAATAGATTGGAGCGGATACAGTTTAGACAGTTTGGCAAACGTGACTGGTGATGAAAATACCCTGATTACTGGGCTGTCGGATGGTAACCATAGCGTGGTAGTTTATGCCAACGATACTCTTGGAAACATGGGCGTTTCCAACACAGTTTATTTCTCAGTTGACACAACTCGCCCAGCTATTTTGATTCTATCGCCGGAGAACAAGGTTTATGGCACGAATGAAATTCCGTTGAATTTCACGACACATGAGCCAGTTTCATGGTTGGCTTATAGTCTTGACGGAGAAGACAACGTGACCACCAGCAAGAACATCACTTTAGCGGGGTTAACCAATGGCGCACATAACTTGACCGTTTATGCCAACGATACAGTTGGAAACATGGGTGTTTCTGCAACGATTCACTTTAATATAGAGCCTTTCCCAGTAATCACAGTTGTAGCCGTAACAACATCTGTCATAATCGTCGTTTTAGCAAGCTATTTAGTTTTCAAGCGCAAAAAACCAGATGCGACACCCGCAAAAAAGAAACCGCGATATACATAGCCACACAGAACAGCTGTTTTGGCTAAAACCATTTAAAAAAGCCTTTTCAGATAAACAGGATTCAATTAGGCGTTTTTATCGTGAAAATTGTTTAAATCAGGCTTATTCGCCTTTTCAGTGCGTGAGGTTGACGCTGATTGGCAAACGTATCTCTTAGCGACGTGCGAGACACAATTAATGTTGGCTCCGCGGATGTTCCAGACGTTAAGCTTCAGAAAATGGTTAAACGCGCCGAGGTAACGCTGGAGCTGGAACTTGGCAGAGAAATAGACTACACAGCGTGCAGTGAAGCGGAGAAAGAGTTCATCACGCTGTTAGCCGCAGTCTACGCGATTTGCTATTTAACAGGCGGCTCCGCGGTGGGCTTAAGCTTCACCGTGGGCGACCAGAACGTCAGCGTCGCGGACAAGGCTCCGCCTTTAGCTGTGCTTCAGCAGGAGCTTGAACGCATATTGAACGGGTTAAAGCAGCCTGTGGTCAGGAGCGCGTAAACGCCATGGACACGGTTCCAGAAGCTTACTACCAGTTCGTGATGGATTATGCACCGTACGTTTACGTCATACCCGAGTCTGGACCCGACCCCACGTGGGGTAAAGCAGCGTTCGCCGCAGCCTTCGCTATAGACTTCCTGTTCGAAGCCTACCTCGACCCACAGTTCGACGACCGAAGCACCGAAATAGAAGCCAAAATCGTGTCACTGGCAGATTGGATACTTACGCAGCAGTGCACAGACAGCAATAAGCAGGCGTACGGCGGATTCAAAAGCACCGAAACCAGCACAGAGTACCACAGCGTGGACACGTGCCGCACGATACCTGCCCTGCTGAAAGCCTATGAACTCACAAGCAATATGGCTTACTTGAACAGCGCCACGTTAGCAGGAGGCACTTTCCTCTACAATATGCAGCACAAACCCAGCCAACTCGGAGTACACGACCGCTATTACGGAGGCTTCGCAAGAGCCGTAACCCAAACGGACACGTGGCTCAGCCAGATGGACGTGGAATGCCTCTACGGGATTATCGCGTTGAAATTGCTCTGTGAATCAGACCCAGCCAACAAAGACACGTACGAAGCAATGATCGTGGACGCAGCGGGCTTTTACCGCGTCGGCTTAGAGGGCTGTTATCTTTTTTATGACCCGCCGCCCAGCGGAGACGCAGCGTGGCACCGCACAGGCATTGATGACAACATAGTTTTTGATGATTCGGTGGCTTACGCTCTGCTGGGCATTTACGAGTATGAAGGTTGGAGCGCCACCGTGCAAAAAACGTACTTGTTTGTCAACGGTATTGATGCTTCGCCGTTGTACCCCGCGTACAACCCTGCCATATGCTGGGCAGGCTACATCAACGTTACAGCGAAAACGTCCGCTTGTGATTATTATGACAGTGTAACCGCGGGAATACTCTCGCAGATACGCCGAGACCACGACAAGTCCGCCTACGAGTTCAGCGTAAAACTCATCACTGCACACTCAAGCAAGTTCATGTTTTGGGGTGCAAAACACGCAGACTACAGCCCAGTTGAGAACAAGCAGGCTATGGCTACGGTGTGCTGGCTCGCGCAGCTCTTCACGGGCTATGAGGCGCCAGTAACGCGGTTCACCCAAATCCTGAACAGCAAAGGCGAAAACCTAACGCTTTACCCAGTAACGGAAGGCGGCGAACACGTAGCCTACGGCGAAGGCATAACCGTAAAAGCCATAGTTTTGCCTGCTAAAGCAGAAGAGATTCTGCTGGAACCAGGCTACGTCGCAAGCGAGTACTTTACCATGCACGTGTTTGCGCCAGTGCGCTGCAGGGACAAAATCTGCAGAAACGGCGAAGACTACGAAATCCTAACCGTGCAGGATTTCATGTTCAAAGGCGAACTTGCCTACCGCAAAGCCACATGCAGGAGGCTCATAGGCTAATGAGCGCGATGGAAGACGCTGCGGTAACCGTGGCTAGGCTGCTTAGGCAGGAGATGTGCGTGGTGAAAGACGATGGCGGTCTTGCCAACATCACCGTGACCAGCGAATGGCAGAACAGTGAAGCGTTGAAGAACTGTGATGGGCAAGTGACTGTGGGCTTGGCTGAAAGCAGCGACCAAAAACTTGAGTTAAGCGGCAAAACTCGAAGGCGTCTATCGTTTTTGAGGGTTAACGTTTGGGCGGCTGATGTGCCGAGCGCAAGCGAGAGCGGCAGAGCCCTGCGCGGCAAAATCGTGGAGGAAGTCAACCGCATCATAAGGCAAAATCGCAACAAGCCCAACGAGTCAGTTTACGATTTCTTCAACACTGGTCCGCCGACGCAAACGCACAAAGCTTACGCTCGCAACACTGAAGCTTCGCCTTACGATTCGGGCTGGCTTGAACTGTCAAGCGTGCAGTATGAGCAGCTTTGGTACAGCGACGATGACCGCTGCCAAATAAGCCACGGTATAAACGGTGACTACGCGGTTATGCTGTTCCGCTTCAAAATTGAGAGCCGAGCAAAAACCGTGCAGAAAATAGTCTTAGCCTTCGAGGGCTACGGCACGGCGCCAAGCGGAGACGGCGTTGCGGTTAAAGTGTGGAATCACGTTGCGGCTGCTTGGCAGAACGCGCAGACAGGCGGCGCTGGCGGAACAGACGAAAACATAACCATTACGTTGACTGCGGATTTGGCAGAGTACGTTGACGCGGACGGCTACGTGTGGCTTCTCGCCCGCACGCTGAATCCCAGCAACGGCACAACCCCTGCAGTGCTGTTTTGCGACTACGTACATTGCGTGGTCACGGTTAACGGCGTAACTTACTGCGACATAGCAGGTTTCCGCAATGTGGACCGCGTGGACGTTAAGCCCTTCATTTTCCGCACGGAGTTCACCGTGAAATCATGGTTCTTCGAGAACATAGGAGTGTGAAAAAAGAAAAGATGCCTGAAACATACAGTGCCCATGAAAGCCGAGTTTACTACGTGGAAGAAACCGCGTATGGGCAAACACCCACGGAACCGTCGATGCTAAGTGTTCCAGCCGAAAGCGTGGAACCCACCGTGAACCCAAGCAACATCAAGCTTCGCGGCGTAGGCTCCGTTGACCTCCAAGCCATCAAAAAAGGCTTACGCATGCCAAGCCTGAAAATTGCTTATCCGCTGCCAAGCGCCGCGCCCATAAACCTTCTCCAAAACGCCCGAGTTGAGTTGGAAAAATCGCTAAGCATCCAACTGCTCTACTACAAAGGCGCTTTCGCTTCGGCCACTGATGTGCTTTCGCTGTTGTACACGGGCTGCAAGTTCCAAAAAGCCACGGTTGAATGCAGCATAGAGGACGTGGTGAAAGCCACGGCGGAATTGCTTGCGCAGAACGTTGCCACGGGAACCGCTAAGATAGAAGGCGCAACGTACACGGATTACGCTGGAGCCGTGCCCTTCTACGAAAGCTACATCAAAAAAGACACGACAACACTGGAGCGCGTGACCGACTGGAAATTCAACATCGAAAACAACCTCAAACAAGTGCCTGTGATTCGCGCGTCAAATGGGAACGTGCTAAAGTATTTGCCGCATAGACACCGCAACTTAACAGGCGAACTCGTGTTTGAGTTCGAAAGCAAAGAAGAATTTGACGACGTAATCAACGATGCAGAGTTTACTTTGGAGTTCGGCTTAGGCGGCAGTAGCAAAGCGGTCTTCAGCAACTGCAAATGGGAAAATATTGCAGCGCCAACACGCATTGAAGAGTTAGTCAGCTTGAAGGCTACGTTCGTGGCTAGAACCGTAGCGATAAGCTAGATAAGGGTGATGTGTATGCGAAGAGAAACAGTTGAAGTTGGCGCCGAGTACGGCGGCGAGTACACGGGTAAATACGTTTTCCAAGAGCTCACGTGGGCTAAGCGAAGCCGCATAATCCAGAAGCACACACGGTACCATCCCATGTCGGGGCAAGTGGTCAGCAGCGACTTCATAGCCATCCAAGCCGAAACCATTTGGGTAGCGCTTAAAGAACAGCCACAGCACAAGCCAGTTACGCTTGAGAAGCTGCTAGACGAAGAAAACGGCGTTCCAATACCGCTAGGCGAGTTATTCTCTAAAATCGTTAATGACCTGTGTGCGTTGACGCGCGATGAAACGGCTTTTTTATCCGAGCCATCCGCAGGCAAAAACCGCATCCAGCCGTCACAGACTTCCGCCTCTGCAAAGAATTCGGGTGGACACCCAAGCAGCTTGCCAAGCAACCCGCCCGAACAATACACCAGTTCACGGTCATCCTCAACGAAATAGACCGCCAAACAGAAGAGCAACAGAAAGAGGCGAAAAGACATGAGCGTTGAAATAACAATAGACCTCTCAGGCGCTGAGGAATTCAAGCAGGCTATAATGCGCTTTGACGCGGAAATGCAAAGCAAACTCAGCGCGCGGCTGGCGGAATGGGCTGAAAGCGTAAAAACAGAAGCAGCACGTCTCGTGCCCGTGCGCACCGGCTACCTGCGCAGCACAATTTACGCGCGAACCGCAGGGTGGCAAGCGGAAATCGGGGCGGAAGCAGCTTATGCGGCTAACGTTGAATTCGGTACTTTCTACGCACGAGCACAGCCCTTCATTCAGCCTGCAGTGCAAGCGTGTGTACCAGAGCTTGAACGCGTGTTTTTGGAGGCGTTAGACTTGGCTAAAACGGAGGCTGGCTTGTGAGTTTTAGGGAAATAGCCGTTACGATAAGGGCGGTTAACCGTGCAAGCGCCGAGTTCAGCAGGATTCAAACTGACGCTGAGGCTTTAGCTACCCGCGTGAAGAGCTTGGGTTCCGCGCTTGCAGGTTTAGGCGCTACGGGCACGGCTGTTGGGTATATCGCCAACCAGTTCGGCTTGCTGAATGCTGAGCAAACGCGCACGTTTAGTTCTGCCATGATGGTCGTCACGGTACTAGGTATGTTCCTGCGGACAAGCACCGGCTTAGCTGTGGCTCAAAAGGTGTATGCTGCCGCCTGCTGGGTAGCAACCGCAGCACAAAACGCTTTGAACATTAGCTATGGGACGTTTTTGGCTTTGACGGGCGTGGGCATTGCAGTGATTGTTGCGGCTGCGGCTGCGATGTGGAGCTTTGCAGACAGCATGAACGCTGCTACTTCAAGTGTTGAGGACTTTAACTCTGCATCGGCTGAAGTGTCTTCTCGCACGCGGAGTATTCAGCGGACGGGTGAGTCAGAGCTTTACCGCCGGGGAGTGGAGTAGCGCGTGAGCGTTGAGGTTCCGAAGCTTGCGGTTAACTTAGGCGGTATAGGCGTTCCGCAGGGCGATGTTATTGAAGCGCGCGTGCATTTGGGCGCCACGAAAGAGGTTAGCAGTTGGGAGCTCTTGTTGCAGAATTGGGATGGCAAGTACAGTCTAGGCGGAGCTTACCCGCTTAGTGTTGGCATGGACGGCTACGTCTGCATTGGCAGAGGCGCTAATGTGCCGCAGGTGATTACCACGCGGACTGAAAGTGTAGAGTACGAGTCTGCGCCTGCGGAGAATTATGTGCGCGTGAGCGGGCGGTGCTGGGGTGAGAAGCTTTTCCGCCGTGTAGTCACTAAGACGTATGAAAGCCAAAAAGGCGAAGCAGTTGTTAAGGACTTGCTGGATTACTACGCAGGCTTAAGCCATGTACGTGGTGAAGTTGAGCTTGTGGAGGCTACGGATACTACGTACACGAAGCTGGAGTACACGGATTCGCCTGTCTGGGACATTTTGAAGTACATTGCGGAAAGCAGCGACAAGAACGGCGTCATCGGCTACGATTTTCGCGTGGCACCTGACGGCAAATTCGAGTTTTTCCCACGTAATAGCAAATCCTCGCCAGTAAGCTTAAACGAGAAGATCGAGCAAAGCGAGTACCGCAGGGACATCCACCGCGTCCGCAACAAAATCATGATTTACGGCGTCGCCGACAAGAGTGTGCCTTTGGACAAGGATGCGTGGACTGAGAGTTTGTCGCCTTCGGATGGCGTTTGGACAGCCACATCAGGCGCAGTGAGTTTTGACATAGAGAAAAAAGCTAAGGGTGCGGGCAGCATTAAGACTTACGCGCAGAACCTCTACTACGGCAGTTGCCTTTTCACGCTTAACGCTGGCAACGAGGTAAACTGCAACCTGTACCCGTTCTTCGAGTTCTTAGCTTTCCTTGAGAAGGCGTTAAACGGCAACGTGACCGTTTCGCTGTTTGACACCAGCAGCAGAGAAGCCAGAAAAAACCTTACTGTTGGACCTGATGAATGGCGCACAACGCAACTGCGCGTCGGCGTTGGCAACGAAGGCGACTGGGAAAGCGTTGCCGCTGGATTCGACTGGACAAACGTCAAGCAGCTTCGCATAGCCTGCTATTTTGCAGGTGCGGGCACGGGCAGCTTCTGGGTTGACGGCTTATACTTTGGCGGACGCCGTTACGCGGCTGTCCGCGAAGACGCTGCAAGCCAATCAGCTTATGGGCTACGCGAGCTGACAGAGACGGATGAGGAATTGTGGAGCGACAACGAATGCAACTTAAGAGCAAAGGCTTTACTGGCTTACTTGAAGGACCCTGCTGAGTACTTAACCGTTAAGAGCACGATAATTGATTACGGCAACACGCCGTTTTTGCCTGCCGACAAAACACATGTGCTGCTTCCGAATGAGAACGTTGACGCTGACTTCCGCATCGAAAGCGTCGAATACCGCGTTGACGCTAAAACTCAAACGCTTGAGCTAACACTGGAATTAGGCAAGGAGCCGCCGCAACTCGCCGATTACCTCTATGGGTTACGCACGTTCACCGTGAACGTGGAAAAGCTCAGCCGCACTAAACTCGGCAAACGCGGCATTCCAAGCGTAACCCAAAGCGGCGGCGTCGGCAGCCACCACGTGGGACATGAAGCAGGCGACGAGACTGGCAACGCGTGGCTTACGCTTGACGACGGCGGCTGGGACAAGATAACAGGCTGGATAGCACCACGGTTTCTCGGTCCTTTTGATGACACCGCGGCAATAATGCAGTTTCGCACCAAGAATAAGGCTGGCTCTGCCGTTCTGGATCACCAGTTTACGCCAACCGATAACGCGCATGGCTTATTGGGCAATGAAACTCGAAACTGGAAGGAAGTGCATTCATACGCGTTCTTTTTGCCTGGCGCCGGCTACGTGCGCTGCAGGGTTCCCGGCGAGAACGCGCTTATGCAGCTTACGCAGAATACGCTCGAATTTGGCGGCGGAACTGCGGCGCTTGACGTTTACTTGAAGCGCATTGCCGAAGAAACTTTCGAGGTTAAAGCCGTGCGCGTTCAGCCTGCAGGCGACAACGTTACCGAGTTAGGCTCGGCTGAAAAGCGGTTTAAGAAGCTTTACCTTGCGGATATGATGCTGGCAAGCGACTTGAACATCAACAAAACCTCGCCCGCAATTAACCTCCGAACAAGCGATGCCATTAAAGCGACTTTCGGCTTTGACGACGTCAACGCCTTTTTAAGTGCTCAATCGGGCGATTTGGTTTTGTCTGCTGCAACTGGCGTTGTAAGACCCTACGCTGATGCTACCTATGACCTTGGTAACGCGAGTTTCAGCTGGAGCGGCTTGTACGTTGCGGGCGTAGGCAGCTTAGGCTGGCTGAGCATCGGCGGGTACACGGTAATAACCAACACGCGCGTATTGCAGAACGTGACAGCAGACGCCGCAATAATCGCAAGCGGCAGGTTCGCCGCAGATAGACTTCCAGAAGGCACAGGCGGCTACGTGCTTGAAGCGCAGGGTGCAGGCTACGACCCGATGTACGTTAACCCGAATGGGCGTTACACACCTGCTGGGCATGTGCACGCCGCTGGCGACATCACGAGCGGAACCGTTGCTGAAGCTAGGTTGCCTAGCGTGTACGCGGGTCAAGTCACATTCAACGGCGGCATAGTTACTAACAGCGTGAACTGTGCGAACTGGCAACTTGCAGACGCCATTTTCGCTAATGGTTTTTGCATAACAGAAGCTGAAAAAGTTGGGTTTGGGAAAGGCTTGGCGTTTCTGAATCCAGAAGGCAAAGCGTTGATGGTGCTGACTGAAGCTGGCGATTTGCACTTAATAGGCAAACTTGAGGCGTTGAAGGTGAAAGGCGGTTGAGTGGGAGCAGGCGTGTAGTGGTGGAAATCCGCGAGGACTTGCACAGGGCAATTCGCAAGCAGGCAATCCTCAACGACATCAAAATCTACCAGCTAACAAACGCCATTGTGGAAGATTTCTTGAAGGATGAGGAACGCGTGAAAGCGCTGATTAAGAAATTGAAAATTTGATTTTGAAGCAGACGTGTTTGTTAGTTGGATATTTCTGTTGGTTCTTCGAATACGATGGCTCCTATCTGCACGTTGTCTTTCTGAGGTTTAACGGTGGCTTTGCGCGGTCGCTTTTGCGTGCCTATCAATGACAAGCCCCATCCGATGATGAAGAGGACTGCGGCTGCGGGTAATAATAAGGCTGTTAACACCCTGTTACGTTTATGTTTTCTTACGACTTGCAATAACACACCCAACACTATAATCCGCAGAACAACAAGAAAAACCTTTTGCTTCCCCAAAATACTCATTCACAATTAACGTATCCATTCAGTAAAGCGCTGACGGACTGTTTTTATACAACCACGCCCATCCACAAGAGAGAATGAGGCTTCGCAGGTGACACTGGTTATAGATGATGCAGGCAGCGGCGACCTGCTTTTCGGCGTAGTCATAGGCGCCTACAGACTGGAAACAGGCGAGTTCAAGTACGGCCTTGTCGACGTGAAATTTTATCAGCCGAAGGTTTTCCGAGAAAAAAAGTACCTGCAGGAAACCACGCGCATCGTAACCGAACTGGTTGCGGCGTTGAAGCTGAAGCCCGACGAAGAGATACACATGTGCCAAGGCAACATTTTCGATGAAGCCGCCGCGGAACTGCGCAAAGCTTACGGTGAAGACCGCGTCAAGCGGATTAAGGTAGTCGACGAACCGCAGAGGCTGACGGAAATCGCTTACTTGGATGAGATACGGAACTTGGGGTATGAACCGCTTGCTGAGCGAGAGGCGAAACGGGCGAAAAGCTTCTTTCACATGATGCGGTGGCTGAAAGCTAACCCTCAAATGCTTAGTTATGCAAAAACAGGTTGGCCGCGCTTGGCAAGGTACCGCTTGTTCAAGGAGTTTCACGCTGGCAGCCTCTACACGGCGGTTTGCAGCAGCTGCGGCGGGCAATGTGATGTGCCGTTTAAGCCTGATCCTGAAAGGCCTGTCTACTGCAAAAAGTGTTGGGCAAAACGGAGAAGACGCAAGAAGCGCCAGTCGGCTTAGTGGCTGTCTGGTGTTGGGCAAGGAAGCGAAAGTGTTTTAAACGTTTACTCTTTTAAGGTAAGGAGAGTTTCCTAATGAAGGCGTTTAAGTTATGGCTCAGGCTGATGGCGTAAAGAAGTTGGGTAAAAACGAGTTTTATAAGTGTCCCTTACCGCATGTGCATTCTAAGCATAAACAGGAGCTTTTCAAGGATTTTGACTCGCATTTTCGCATTTTCAGCGATCGCGAGGATCATTTGGCTGTTTTGCAGTTGCATGAGGACTTGGTGTGGAACAAGCGGCGGGCGGCATCTGAGAGGGGTAGGCTCGGCGAGGAGGATTTGCACAGGGTTTCGTTTGAGGCTTGGCTGCAAGCTGTTGAACAGCGCACTGGCAAGCCGATTAAAGTGGTGGTTGCGAAAAAGTAAGTTTGTTGTTTTTAGACTGCTTCGACGTTTCGTATTTCAGGTACTTTGGCTTTGATTAGGCGTTCGACGCCTTGTTTTAGTGTTAGTGTTGCCATGGGGCAGCCTGCGCATGCGCCTTTCAAGCGTACTTTTACGGTGTCTTTTTCTACGGCTACGAGTTCGATGTCTCCGCCGTCTGCTTGGATGCTGGGTTTTATTTCTTCGAGTGCTTTTTGTACTTTTTTCTCGGTTGTTTCGTTCATGTGTTGTTTTCACCACCTGTTGCTGTTTTGGCGTATAGCGGAGTTTAGTGTGTGAAGCCATAAAAGCGTTGCTCTACGCGTTGCGGGTTATTCGCGGTGTTTTCTGCTGAATGTTTTGTGGTTAACTGTTTATTTTTGTTTTGGGTTGCTTAATTTTTATCCAGTCTTTAGCCTTTAGGCTATGCGGTTGCACAATTTTTCTTAATGTTTATGAACAAGTCTCAACTGGGTTTATATACGTCCCAACGCATCGTATGCTTAGGAATAGAACGTGAGGAGCGATGTGTGTGTTAAGCGTTAAACGTGTGGCACTTTGCGAGGTGAAAACGGCGTGAACAGCACGATAGTTCTTGATTGCCAAACGGGCACTGCGATGCCTTACTGCGAGGACTGTATAGCCCGCAAAACCTGTAAGATTCGCAAGAAACTGGAACAAAAGAAAAAGGCTGCTGCGGATTTGACGGCGGAAGTTGTGGAGCTGGCAGCTCTTGTTCCTGCGCCGTAGCCTGTGCAGCCAGCAGGGAAAGCGCAGGCAGAATTGCGTTATAGGTTTTTGGTGATTTTTCGCAGTCTTACTTGTTGTGCAGTGGTCATTTCTGGTGTTCGGGCGGCTATTATGCTTAGGAATTCTTGTTTGTTGTCTGTGTCTATGGCTGGCAGGATGCTTTCGGCGTGCATGGGTACGTCGCGTGGCAAGCAGTTTCGCAGCTGAGCCATTAGGGTAGGCTGGATTTTCTGTTTGTAGGCATTGTTTGCAGCTGCCACTTTCGCTAATGCCTTAACGCCCCAGACTTGGGTGATGAGTGTGCCCTTGTTTATGGCTGCTGTAACTGTATCTAGTTGGGTGTAGATTTGGCTTGGTTTTTTGTCGGCTATGGTAGCTAAGGCTATCATTGCACCCCACACCATGCGGTTATTCTTACTGTTTAGGAGGGCTAGAAAGTCGTTAACGTAATCAGCTATCAACGCAGGCTTAAGGTAGCCGATTTCGTAAAGAACCTTCAAGCAGTCGCTTGCGACGCTCTTGTTCTTGTGGTTAAGGTTCAATGCGATTTCCTGTATGCCCGTCGTGTTTTCTGTTTCCGCCAGTTCCCGAGCAAGCTGCTGGTTAGGAACCTCATCACGCCTATTCATGTAGAAAGCTATCTTGTTCAGCACAGACAAACCTAAACAACCCCGTTAGACTAGTGAAGTGTTGTTGGGAGATATATATTTCCACAATTCCTCAAGAGAAGAAAGACAAAACATACTTGCAAAACAACTAAAATGAACGGGGAAATTTGGCAAAAAAATTTATAATACTAGCGATTGAGAACTGAATGGTTTCCAACATAAACACTTATGGTGACGCAATATCCCACTGAAAAGGGAGTTTTTAGCAGATTATGAAAGGCAAGAAACTCAAGAAATACAAGATTTCATAAAAACCGTTTCTGAAGGAAAATTTTCAAAAGCTCAAATGTTTCCATCAGAGCGGCGATTTAAAAATCTGCACCAGCCCATAACGTATAGAGGTAACGTACGCGTCCCTATTTGGTCATTAGCATCCTTTTCAGGATCAGCAATTGTACCTTTGATGCCGATAGAAAAAGAGTCTTTTGAAGCTTTTCATAATTTTCGAATTGACCAAATTAATGAAATTGTCACTTTTGCAGAAGAAACTGGCAAAATCCAATTTGTACTATTGAGAAAGCCTACTGACTATTATAAATTGGACTTCTTAGAGCCAATTTTCAAAAGGCTCAGACCGCCACAGTTTATTGGAATACCCGTGGGTAGATATGCCAGTTATGATGATCTATCTAGATACTATAATGAGTTTTCGATCATAGCAAATTCTGGCTTCCGCAATTATGTTCGCAAAACTTCAGTCTATAGCCGAAACAAGAGAGCTTTTGATACACTTATGACTAACTTACGTGGGAACTACATGATGATTAGAGCTATAATTGCGCCTGATTTGTCAAATGAAGTTGCAGAGGTGTTTGCTTCAGATTACGAAAAGGCAGGTAGAATAATGGATATGCTGGATATTCTAGTCCTCAGACCTTTAAGAAATCCACTACGTTGTGTGGATGCCTCGACTTTAGATGCCTTGGGAAAAGCTCATAAATTTGGCAGTGAACATGAAATCAAGCAGCAGGGCAAGGTATTTCCATATGAAGTAGGCAAGCTTTTAATGAACAAACTAACTTTTTACCCTGAAAGTCTGGAAGCGTGCAAGCAACTGACTGCCAGATATGAAGAACAAGACATTCTGAATTTGTTTAATGCCGTAAATGAAGGCATTTCGAAAAATGACCCAGTTATGGTGGAGAAAAATGAACAAGAATTATCTGCTGCATTGGACAATATTTGGGAGGATAAAAGCCTGCAGAAACGAATCGATGGAATAAGATTTGGTGTTCCCTTGGCATTGGGAGCAATTGGACTTATAGCAGCAGATCTCTCGGGCGCTTTTGGCGGTCTCCTCACAGGTCTTGGTTTTGATGCATTGGATAGATTACTGGCATTCAAAGAAGAAACATTCAGTGAGAATCTCGCAAAGGCGTTTGCTTCAAGTTATCAAACAATTATTTTTGATTTTCAAAAAAAATACTCTTTAAAAAACAAATAACTCGAAGCTTTATATTTTATTGTCTTCTGCCTTTCTGAATTTACAAATTGTTAAATTCACCAATTTACAAATTGGTGAATTGATTTATGAATTTCGTGAGGGTTTTTATTTGCTGTTGTGCCTCGCTAGTTTCTTGTGAGAGCGCATGAAGGAAATCCTGAACCAGATTAAGCGTTTAACCGCGGGCGATTTAATCCGTGTTGAGTGGCTGGACGCCAGCATCGGCAAGAGTTTAAGCAACGGTATTGGCGGCATTGATGTGCCTGTAAAGAGCTGGGGTATATTCATCGGCTTGTTAGGCTCAAAGAAGAAGCATGTTATTTTGGCGCAGAATTGTTTCCGTTATAGTGATGGCTTGTATGATATTGATTATACGGCGGTGCCTGTGCCGTGGACCACAAACGCCGCCGTCATAGCCAAGAACCACGTAAACGCTGAAGAAGCCAAAGTGTTGCTGAACAGTTTCACGATAAATGAGAAAATGAAAGCTGAACAACCCCGCTTGGGGCGGTGCTTGCGGCAGCAGAGAGTGCGTAACCATGGCTGATTGGATAAAACGTGCGTTAACGCGGAGAACCACCAACAAAACCGCTGCCTCTGCTGAAGTGCAGCCTAGTGAGCGCTTGGTTCTCGGCGTAAAATTCGCCTTAGCATTAATCTTCAGTTTAACTGCGTTGGAAATTGCGCATTTAGCGCTTTTGCACTCGTGGAACAGCGAAGTCTTCGCCACAATCACAGGCTTAGCAGGCACAATAACAGGCATTTTAATCTCACAAAAGACAGGAGAGTAAAACCGCATGACAGAGCAAGTTGACCCTATATATAGAGGGGGTATAGACAAAAAATCGCAACAGAGCCGCAACGCCAAAGACCTCATAGAAACAGAATGGCAAATCATCGACAAACTAACCAAAATAGCAGAAAAAACACAATCAGAAAAAACCAAAGCCTTCTACTACCAAACACTCGCAAGCCACGTCCGCACACTCAGCATGCTCCTGAAACTCCACTCGCAACCAGACAACTCACAAGACCTAGCTAAACTCCTCACCGAAATCAACACCGAAGCCACCAAAATCGCAAAGAGGCTCAAACAAAAATGCCAACGCTAACACCTGAAGCCATCGAACGAATCAAAAACGACCCAGCATTCTTCTCAGAAACAGTCCTACACTTCAAACCATTCAACTACCAACAAAAACTCCTCACAGACACCAACAAACGCATCATCGCCTGCATGGGAAGACAAACAGGAAAAACCACAACCATCGCCACCAAAGCCATCCACTACGCATTCACACACGAAAAAACCACCACACTCATAATCACACCCTCACTCCGCCAAAGCATGATAATGTTCGACAAAATCCTCACCCTCACCCACGCAAACCCACTACTCCGCAACAGCATCACACGCAAAACACGCACAATAATCCAACTCTCCACAGGCTCAACCATAATCGCCCTACCATGCAGCGAGCATTTGCTACGCGGATACACCGCTAACCTCGCGATCTGCGACGAAGCCAGCTTCATCCCCGAAAACATAATCACAGAAATCCTCTACCCCATGCTCAGCACCACAAACGGCACCGCCATTTTGCTAAGCACACCATGGGACAAAAACCACTTCTTCTACAAAGCCTTCCTCAACCCACAATACAGCACACACAAAATCCCCAGCGCAGAAAACCCACTAATCCCCAACGCTTTCCTAACGGAAATGCAGCAAAACATGACCACAGAAGCGTATAAGCGTGAATATTTAGCGGAATTCACAGAAGCCGCAACCAGCTACTTCCCACAAGAACTCATCCGCCAATGCATAGAACACGCACAGAAAACAGGCTTAGAACCATACGCAACACTGGAACAACCCATCCAAAAAGGCGAATACTACGCTGGTTTAGATTTAGGCAAACTCCAAGACCACTCCGCACTAGCCATAATCCAAAAAGACAAACTCACACTCAAACTCGTCTACACCCACGAATTCCCGCTAGAAACCACCTACACAGAGGTGATAAACACAGTAACCCGCGCAAACCAAAAATTCCACCTCCAAAAAGCACTCGTGGACCAAACAGGAATAGGCGAACCAATCCTAGAAGAACTCCAAAACCAAAACATAACAACAGAAGGCGCAAAACTCACCCAACAAACCAAAACCGAAATCCTAACCCACCTAAAACTCACCATGGAACAACACAACATAGCCATACCCTACGACAAACGCCTATGCCAACAAATCAACGACCAACAATACGCTTACACGCGAAACGGCAAACTCACCTTCAACCACCCACCAAACACACACGACGACCAACTCTGGGCACTCGCACTCGCAGCATACGCCGCAAAAACGGAACCAGCACCAAAACTCTACATAATCCCAAAACGCCAAACAGCCAAAACCCGCCTAAACACAATCCGCCAAAAACTAGCCAAACACAAAACAGAAGGCAACACCCATTGACACGCAGACACGAACACTTCCGCATAACCAAACTCAAACGCACCTACAACCACAAAACCAACACCTTCACCTACAACATAACCTACGAAACCGCCACCGCAAAACTCACACCACGCACACGCACAATCGCAGAAAACTTCGGCCTAGGCACCGACACCACACAACAATTCACACTCTACGACAACATCAAACTCCGCATAAAACCAACAGACATCGTACTCATCACAGGCGACAGCGGCAGCGGCAAAAGCACACTCCTAAAAGCCATAAAACACGATTTAGGCAAAACAGCCCAAGACACCAAAGACCTACACATACACCCAAACACCCCAATAATCGAAACCACCGGCAAAACCACCCAAGAAGCCCTAAAAACACTCAGCAAAGCAGGCTTAAACGACGCATTCCTATTCCTACGCAGCTACAACGAACTCAGCGACGGACAAAAACACCGCTACCAAATCGCACGCCTCACAGCCTCACCAGCCCAATGGTGGATACTAGACGAATTCTGCAGCACACTAGACCGCGACACCGCACGCATAGTAGCCTTTAACCTACAGAAACACGCACGCGAACAAGGCAAAGCCGTAATCGCAGCCACAACACATAGCGACTTAACAGCAGATTTAGCGCCAAACGTACACATACACAAACGCTACGGCAAACAAGTCACCATACGCTACTACCGCCACAAACCACCAACAGAATGCAGCCTCACACACGAAATGCACATAGAACCAGGCACAATCACAGACTACAAACTGCTAAGCCAATTCCACTACCGCACAGGCACTTGCCCAGCACCAAGACAAATCTTCACACTGAAACGCAAAGACGAAATTTGCGGCACAATCGTCTACGCACATCCATCACCCACATGCTTCGGACGAAGCAAAATGTGGAAAGGCACACTGCAACAGCTACAACAGCAACTAAGCGTAATCAGCCGCGTCGTAGTGCACCCAAAATACCGCAGCACAGGCTTAGGCACCAAACTTGTACGCGAAACGCTTAGATTAGCTGGTACACCTTTTGTTGAAGCAGTCGCAGTTATGGCACGTGTAAACCCGTTTTTTGAACGCGCAGGAATGCAGCGAATTGCAGAAAGCCATGCAAACGCAACTGTTGCCGAAGCGTTGCGGCAGCTTGAGCAGTTGGGTTTTGATTCAGCACTGCTAGCTGGCTTAAGTTACGGCGAACACATGATCAACCAAGTTGGCTGCAAAACAGTTACTGCTGTACTCTCTGAATTGTCTTTACATGATGGCGCAGTACGCAGACGCTTAGCAAGCTTACGCAACGTTTACCCAAAGCATGAAGAGTTTACAGCAAAAATTACAGCATTAAACGCGTGCGAGTTAGCTAAAGTGCTTAAACGATTGAGCTTTTTGGCACAGAGTAAAGCTTACTTATTCTGGAGCAGAGACTGGCAGAACAATGGGAACTGACGCGCTATATGACAAGCAATGCGGCAACTGGAAAGGTGATATGAATATGAAAAAATGCCTCAAATTTTTCAGTTATAGTTTTTCAGAGTTTTTCAGTGCCAAGAGCTGCTTGAAATCGTTCTTTAGAAGGCTTAGCCAGCCGTTTTCAAAATGGAATGAAGCATTGTCGCTGATTACTCTGATCTTGCAGTCGCTTTGGCATTCCGTTTCTGCTTCTGGAACTTTGCCGCACTTGGCTATACACATTTTGTCAACATAATTATTTATCCGCAGGTAAAGCCGATCAGGCTTGAACGGCAGCATGTGGCTCTCTGAAATGCGCTGAATGTTATTCTTCGCCATTTCCTCTTTCGCGGCGTTCGTGAACCGTTTGGCTATGAGGACGCCTTTGTCGTAGCGTCCGCGCTTCATAACGTCCACCATGCTGCGCACAGCGTCCACTCCGTAAAAGCCAGATTTGGATTTTGACGTGATTACCCGCAGCAAAATCTTTTCCTTTGCTTCCGCGTCTAAAGCAGTTATGTCGATACCCTCGTCCCACTCGCCTCTTTTTTTACAGTCGTAGTCGCGTAACGCCATAACTAACTCAGCTTCATCTTGAATACTCATCCTGAACCATCACACTCCGTAATCGAACGGGCAACGGACAACTATCAAAAGCCAACAGTCGCTTGATACTACGCCATCGCCCACTACCTATATATTATGAGCATAACGGCTAATATATTCTTCTGTAAAACTCGCAGCTAATGCCGCTATAGCTGTGTCTCAGCGTTCTGCGTAGTCTTCTTTCTCTTTAACCCAAGCTGCATGCTTCTCCAGCAGAATCCGTACCTGATGGTCAATAAAATCGTCAGCGCTCAGAAAACCCGTATCCATGTCATGTATCGCTTGCTGCAGTTTATCGTATTCCTCCTTCGGAATTTCAATACACTTATACTGCTCCTTCAACAAGCCAAGCTGGCTGCGTATGGCGGCACGTATGAACTCCTCACGTGTCGTATAACCTAAATGCTTGTTCGTCTCAATGAAATCCTCTGTTTCGTTAAGCAGTTCAGGCGGCAATATTACGCTTTGGCTGAGCAGGCTTTCTATGGCATCCGTGTAAGTTTGCATTTTCATCGTCTGCGCCGTGATTTCGCCGAGCAGAGCAGTTAACTTTTGATGGGCGTCGTCACTTATACGTAAAGTTTTCGTTTCTATTCCCCAATGTGTATTCTGAGCAGTAAAGCTAATAAAGCTTTTCAGTATACTAAATATACAAAATATACAAGGTGGTCGCATACGTGAAACACAACATAAGCATCACCATGGACCAACAACTATTCCGCGAAATAGAAAACACCCGCGGAAGAGAAAAACGCAGCACTTTTATCGAGCACTTAATCCGCACAGGCTTAAAAACCTACAAAAACAAAAAAGAGGAAACTGCAGCCAGCGCTCGTAAAGCGCCAGCCGCGCTATTAGTACCCGCCAGCCTCAGCCACGCCGAACGGTGAAGCCTACTCCACGCCCCACTTCTTCGTCACTTTCACAAGAATGAAAATCACTAAAGCAACAATCACGAACGTCAGCAACGCACCCACGAAGTGCCCCACTGCAAAAGGACCAATATTATACGAGTCCCACTGCACGCCAGGCATAGCCAAAGTCACTATCGGCATAACCAAGTCCCCGACCAACGCCTGCACAAGCTGCCCAAGATACACACCGAGAATAAAAGCCACCGCAAGCCCCATCACCTTGTACTTTGACAGGAAATCCACGAACTCAGCCCACAACCCCTTCGGCGCTGGCGCTGCAGGCGCAGGCTTAGGCTCCAGCAAAGCCCGAATCTTCCGCAGCTCCTCTAACATCTCATCGTCCTTAACCAAAATAATCCCCAAGATAACACTCTACGATGCGTTTGTTTATAAGATTTTAGGGTAAGGTGGGCCGAGCCGGATTCGAACCGGCGACCTTTCGGTTATCAGCCGAACGCTCCAGCCGTGCTGAGCTACCGGCCCCCGCACGCAGCAACAACAGTTAATACTATGTTAATTAATAAGAATTTTCGTAACCACCTTAATAACTCATGTTGAGTTTGTTGTGTAGGTGGGCCCGTAGCCTAGCACGGATTAAGGTGTCGGCCTTCGGAGCCGGAGATCTTGGGTTCAAATCCCAACGGGCCCGCTAATTGTTAATCTGTCTGGTAGTTGCAGCGGTGAGAAAGGCTTATAAGCACTGTATAGCGCTAAGTGCAATAGCTAAGGAGCACCGTTACGACAACCAATCAGGTTGCAGATTTGTCGCCACGCAAGACCGCAAGAATAGCGGGGCTGTTTTACATCATTTTCGTATTAACTACAGTCTTAGCCACATACGTTCGCTCACAATTTATTGTATCCGGAGACGCGGCAACTACAGCCAGCAACATTGTTGCTTCTCAAGGGCTATTTCGGGTCGGTTTTGTAACTGAACTAGTATCTGCAGTTTTCTTCCTCTTAGCAGCATGGGCGCTTTATGTGTTGTTGAAACCTGTTAACAAAAATTTAGCTTTGCTTTTCTTGTTATTAAACTTGGGCGGTGTCGCCGTAGAGTGTATTAATGCGCTAAATCTGTATGCTGCTCTTCAGTTTTTGAGCGGCGCTAATTACTTCACCGCATTTCAAACAGGTCAACTGCAAGCCATGGCAATGTCCTATCTCAATTTATACACAAATGGGTTCCTAATCGCACAGATATTTTTTAGCGCTTGGCTACTTCCCCTGGTTACTTAGTCTACAAATCACGCTTCCTTCCTAAACTTTTAGGCATAGTGCTGATTCTTGATTTCTTCGGCAATATGAGTTGGTTTTTACAGGGTTTCCTTCTCCCCGACTACGGAATATTAGCTTATCCGGGAAACGTGATTAGCTTCATTGCTGAAATTTCTCTTACAGTGTGGCTTTTGGTTGTGGGTGTTAAGGAACAGAAATAAAATGGCAACCACCGTTGGAGATAAGCGGCAGATGCCATATGGTGCCTACAAGAAAGCGTTAATATTGACTATCGTGGGAGGCTTAGCCTTCTGGTTGACTAATTTTGCAATTTCCCTGACACCCATCGCTGCCGAGTATAGAGCGGGTCTTTCAATTTCTTATTTTCTAATGCTTCTTGAAGCTTTAGTTGGGGGTCTGATTATCGGATTCTTTGTCAGCTTTTTCTTGCTTCGATTCTTTGATAAGATTCCAACAAAAAACCCAATTCTAAAATCCATAATACTAAGCCTAATCGCCCTAATCATTGCCACAATCCTACTCGAAGTTCCCTCACATTTTCTCATCCCGAATAGTGATCCGATGCGCTACTTTCTCATGGGCTTATTGTTTAACGTGTTAAGGATCCTTGCTCTTGGAATAGCTATTGGCTACCTATACAAAAAGACTGAACAGTTCAGAAGTGGCTAAAGAATGAAGTCGCAAAGGAGGTGTTACCGTTGAAGTGTTTGTTAGTTGTGTATTCGTACCATCATAACAACACCCAAAAAGTAGCGGAAGTTATGGCAAAAGTGCTTGATGCACGGGTGAAGTCTCCGCAACAGACTGCCCTTGAAGAGCTTAGTCAGTATGACCTCGTAGGTTTTGGCGCAGGGATAGATAGTGGAAAACACTACAAGGTTTTGCTTGACCTCGCTGACAAACTGCCACAAGTAGACAACAAGCAAGCATTCATTTTTTCAACCGCTGGATTATCTGACGACAAAAAACGAGAAAAAGACCACTCAACACTTAGGCAAAAACTGAACTCTAAGGGTTACACAATTGTCGATGAATTTCAATGCAAAGGTTTCAACACAAATAGCTTTCTAAAGATTTTCGGTGGAATGAATAAGGATAAACCCGATGAAGAAGACCTCAAACATGCTGAAGCCTTCGCTGAGAAGCTGAAAGTAAGCCAAAATAACGCCTTGACAAACTTCCGTTAAATAAAAAAAGAGTTTGCGGGTGATATCTCCACTTCTTCTTAGGCTCAAATCCCACTGGGTCCGCCAATCCCTCGCACATGCTTAGGCAACTATGCTTTTCAAATATTTGTTCCATAGGTAAGCCGCTGCGTAGCCTGCTGAGATTCCGCTGCCCGCACCCACGAAAACCACCAGCCCCGACATCACAAGGTCAAAGGCGATAAGATTCAGGTACACAGCGGTCACGTAGTAGCTTGAGAAACCGATTATTGCAGTGCTGAAAGCCATGGCTAATGTCACCCTGTTGCGGTTCACGCCCTCTTTTGTGGAAGAAACTTGGAAAACCCAAGCGAAAGCGTCCACCAACAGCCCGAAGAGGAACGTGAAGAGAAAAGTGGCTGGTCCAAAAGCAGGGCGCGCCAGCGCGGAGAGAACGCCACCTATTAAGCCTACGTAGGTGGCGCCTGCTTTTCCCACAAAAAACGTTGCCAAAGCCAGCACGACTGCTTGGACTGCTATGAGCAGGTAGCTGATGGGCGGCGGCACGAAAAAGTTTGTCACGAAGATTATTGAACTGAATAGCGCTGCGATGAACAGCCGCTGTGTTTTCTGCATAATAGCTTCACGCTCAGATAAAACAGCGTTCCAGTTTAAAAACTTGATATGCCCGCGCAGAATAGGCTTGTTTGGTAGCGCTGTTGCATTACTCTGCGGCATAAGTTTTGTATTGTTGTTGAACGAGTAACTGCGAATGTGATTTTTAACGGAAGATATAAATTGACAAGCTGTATTAGGAAGTAAATGTTTTAGTATTTGCCTTATAGGTGTATAAGAGGAGATTTAGGGTGAGCACTCACGCAGAAGATTTGAAACTCCGCTTGATGACAATCGAGCTTTTAAGAACTGCAAAGTATAAACGAAACATCACATACCGCGAGTTAGCCTCAAAAACAGGCTTACCCGTAACGGTGCTAAGCCGCTACGCAAAAGGACACGTACTGCCAAACACCACACGCGCCAAGCAACTGTGGCGAGTATTAACAAAACTTGTTGGTTTAGAAACTGAACTGCGAAACAGAATAAAATTCGACGAAACAGGCTACTTTGACAACACGGAGATAGTGGGCGACTACAATATACTTCAGCAAGCTGCAAACTACGCCCTCGCAAATTTTGCTGGAAAACGCGTAACCAAAATTTTAACTGCAGCCGTGGATGGCATTCCCTTAGCTACGATGGTTGCTAACGCTCTTGGCGTGAACCTTGTTGTGGCTAAACGGAACAAGGAAGTAGGCGTCAAAGCTTTTCTAGACGAAACCTACATTCTGGGAAAAGATTCAGGTGTAACGGTAACACTTTTCATTCCAAAGGAAGCGATTAAAAAACGGGACAGCGTTTTAGTAGTGGATGACATGATCAAAAGCGGCGAAACTCAAGAAGCAATGGTTAACCTCGTCAAAAAGTCAAGAGCTGAAATTTCAGGCGTTTTCTCGCTTATCGCTGTCGGCGACGAATGGAAAAAACGACTAAAGTTCAGCAACGGCGCCCCAGTTGAGGTTGTCACCTACCTCAAGTCACCACTCGAAACAGCCTAACCTTAAAGTAGCCTTGCCGCTGTTGCCTCCGAAATATTAAACAGAGCCTTCAACGTAAGAAACCTAAACAATCAACGAGGCTCCTTAAATGCGAAC
Organism: uncultured Candidatus Bathyarchaeia archaeon; assembly: GCA_964632845.1. Classification (GTDB taxonomy): domain Archaea; phylum Thermoproteota; class Bathyarchaeia; order Bathyarchaeales; family Bathycorpusculaceae; genus JAOZHU01. Next base: position 100,489 of record CAZWDU010000004.1, on the reverse strand, counting down.
GATAGAATGGCGCAACGGAACCGTTTTCACGTTAGACCAAACAAGGCTTCCACTTGAAACAATAACTTTAAAAATCACAACATGCGCCCAGATGGCGGAAGCTATAAAGAACCTGCGCGTCAGGGGTGCACCATTGCTGGGTGCATCAGCAGCTTTCGCTTTGGCTTTAACGGCTTACCACTCAAAAGCCACAAGCAACGAAGCATTGTTAGGCGAGCTGGAAAGCGCGGCAGAAACCATAAAGAGCACACGACCAACAGCCGTGAACCTTTTTTGGGCAACAGACAGAGTATTAAACAAAGTGCAGGGTTTTTCTGGAAGCACTGAGGCTTTGAAGGCGCTCGTGGTTCAGGAGGCGCAGAAAATCGCGGATGAAGATACAGAGCAGAACCGCGCCATCGGCAGAAACGGCGCTGCCCTAATCAAGGACGGCGACACCGTTCTGACGCACTGCAACGCAGGCGAGTTGGCGACTGTTGAGTATGGCACTGCACTCGGCGTTATCCGCGCGGCTTGGGAGCAGGGCAAGAAAATCAAAGTTATCGCGGATGAAACCCGTCCGTTGCTGCAGGGCGCAAGGCTCACCGCCTACGAGTTGATGCGCGACGGCATTCCAGTCACGTTAATCACGGATAATATGGTTGGCTACGTCATGCACAAGGGACTGGTGAACTGTGTTGTGGTGGGCGCAGACCGCATAGTGCAGGATGCCGTGTTTAACAAGATTGGCACGTTCAGCGTTGCAGTTTTAGCCAAAGAGCACGGGGTGCCGTTTTACGTGGCGGCGCCGAAATCTACTTTTGACTTAAAGCGTAAAGCCGCAGATGTCGTAATCGAAGAGCGCAATCCACTGGAGGTTACGCATTTTGGCGGTCGACAAACAGCCCCAAACGGGGTAAGCGTGTTTAACCCCGCGTTTGATATTACGCCGTTGAAGTACGTGTCGGCTATAATTTGCGAAAGCGGCGTTTACTATAAGAAGGATTTTGCCAAGTTTAAGGTCTAACAGTTCGATGTGCTTGCGGTTTGCTGAGAACGTTTTAAGTCGCGCTGCCAAGGTGGAAGCGGGCAAAAGAAAAGTAATAACGTTAATTAGTTAACTGTTCAAGAGTAAAAGAGCGGATAGTTGATAACTGATGAGCGATAACAAAGAGGCACCGAATAGTTCAGAATTCAAGACCACAGGGGTACTTGCGGAAAAAGGCGTCCGAATAACCGAACAGAGCAGCATTGACGCGCTCTCGCAACGCGGATACGGCACAGCAGAAAACGCTGTGCTAACGCTTGCCTTCTACGAAGCACTTTATTTGCTGGACAAGGGTATGCTGGAAGTTAAAGACGAAAAAGGCGAGGAAGCAACTTTTCAGAGCCTGCTCCAATGCTACGAAAAAGTTGCCGATAACGCGTGGGTTAACTATTTGGTTTACCGCGATTTGCGAAGCAGAGGATACGTTGCCAGAGAAGGCTTCGGCGCAGGAATTGATTTTCGCGTTTATGAGCGGGGTGCCTACGGCAAAGACACCGCTTCATATCTGCTTATGAGCGTTCAAGAGGGTACGCCTGTGCCAATACCCGACTTGGCAAACGCCATGATGCAGTGTCAGAGCCAAAAAAAGGAGTTGGTTTTGGCTGTGATGAACCGCAGAGGAGAAATAGTTTACTACTCAGTCTCCAAATTAGCATTCAAATAACTTTTTTCTGCAGAAGAGACGAGTAACTATGGCAGAGCAGCAAAAGCGGTATACGTGGAACGCGGAAGACTACGCTAAAAACTCTGCAAGCCAATATAAATGGGCAAAAGAACTTATCCCAAAACTTAAACTGTCTGGAAACGAGGCATTGCTGGACATCGGTTGCGGCGACGGCAAAGTCACAGCAGCAATAGCACAATGTTTACCTCAAGGCTACGCGATAGGCATTGATAATTCCAAGGACATGATCAATTCAGCACGCTGCACTTTTCCGCAGGAGACTTATCCGAATCTTTCTTTTCAGAAAATGGATGCACGCACATTGACTTTTCAAGAAGAGTTTGACCGCGTATTCTCAAACGCCGCGTTACATTGGATTCTTGACCAGTCTGCTGTTTTAACGGGCATCCAAAGAAGTCTGAAGGCTGGTGGGCAACTCTTGTTGCAGATGGGCGGCAAAGGCAACGCCAAAGATGTACTCAGTATCTTAGATGAGCTACTATTTGAGGCACCGTGGAAACGTTTCTTTGAAGGGTTCATGTTTCCTTACGCGTTCTGTGGCACAGAAGAATACAGGGCGATGTTGGTTGGAGCAGAATTAGAACCGAAGCGTGTTGAACTCTTGCCAAAAATTATGAGCCTTAGCGGTACTGAAGGACTAGCTGGCTGGATAAGAACCACGTGGCTGCCTTACACGGAAAGAGTACCCCTTGAGCGGCGAGATTCGTTTGTTAAAGAAATTGTTAACCGCTACATCAAAAGTCACCCTGTCGACGTCGAGGGCATTGTTCACTTGGGTATGGTGCGTTTGGAAGTGGAAGCCAGCAAACCCACCTCGACGGCATAAGAGAGTTTAAAAGATAATGCACAGTTTTTTTAACTATCAAGTGCCCAATAGTAACAGAAGGTTAAGCTATGCCGACTTTCCAAACTGTCCGCGGAATGCGCGATTTACTGCCTGAAGAAGCTGCAACGCTGAACCGCGTAATAGCCAAAGCGCGAGAAACAGCCGTACTCTACAGCTACAAAGAAGTCATAACGCCAGTTGTTGAACCCTACGAGCTTTTAGCTGCGAAATCGGGCGAGGAAATCCGCCAGCGCATGTTCACCTTCAAAGACCTCGGCGACCGCACCGTAGCCCTGCGACCAGAATTCACCGCTTCCATAGCGCGTTTAGCCACAAGCGTCTTAAAGAATGAGCCGAAACCGCTGCGAACCTTCTCAGTGGGCAGCGTTTACCGGTATGATGAACCGCAACGCGGGCGTTACAGGGAGTTTTGGCAATCCGACTTTGAAATAATCGGTTCAAACAAGCCTGAAGCAGACGCCGAAATAATCCTGCTAACGAACAGCCTAATGCAGGCTGCTGGCTTAAGGAACTACGCGTTCAAACTGGGGCACATCGGCGTGCTCAGAGGAATCCTCAGCCAAGAAAACATAGACGACAAAACTCAAAACACCATTCTGCAACGCATGGACAAAAAAGAATACGATGAAGCCTTCACGCTCGTGCCCGATAAATGCCGCGCAATTCTCGAAGGATTGCTGAAGCTGAAAAGCAGCAACGTGTTTGAAACAACAGAGAAAATAAAAGCACACGTAAAAGGCTACAGCGAAGCTGAGACTGCCGCTGAAAACCTGCTCGACATCCTAAAGCTGCTCGCCACAAGCGGATGTGAAATCGCCATCGTGGAGCCAGCGTTTGCCAGAGGTCTAGAGTATTACACGGGGATGATTTTTGAAGTGTACATCCCAGAGCTGGACATAGCGTTAGGCGGCGGAGGAAGATACGACAGGCTTATTGAAGCATTCGGAGGCGAAGCGACGCCAGCGACAGGTGTGGCACACGGGTTAGACCGCATAGCCCTTGCACTGCAAACTCAGAACGCTACGCAGAAAGCTAAACAGGACAAGAGAGTGGCAGTAATCCCAGTTAAAGAAGAGTGGAAAGGCAAAGCGTTAAAAATTGCACAAATGCTCAGAGCGGCAGGAATAGCCACGGAATTCGAGGTTATGGGGCGGAAAATGGCTAAGGCACTGGAAGATGCGGATAAGCGGCAAGTGGACTACGCGGTGATAGTGGGCGAAAAAGAACTGCAACAAAACGCGGTGGTCCTGAGAGACCTAGCAAAACGAGAGCAAACCACTGTGGCAATCAGCAGTTTAGCGGAGAAAATTAGAAGTTAAAAACAAAAAGGAGATTGAAGGCTGTTTAAAGCCTTTTGATGTACCTGTTGACTTCCCACTCGGTTACTTGCAGTCTGAAAAGGTCCCATTCTTTCCGTTTTTCCCGCAGGAAATTCTCAAAGGCGGTCTCACCGAGAGTCTCACGCATCAGTTCACTGCTTTCCAACTCATCCAACGCCTCTTTCAACGATTCTGGAAGCGAAACTATGCCTCTTTCTTTGCGTTCCTCGTAGCTCATGTGGTACACGTTCAGCTCCACTGGGTCTCCGGGGTCAGTCTGGTTTTTGATGCCGTCTAAGCCTGCCGCGAGCAAAACAGCAAACTGCATGTATGGGTTTCCTGCTCCGTCGGGGCAGCGTATTTCGCAGCGTGCCGCGTTTTTTCTTCCGCCGAAGTTTGGCACGCGAATGAGCGGCGAGCGGTTCTTGTGTGCCCAAGCAAGGTACACTGGTGCTTCGTAGCCTGGAACTAGTCGCTTAAAACTGTTTGGCCATGAGTTCAGCACTGCGCACATTTTTCTGCCGTGGGCTAGTTGTCCACCGATGAAGAATCGGGCGGTATCGGATAGATAAGCGTTTTTTTCGTCGTCGCTGTAGAAGAGGTTTTGTTTCATTTCTTTGTCCCATAGGCTTTGGTGTGTGTGCATTCCTGAGCCGTTTATGCCTGCAAATGGTTTCGGCATGTACGTGGTTATGTAGCCGTTTCGTGCGGCGACTACTTTTCCGCACATTTTCATGGTGATTGCCCTGTCAGCGGTCTTTAACGCCTCGTCGTATTTGAAGTCGATTTCGTTTTGTCCCAAGGCGACTTCGTGATGGGAGATTTCTATTTCTATGCCGAAGGCTTCGGCAGTGTCAGCGATTTCTCGCCTGATATCGTCGGTTAAGTCGCCAGGGTGGAAATCGAAGTAGCCTGCCATATCTATAGGTGTTGGCAAGCCTCCATTTTCGCTTTCTTTGACCATGAAGAATTCCAGTTCAGGGGCACAGATGTACGTGAAGCCTGCTTTGGCGGCTTTGTCTAGTGCCCTTTCAAGAATGTAGCGCGGGTCTCCTTCGAAACGTTTGTTTTGCGGCGTGTATACATCGCAGATGAGTCTGCAAGAGGATTTTTCTTTGGGACGCCATGGTAAAACCGCGAAGGTTGTTGGGTCTGGGAACAGCACCATGTCTGATTCTTCGATGGGTCTGTAGCCCGTTATGGATGAACCGTCGAAGGGTTGGCCGTTTTCGAACATGCTTTCAATGTTTTTTGAGCTTACGGCCAAGTTTTTTATGATGCCGTTTATGTCGGTGAATTGGAGTCTAACGAATTTTATGTCTTGTTCTTGTATTTCTTGGACGACTTTGGTTACGCTTTTCTTCCAAACTGCGTCTTTGAAGTTTTTCATTTTTTCTCCACCCAGTTTAATGTTCAGTTTTCATGTGTTATGGAAATCACATTCTGCATAAACATATATAAGCTTATCGATTATTTTGGTAAATAAACGTTCAACAAATATCCAAATTATTGAATTACTGTGAGCGCAGCCTTATATTGCCCCTCAACAAAGAACTAAGCGTTGAAGCAGCTACTTTACACCTGACACGCTACTGTTCTCTGCGCAAAAAGTCCCCCAAATCAGAAATGTTCTTCACAACAACCTCAGTGCTCTGCACATCAGCATCCAAACTGCACACTATTTTGCCAAAACCTAGGCACTCGCCGAACTCGTTCATCACCAGCGTGAAGGCACCTTTCCTCCCCGAACCTTTCATGTTTATTATCCCTTTTCTGAAGACGTCTCTGCCGCAAATAAACAGCCACGCTGTTTTCCTATCAACAACAATCTTGTTAGCTTCACCTTTTGCAAGCATCGCCAGCAAATTGAAACTTGGAAAGAATTTCCCATTTTTAACTTTTCCCAAGTAAGTTCCTGCATAATAAAAATTCCTTCCGATACGCCTTTTCAGGTTACTATTCAGAAGGAAATAACGACCTGCCTTTTCCACTATAAAGTCCGCGTTCACAGCAAAATCAGCACCCAGTTTGCGCGCAAAATCAATCAGTGCTTTCATTGTTTTTCGCCTTTTTGAGTTTACACACGAAAAAGCCCTGTGTTTCCGCAGGCCAAATTCGCCTGCAACGTTCCACCGAAGCATCCAAACGCTTTCCAAAAACCTCTATCAATCCTTTCTGACCATGGCAGTTTACCTCTTTAATCTGCAGGTTCAAGCGTTCTACAGCCCAATTCATGTTCAACTCGTTTTCTTCAGGCTCCAGCGAACAAGTTGAATAAACGATTTCGCCGTCATCTCTGAGGCAAGCGGCAGCCGCGGTTAATAGTTCGCGTTGTAACTGTGCGTTTCGCGTTACATCTTGTAGCGTTCTGTGTTTAAGCCAAGCTTTGTCCGCGGCGAAGTTTCCAGAGCACGGCGCATCCAAGAGCACGCGGTCAAATTTCAGGTTTAGCTGCGAAACCTGTCTGGCGTCAAGCGGGTAAACTATCGCGTTGCTAATGTGGCAGCGTTCCAAGTGATTCGCCAATGCAGCTAAACGTCGTTTCTTGATGTCCAACGCTACTATGACACCTGTGTTCTCCATTAAATCAGCCAGTTGCACAGTTTTTCCGCCCGGCGCAGCACAGGTATCTAACACTGTCTTATGCTTAAGCGCGGTGAATAGGGTGGCTGGGATTTGGGCTGCTGCTTCTTGGATTGAGTATAAGCCGAGCAGGTATTCTGCAGTGGCGCCCACGGAAACTTTGGCGCTGCAAATCCAGTAGCCTGTTTCAAGAAAAGGAATTTTCTCAAGCTGGACTCCGGCGGCGTGTAGCCTTTCTACAAGGTTTTTGCCCTTCGCGTTTGACATGTTTACTCTGATGGCTTGTCTGGGCTTAGCGTCTTCAAATTCCCAGCCTAATTGTCGATAGCGGTTTGTGAAAAATTCCTTGCCCGACATCAACCGTAGGTAACGGGAACTGCAAATAAAAACTTTTCAAGGAGCTTCCACGCAAACATTTGTCCCATACTTAAATTCAGTCTTTGTATACTTTCTATTTATGGGCGCTACAGTTTTTTCTGCGCGCTGTCGTTTCCTTCTCACCTTAGATAGCTTACTGACTCGAGCTAGGTGTTCTGGAAAAAGTTTGATAATTGCTTCTGCTTAGTTTCTTCTCTGGTGAAACGGGAGATTTTTACGCCGACTCTGCGAATTTCAAATTCAGATTCGCCGAGCAATTTTTCGAAAAGTGATTGCACAGTTTTCCCAAGGATATTCACGTTGCTTTCAGGTCTTTCCAACGTTTGCGACCGACTGTGAACGCTCAGGTCAGCCATAATGGCGATTATTCCTACTTGTTTGAAGCTGATGTTTCTCTGCGCAAGCTCTTTGCTGATGTCTTCAGTTAGCTGTTTGGTCTTTTCCAAAATGACCGCCAAGTCACGTGTGTTCTCCTTCAAGGTCGCAATTCTACTGATTGACTCTGTTTCTCCAGCTTCTTGCACAGGATCGTCGTCAACGCCGTTAGCCGCGTTGTGAAAATAAACGCCTAAGGTTTTACCGAAAACCTCCAATAGCCTCTGCACATCAAACCGCGCCAAATCACCAATAGTCCTAACGCCCAAGTTTTCCATTTTCACGGTTGTTTTTCGTCCAACACCTATCAAGCGGTCAACAGGCAACGGCGCAAGGAAAAGTGTGACTTCCTCAGGTGTCACCACTGCAAGCCCATCAGGTTTCTGGCTGTCACAGGCTATTTTGGCGACAAGTTTGTTTGGTCCTACGCCTACGGAAAATGTAAGTCCGTGCTGCTGTTTCACCGTAGTTTTCATTTTCTGCGCTAACTCTTTTGCCGCCTCAAAGTTTCCCTGAACTCTCTGCGTAACATCCAAATAAGCCTCATCTATGCTTACCTGCTCGAACACATCAGCGTAATCCCTGAACGCCTGCATTATCCTGTCGGAGACGTGCTCGTAAAACTCGGCGTCCACAGGCAGAAAAACCGCTTCCGTGCCCTCCAACCGCTTCTTCGCCAAAAACAACGGAACCCCAGACTTAACCCCATATTTTCGGGCTATGTAGTTAGCGGTGCTGACTGCACCGCTGTCTGCTGTGCGACCAGAATACATGCCAACCACAATAGGCTTGCCTTTCAAAGCAGGATTCCGCAACTCTTCACATTGGGCAAAAAAATAGTCCAAATCCACCAACAGCACAACACGCGCTTGCACCATAATCAAGCTCCTCTAACGCTTTTGGGCATTAGCCATGAGCCATCGCATGTTGCCGTGTTCAACTGGCTCAGGTTTTCCCTGCAAACTCCAAACCGCAGGCCATTCTCCACAGCTGAACTGCGCACTGTACTCATCAGTTTAAGCCTGAATGCTTTAGGCAAAAGCACGTAGCCACCTATTTTTTCCCCATCACCAAAATACAGCGGCTTCAGCTTTTCTGCAATTTCAGGCATAGCCACCGCAAAACGCTGCCAATTGTCACGTTTAACCTTGTAAGTTGAACTTGTAACGTGCTTAACGCCTATGCTTGCCAACGTAGCAATAAGGCTTTTGGGTTTGTCATTTACAAACGGGATTATTGGGTCTACACGCACAGACACTGGAATGCCCTTGCGGATGAGCGTTTCAACGGTTTTCAAGCGTTCCGTTGCTGATGGCGCGTGCGGCTCAATCAACCGCGCTTTAGCATCATCATCCGTGGTGATAGTCACCGCAACCATGGCTGGAACTTTGCCCAGCAAGTCTGCGTCACGCGTGACCAAACTGGATTTAGTGATTACCTGAACTCGGCAATTGCTCTGTGCGAAAACTGCAAGGCACTTCCGTGTTAAGCCTGTTTTAGCCTCCAAACGCGGATAAGGGTCAGAAGAATTCGCCATGGACACTGTTTCCCCCTTCAACTTTGCGGCTTCACGCTGTAACCGTTGCACTACGTCTTTTTTCGGTCGGCAATCTGCAAAACGGGGAATGTAGCTTGAAGCGTAACAGTAGACGCATGCGTGGTCACATCCTGTGTATGGGTTAAAAGTTAATTTCGGCGGGCACGTGCAGAGGCTGGAACGCCAAGGGTCAAAACGCGAGATTACGGGCACTGCGTTTTCACTGAGAACACATTGTGTCAAGATAAACAAAAACCATTCGCTGCCTCCATCACTTGCCCTGTATGCCGAGTCGGTTTTTGCGTCGCTGACCCTTCTTCATGTCGCCAAACAACGTTTAATACGATTAAAACGCTTATTGTGTTTTAAAGGCTTGAAAGATGGTTCGCGAAGAAAAGCCAACAACAGTTTACTGGCTTGAAGACAAACTTTACCTGAACATAACCAACAAGTGTTCAAACCGCTGCATCTTCTGCATCCGAAACTTCAAAAAAGGCGTAGCAGACTTCAACCTCAAACTAACCGAGGAACCAACTTTTGCCACAATACTCTCTGAACTTAAGCAAGCCCTTTACGCTAGAAACTGGAAGGAAATCGTTTTCTGCGGTTTCGGAGAACCAACCGCTAGGCTGGATTGCTTAATAGAAGTTACACAGTGGATACGACAGCACTACAGCAAATCCGTAGTCATCCGCGTAAACACAAATGGACATGGCAACGTGCTTAACCAAGGCAGAAACGTGGCAAAAGAACTGAAAAACGCTGGCGTGAACAAAGTCAGTGTCAGCTTAAACGCTGGCGACGAAGAAACCTACAACGAAGTCTGTAAGCCCGAGTTCGCTGGTGCCTACGATGCTACTTTACAGTTCATCCGCAGCGCAAAAGAAGAATTGGAAACCGAAGTCACAGCGGTGACAACACCTGAAATTGACCTGCAAAAAGTCCGTGAAACCGCGAAAAAACTGGGCGTGAAGTTTCGGCTACGCGTGTGCACTCCGTGCTTCTGGTAAAAAATTTCTTCGCATACGGCTTAACGAAAGTTTCCATGCATTTCACAGATTCTAATCACAAAATTTTTAAGCACTAACAGCCCGTTGCTCACATTAGGGAGAAAGCGCAACAGTGAAAAAAATACCGTTGTTTGAACACGAAATTCCCTGCTACCGAAAGCGCGCATCAAATTTGGCAGTGCAAAAGCAAACAAGGTAGCAACCGCGGAAAACGCACGGCGTTTCCACGATAGGAAGCTGCATCAACCGAGGGAATTAAGCAAACGTGCTCTACCACCCAACCGAATTATACAGCAAAACAGCTTACACACGCGAAGCGTTCTCGCCTAAAGCGCTTTTTCAGCTTTTAACTTCAAACATCCGTTCCAGCGCTACTCTAGCCTTTTCAGTCGTAGCATCTGGAACTTTAACCACGTGTTTTTCTTCCTTCAAAGAAGAATAAAGCCTGTCCAGCGTGGTCAACTTCATGTTGGGGCACACCACGTCTGCATAAGCCGCGAAAAAATGCTTATCTGGATTCTCCTTACGCAACCGATGCAACAAGCCTATTTCAGTACCCACGATAAACGTTTTAGCGTTACATTCCCGCGCGTAACGACACATCTTCGAAGTGCTACCGATGAAATCAGCTATTTTACGCATTTCGGCACTACATTCGGGATGAACCATCACGGCAGCATTAGGGTACTGAAGCTTAAGCCCAGCCACATCTTCAGGCTGAAAAAGCAAATGAGTCGGGCAGAAACCATATTCAGGTATGGGAATCAGGTTTTTCCCAGTTTCTTCAGCAACGTACTCAGCCAAGTTACGGTCTGGACCAAACAGCACAGTTTCAGCATCAAGCGAATTAATAACCTCCACAGCGTTAGCTGAAGTACAGCAGATATCACAGTAAGCTTTGGCTGAAGCTAACGTGTTAACGTAAAGCACCACAGGCGCAGCTGGGTAAAGCGTTTTCCACCGTTTAACTTCATCAACCGTGAGCATCTGCGCCATAGGACAACGTGCACCAAGCGTGGGCAAAAGCACCTTCTTTTCCGGGTTCAATACAGCCGCGGATTCAGCCATAAAATCCACAGCTGCACAAACAATCATTTCCGCCTGAGTTTCCTGCATGGCTTTGCGGCTGAGTTCAATGCTATCGCCAACGTAATCCGCTACGTCTTGAATCTCTGGTCTCTGATAGTTATGCGCAAGAATCACTGCTTTTTTCTCTTTCTTGAGCTTCTGGATTTTATCGATTAAATTCATGTTTTCGCCTTTAGCGTAAGCAGTAAACAAACTTTATAGAAATATATGTTTTTACCTGTTTAGCCCACTTTTTCATAGTCTTCTCGAAGTACTGGTAGACTTTACTTTGCGGTGTCCATAACACCTTATAAAGAGGGGCTACAGTCTTTTCCAAGCGGTAGTTCCCGCAATACAAGGAAACGATTAGACACAGAAACGTAGTTTTTCATAGGCTGAATACACAACGCTGGGTAACACCCACGTAATTCGCATGCCTTGCTTAAACATTGCTGGTTAGGTAGAAACTGGAAAAGAAAGAAGAAAAGAAAAGCTTTGTTGCTTATTCTGCTTCGTAGAATTCTTCTGCTTTCGGCGGTGTCGGTGCCAAGCCTCTGCGTTCTCTGATTGCCTTTATCGTTTCTGCCTGCAGCTGCCCTGGAACTGGTGCCCAACGGCTAAACTGCGTCGCCCAGAAAGCCCTGCCCTGCGTGGAAGAACGCAGCTCATCGGCAATTCCGAAGGATTCTGAAACAGGCATCTCAGCTTTGATAATCACCATGTCCTCGTCGTTTGTCATGTCCAAGATTTTGCCGCGGCGCTTCTGCACTAGGCCTATAACTGGACTAACGAAGTTGTTCGGAACCTTGCATTCAAAGCTCAGCAACGGCTCCAGCAGCTTTGGTTCACTTAGCAAGAAAGCACACCATATTGGACGCCAAGTCATAGGCAAAATCTGCGCTGGGCCTCTGTGCACTGGGTCTTCGTGCACGGTTATGTCTTCAAGGTTAATCTTCAGTCCGTAAGCAGGTTCCTTCGCCAAAACCGAAGTGTGCACTGCTTCTCGGAAGCCTGATTTAACATGATCCAAAACCTCTTCAACGTACTGCCTTCCCTTAATCCTATTTACGAGAATGTTAGTTTCCTCAATAGCTATAACGCTACGGGCATCATCCGTTGACCAACCAAGCGCCTTAAGAGCCTTTTGCCGTTCATCACGCGTCTGCATCTCAGTAACTTTCTCAGACCTAATTGCCTCAATAACTTCTTCAGGCAGCTTCTCCATCGTAATCCACAGTTTGCTGTGCTTGTTAGGGCTTTTACCCATCACAGCTGAACCACGATAATCATGGCTGATGGTTTCACGGTAAATCACAATAGGCTTACTAAGCTTCACCTTCAAACCCGCTTCCTGCATACGGTAAGCCGTAATCTCTAAGTGAAGCTCACCCATACCGCTCAGTAGAAATTCGCCGCTTTCCTTATCCATCTTGAAATGCACGTTCGGGTCTTCAGTCGTTAGCTTGTGCATAACCTTGTCAAACAACGGCAAGTCCTTGACGTCCTCAGGCTCCACAGCAACTGTAACCACAGGATCAGACACATACTTCAAACCCTCAAACGAATGTGTCTCCACACCATCTTCCGCAACGGTTTCACCCACATGGATCGCAGGCAACCCTGAAACAGCCGCGATGTTTCCCGCTGGAACACGATCAACAATAACTCGGTCAGTAGCCATACTCATGTAAACCTGCTGCACGGTACCTTTTTGACGACTCGTCAAAAGCTGAACCAACTTGCCTTTCGTAACTGAACCACTGAAAACACGCCCTATAGCAACAACGCCGCTGTGCGGATCAACCTCAATAGTCGTCACACACATCAATAACGGTCCATTCGGATCCACACTCGCCATGCCCTTACCAGTCGTGCTCTCTGGATCACCTGGCCAAATCTGACTCTGCCTATACGGCTGAGCCACCAACGGATTCGGTACATGCTCGCAAAACATGTCCAAAATCGGCTCGTACAAAGGCGCTTTCTTGCTTAAGTCATCAACTTTTTTACCGACATCTTCTGGAGCGCCACTGTAAGCGTCGATGATGTCCTTGAACGATATGCCCTTCGTCTTCATATGCGGCAAGTTTAAACCCCACTTGTGAAGTGCCGAACCGAAAGCTACACGCCCATCTTCCACTTTAACTTGCCAATCCTTTTTGTGGTCAGCTGGCGCATACTTCTCAATAAGCGTGTTTACGCGTGCAATTATTTTCGCGAATTTGCGTTGCACTTCTTCCGGAGTCAGTTTAATTTCTTTTATAAGTCTGTCAACTTTGTTAATGAACAAAATGGGTTTCACACGTTCACGCAGAGCCTGCATTAGCACGGTTTCCGTTTGCGTCATCGGTCCTTCCACTGCGTCAACAACTACGAGCGCACCGTCCACAGCACGGAGGCTTCTGGTTACTGCACCGCTGAAGTCAATGTGCCCAGGTGTGTCAATGAGGTTGATGAGGAAGTCTTTGCCGCCGAACGTATGCGTTAAGCTGATGTTTGAAGCGAACACGGTCATCTGCCGCTTCTGCTCAAGGTCCCATGAGTCAAGAAACAGTTTCTGACCTGCAGTTTGCTCGCTGATTATGCCTGCAGCAGCCAAGAGACTATCTGACAAGGTGGTTTTTCCATGGTCCACGTGAGCGATTATGCTGGTGTTCCTAATAATTTCCGGGGTATCCATCAAATTGATGATGTCTTCAACTTGTTTATAACGCGCCATAACTAAACCTGCTCCAATCTACACAAATAGTATTTAGCGGATTGAATTCCGTTACAGAGTTCTGTTTTAATGAACTGAAACATTTTCCAATTCTCGCTTAAAGAGATAAGCTACATGGAAATGAAAACTGTCGCCTATTAACTTTATGGCAGTTGTTTCTGGAATGTTCAATGATACAACTTGACGCCGTCGCGGTTTCGTTTACTCCTTGAAAACGTTTTCCATGACTTCCAGAGCGAACCGCGCAGAAACTGTGGCTGGTCCACCGCCAAACTCAATGCCTACTTCAACAGCTTCCAGAACTTCGCGTTTGGAAGCTCCTGCCGCAGCAGCCTGCGTTATGTGCCATTCCATGCAGGATTCACAGTTAATCACAACTGAAATTCCGACAGCGATTAATTCTTTTTGCTTTTTGGTTAACGCGCCATCCGCGTAAGTAGCTTCTTCCATCTGCAGGAACCGTTCATAAACCTTTGACTTCAAAGCTAACAGCTTAAAGTTGGCTGTTTTTCGTGTTTTCCTTATTTCTTCTATCTTGCCCATCAGTCAAGTCTCCTGTATGCCTGAATAGATGTTTTTAACAGAAATATATTTAACATGCGGATAAAAGCGGTTTACGGTCAAACTCGTCTTTGTCTCCGATTAGTTTAAATCTAACCGCCAATACTTTAGCCAAAAACAGCACCTTAAAAAGGCAAAGCTGTTTACAAACAAAACAAGTACAGCCGAGGATACAAATGTGCACTCAACCTCTTTCAACGCGACAAAACAGCGCGCCGACTTACGTTTCCTTAGTTTCAGCGCTGCTTCCGCCTAACTACGGTCATGGTCCTTAAAACGCCTGTTTAACGAGTTTATAAAAAAAGGGATTTTTTTGGAAAAAGCCGCTTCCATGCGTCTCAAGGAACTCTTCGACACTCTGCGTGTGTCACCCAATGGATTAACAACTGAAGAGGCTAAACTGCGCCTCAAAGAGCATGGATTCAACACGCTAGTCGAAAAGAAAGCTACGCCGTTCTCGTACAAGTTCATAGTGCACTTCAAAGACTTGTTCGGCATACTGCTGCTCTTCGCAAGCGTGCTGTCAGCAGTCAGCGGCATGTGGGAACTAAGCTTAATCATACTCGGTGTGGTGTTGCTTAACATTTTCTTCAGCCTGTTCCAAGAAGCACGTGCGGAAAAAGCCATGCAGACCCTGCGGCATTGGATGCCTGAATATGCGAAAGTCATTCGCGATGGAGAGCTTGGGAAAATTTTGGTTAGGGAGATTGTTCCCGGCGACATTGTGGTTTTGGAGGAGGGTGACCGTGTTCCTGCAGATGCGCGTTTGTTTGAGGCTTTTGATTTGTGGACGAATAATGTGCCGTTGACTGGGGAATCGGAGCCACAACCGAGAACTGCGAAGCCTGCGCGGATTGTTGAGAAGGCGTATTTGTATTCGCCTAATTTGGTTTTTATGAGCACGAGTGTTGCGAGGGGTCGTGGTAAAGCGGTTGTGTATGCTACTGGAATGGATACGCAATTTGGGAAAATTGCTAATTTGACTCAGGCGATACGTGAAGAGGACAGTCCGTTGCAGAAGGAGATTGCGTTGATGGCGAAGTATGATTTTGTGATTGCTGTTGTTGTGGGGTTGGTGTTTTTTGCGGCGAGCATGCTTTGGCTTCATGTGCCCTTGTACAGTAGCATTCTCTTCATGATTGGTGTTATGGTGTGTTGCGTTCCTGAAGGGCTGCAGGTTACGGTTTCGAGTGCTTTGGCGATTAATGTTTTGAAGATGGTGAAGCAGAATGTGCTTGTTAAGCGGTTGTCTGCGGTTCAAACTTTGGGCAGCGTCACGGTGATTTGCACTGACAAAACTGGCACGATTACCAAGGGCGAGATGACGGTTGAGAAGTTATGGGTTAAAGATTGCACGGTGGATGTTTCAGGTATAGGTTACAATCCTGCGGGGGACTTCACTTTAAACGGCGAAGTGCTGAAGGCGTCTGAGGCAGTGGGGGTTGAAAAGCTTCTTGAGATTGCTGCGTTGTGTAACGGCGCGAAAATTGAGCCACCTTCAGATAAGAATCTTGCGTGGGGTGTGATTGGCGATCCAACAGATGGCGCGTTGCTTGTTGCTGCGTTGAAGTATGGCAGTAACGTTGAGAGGGTTCTTGCTGAGAAGCCCATAGTCAATGTTGTACCGTTTGATTTCAAGCGAAAACGGATGACTACGGTTCACAAGCTTAACGGTGACTTTCTCGTTTACATGAAGGGTGCTCCTAGAAGCGTGCTTTCTTTGTGCAACACGATACTTGTGAATGCCAAGGTGGAAGAACTTACGAGCGAAAACTTGGCGGCGGCGGAAGAAAGAATTCGCGAGTTTGCTGATGATGGCTTGCGTGTTATTGCAGTTGCTTACAAGAAGTTGCCGAAAAGCGAGTATTCTAAAACTGCTGCTGTGGAGAGGCGCATGACGTTTGTGGGTTTAGTGGCTATGCGTGATCCGCCACGGCTGGAAGTAAAGGCTGCTGTTGCAAAAGCTAAGCAGGCTGGTGTGAAGACTGTGATTATTACTGGTGATTATGGTCCTACAGCGCAGGCGGTTGCTCGTGAAGTGGGCATTGTTGACGCGGATTGCTGTAGCATAGTTCGCGGTGTGGATTTGGAGGGTTTGAGTGACGCAGATGTTGTGGATGCTGTTAAGCGGGGTAACGTGATTTTTGCGCGTGTGTCTCCTGAGCAGAAGCTGCGCATCGTGAAGGTTATTAAGAAAAGCGGTGAGGTGGTCGCGGTTACTGGGGATGGGGCGAATGATGCGCCTTCTTTGAAGGAAGCGGATATCGGTGTGGCTATGGGTGTTGCTGGCACTGATGTTGCGCGTGAAGCAGCGGATATTGTTTTGCTGGATGACAGTTTTGAGTCTATCGTTAAAGCGGTTGAGTCTGGTCGTGCTATTTACGAGAATATTAGGAAGTTTATTGTGTACGTGTTTTCGCATAATTGGGCTGAGTTGATTCCTTACGTGCTTTATGCTTTGTTGGGTATTCCTTTGCCTTTGCTTGTAGTGCAGGTTTTAGCCATTGACCTTGCAATAGACGTTGTTCCCTCTTTGGCATTGAGTCGTGAACCGCCTGAAGCAGGGATTATGCAGGAACCACCACGCAGCATTAAGGAACGCTTGTTTACTTCGCGCGTGTTTTTGCGTTCGCTTTACATTGGCGTTATCATAGCTGTTGGCGCCATGTACGGTTGTTTGAGCGCTTGGGCGGCTGGTGGTTGGCAGTGGGGAATGGCTTTGCCTGCTGATAGTCCAGTTTACATCAAAGGCGTAACGATGACTTTTGCAGGTATTGTTGTAGCTCAAGTGGGTAACGTGCTCGCATGCAGAACCAGCAAAGTTTCCCTTTTCAGAACTAAGCTTTCAGCCAACAAGTGGATTCTTGTTGGTATTGTGGCGCAGTTGTCTATTTTATCCGTTATCGTTTATGTGCCGTTGATGCAGCAGTTTTTCGGCACGACTGCACTTGGCGTTGCGGACTGGGTGTTTTTGGCGGCTTTGGCGTTGATAGTGGTTTTGGCTGAGGAAACTCGCAAGTTTTTCAGTCGGAAGTCCTCTAAAAATGCTTGAGAACTGATGTGCTTGGAAAAGCTTATACCCCCTCTATTTATAGCAGGGTGCATGGTTTTGTGTGGTGATTGGTTATTAGGCTTCAAATGTGCTGGTTTGTCTGCGCCGTTATTTGTGCGTGCGTTGTTGTCTTCGTGTTATGTTACTACGCCCATTCTTACTAGTTCTTCTTTGAGGCTGTCTCTGGTATGTTTTAGGCTCGTTCTCTTTGCTATGTATTCGTCTCCGTCCATTTTCTCGCGCCTGAAATCGCTGTCCAACTGCTCTAGTTGACTGTTTATCTCGGCGACTCTTGCTTTCAACTGGTCAGAGTACGAAACTGCCTTTTCCTGAACAATAACCTCTGATGGAGCTAGAGCTATTTTTATCACGCCGTCTTCAATGCGCAGTATCCTGTGCGCTACACGGGCAACGCTCGGGTCATGTGTTACCATTATTATCGTCTTGCCAAGCTCACGGTTCACCTTTACAAGGTACTCCACCACAATCCTCGCGTTTACCGTGTCCAGTTCCCCAGTAGGCTCATCTGCCAACAAAACAGGCGCGTCATTCGCCAACGCCGCCGCGATGGCAATGCGCTGCTGCTCGCCTCCGCTTAACTCTTCAGGCTTGTGATTAGCGCGGTCTGTCAAACCAACCGTTTCCAGAAGGCTTTCCACTCGTTCTTTTCGGATTTTTCTAGAGACTTTTGAGGCAATCATTGCAAATTCAATGTTTTCTTTAGCCGTCAATGTGGGAATCAGGTTCAGCGTTTGGAATATGTGTCCAACCATTTTTCTTCGGAAGTCCACAAGATGCGTGACGGACTGCGTAGTTACATTCAGGTCGCCGACTAGGACGGTGCCTGCGGTGGCTTCGTCTAATCCGCCGACTATGTTGAGCAGCGTGGTTTTTCCGCTTCCGCTGGGACCTATTATGGCGATTAGTTCGCCTGCTTTGATGTTCATGTTTAAGCCGCGAAGGGCTTGCACTTCGATTCTGCCTGTGCGGTGGACTTTAACTAAGTCTCTGGCTATTACGTTTAAGCCGTTCATCTTAACCTAATCATCCTCTCAAGTTTAGTTATATATTGACTTGTCATTATCAGGATAGACCCAATTGTAGCAGAGTATATTATTGCTATGTAAGAAGCGATGGAAACTATAAAATCATTTGAGAAAATCAAGCGCCTTTGAACAAGAGCTGATGTGGCGGCGTTGGCTGAGGTTATGTTGCCGTAAACAATTATTAACCCAACGCTTACGCCGAGCACAACTGAGAACGTTATTACTGCAATATTCTCGGTGAGAAACATCCATACTAGCTGCCGATACGATAAACCTTTAACGCTCATTAATGTGGCTTCACGCCTTCTTTCTCTCAAACTGACAACACTAATCAACACAGTGCCCACCGACGCGGCAAGAACAACGAAAATTAAGCCCAACCGTTGAGTATCCGCTATTTGCATACTACTGTACGTGTACGCATTTTGCATTTGCTGAGATTGCTGCCACTCCTCATCATAAGAGTCCACTCCGTAAACTTCAAGGTCAAGCCCGCGAATTTGCTCTGCAACCGCTGTTCCGTTAACGCCTGCATCTAATTTCAGCAGTATTTTCGTCTCAAAAGACTCCAGTTTGTACGCGTCACTTTCGGGGCTGCTCATGTTGAAGAGGTCTTTTGGCACAAACGACCATGTGGACAAAGTATACGACGAAATGCCAATGAAACTTCCTCCTGATTCAGAGGATTCTGGACCGAAGAAACCTACAATCTTCAGTTTTCTTGGACCTGAAGGGAAATCTATGCCTATAGTGTCGTCAATTTGCAGGTTGTATTGTTCGGCGACCCTGCGTTCTAAGATGATGGTCATGTTGTTTGCTTTCATGTCTTGGAATGCTTGCTCCCTGCTGGCGCCGCTGAACCATTCCTCCTCATAATAGGCTGTTGCAGCCCAAGAATCTGGGTCAATAGTTTTCACCACGGTTCCGGCGTCATTTTGGCTAAGCGTGTATTCCACGGTGGCGTTCTTTACTCCTGTAACGTTCGCTACGATGTTGTCCGTTATGTTAGTGGCTAAAGTGGCATTTATCACGCTGATCGTAGCGTCAGCGCCAACTTGGTACTGAACTTGTCTAACGGCGTAATCTTGCTCACTTGCGAGTTGCCCAGTCACTTGAACGCCGTATCCGATTATAAACGCGATTAGAAAAGCTACAGCCGCCAACCGTGCAGGGCTGCGTCTAACGTTCTTTGCCGCTAACGCGCCTAAATCACCCATTACCGCTGAAATTTTGGCAGTTAACTGCTGGAATTTGAGTGAGTTCTGGATTAACAGTTTCGTGGTACCCCAAAAGAACAACATAGGACCAATGTAATCGAGAATTTGATCAAGCACCGTGAAGGGTATAAGAATCAACGTGATTAAGTAGCTTCCACCTTGGAAACTCAAGTTTTGCACAAGTTGCAACACGTTTACACCTGCAAGGTACACTGCGATTTTGTAAGTTCCGAGGATAAACGCTACCCATGGCCACCGTTTTCGGTAGGCTTTGTCGCTTTCCATAGGCATGTAATCCCTCAGTGCCTCAACAGTTGGCAGTCTAGCAGCTTTTCTTGCAGAGCGGAATACGGAGAAAAGAGACAAAATCATGCCGAAAATAATAGTGAAAAGCATTGTGTATGGGCTAAACAGTTGAGGACTAAACAAGGTATCCAGGTTGAAACCGCCGCTGAATACCTGATTTAGAATTAAGCCGCCGACTACTCCAAGGACGCCACCGATAAGGCCAATAGTTAAGGCTTCAGTAAGAAACATTCGCTGTATTTGCCCGCTTGAAAGCCCCTTGGTCGATAATAACCCGATTTCGCGTCGTCTCATGTTGAAGGAAACATCGGAAACCGTGGCGCCCAGATACCACGCGACAAAGAAGACTGGAATCGAAACCACAATTAAATTGAACAAAGTGCTTGAGAAACTATACTGAAAACTGGTCAATGCGTATCCAAGCCTATTATTCACGTAGCCGTGAGCTTCAAAATTGGCAAGAACATTGTTCTGTATGTTGTCAGCCACTATCTGCAAGTTTTTAGCTGATGTCTGCGTGTCCCATGGGCTTAAGAGCTTGTCGCGGTCAACATAAATTGAAAATGTTGTGTAAACCGTTCCATTCGGAGCATCAATCCAGAGTTTTTCAAGAGTATTTTCCCAGCTTATAATCATCATGTCCGACCTGTAAGTATAAATCTGTTTGACATCCACAGAACCGAGTGGAGAAATATAGTAAGTGCTGCCCGAAATAAGCGAGTAACCAGTGTCAGTAAGGTCTGCAAACCCCGCCACTGTAAGATTAAGGTAAACCGTGGTTGTGTTATCATATTTTGGAGTTGGAAAGTCGAGAACTGTCGAAATGTTGTCGCCTATAGAAACTTTTTTCGCTAAAGGCGAATTCGCGAGAAGGTAGGTTTCGTTTTCTTTTATGCCCTCCACGGGTTTGTTTAACCACTCATCATAAATCCGCGAACTGTTAGGCATAGACGCAATTGAGGTATACTGAGGGGTAGTGTAGTTGTCGCTTGATAATGATACAGGCAAACTAAACCTAGCAACGACATCAACTCCCTTAACTCCGTCAATGCTTGAAATGTTTTCTCTGGCAAATGCAACGTTGGTAATGTTAAGATTTGAACTAAACTCCATGTCCGTAATGATGCTGCTAATCTGTTGCTCCAGAGCTTGCTCAGCAGCAAGGTTGGCTTTTATGTTGATACTTGCGAAAAAAGTAGATGCAAGAATTATGCCTATTAAAAGTGCTAAGAAGAGTGTCCAGTTGCGGAAGACGCGTTTAATAGGGTACAGCAACGGCATTAGGCATCAACTTTTGTTGGTTCATTCACCTTTTAAATCTATTTATTAGAACACTGCACTTCAAAGTTGATGATTATCCGCACCGTTTTCCTTAAAGAATTTTCGATGAAAAAAGGCGAAAATCCATGACTCATTTTCCGCTGAGACAGTGGCGTTATCTGTTTCAAATTGCAAAGTCTCCATTGAACAGATTTTGCCATGGGCCAACTTATATGCATTGGTACATTCCCTTACCCTAACGGCACACTTGAAACCAAAAACAGACGCAGCCACAACAATGCAAGATGGTAAATGTATGTACCAAAAGCCTTATTTCAGCAAAAAAGGCATTCCAAGCCATGGCTTTAAGGATATGGCGCAAAAAATGGCTGCTAGCCGCCGTCGTAGCCACAGCGGTGCTGGTTGCGTCTTCCCTGTTTCTCGCAACCTTGAAGGTTGACTACGACCGAGAAAACGACGCTTCACTGAAGTATTTTTCTCAGCAGTCTGGCATGCCTGACGCGTTCTCCTCACTGGAGCAGTTGACCCCATCTGGCTCCGTAGTGCTGTGCTGGTGGGACTATGGTCGCGCGGTGCAAGAATGGAGCCACAGGGAAGTAATTGAGGCTTATCCGTCAAGAGAAATAGCGAATACTGTTGTCACTACGCGGTCTTTTTGGGGTAACGTGGAGGGTCAGCTTTTCGGAACGTGGGGTTCATCGGAGAAAATCCGCGACCTCGCACAAATCTTCATGCTTAACGAGGAACAGGCTTTACCACTCATGAAAAAGTACAACGTAACCTACGCTTTGGTGTTTACACCCGATGAACTGGAGAAGTTTCACTGGATTGCCCACATCGCAGGATACAACTCAACCGACTACCTAACACACAACACGGAAACTGACACGTACACGCCAACAGCACGCGGCGAAGAAACCACACTGCTGCGCCTGTTGTTCGACGACACATTGCATCCACGACACTTCACGAAGCTTTATGATAACAACAAAGCCAAAATCTACCGCATCATTGCTTAGTGTTCCATCTTAAGCGATTGATAATTCTCTTTTCCGCTTTGGTTAACCTTTGGAATAGTTATCACGAATTTAACGCCTTTGCCTGCTTCGCCAGTCTCTTGAATAGTCCAACCGTAAACTTCCATCATTCTCTTAATCAAAAACAGTCCGAAGCCTGTGCTGCCGCCTGTGCTGAAGCCTTCAGCGAAAAGTTTCAGCTTATTTTCCTTTGAAATGCCGACGCCGTTATCCTCATAAATCAACTGCAAAATATCCTGCGAAGTTTTCTCACAGTAGATCCTTACAGTTGTAGCTTTATCACCGTATTTTCTTGTGTTATCTATTAAATTGTAGAAGAGCTGCCTCAGAAACGAATCCGCAAGTAAACTCAACCCGTGGCAATCATTGACTACTTTAAAGTTTAAACCAGAAAAAAGAGCCACTGCCTCGTTTATCGTCTCCTCCGCATCAACATATTTTAGGTCTTCAACGCCTAGCTGCTCGTACATTCTGGCGAACTCGAAGATTTTTGAAGAGTTTGCCACAGCTTGCTCCATATCCTGTGCCGCCTCAATGATATCCGCTTGGTCCGCATACTTTTTCTTAAGCAAAAACGAGTAAGCCGTCACTGTGCTAAGCTTGTTGCGGACATCATGCCTAGTTAAGCTTCCTGAGACACGCAGCTTCTCGTTCATAATTTCGATTTTGCGAGTGCTCTCTTTCAGTTTTTCCTCAGCTTTCTTGCGCTGAATTAGCAACCGCATGTCAGCTACCATCCTTGTAACTGAACGTACATCTAATTCATTGTAGGGCTCTTTCCTGTTTGCCACTGCACCTATAGCAACAATATGGTCTTTTTCAAATATGGGAACGCCAAGGTAACGTTTAATCTCCACGTGCCCTTCAGGTAAGCCCTTCTTATACGGAATGTCGGTGGAATAATCATCAATGAAGACTGGTTTTCTTTTTCTTATTGGTTCAGCCCACACGCCTGCTCTCGATATAGGATAATGAAGCGGTTCAGAAAGGAATGCGCATGCTTTCATTACATCCTTGGACCATGAAGTGATAGTTAGGAGTGTCTCGTCTTCGTTTAGAAAACCGATAAATGCAAATTCGCTCAGAGTTATCTTTTTAATTGCTTCTAACGCAAAATCCACAAGTTCTTTCTCTGAAGCATCAAACATCTTGTTGAGGTCTAACAAGGACTGAAGTCTCGTTTCATGCAGAATCAGCAACTCTTCATCTTTCTTGCGTTCACTGATGTCCAGTCCATACAGGTTGACATCTTCTGAATCAGTCATAGGTGCTGTAGAAAACAGAAATGTTTTGTCGCCATGTTTAACCTCGAAATCACCGTGTAAATTATAGTTTGCTTGGATAAAGCTTGGCAAGTGCTTTCCAACATCAACTTCGTACTCGCCAAAAATACGCTTTGCAGCAGGGTTCGCATATAAGATGGTGGTGTCTTTTGAGACCCGCAACACTGGGTCAGGGTTTTCTGAAGGAAACCGCGCCAAATCAACAATTTTCTCATGCTCCTGAAATGTCCTAAAACGCCAAGTTTCCATCAGTCGAGAAGTTGAAAAACCTATTAGGTTAGCTGAAACTAAGCTAAGAACCACTGAAAATGACTCGGTAATCTCCAAAGGCTGTGTGCTCAATACTAATATCAACAGTTCTCCAACGGAAGCAGCCAAAGCTAATATGAACTTGTTAGCTAATTTTTGAGGGATAATGAGGTACGTAATGATAATGATTGCGGTGACCATAATTACGTGAAAGAGAAAGCCTTGAGGGCGTGAAGAATTGATAATAGTGCTGATTATTACTCCGGCAAGTCCCCATGTGAAAACTGCCTTGTCATAAGAACGGAAATCTTTCATCTTGCTGAAATAAGCTAGTAACCAAATGGTAAACGCTAAAAACACGAGTCTCATTGCTGCCAGTCCGTAGAATGTTGTTGATAATCCGAAAAGCTGGAACTCATTGAAAAGAAAAATAAGTAGCGGGGCTATAAGCAGTAATACGCCTCGTTTAGCTTGTGTAATGTCTGTAGACAAGTTATTTTGCCTGTAGCGCTCTTCAGCTTCAGAGAGCATTCTAAAAACCACCGATTTCACCCAGAGTTCTTTTCGATTTCAAGATGCTTCATGTTCAATGAAGTTTCCTAACAAATTCAATTGAAGTATAATAACGGCAGCATAAACTTATAACTTGTGTAAAGTTCAGATACCGATTTCCATTTTCTCAATATTAAAATAAACCACCGTGCTGAAGCCATTGTACGACGGTTAACGTTTCAGAAAGGATTAAATTACTTTCGCCGTCAAATATAGCGCATGACCCCTTTTCTGAATTTCCAAAACGAAGAAAACATGAGCTTGTTCACTGACCTGTACGAGTTAACCATGTGCGCCAGCTACTTCGACAACGGCAAGCTTGAACCCGCCACCTTCGACCTGTTCATAAGGCGCTTGCCTGAAACCCGCTCCTATTTCCTGTTCACTGGACTAGAACAGGTCCTTCTCTTTCTTGAAAGCGTAAAGTTCACTGAGGAGCACCTTGCTTACCTGCAGAAGCAAGGCTTCAACAAGAAATTTCTGAATTACCTCCGAGACTTCAAGTTCACAGGCGACGTATGGGCTGTTCCCGAAGGCACCGTGGCCTTCCCCTGCGTGCCATTAATCAGAGTAACTGCGCCTATCATCGAAGCGCAGCTTGTTGAAACTTTCCTGCTTAACACCGTTAACCTGCAAACTACAATCGCCACAAAAGCCTCGCGAGTCGTAAACGCCGCAAAAGGCAAAAACATCATCGAATTCGGCTTAAGAAGAGAACACGGCATTGACGCGGGCATGAAAGTAGCCCGATGCAGCTACATAGCAGGCTGCCAAGGCACATCCAACGTTCTAGCAGGGCTTACTTATGGCATTCCAGTTTTCGGAACCATGGCGCATTCCTTCATAATGTCATTCGAAAAGGAAATAGACGCTTTCCGCGCTTTCGCACGAACTTTTCCCGATAAATCAACGCTGTTAATTGACACTTATGATGAGTTGGCAGGCGCAGAAAAAGCCGCAGTAGTCGCCAAAGAACTTGAAAAAGCAGGCTGCAGACTCGGCGGGGTGCGCTTAGACAGCGGCGATTTGGTGCAGGCAAGCAAAAAAATCCGTGCATTACTAGATGCGAGAGGCTTAGAGTACGTTAAAATTTTCGCCAGCGGCGACTTAGACGAGTACCGCATAGCCGACTTGTTAAGCCAAGGAGCTGAAATCGACGCGTTCGGCGTAGGCACCCGAATGGGCACTTCCGCGGACAAGCCCTATGTTGACGTAATCTACAAACTGTGTGAAACCACAAACGCAAAGGGCGATTTCTCGCCGATAATGAAGCTAAGCGAAGGCAAAGCCACGCTGCCTGGTCGAAAACAAGTCTTCAGATTCAAAGATAAACAGGGCTTCTTCGTAAAAGACGTGATTGCTTTGGCAGATGAACAAATGAAAGGCGAACCGTTGCTGGTCAAGGTTATGGAAAATGGCAAAATAACCCGTGCTTTGCCGTCATTAGGTGCGGTTCGAGCAGCAGCGGCGGAGAATCTGTCAAAACTGCCTGAAAAATACAAAAAGTTGACGGATGCACCAGCATATCCCGTGGAGCTAAGCCCAGCCCTCGAAGACTTGATTAAAGAACTGAGGCGGAAACTGACGAAAAATGAAATTCTGAATCTGCCGTAGTGGCGCTTGAAAAAGCA
This sequence comes from uncultured Candidatus Bathyarchaeia archaeon, assembly GCA_964632845.1. Lineage (GTDB taxonomy): Archaea > Thermoproteota > Bathyarchaeia > Bathyarchaeales > Bathycorpusculaceae > JAOZHU01. The sequence goes on along the minus strand of CAZWDU010000004.1, from coordinate 74,726 downwards.
GAATAGCAAGCACGGGTTTGCGCAAATTTAAAAAGGCTCATGGTGCCGCATTACAATTGATAATTGCTTGGATAGATGACTCTGCTTCTCTTTTGGCTCAACACTGTTCTTCATCAACGTCTTAATGATTGCATTAGGCTTCTCAAAGGCGATTACTGGAGGCTTGGATTTAATGCCCTTTGTGGAAGCAATCAGCGGTCTCGTCCTCATAATAGTTGGTTCCCGTGCGATTCGTTTACCCGAACGGTACGCAAAAAGGCAAACAGCGATTAAGCACGATTATGGCAAACACTTAAAAGCCATCTCGAAAAAGGATACTTGCTACTGAAAAGAGGGGTTAATAATAATGCAAAATCGCCCAGCGATAGTTGCTGTTGGCAGAACCAAGTTTGGGGAACACTACGGGAAAGAGCCTGAAAAGCTCATCGAAGAAGCTTGGCTTGCCGCCTCACGCGAATGCGGCATAGAACGCCGAGACTTAGAAGCGTGCTACCTCTCAGACTGCTTTCTGCCAATCACAAACAAGCTGGGCTTAGAAGAAGGCTTCCTTTCAGAACTCACAGAGCTTCACGTCCCAATGGAAGTCACCCGCTCTGTCAGCGCCGCGCTGCTAACCGCTTGCCACGCCATCAAAGCGGGCATATACAACACGGTTCTCGTAGGCGGCATAGAAAAAATGACTGACCGCTGGGGCAAAATCCGTGATGACTTAATGCTGCTTGAAGACCCATGGAGCTACTACGCTGGTGGCACACCAGAAGTAAACCATGAGCTCATGCTGCGTGCATACATCAAGAAGTACGGGTTAGCAGGCGAAAACCTTGAAAAACTGAACTTGGCGTTGGCGCAGGTTGCCGTGAAAAACCACGCTAACGCAACCAAAAACGAGTACGCACAGTACCAGAGACAAATAACCGTGGAGCAGGTGTTGAACGCGAGGAAAGCCGCGCGGAAACCGCTGGGGCTTTATGATTTCGCGCCAATCTCCGACGGCGCATCAGCGTTAATTCTCACAAGCGAAGCAGTTGCCCGGAAAATAAGTGATCATCCTGTTTACGTTTTAGGCTGCGCTTCAGCCACAGACTACCTTAACTATTCGGCAAGAGAGGATTTAGCGCGGTTTATCGCAATTCAAGTCGCCATGGAGAACGCCCTGAAAATGGCTTCGGTAAGCTTACGGGACATTCAAGTTGCCGAGTTGTACGACCAGTCAACGGTGATGGAGATGGTGTCCCTTGAAGACATGGGCTTCTGCGAGTTGGGAACAGCTTGGCGAAGCATACATGAAAGCTGCCGCGACTACAAGGGCTATTATGAGGTAAACGGTGGGAAACTTTTCACGAACATGAACGGCGGGTTGAAGGCGGATGGGAACCCGCTTGGAGCCACTGGGGGTGCGCAGTTGTTTGAGGTTTTCAAGCAAGTGCGCGGTGAAGCAGGTGCACGACAGGTCAACGCGGGTGCGCCGCCGAAGTGCGGTTGCGTGCTTGAGCTTGAAGGCTTTGGCACTAAGAGCTACGTAAGCATTTTGGGGAGAGATTAAAGATGAGCAGTGAACCCATAGAGCGCAGAGTCTCTTACCTCGGCGACAGGCTGAAGGCAACCCGCTGCAAACTCTGCGGCAAAGAGTATTTCGAGGTTAGAGACTACTGTGGAAACTGCGGACGCAAAAGCTACGGCAAAATGGACAGCGTAGACCTGTTTTTTGAGAAGGGCAAACTGGAACTGTGCACGCTGGTCACGGAACCCACGAACAAGTTCACGAAGCTAGGCAGCTACGTCCACGGCATAGTTTCTTTCCACAACGGAAAAATCCGCGTTCCAGGCAGGCTTACTGACCACATCTTGAAAGATGGTGAAGTTATTGATTTTTCAGCGCTTGAAGGGCGAGAAGTGATTCCGCGTTTTCGCAGGCGCTACTCTGTGGACCGAAACGACGTTATTCCCACGATTTCTTTAGCGTTCACTTTAGCTGACGAGTATTATCCTCATCAAAAATACGTGGTCACAAAGCCCAGCAAAGAGTACGATGTGCCCGGCATCGTGGGCTACGGAGTTTACACTTCACGGTTCAGGATAAAAGAAGAAAGCCTTGTGCGTTCTGTGCCTTTCGTTGATGAGGACTCGGTGACTGCGGCGGTTGAAGCTGGGAAGCTGGCGTTGATACACGCTGGCGTAGACAGTGCGTTGGTTGGCAAAGTCTACGTGGGCTCAGAATCCAACCCGTACGCTGTTAAGCCCATAGCGTCAAAAGTTGCACAGGTACTGAAGTTGGGCGAAGAAGACGGTGACGTGCAGGGCGTAGACGCGGTGGACACGGAATTTGCGTGCAAAGCCGCCTCAAGCATGTTCAAAGACGCGGCGTCGCTGGTCAACTACCCGCGTTCAGGCATCAAATACGCTATGGTTATCGGCGCGGATAATTCTCAAGCTGCGCCCCGCGGCTGCATAGGCGGTGAACTAGACCTCTTCGTTGGCTACGGCGGCGCTGCCTTCCTCTTCGGCAAATACGATGTTATCGCCGAGATTGAAGGGTGGTACTCGTGCACTTCGGATACGCCTGATTTTTGGCGCCGAGATGGCGAAGCATTTCCAATGCACGGTGGAAGATTCACGGGTGACCCCGCTTACTTCAAGCATGTTCGAAAGGCAACTGCAAAGCTGATGGAAAGATTGAATTTGCAGGTGGGTGATGTTGATTATTTTGTGGCGCATCAGCCTAACCCGCAGTTTCCAGTGAAAGTCGCGAAGGAGCTCGGCTTCAAAGACGAGCAGTATGCAGCTGCATTGCAGGTTAAGAACTTCGGCAACACGTATTCTGGAAGTTCGCCTGTAGGCTTAGCCGCGGTGCTGGACGTCGCTAAGCCTGACGAGCGCATTTTGCTTGTAAGTTACGGTTCAGGAGCGGGAAGCGACGCGTACTTACTCAGGACAACAAGGCAGTTGGTTGACAAGCGGCAAAACCAGAAGGTCACAGTCAAGTTTCAAGCTGAAAACCCGTTTGTGGAGTACGTGGATTACCCGACTTACAGGCGGCTTAAGCTGGGAATGTAACGAACAGTTAATAAACTGGAATGTTGATGTGATAAAAAGGAGTTTACACAGTTGTTCGTTGAAGATATCCTCAAAGTTCTATATGCGCCTCATAAGGCGTTTAAGAAAATAGTTCAGGAACCCAAATACTTTGGACCCATAGTTATACTGGTCATTTTCGTAGTGGCACAGCTTGGTTCCTATTATGTGATTGCTTCCAAGTCTTATAGTGAGCAGACTATGCCGATGGGCGATCAATACGATTTATGGACACAAAATGCGACGTTATGGCAAGCAACCCCTGGCGTGACTATTACCAATAATTATGTTGATTTCATAAACGCCACCCCAGTCGAATCTTACTATCCCGTCTATTACGGAAATAGCAGTGTCGAATTTGCTGCTAGTAACAGCAGCAATATCCAGATGGAGTTACTTGATTTGAATGGTTCAGTGAATTGCGGTTCTGACGGATTCAAGAATGTTTCTATCAGAGTCAAGATAGTTACGCCCGACGTAAAACCTGAAAGCGTGACTCTGTACTTGTATTCTTTGAGCGATTCAAACTTCAGTTATGATTTAACCAGCGAGTTCTCAAGTAGCACAGCAAACGTGTGGAACAACATAACCGTGCCAGTTGGCTCTGAGAGCAGTTGGACAAGCAGCAGCGCTGCAGCTGAATGGGAAAACATCACGGGCATAAAAATGGAGTTCACATGGTCCACCGACCAAAGCGTAAACGTACTCGTTGACGGCATCTTTTTCAGAGGCTTATTTAAAGACCCGCTTGAACTCTACGGCGTCGCGTACATTGCCTCCATAGCGTTAAACGCCATTACGCCGTTTCTTTTCGAGTGGCTTCTGTTGACGGGACTCATGTACCTTATAATTAAAGGCTTAAAGGGCAACGTGGTCTGGAAGCCCTTAATGATAGCTGTCGGCTTTGCATTAGTGACCATGGCTATACAAGCAATAATAGTCAGCGTAATTTACGCGACGTTACCGAAGCTTTATTATCCGCTTGAATATTGGACGGATGTTTATGGAGAGTCCCAAGCAGTACACCAGCTTTACATAGCTACAACAGCCACTGCCGCTCAGATTAGCGGTTATGTTCAGATGGCAATATACGTTTGGACAGTCGGTTTATGCGCTATAATAGCCCATGACGTAACCGCTCAGCAGATTGAAGGCGCACCTGTTGTCCCGCAGTTCGGGTGGATGAAAAGCTTTCTAACGTCAACCGCAAGCTTCCTGCTAACGCTTCTCATCTTAGGCTTTGTTCTAGGCTGACCTGATTGCTAGACGGCAGGTAGAGCATGGCTGTGCGGTGGTTAGCAAGATTTATATTTCCGCAGAGGAGAACCTTTAGCCGAAAACTAATCCACGATAAAGAGGGAAAAAAGTGAACATCAAAGATTTAAGAAATGGAATGAAACGCGTCGAAGTTGAGGCGCAGGTAACTGAGAAGGGAAATCCCCGAGAAGTAATGTCTAGGTACAAGGATGAAACCTACACTGTAGCAGACGCTGTGGTTGCAGACGAAACAGGCAGCATAAAACTGACCCTGTGGAACGAACAGATAGACCAAGTTAACGTTAACGACAAAATCAAGATAGAAAACGGATACATTACAAGCTTCAAGGGCGAAATCCAGCTTAACGTTGGAAAATACGGCAAACTAACCATTCTGTAAGCTTGCCCGCCGAAACCGGTTGGCAAAACCCCTGAGAATATAGGCTCATTTCTTTTTGAAAAACAGCCAGTTCTTTGGGTCCTTAAGTTGTACCAGCACATAGGCGCCCTTAAGTTTAGCGCCGTTAATTTCCACGATGATTTTGTTTTCTTTTCGGTTAATTAGCGCATAGTTGCCTTTGTCCCAGATCTCCACTGTGCCCGCGCCGTATTCACCCTCAGGTATGGTGCCCTCGAAACCCGCGTAGCTTACAGGGTGGTCTTCCACTTGCACTGCTAACCGTTTTACACCTTGTACGGTCGGTGGTTCTTTGGGGATTGCCCAGCTTTTCAGTACGCCGTCCATTTCCAACCGCAAATCAAAATGCAAGTGCGACGCATCATGTTTCTGAATCACGTAGATTTTTTCTTCACTCAGTTTTAACTCGCCTTTCGGTTCGTTTGTTTTCTCGAAGTTGCGCTTTCTTAAATATTCATCCAGACTCAAGTTTTCTCCATAATCAGCGAGAATCACAGCAGTAATATACTTTTCTTCTCCACAAAATTTATGCCATAGCAAATAATTGTCTGATAAAGGGAAAAAAGGGAGTTTAGCTTGTTTTCAAATAATCGCTGGGTTCTGCCAAACTCAACCAGAAACCCCATATGCATTTCAGTTTAGCCTTTAGATGAAACAGTATAGTCTTTTCGAGCATTAAAAACCTGATTTCACAAACACCTAAACGCCGCTTTCACTTTGAAACTTTTATATACTGGCTTGGCTCATTCTACGGTGAGCGTCATGGCTGAAGTTTGTTCAACATGCGGGCTTCCGAAGGATTTATGCGTTTGTGGTGAAATCGAGAAAGAGCAACAGAGGATTCGCATAAGACTTGAAACCAGAAAGTTCGGCAGACCAACCACAATAATTGACGGCATGGACGAAAAGAACTCGAACTTGGCGAATACAGCGCAGAAACTCAAAACTTTTTGTGCTTGTGGTGGAACTTCAAAGAACGGTCAGATTATGCTGCAAGGTGATCATCGGGACAGAGTTCGCGAATACCTCATTAAAACTGGCTATCCAGAAGAGAATATCGAACTGCAATAGCAGCCACAGCGGTGAAGGTGCAAAGCCCCTAATGAAACTACTGGAAAACATACGTGGAGTATTCAAAACCCTAAAGCATAGTCAACCATCACAAATTTATTGTCCACGTTGCTGTAGTCCACATATACGATTGCATAGTAGTTTTGACATTTGGCTGACGCCGCAAAAATATGTTTGCGCTGAATGCGGCTACCTTGGTCCAATAGTGCTAGAACTGGAAAAAGAAGAGGAAAATAGTAGCGTCTAGTCAGGCAGCTCAAGATTCAGCTGTTTCTTCAGGGTTTTGTAGCGGTTTCTCACCGTAACTTCAGTAACTCCAGCGGCTTCTGCTATGTCTTTCTGCGTCTTCTTCTCATTACTCTGCAAACAAGCTATATACAGAGCGGCAGCAGCCAGCCCCATCGGGTCTTTACCTGCAGCAGCGCGTCTTTTTCGAGCGTCACGTAAAATCTGTATAGCTGCACCCTGCGTTTTACCTGAAATCCCAGTGCGCTCCGCAATCTTCGACACGTAAGTCAAGGGGTCAGCAATTGGCATGTGCACTTCCAGCTCACGCAGCAACAGCCTGTAGCAGCGGGCAACGTCTTTCCTGTCAACGAGACTTGCCTCAGCAATTTCACGAAGCGTCCGCGCGGTTCCGCTGCCACGGCAAGCCGCGTAGAGAGCAGCCGCAGCGATAGCCGCTATTGACCTGCCGCGAACTAAGCCTTTGTCTAAAGCTTTGCGGTAAATAACAGCCGCCTTCTCCTTAATCGGCGGTGGAATGTACACTTTGTCTGAAAGGCGATCAAGCTCTGCCATGGCTTGAGCCAAGTTTCTGTCAACAGAAGAGTGCACACGGGAACGTATCTGCCACTTCCTTAAACGCCACATTTGCAATCTAGTGGACAACGGCAGCTTTCTTCCGAAAGCGTCACGGTCTACTTGGCTTATGGCTGTGGATAAACCCTTATCATGAACTGAATAGGAAGTAGGCACGCCAACGCGGCTTCTTGACGCTTTCTCCTCTTGGGTGAAAGCGCGCCACTCTGGACCTTTATCCATCATCTGCTCGTAAAGGACTAAGCCGCAGTCACCACACACGGTTTCGCCAGTGTCGTAATCATGAACAAGGTTTGCGCTACCGCACTCTGGACACTTGTCAACCAAGCGCTGGTGTGTTCGGGCTTCTTTTTTGCTCAATCTTTTCCACTCCATTCGGCATTTGCGTAGAGCCGTCACCTATATTCTGTTAGGCTGAGAAAACAGCACTTTCGGCTCAGCGCAAACTAAGCCAATGAACAGTTTTAATATATAAGCTTTGTGGTTTTATTAAACCTATCAGGCACGTACTTTAACAATATTTAGCAATGCTTCAGGTTTGTTCATGGAAATGCTGATTCAAAAGTGCTTCTGCGTATATATACTTCAGCATTAGTTTGGAGATTTGTAAACAGGGCTTTCTTTTGCGCCGTCAGATTCATAAGCGAGCCAGCTTAAGGGAACAAGAGCAATGAAGCAGTATCTAACTAAATTGTATAAGAAATATCGAACTTGCTGCTGAGGAAAATAGAAAACCCAGAAACTTGGCATCCAACTAATCTCAAAAATAAAATACATAGACGTAGTAACCAGTCCAATCACAAGTGGCAACACCACGGAAACCAGCAAGCAACTTAAACGTTCTTCGCGAATGCGTTTGAAAGATTTTTTTAGGTTTTCTGCAAATGGCCAAGTGTAAGCTAACATGAAAAATCCTAAAAATAGCGCAAAAAATAAGGTTTCAATGAAGAAACCGCCGAAATTCACCGTAAACGTGTAGGCTGTAGCTCGATACATGTAATCGCTCTGCTGGGATGCCTCAAAGAGGTCTAGAAACGTCCCGTCCCAGAAACGATAAAGGTTTCTAGCAGTCCACGCAAGCAACAACGCAAAGAAAACAGTGATGGCTAACAGGTAATTTTTGTTTTTCAAAACGCGCCATCGCATGTAGTAAAAGCGCCACAGGAAACCAGAAAGCCCAGCTATGATGAAGAAGTAGCCGAAACTGGATTTTGTGAGGTAGCCGAGCGCCGCGGTTAATCCGGCAAGAACTATGCGGTTTTCCTTTTGCGGCTTCAGACTTTCCAATATAAAATACATCGTTACTATATAGAGCATCAGAACGAAGGGTTCAGAATAGTTACGTGACGTAGCGAAAATGAAGGTGGGCAGCGTGGCTACAAGCCCAGTTGTCACCAGTGCAGGTGTAGTGCCATACATTTTTCGAGTAATAAAGAAAACAACTAGAATGGATAGAATGAAGCTTAATTCAACTGCTATTTGAGACCCCAAGTGAGGGGGCAAAAAAACGTAGAACACCGAGAGATATAATGGGTAAACTGGACCAAAGTGATGCGTATAATTTCCGTCTATTATGAATTCATGGTTCACTAGAAACGACTGAGCCATTCGCTGGTAAGTCCAACCGTCATTCATCCAAACGTAATTATCTTGAGTCGATGAAAAATTAAGATAAGTGAACACACAAGCCCCAACAATTACTGCTATCAGGAAAGAGGCTGCAAGAACCCCTTTTGAAGCGCATAGAATGCTTGTGCCTTTTTTCAACAGAAACACCATGCCCATGCCTACCACGCCTACTACGCAGTACAGGGCGAAAAGCACCACTTCAGCGTCATTCCGCATAAAAGCGTACCAATCATTCATGTCACCTTTCAAAAGAAAAAAAACAAACAAACCCGCCAAAAGATACACGCATACTACTATCGGAACAAGAACGCTTAGCCGTTTGGTTAACGCTGTTTTCACTTTATTCAAGTGAGTCTCGTATGCCGCTGTCGATTTTGAATCGGTGGGCATAACCTTAGTTTCTTACCATTAAGTTAAATAAAACTTTACCTGCACGCAGGCAGTTTACTGCAGAAAGGTCGTGGGAACGCTTATTAGAAAAAATGTGCCCTTTAAACCTCTAACAATAAATAACGCAACTATCAGAGAAAGATAGGAAGCCCGGTGGTGTAGTGGTCAAGCATAGTGGCCTTTGGAGCCATTGACGAGAGTTCGAATCTCTCCCGGGCTACCATCCTCTAGAGTTAAATTTATACCAATCTGAATGGCGAACAGGGGGCTCGCCATTTCCCCATTTTCTTTTTCTTTGCTCTAGAGGGTTGGTAAGAGGTTTATTCAATGGAGAAAATTTTGTTTAGTTTTCATAACGTAGACTGTTTTCCGCAGGAGGCGATTTCTTGAAGATTTACAGCGATGACCCTAACCTTCCATACAAGACTACGAAACTGAAGGCATTGTACACAAAGAGCGAAATCGATGGGCTGTTCGCTAAGTGGGGTGTGAAGGATGTTTATTGGCATTGGGACCCTGAGCACAACGATGTTTTTGTTCAGTTCAAGATAGTCGAGGAAATCGATGGGTTGCCTTTGCAGGTTGCGGCTAAGGTTGAGGCGCCTGCCATATGGGAACACAAGACGCGGTCTAAGGCTGAATGTATTAACTGGGATATCAGCATGCGGGTCATGTACTGGTTTATCAAGTCGCATTTGGAAGCTGCATATCTGTTGCAGAGTTCGAAGACGGCTGCGTTTTTACCTTATATTGCTTCCAAGGATGGAGAGAAAACGTTGAAGGACGTAATTATTCCGCGGATTAACGAGCTTCAGCGGTTGGACGCATTAGAGTCTAAGGTTCTGGAAAAGAAAGAGAAGATCATCGACATTTCTGAGGTTAAGGACTGATGAAGGTTATTTACCGAAACGTTACTGAGAGTCTGCTTTGCATCTGGGTCTATGAGAATGACGGCAAAACCTTCGTTTGCAACATAGATGTGAAGAGGGCGACTTCAGGTTCCCTCCTCGTTAACGTGCACAAAGCCGGGAGCTAAATCTTATGGCTAGGCGTTCTGGTGGAAGTAAAAACTTTTGCGGTTCAAAGTCTAGAGTAAAATTTGACACCAAGACTGTTCGCACGTGGGTTCTTCCATTGCTTATTCGCATTGGTGTGGGCGACTACCCGACTAAGGCTGGCCGCATCATTGGCTTGAGCCGTCAACATACTTGGTATTATGTTCAGAAGCTTGAGCAGTGCAGGCTTATTCGCCGTGAGAGGCGGAGCAACGTCGTCTTCTACGAGCTGACGGCTGAAAGTAAAAACCTGCTCGCGTCATGTGAGGGCACGGTTTTTCCTGCTCGGCTTTACAGGTTTGATAAGTGCCAAGTAGCTTACGAGATTATTGCGGCTGGGTTGGTTCCTGAGAATTTCAAGAAGGTTGAAATGGTTAATTGGACGGCTTTATTGGGAACTGAGTTAGGCGTTCGAGTTCGCAGGACTACTCGTAGCTGGATTGTACATGTTGAGGTTATCCATGGCAGGAATCCGATTGAAGTTACCAATCTTGCGATGAATTTAGCTAATCGAGTTCGAGATGCATTGGTTAGCAAGTACGGATGTGTTTTGGGTGAGGGAAAGGTCGTTGCTGGGGAGATGGCTGTTGAGGACCCTGTGGCCACGTTGTTTGGTCGCTACTTCACAGTCAGGACAGATAAGCGCAAGATTGATCACAGCTGGTCTGTTGGGGAGTTGGAACACTTGCAGAAGGACGCAGTTATCGAGTATTTGCAGATGCCTGAAAGGGTCAAGAATATGGAAGTGCAACTTGGAGCCCTAAGAGGTGATTTGTCCAGGCTAAATGAGGTTCTAAGTAGGCTCTGCGACTTGGGGCGTAACGAAGAGTCAAGTTGTCCTAATGAAGACAGAGGGAAGAGCTATGTCTCTTGAGCTGTTTTGGAATACTCGTAGTAATGCGGTAATGGCAGCTGAAACCTGTTCAAAAGCCATTTTAGCCCTGTGCAGAGGGCATGGGAAAAGTCCATGCTTTTCGACATCTCACCTTTCGAGGGCTGTTGGTTTAGATTGGCGAGTGCCCTTTTTCATTGTTGTTGATGGAGCGTTTTTCCATGACTGAGCATATTGGTATGGAGGATTCTATAAAACCTGTTCAGAAGCCAAAGAAAAGACGCAGTCGGAGCGATAAGATTGGACGTTTGAAGTACAACCAGCAGCTTCTCAAGCAGACTTTGGCTGAGATTGAGGAGGTTAAGCTTATGCTTCGCACTATTTTTGCTGGGTTAAAGGGTTCTTTTAATTTTGAACAGGCATTAATTGAACGGGTAGCTTGTTTGGATGAGGTTGACAGGGAGATTCTTCAAGTGCTTTTTGAGGCAGGTTCGACAGGTCTTCTGCCCAAAGATATAGCTGTTCGTTTGCAGCAGTTTAAAGCCACTCGCCATAAGGTAAGCCGAAGAATTTTAAGGATGAACAAACGGTTGGAGAAAGAGTTTGGAGAGAATGCTGCTGAAAAAAGAGGCTGGCATTGGGCTTTAACAAATTTTGCTTATGAAATATGGAAAGAAAACGAACAAAGTTAGCTTTACCCAATTACATTGCAGTTTTCCAGTCGATAACCAAATCTGGGATGCCAAAAGCCCCTGGAGTAACAGGAGAAGTGGCAAAAATTAAATCCTCAGGCTTATAAAATAGAGTATCATGAATGTGTCTGAGAGAGCAAAAATCCTTCTCACTTTCATAATTGGCTTAGTTTCGGGCATAGTGATTGGATATTTGCTTGCATTTTTTCACATTTTGGAGTTCTTATCAACCGTGAAGTTGGATGCATCTATTATTTCATTTCTCATTGTTGATTCACCAAAAAAAGACTTTTTGTCCGATTTAATGACCCTTGAAGCGGGTCTCATTGGTGTAGCAATACCTATAGCACTTACCGTAGTAACCATGACCGCTGACAGATACAAAGATCCCGAAATCGCTCAATTTTTCACAAAAGAAAAGCTTTATCGTTTTCAGTACCTGTCGCTCTTACTAAGCATCATCGTAATAATCCTTTTGGAGTTTCTGGGAATTACTTACTTTTTGTTTTTGTGGCTTGTGTTTTTCTGGTTCATAGCAAATATGTACGTTTTTTTCACGTTCATTAGACTTGTAGAACAGTACGTAACTAACACTGATAAAATATTGAGAAGGAAACTTAAAGAATATGTGGAAAACGTCCTCAAAGACTAAGTCGGTTCAGGAAGACCAAGAAAGACTATTCTTCGCGCTAGAACGACTTGTGAGTGTGGCAAAAGCAAAAATTGAGAGAGAAGACAATGAATCCGTGAAGGAAATAGTCGAAGACCTAGTTGAGATTTTCAAGAAATTTTGGCAACTGCAAATCCAGAATCCCGCCAAGTTCCATTCACTGCTTTGGTCTAAGAGTTTTTACGAGGATTATTGGTTACCTCTCACGAAAAAGGATGTATCAGCGGAAGGACCTGAAACTTCAAAGAACCGAGAACAACTCGAACTGGATGCTGCGCTTCGATTAACCTTCCGCGCGGAAAGAGAGCGCGAGGGGCTTTCCCGATTTTTATATTCCTTCAAAAAAATTTGGAAGTACGCTTCCAACTATAAGAATGAGGAAATAAGTAAATATGTAGTTTATCAGCTAATCTGGCTACTGGAAGATTTGACTCAAAAGCCGAAGAATGACGCTTTTGTTAAAGAGTTTCTCAACCTCGTTTTGTCCTTAGCGGTTGAGGCTATGGAAAAAGCCGATGCTCATAAAAGAATTGACACTTCAGTTTATTCTTCTTCGGTTGAATGGTACATAAGCATAGTTTTCAATACTCCCAGAATGAGAAGGGATGGGTTCCATCTTTCTTATCTGCCCTTGTTTGATACCGCTCTTTTTCAAATGGCGCAGTATGTAGTCTCAAATGATCAAAAGTCAATTTTCGATCACATTGTGTCCTTAATGATTAGTGGGATCATGGTTCATGAGGACGGTAAAATCTGGGAGTATGGAACTTCACTGTTTCAAACTGATGCAGCCCTTGCTACAAAGATTGAGCGTGAACACAAAATACAGGAAAGGATCAATCGTCTTGCCGCCTCTGAAAAAAATCTTTTTTCAAAACTCGAAGTTGATCAGTGGATTGAAGAATTCAACCAGATTACGAAGGTTTTGCAGCCCCATTTTGACGGAAAACAAAAGGAAGAGGCTTGCAAGCTTGAGAAAGAAATTGTAGATGTTGCTATTTCACAATTTAAATTAATGAATCTTCTCGAAATCGTTTTCGCAATAGGTTCTTATTGCCTTTTCAAGAACAAACCCGAATACGTAAAATTCCTTTGGGAGGCAAAGCAGCCCCCAGATTCTGATGCTAACTGGATTGGACACGATATTTTACCAGTTGGTCTAAACAATATCTTGAGTTTGTACTTCAAGAAAGGACCTTGGGAGAGAAAAATCAATTTTTGGGAAGGCCACCACGGAACAACAAAGTACTACAAGCAATACTTTCTCCTACTAGTTGCCCGAGCATTAAGAAATATAGCTAAAGATGCGAATGGAGAATATCCAGAAATCGTGAAATACGAAGTGCCATTCTCGGAAGTTACATTGTTGTCAGAAGTCGAGCATTCTATAGACGACCTTGTTCAATCAGCTCAAGAATTGGAAAAGAATACCGACCTCCTCAACGCTCTCGGTTTTAAATCAGAGGAAATTCAGGGATTGTTTGAAGAAAGGCTCATACCTTTTCTTAAAGCTACAAAAAGAAGTGCACAAAACAGAATTGAGAAAGCGGAGATAAAGCAAAGTATTAGTCCAAAGAAGGTCGAAGAATTTAAGTTAAGAGTCATTGATACCTTTCGAGAGAATGCTGTAGTGCGAGATATTCTTCAGTACAGCAATTGTTATGAGGATAAGACTGGCGAAGTTCATGAAGAAAAAAAGTCCCGTTTTGGCGTTAACGTTGTCGACCAGAAAGCAGTCTTTTTTGAGAAATGGCATGTCTTTTTCCCTGATTGGGGAGAAAGCTATGGCAAGTCTTTAGCAATTAGTGAGAATACTTATGTTATAAATGAACTGAGGAAAGGTCTTACTGAAATAAGCGATGAGCAATTCGAAAAGACACTTGAGGAACTTGAGCATCCATCTAACGCAATTATTCTCGCAATTAATGGTGGATCATATCGTTTCCTGAAAAGAACTTCACAAAAGTTCAAACCAAAATGGCAAAAAGGAACACCAGAACTTAATGTGAAGGGCTTCAGTGGATGGTACGAGCTAAAAGGAGAGCCGATTCCAGTCTTTGAGGCTTTTCTAGGAGGTGATTTTACCACCAGCATTCTAATTCTAGACAAAACAAAGTTGGGGCGCTGGATCCAATATAGCCCATTAAATCAAGGAGAAAAGAAAGAACTTGTAAAAGGAGTATTCTATATGGATGTCCAACCTTTTTCAGAAAACGCTGAATTAATCAAAAATTTTGTCGCGAAACCGCCAGACTGGCTGAAAGCTCAAGGCGAAGAAGAAAAACAAAAGTTGTACTTACAAAAATCGGCACTGATTAATATTTTCGAAAAGTTTGAATACCAAACGAGTTGTGACGCAAAGGGATACTTATTGAGAATAAGGCTTTGATTGTACTAATGCGATTCCTAAGCTTGCAGCCCAATCGAGGTCTGTTTTTGCTACCTGAAGTTTTCTTTGCGCATTTTTTCTTGATCGCGTTACGCTTGGCGGGTCAGTGTTGATTTTGCGTGCTATCTTGTAATCGCTTAAGCCTTGTCGCGAAAGCTGAAGAACTATTCGTTCTCTTTCTGTTAGGCTGCTCATCCGTTTCTAATTTTTGGCTTGAGTGCATAAATACGTTATTAGCGTGTTTGAGCTAACAACCTATTTCTTTTCTAGGCTCCCCGATGTATCTGTTGACGTTTCCATGTCAAAAGACACATTAAATGACGAAACCGGTTCCGTTTCAACAGAATGTAAGGGAAGCAAAAAGACACGAGAGCATTTCTCCGCGGTTCTACCCTTCAGCCTTCTGGAGAAGATTGTTGACAAGCCCTTGAGAATTCGCGGTGTCGCCATGACAGCAGGAATTAGCAGAAACTTCAACGTCTACACGCCTGAAGAGCTCCAAAGGTTCGCTTCTAAGCTTATCAATTCACCCGTCTACATCGAGCACGTTTCAGTCGATAGCGCCGTCGGCAAGGTAACGAAAACAGATTGGGATGGTCAGGCTCTTTGGTATGAGGCGGAGATTTACGAGAGCGATGTCGCCGATAAGATACGAAAAGGTCTTGTGCAGCATGTTAGCGTAGGCGCAGATTATGAGGCTATTGATCTTGTTGATGGCAAGGTTCCGCATGGACTGCACAATGCAGAGTTAAGTCTTGTTGCGGTGCCAGGTATTCCAGAGACCAACATTAGCGTTCTGGAAGCGCTTTCACATGGGGCTGAGCGCAAGGTTGTGAAGGCTGGTTCCTGCGTTTTCTGCGGTAAACCCGCGAATTACCTTGTTTCTGCTTGCAAGTCATGTTTTGACAAGTTCCCAGCAAGTGGTTCTGCAAGCCAGGAAGTGCCGAGTGGGATTGAAAACATGAAAGAAGAAGATTTACAAAAACTCGTGACTGAAGCTGTGGAAAAAGGAAATGCTGAGCTTAAGTCTATTCGTGAGAAGCTTGTTGAGACTGAAGGCAAACTCGGCACGGTAGAAAAAGCGCTAACCGAAGCCGATGGCAAGCTGACTGAAACCGAGAATAAGCTTGCCGAAGCTCAAAAGACGATTGAGCAGCTAACGAAATCACAGTCACCGAGTGGTCTTGTCAAGGATCAGCCCAAGACTATGCCGATAAGCGAGGTTGTTGCGGTTCTTGAGGGGCTTTTGCCGAGCCCAACCGTTGAGCATAGCACGTTAGGCATGCAGCGGGAGTGCCAAGAAATTCGCGGAGCTATTCATAGGCTAAAGGCGAGGTTGGCTTGAATTGGCTCAAGCGTTTACGCTCACTTTTTGTGGGGAAAGTAAGCTGAGGACGAACTTGGCTGAAATCAAACTTTTGGAGAGTGAAAATTAAATGGCGGATAAAACTGGCAAAACGTGGATGGCTATAGGCGAGACAGACGACCCGAACGCTGTAATTGAATCTTTTGAAGCTGAAACCGCAGTAACTAAAGGCGACCCAGTTTACTTGAGTTCTGACGACAAAATATCACCAGCAGCTACAGCTCGCGATTGTATCGGTGTAGCTGTCAAAGATGCTACAATCGGAGCGCAATGCTCAGTTCTCACTAGCGGAAGAGTCAAAGTGAAGGCTGGTGGAGCCATAGGACGCGGAAAAGCAGTTTGTGGAGCTGACGCTTCAAAACGAGTACTGGAATTACCGGATCAAGCGGTAAACGAAGGCGGGGGAGCAAGTTACACTATATACTATAATCTCAAATTCGGCACTGCTTTAGAGACGACCACTGCTGCTGACGATTTACTCTTCATCGTGGTTGGGAAATAACCAGATGAAACCAAAACTTTTTGAGAGCTTACAAGAACAAAGCAGACAATTCTTGGAGCAGCGGCAAGCGTACGAGCAGCTTAAGCAAAAGGTCGAGCATCCGTTTTTGAAGCGTTACATTCAGGTAGGCGTCAAAGAGGGACTTTTTAGTGACGTGGTTGGCGCCTTAGGACGAATGCATAATACGCTTGTGCAGAGTGCTTGGCCTGAACTGATTGGCAGAAACATCATCACGGTGCGACCAACAACCGAGACGATGGAACGTTTTCCGCTGGATGTTGGAGCAGTAGCTTACAAGTATGCTGAAGGCGCAGTTACGCGATTAAGCGGCAAAAAAGTATCTACAGTTGACATTTACACTGACCAGTTAGCTGAATCCTCGGATGAATGGACTAGAGAGTACCTAGAAGACGCTACTTGGAACGTGATGGACAACGCTATC
This sequence comes from uncultured Candidatus Bathyarchaeia archaeon, assembly GCA_964632845.1. Taxonomy (GTDB): domain Archaea; phylum Thermoproteota; class Bathyarchaeia; order Bathyarchaeales; family Bathycorpusculaceae; genus JAOZHU01. The sequence goes on along the minus strand of CAZWDU010000004.1, from coordinate 58,119 downwards.
GAAAAAATCGGTTTAGCTCTTGGACAAAACGAAACGGAGAAAATCCTTGCACTTTACGCTGGAATCGCTGCTGGAGATTTAGCTACGGGAGCGGAGTTAGCTGGAGGCGCCGCAGTTCTGAGTTGGTCAGGATTGCTTAAACTGCATCATGCGGTTCGAGGCGAGAATTGGCGCCCAAACATCTTGGCAGTCAACGAAATGCAGCTGCACCAGTTGCTGAACGATGACAAGTTCGTGCATGCACAGTATTTGCCTTCTGGTCAAACTGATTTGGAGCAAGGCGCTGTCACAAGCGTCCTTGGCATGAAGGTTCAGGCGAGCACTCTGGTTCCTAACGGCACTGCTTACGCAATTGACACTCGCGTGGCTTCTGTCATGCTGTTGCGCCGAGATGTGACGACTGAGGACTGGGAAGACGTGAAAAGCGGCAAATACGGTGTCAGAGCTACTACTCGCTTTGGCATAGGCGTCCTACGTTCAAATGCCGTAGCCAGAATGACCAACATCAAAACTACGCTCACTTAGGCGTTTGCTGACACAAGCAACTCTCCCCTCTTTTTTGATGTAAAAGCACATTGAGGTTGAAATATCACGAGTAACGTCTTCAAGAAAATCCGTGAAGTCCTGTCCTATGCGCCTGCTTGGGGCGTCGCGTCTCCCAACGGGCGAGTATTCTTCGATACAACTTGCATCTCCTTGGCTGATGTGATGAAGCTTTACGAGCGAGATCCGACATGCAAGTCAAGTGTTGACTTGTTGGCAGCTTCCACGGTGGGCATGGGCTTCTACACTGTAGCTGATGAGAAGTACGATAAAGCTACTGAGGCTAAAGCTGCCGTGGATAAGTTCTGTGAAGACGTGAACTTGGATGGGCTTTTGAATGACATGGCTAAGCCTTTAATTGGCTGCGGAAACGATTTTTGGCTAAAAATCACGCCTGAACAGTTAACGGATACTCTTCGTACGCCAATTGACGCTGTTCAACGTATAGGTCTTAGTTCTGTTCAAGATTTGAAGATTCCTTACAAGGTTACGGGTTACCAGCTCAAGAATACCTACAGTGGGAGTGCAGGTAATGAGCTTAAGCCTGAGGCTGTGATTCACTGGCGCCTCAGCGGCGATGTGCCTTCTGGTTTTGGTGTTGGATTGCTGCAGGTGCTTTTGCACACGTTGACGGTTGACACTGACAAGCGCCCGAGTTACGCTTGGATGAAGGCAAAGATAGAGAAGATTTTGCCTAACATCTTTGCGAAGTACGCTGGACCTGACGTTGTGGTTCAGCTTGAAGGGCAGAAAGAGGACACCATTAAGAAGTACGAGAGCGCGATTAAGAATCGACCTGAGGAAGGTCAATGGCTTTTCAGTGGCGCAAAATCTGTCGGCGTCTACCCAGTAACAATTGACCCGAGGGCACGCTTCGAGTATTACATCGACCACATGGTTAACCAGTTTTATCTTGGCTGTGAGACGCCTTTACCACGACTATTCAGTACTCCAGGCTTCACTGAAGCAAGCGCAAGGGCAGCCATGGATTTGCAGGACATGCTCATTAAACCAGTTCAGCGGTACATCAAGCGTCAAGTGGAAAGGGAGATTTTCGCGGTTGTTGTCGCTCAAGCCGGGTTTGACTCGGTTAAGGCGAAGGTTCGTTTGAATTTTGGCAGTCCCGAAACTCCAGAATTGGTGCCTGCAGACCTCATTAAAGCAGCTGAGCTAGGGCTGGTCAGGTCGGAAGAGTTTCGCAAGAACGCAGTCAAATTCGGTTGGGAACTGTGGGAAGACTCTCCAGAGCCGCCTAAAGATGTACGTGGTAATGGAGGTACAGAGGCTTGACATATTGCCAAGTGAGCGATGTTAAGGCAGTTCTCCAAATTGACACTGCAGACACTTCGCATGATGCAGAGCTCACAGTTTGCGTTACAAGCGCCACCGCCCTAGTCGATGGGCTCTTGAAGGCTAAGGATTTGACTGTTCCTGCTGTTGTGCCGTCGCTTGTTGTTGACGCAGCGAAGTATTTTGCTGCTTGGGACTTCAGACGAAGACGTGACCCTGTTGGCGCCGAAGCATTCTGGGCTGAGGCTAACAGGATTCTTGACGTTTACGTCGATGCTGAAAGAGAATCGTACGTGGGGAGTGTCTAGATGGTTTCTGAGACGGAACGAAAAGTACTCATTAACGCTGGTGAATTGCTGAGTCGTTTTTCTGAGCGCATAAGCAAGCTACCAGAACACCTTCAATCCATCTTTTTTGAGGATTTGGAAACAGCAATTGAAAACCGATTGAAAGTTCTGGAGGCAAGTTTGGCAAAATGAGCTTTTCAGTTGAGGTTTCTACTCGTGGTCTCGAATTCGACGACGTCGTGCAGAAGCTTAGTGGTCCTTTGAGGCAGAAGTTGATTGAGCGGTTGGCTGATGTTGCTTGGGCTCATGCGTTCTGGAATGCTCCTAGAAGAACGGGCAAACTAGCAAGCACCATCGTTAAGGAAGTTAGCGATGGCGAAGCGTCAATCAACGTTCTGGCGCCCTATGCTATGTACGTGGTAAAAGGCACAAGGCCACACATTATTCGTCCAGTTAACGCTTCTGTTCTGGCTTTTCAAGGTGCAAGTGGCAAGATGGTTTTCACTCGTTTGGTGCATCATCCTGGCACTAAGCCTAACCCTTGGATGCAGCAAGCCGCTGAGTATAGTCGTAGTAAGGCGGAAGAGACGTTTGCCGAGTTATGGCTGGAGTTGATAGACTAATGGGTTTCTATACTACGTACAAGGCAGTATTTGACGCGGTTAAAGCTCAAATCGAGACGAAAAGCGCCATCAAAACTGTAGTCTTGGGCGAGCAGTTCACGCTTGGCAACTTGCCTAAGGCAATTATTAACGCTGAGCCTTCTCCGATTTCGCAGGCCACATTGGGTTCGCTACTGCAGGTTAAAGTCAACTTCAGCGTTGTTTTGACGATTTTAGAGTATGAACCGAAGGACTGGTTCACGGACATTGTAAGCGTCATGGCAGACGTCATAGACGCTGTTCTCGCTGACAGGAGCTTAGGCGGCAAAGCCAAAAACTGCATTCCCACGGGTTTTGCGCCTGGCGAAATCAAGTTTCAAGATAAGCTGTTCTACGGCGGAGTTGTCAGGTTTGAGGCTCTGCTGCTGTATCAGCCTTCATAGTCACGGAGGTGAAAACGAAAGATGGTGAGTTTGACACGCAGACTCGCAGCAGCGGTCTTTGCTGGGTTAGCATTGGCAGCCGTGCTGTACCTTGCAGCGTCAGCAACCGTTGCAGCGGTGCCTTCTCTTCCAGCAGTGACGCCTCCGGCATGTGCAGCCATCGGGTTCACATGCGCTGTGGGCGCAACCTTGGCGGATGACCTGAAGGAAGAGGAAGAAGCCGAAACGAAACCAAAAACGTAGTTTCCCTGATGAGTCCCGCGGGAAAGGGACGAAACGCGGTTTTCCGCGTCGGAAAAACTTGAGGTGAAAAATGAAAAATGAGTACGCCACCATTAGGACGCGAAGCAGTCGTCATGCTTGACTCAACTGAAGTCGGCTACGCTGAGAACGTGAAGGAAAGCATAGACGCCTCACTGATTAAGAAGTACAAGTTGGGCAGCGACAAGCCTGCAGTGCTGAAAAGCGGAAACAAAACCTTCCAAATAGAATTCGGAGCAATGTACCTCGACAAAACCTACGCAGAAAAAGTGCTCAACGGCGCCGCAGTAACTGTCGAAGTGAGACCAAACGGGACAGGAACAGGCAAAGAAAAACACACGTACACTGGCGTTATCTTGAACAAGTGGGGCTTCGAAGCCACACAAGACGGTGTTGCAGGCGAAAACGTAAGCGGAGAAGGCTCTGATGTCGCGTTTGGAACGCAAACATAGGCTTGGTGAAGCAGTGTGAGCAAGGTTGACGAGTACAGAAAAAAGTTACGGGCGCATGGCGAAGCGAAGCAGGAGAAAGCTAAGGTCTTTGATGTACGAGCGCTTGCGGCAAATACGCGGCAGATTTACAGCCTCGAAGACGAAAACCTCGGACTAATCCGTTACGGGCTACTATCAGCGAAAGAAGTCAAAGAGCTAGACCTGAAGAAGGTCGCAGATGACGAAGAGAAAGCCAACATAGTCGTATGGGCTATGCTACGCAAGGCTGACCCAGAATTGTCTTATGACGATTTTGAAGCGTTGCCGTTTGACAAGAAAGCGCTTTTGCTGGAGAGGATGAGCAAGGTTTTCGCGAGTTTTTTGCAGCGCCAACAGCCGACTGGATCAGCGCCAACACCGAAGCCCAGTTGACTGGCTTAATCGCGCATGAGTACGGCTACACGCTCGGCGAAATTGCGGAGTTGACTCCCTTCCAGCTTTACTATTTGGCAAGCTGGCTTGAATGGCGCAGCAGAATTAGCCGGAGATAGAAAAAGTGAGCAGTGAAATCAACATCACTTTGAAGGCGAATGATGAGGCAAGCAGTGTCATAGCGGACGCTGGAAAAAACATCACTGCAAGCATGGGCAAGGTCGAAGAATCGGGAAAACGTGTTGGGGAAACGCAGAAGCAGACTAACGCAAGCGCAAAAAACTTGGTAATGGGCTTCAGCGGCTTAGCCACAAGCGCATTCAGCCTCTACAATGCCTATGACAAGGTTGCAGACATGCAGCTGAGCGTTGACCGCGCTAACTTGCAGGTAAAGCAAAGCGCGAACAGCGTGGAAGATGCCCAGCGGAAATTGAATACTGCCATAGAAAAATACGGAGCTGACAGTGAGCAGGCGAAGGCTGCCGCTGACGATTTGAGCTTAGCTCAGGACCGCTATCAGGTTTCGGTTGACCGCGCCCAGAACGTTCAAGACAACATGAACGAAGCCATGATCTCTTCAGCGCTAACGGTCATCCCCACGGTCATCACGGCGATAGGCAGCTTAAGCACGATAAAGGCTTCATGGACAGCCATAACAGGCGGAGTGACGGCAGCGCAAACCGCTTTGGGCGCAGCGCTTGATTTTCTTGCAGCAAATCCCATCGTTCTTGTGGTCACAGCAATCGGCTTGATAGTTGCGGCTCTAGTCGCAGCGTACAATGCTTGTCCGCCTTTTCGTGACGCTGTTAACGCTATTGGGAAGGCGCTTGGTGATTTCTTTGGTCCTATTCTTGATGCTGTGACTAAGGCTTTGACGTGGCTGTGGGAGAACGTTCTCGTTCCCCTTGGCAACTTCATAGTTAGCTACTTTATTGGTGTCTGGCAGGGCTTATGCGCTGTCTGGGGTGCGTTGAACGCTGCTGTAAGCGCTGTCTATGATGGGTTGAAGTGGATTTGGGACAACATTTTCGTTCCGATAGGCAATTTCCTCGCTGGCTATTTCATGGGTGTTCTGCAGGGGCTTGTTTGGGTTTGGAATGCCCTCTCAGGCGCGGTGAATGCGGTTTACAATGGTTTGAAGTGGCTGTGGGATAACGTGCTTGTTCCTCTTGGCAACTTTGTCGGTGGCGCGTTGCTTGCTGCGTGGAACGCTTTCTCAAATGGGTTATCGTGGGCTTACAACAACCTGATTAAGCCCGTGTTTGACGCGCTGAACTGGGTTTACATCAACGTTTTGAAGCCGATTGCTGATTTCTTGGGAACTATTTGGAATGGGCTCAGCAGCATTGGCAATTCAATAGGCAGCTTCTTCGGCGGCATTGGCAAGACGCTGGGTTTTGCTGAAGGCGGCATAGTTACGGGACCTACTCTTGCGGTTATTGGCGAAGCTGGACCTGAAGCTGTTGTGCCCTTGCGCGAATTTGGTTCATTAAACGGATTAGCTGGCGGAGTAGGCGGAACTGTTGTGAATGTGGCCATAAATGTCGAGGGCAGTGTTGACGAGCGAGTAATGAAGGCAATTGAGCAGCGATTGAAAACAGTGCTTGTTGAGGCTTCAAGCAGCGGTGCGCCGTCAACGCAAAAGCGCATCAGACAAGGGAGCGTGTTCACGTAAATGGTGTTACTGGATGAACAGCTTCGCTCATTAGCTGATGAAGAGTCAATCGCAAATGATACTTCCACGTATTCCAGTACCTCTGGGTCGGCGCATGACTGGCAAACGCGTGTTTCAAAGAGCTTCACGCTTACCAAGCAAAAACTCGTTTACATCCAATGGAACACGTACATGCAGAACTGCCGAGGACTTGGACGCGTAACCTCAGGTTCAACGCCTGTAGCCTCAGCTGGAGCTGTTGATTTAGGAGCGACAGTTACGCGGAAAATCTGGGTTTTGCTGGCTGCTGGAAGCTACACGTTGAATTTTCAAACTGCCGTAGATTCAGGGGGAACAGGCTTTTACGCGTCCGTATCGAACATAGTCATCGCTGCTTTCGTCTTCCCAGATATGACGGGCGCCGCGTATGATAGTGACAACATATACGCAAGCCATGCAACGACAACCAATATCCTTAACCAAAACATAACGGTGCCTGCAACAAGAACACTACCAATTGGCACCATACGCGACTATCTAGTGACCGTTGTTTGCTACCTGTACAACACGAGTTCCCGCCTTGATTACCCCAAGAATTCAGGAGAATCAAACGCGTCGTCAGCTTTAAGCTGGAAAGTTTTCTGGGAAAGCGCACAGGATAGTTGGACTGATCGAAAAGAAGATGTGCTTACAGCAACAACTAATCCGTCTTACGGAATTGGCGCTTATGGCTTGTTTGTGAAGAGAGTAACTGCAGGCTCTTCGCAGGCAACTAAGAATTTGACGATAAAGGTTTACAACAACACAGGCAGCACAAAACAGTGCCGCTGTTATGTGCAAGTCTTCATCTGCCCATGGGTACTCACGGATAGCGAATCGCATCAGCCTGTCGATTTCAGTTTTCCTCCGGCAAGCACGTTCTACGCGACGCTTGAGCCACTAGGCGAAAACAATTCTAAAACCAGCCAAATCGGCAAAGTGCGTGGCGTCAGTTTCGGTGACTCAACCGACTTTTACAGTAGCGCAAGCGGAACAGGGCTCTTGACGCATAACTACACTTTCGAAAACGTGGACGCTGCTGCCGTGTTGTGGTTCGTGAAGGGGTTGGACACTTGTATCAGTTACCTTGGAGTTGATGTGAGATGACCATAAAAATCACTCAAGTTTCTACCACAACAGGTGAAGTGACGCTGCAAATTGCTTACGACAACCTAGTAGGCAAGGGCGAGTTGTCCACTTTCACTCTGAAGAAGCAAGACCTGTTCGAGCGCCTCAAGCAAATTCGGGAGTTGCTTGGGCGACCGTTAACGCTGCAGGACGCAAAGCAAGCGCTTGTCGCAATTGTGAATGAAGTGCGGGCTGAAAAAAGCAGCGTTCCAGAAGACTTCGACTTTACAGCTTTTATCGGCGTGGAACTGGAGGCTTAGAAGGTTGGGTGTAACTTTGGATGGGCAAAGCTTGAACGTGACTGGTTGGCGTGAGTCGCTTGAGCCTATAAAGAGCGAGTATGACAAGTGGGAGAATGGCACGTGCAAGCGGAAAGTGCGGGTCTACGGTTACGTGCGCGTCTACACGCTGGACTGTGTCGAGGAAGATGTGGCTTGGGCAAGCAGCGTAGTGAAGTATTTTGAGGAGAAAGCTGCTGCAGGCGCCGTTGTGGCTTTTGCAAGTGATTTGCCTGTGCGAACCGTGAGCAGCACTAACGTTCAGGTTATGGGCGCGTCTTTTGGAGCTGCTGATGTGGGCAGCCAGAATGTGCGCAGCTTCACTTTGAAACTGCAGGAGGCACTGTAAAGTTGGGAGTTGAATGGAAGGTGAGTAAGTATGGTTAGGAGTAGTTTGAGGAAACGGTTGGCTGAGTTAAGCCCAGGAGACCTTATCTGTTGCTCGTGGTGTGATGCTTCAGTTGGCAAAAGCAGCGGTTCAGGCATGGCTATTGATGTTCCTGTGAAAAGCTGGGGTATATTCGTCGGGTTAATCGGCGACAAAGTCAAGCACATAGTCATAGCGCAGAACAGTTTTCGCTATTCTGATGGCTTGTTTGATTTGGATTATACAGCTATTCCGATGAGCTGGGCTGCTGACGTGTCAGTGCTGGTTAAAGAGCACATACCAAAAGAAGCCGCTGCCAAGCTAGTTAACAGCTTTCTGATGGGCGGGCATCGAGCGTTCAATCACCCAAGGACTTTTCAGCGGAGGCTGAGCACGCATGGCAGACCCCATTAAACGGGCTTTAACGCGGAAGCGTGTTCAACGTGGACGCTGGATAGAGGAAGAACCGAATGAGAAACTCGTGCTAGGCGTGAAATTCGCCATCGGCATGACCCTTTGCCTTTCAGCTTTGGAAGTGGCGCATTTGGCGTTCTTGCACTCGTGGAACAGTGAAGTATTCGCAGCCATCTCTGGACTTAGCGGAACTATTATGGGAATTTTTGTGGGGCAAAAAGCATGATGGTCACAAGTGATAGGCGTCTTTTCAAAATCTTGGAGTTGCCTAAGCATCTGCAGACTACGATTTTGACTTTGCTTAAGCTTGGACAGGCGACGGCAGCTATGGTTTGTGTTTCGACGGGCAAAGCTCGGGCTGTTGAAAGCGCCTACCTGAATCAGCTGGCGGTAATGAGGATTGCTCGTAAAGAGCGGAAGGGTCATGAGGCGTTTTTCGCGGTTGATTTGGAGGCTTTTGATTGGTGAAGGGCAAGCCTTGGTCTGTAGAGGATGAAAAGAAGCTGAAAGAATGGGTAGACTCTGGAGTAACAGACCTTGCCGTCTTGTCTTTTAGTTTTGATGGCAAGTACAGCAGGAATGCCGTTTATCAGAAGATGCTGGATTTAGGGATTGCTTTAAAAGAAGAAGAAGCGAGCAAACACAACTCTTCTTCTTCTACTACTACACTGGCGTTGCCGGATGAGCTTCCAAGCATTGAAGAGGCGCTCCGAACGCTTGCTGCGGCAATGAAGGCGCTTGAGACGCCGGGGTTGGATAGGGTTGAAGTTTTGCGTTTGCGCAGCCTCATTCAAGCTGCAAGTGCCTATCAGATTAAGCTTGCAGAGTTTGTGGATTATCGGGGGCTTGAAGCTGAACTTTTAGAGTTGAAGAGGAAGTATGCCGAACTTGTCAAAAAGACCCAGAGCGCTTAGACCCCGCAGGCTGTTTGATGAACTTGGTGACCTGCGAAGCAGCGTACGCGCTCTCGAAGCTGCCGGGGAGCGAAAAGCAGAAGGCCTCAAAGGTGACGTTAAACGGTTTTTCGAGGAAGTTTTCGGTTTTAAGCCGTTTCAGTATCAGTTGCGGTTGGCTGAGAATTTTGAGAAATACCAGTTTCATTGGGTTCGCTGGTGCCGTCAGTCTGGCAAGAGTTTCTCTGTGGCTGCTTTGCTGTTGAAGTATGCGTGGGAGCATCCTGACAGCTACATTGCCATTGTTGGTCCGAGCTGGAGGCAGACGAAGCTTAACATTAGGCGTATGGGTGGTTTCGCTCGGAAGCTTCCTAATCAGCAGGGTTTGCATGTTCAGAAGACGCGCATAACGTTGCCGAATAATAGTGTAGTTGAGGCTTTTCCGAATAATCCTGATACGATTAGGGGACCTACGTTCTCGGTTATTTGGTGGGAAGAGGCGAATTTTACTCCGAACGATGAGGATTTGTATGATGCTATTTTGTTTACTCTTGGGACAACAAATGGGAAGCTGATTGCTACTAGTACTCCTTTTAATTCGGATGCGGTTTTCTGGAAGATGTGTAATCATAAGGATTTTTCGGATTTTGTGGGTTCGCATGTTACTTGGCAGGATGCGTTGGAGCCTAATGGTCCTTTGAAGACTCAGATTATCGAGAAAATCAAGCGCCAGTTTGGCGATGACCCGTCTCGTTGGCGTCGTGAAATGGAGGCAGAGTGGGCTGAGGATGAGGATGTTTGGCTTCCTCAGAGCTTAATCGTTTCATGCGTAGGCACCGTGAAAAACTGCGGTTTTGACCTGCAAGAATTCAACCCTGAATCCAGTTGTGAGGGTGATTTCTTCGCTGGACTTGACCTAGCACAAACACGAGACTACTGTGTCCTCTCGGTAGTTGAGAGACTAAACGATAAGCTGTTCCTTCGGCACTTGAAAATTTTCCAGCAACCTACGCTGTACGCTCAGGTTTTAGGTTATCTGAAGGCTCTGCAGGACAGGTGGGGCGGATTCCAAAAGATACGGGTTGACTTCACAAGGGAAGGACCAAGCATTATAGCAGACATGGAGAATGCGGGCATTAACAATGCTGAGGGTGTGAATTTTAGTGTGCCGCGTAAGAGTGAGATGGCGAGTTTGCTTAAGCAGCGAATGGCGAATCATCAGTTCTTTTATCCGTTGCTGAGTTGGGAGAGGCCGTATCGTGGGGACTTGTGTACTGAGTTGAATGTGGAGCGGTATGATTTGCGGAAGGATGGCGCCATAGGCTATTCGCATCCTAATGGGACGCATGATGACGTGTTTTGGAGTATTGCTTTGGCGGTTTATGCTACTGTGGAGATGGCGCCGGAACCGTTCTTGACTGTTGTGCCGAGGTGAACGTGGGTTGGGTAAGCTTAAGGATGTACGTAGTAAACTGGCGAAACGCAAAGCGCTGGGTGACACAAGATGAGATACAGAAATGAGCATTTCAGAGTGAGAAAGGTTCGCAGAACATATGACCGGGAACAGGGCAAATTCAGCTTCAGCATCTCGTATGAGACTACGGTGAAGCTTACGCCGAGAGCTCTTGTGGTTGCTGAAGCCTTCGGTTTAGGCGTTGATGAAGCCCAGAAATTCACAGTTCTTGATACTGAGCTGAAGATAAGCCCCACAGATATTGTATATATTACGGGCGATTCTGGTTCAGGTAAAAGCGTGTTACTGCGGGCATTGCGAAGAGACCTTGGTGAAGAAGCCATAGACCTGTCCGAGGTTGAGGTTGACGGTGAAAAACCGCTGATAGAGACCGTTGGCTCCACGGTGGAGGAAGGCTTGGAACTGCTGAGCAAAGTCGGCTTGAACGACGCTTTTCTTTTCCTACGTACATACGGGCAGCTGAGCGACGGCCAAAAGTACCGCTACCGCATCGCCAAGCTCGTCGAAAGTGGGAAGCAGTGGTGGCTTATGGATGAGTTTGCCGCTTGCCTCGACAGAGATACAGCCAAGATTATTGCGTTTAATCTGCAGAAAATAGCTAGGCAACAGGGCAAAGCGGTGATTGCCGCAACCACTCATAGCGACTTGCTGGAGGATCTAAATCCAAGCGTTCATGTGCACAAGCGTTTTGGGCAAGAGATTCAAGTCAACTACTATGCGACTACCGGCGCGCCAGAGTGTAGTCTTGCGAAGGAGATGAGGGTTGAGCAGGGAACTATCAAGGATTGGCATAAACTTGGCAGTTTTCATTATCGTGGTCATTTGGTTGCTGGTCTTCGTAAAGTCTTTCGTTTGGTGCGGGGGGAAGAGGTTTGCGGGGTGGTTGTGTATTGTTATCCTCCGCCTATTTGTTTTGGGAGAAGGCTGGTGCTGCCACATATGTCTATGCAGGAGTTGAACAAGAAGCTTAGTATAATTAACCGTGTTGTTGTTCATCCAAAATACCGAACAATAGGTTTAGGGGCAAAGATGATTCGTGAGACTTTGCCTTTTGCAGGTACACCGTATGTTGAAATGGTTGCGGTAATGGCGAAATACAATCCGTTTGCCGAAAAAGCGGGGCTGCTAAAAGTCGCGGAGCAAAAACCGCTTGAAAGCGTGTTAAGAATTGCTGGGGTACTTTCTCGTTTTGGGTTTGATCTGCCTCTCCTGAGTAGCGAACGCTATGTGTTGGAAAAACTCAGAGGCTTAAGCTCTTCACAACTGGATCAGTTCAAAGAAGTATTCATTAAGAACAAGCATCCGCGTTTCAAAAAAGAGTTTGCTGTGAGCCGGCATCAGCCTTTTGGTAAAACCTCTGATTACGTTAGATGCATCCAAACTGCTGATCTCGAGAAAATGGCGAAACTAGTGAAGATTGTTGGAATGCTGCTGCAGACTAAGGTTTACTTGTTCTGGTCAGCAAACGAAGTTCACGTTGAGCAGTGAAAGGATGAGTTGTGTTGTCTGGTCTTTCACATTGAAAATCTGCATTTCTGCACTGAAAAGTGAAAATCGCTGGTCTTGATGCTTATTTTTTCACTTGCGGACGAGACTAAGCCAATTGAAGCCAAAAGAGCTTACTTTTTCCTTAAAAAAGGAGGATTAGAAACAAATGACGCGATTTAGACCTTCAAGCCTTCCTGACTTGCCCGCGGGATTCGTAAAAGACTTAGCTGCAAAAGGAAAATCGGCGTTTTCTTTTGGCGAGTTTTTGCGGGAGTGGGAAGGGCATCAGAAAGCGAAGCTTCAGGAACCAGTTAGCGGAGGTGGATTGCTTGAGTAAGCTTGAGCGGATTCGTCAGAAACTTGCGGAGCGGCGAGCAACGGGGGTGGGACGATGAAGCCTCAGGACGAGTACATTGCCTGCAAGTTTGATGCTTCTCGGAAATGCAGTAGAGTTTTGTTTGAGCTTTTCGAATGTCGCGCTTGTCAGGTTCCCGCGGAAGTCGTTGCTGAAGTGATGAATGATTCTTTGGGGGTGCGGAAGACGAGATGAGCGTCATTAAATTTTCAGTTGCCGAATTCGCGAATATAGCTTCGACAATTAGATACGATACCGTTCTACGGGACCATTTCTATTCGCTTAAGGAAGTAGGCGAGTTGGCGAGGCTTAAACTGTATCCATCTACTGAGAAGCAGTTGGATAAGGCGATTCTCTGCTGGGTTGAGCGGCTCCACATTGGTAACGCTTTGGCTTTTGAGTATCAGTATGGCGATTCAGATGTTATCAGCATTAAGCGGCTAACAGAGAAAGAGTTGGAAGGCTCACTTTTGAGTCGAGGGGAAATTCTTGAGAAGCTTCGGAGTTTGCGTTACAATCTGTTCACTAACGCGGGGCGAACTTTCTTAGGTGAAGATGATGTGGAGAAGCTTTCTGCGCTGATACAGTTGATTCAGGATTACAGAGAAAGGAAGGTCGAGGGATTCGCCTAATGCCTGAACCTAAACTTTGCCAGAACTGCCCTCTAATTTCTTTACTGCCTATAGTCACGGCTAGCAGGGTTTGTTATACGCGGCAGAGGGAGCAGTTGACGCCGCTTAAGATTTGTCAGCACTTGAGGGCGTTATGGCTTAGCAAGCCGTATGTGACTTTGGAAGGGTGTCCTTACTTTTCGGAAACGGAGCGGATAGACCGATATGCCAAAAAGACAGTGCAAAGGCAAATTCTGGCCTCACGTTAGAGCCTTAATCTGGGAGAAGGCTGAAGAGCTTTTCATGCAGGACCAGGCGCGAACAATGGACTGCTACATTAAGCCTGAGCGGTGCGAGTTGAGGGAAGGCGGATACTTTGATGAAGCGAAGTTGATTGTTTTGCGTAATCTTTGGCGGGAGCGAAGGGGGTTGCCAAGTGTAGAAGAGGAGGAAGCTTCTTATGGCGTTGTTTAAGCGTAAGCATGTTGAGCTTATTTTGCGGGGTCGCAAAACGCAAACTCGTCGAATTCATCGGCACGAGTGGAAGATAGGTCACGTTTACGGCGTAAAAGACCAGTGGTTTGGAAAACCTGTGGCGCACATTATGGTTGTTCGCAAGTTTAGGCAGAGGCTTGGAGACATAAGCGCGGGAGACTTGGAAAAGGAAGGATACTGTAGCCCGCAAGAGTTTCAGAGGGTATGGGAGGAAATCCATGGGAAAGGAAGCTGGAAACCTGAGCTAATAGTTACTGTGTATGAGTTTAAAGTGGTCAGTGAATGTGGGTAAATGTGATGTTAGAGGATATTGAAGGTCTAATTACATAATATCCGTTTTATTATTCGGGTTTTGGATGGATAGTGGAGACATTTCGCGTAGCGTCTCAGGAAGAGCTGGCGATGCATTTGACCACGATTTCTTTTGCTGAGTTTTTTCACTGACTGCATAAATCTTTTAGACTGAAGGCAATATACTACTCTGTGTATGGTGTTTGCTTTGGAGGCAAGGAATTATAAGTCCTTTGTGGAGGGGTTTCTTCCAGAAGTAGGTTCAGTTGACGCTGTTTATGCGCTCTTTAAAGGCTTGGGTTATCCTTCAGAGGTAATTCTTGATTCGAGCTATAGGCGGCGTGTCGGTGAGTTTGGTTTTGCTAAGGAAGAAGAAGAGAAAATTGCTAATATCTATACGGTTTTGAGTATTGAGAAGAACTTGAATGTCTTTCTTGTTGAGACGAAGAGTAAAGAGAATGTGACTGTGAGGTTTCTGCGGTATTTGGCTAAGGTGTTTTCTGATCATTACCTGCATTTTATGTTGATGGTGACTGGTGATTTTCGAACTTTTGTGTTTGTTCTTCCCGATTTTGAGAGGAAAGGTGTTGGTGAGGTCAAACTTAAGATTATTAGGCTTCAGGTTGATGTTTCTGACCCCTACTATACTGACAAACAGACGATCGCAAGTTTAGGACTTACGGAAAGAGAGAAAAACTGGCGGGATATTTGGCTTAAGTGGCGAGATGCTTTTAGTGTTAGGCGTGTTACTGATGAGTTCTTTACGCTTTATGCTGGTGATCCTGACAGCGTTTTCTTTCGGGTTCGCAATTCGCTTATTCGTCAGAAACTTTCTAGGAAGGATGCTCATGAGTTTACATTACAGCTTCTGAATCGTATTATGTTTGTCTATTTTGTTGCTAAGAAACGATGGTTGAATAATGACCCTCGTTTTATGCGTTGGCTTTGGCAAAGTTATCTTAAAGAGCGGAACAATGGGCGTGCTCCTGCGGATTCGTTTTATGAGAATTGGTTGAAGACTATTTTCTTTGAGGCTTTCAATAACAAGTTTACGCCGCATTCTGATTTGCCCGAGGATGTTAATCGGATTTTTTACACCGTTCCTTATCTTAACGGTGGCTTGTTTAGGGAAGAGGACATTGACAAGTTGCCAGGTAAGATAAAAGACGACTTGTTTGAGAAAGTCTTCGAATTTTTTGAACGCTATAACTTTACGATTAAAGAGGATTTGCCTTTTGATGTCGAGGTTGCTGTTGATCCTCAGATGATTGGTTACGTTTATGAATCGTTGGCGAATGTTGCTGAGGAAATCTATGACCGCAATGATTTGGGCATTTTCTATACGCCTAGAGTTGAAGTTGATTTTATGTGCCGGCGCTCTGTGGTTGAATATTTGCATAATCACTTGCCGAAATTTCCAAAGGAGTTGTGGTATAGGCTTGTTTTTGATGAGGACACTGAGGCTGTTGAGAAGCAGCTTGGCAAGCTCAACGTTTGGTATGATTTAGAAGAAAAGTTGGATGGTATTTCGGTTGTTGATCCTGCTTGTGGTAGCGGTGCCTTCTTAGTTGGTATGTTGAATGTTCTGACCGATTTGTATAAAATTGTGAACAGGAATTTGGGGCGGGTTAAGCCTGATTTTGAGATCAAGAAACGAATTGTCGGCAAATCTCTTTATGGTGTGGACGTGATGCCGTGGGCTGTTCACGCTGCTGAGCTGAGGCTGTGGTTGCAGTTGGTTGTTGAGTCGCCTTTGGAACCTAAGGACCTTAGGACTTATCCTTTGCTTCCTAACTTGAACATGAATTTGCGTGTGGGGGATTCGCTTGTTCAAGAAATAGGCGGATGGACTCTGCACCTCCGAGACCCAAAATTGTCTGAAAAGGTCAAGAAGAAATTAATTGAGTTGAAACAGGAAAAAGAAAATTATATCAATAACGTTCCAACTGCCAAATTTAAGAAAAAAGAGGAAGTGCAAAAAGAGGAAATCAGAGTATTTCAGGAAATCATTGAAGAGCGATTGCAAGTCATTAAGGATAAGATCAAGAATATTAGAAGCAAGATAAAAGGCGAAGAGAGCCAAAAGACTCTAAGTGGAGAAAAAGCAATACTCAATGAAGAACGGCGTAAGATAATTGAGCAGCTCCAAGAGCAAATAGGACGTTACAACAGAGAAGAATATGAACTGAAAAGAGTCAAAGAGAATCTAACAATTCCTGAAAAGAAACCCTTCGTGTGGGAAATAGACTTTGCAGAGGTTTTTGGAGAAAAGGCAGGATTCGATGTAGTTATAGGAAATCCGCCTTATGTACGCCAAGAATTGATTTCCCCGCCTAATAAACTCAAAGAGGAAGTGGCTCTTGATCAAAAGAGAAATTACAAAGAGAAATTACAGTTATCGGTTACCACTCATTTTCCAATGCTCAGGAAAATTGACAAGAAAAGCGATTACTATGTTTATTTCTATTTCCATGGGTTAGCTCTACTTAATCAAAAGGGTACTTTCTGTTTTGTAACTTCGAATTCTTGGCTTGATGTAGATTATGGAAAAGAACTGCAAGAATTTCTCTTAAAGTATGTTCCAGTTATCGCAATTTGTGATAATCAATCGAAGCGCACTTTCGAACATGCTGATATAAACACTGTTATTGTCTTTTTAGGGGCACCATTGGAAATTTTTGAGACCCAGGCTAAATTTGGAAAATTGGTTGCTGAACAGGAAGTTTGGCCAGCACTTTCAAAAGTCGCTCGTTTCGTCATGTTCAAGAGACCTTACGAGGAAGTCATTAATTCAAAGAACCTAATTGACATAGAAAACGCTAATCAGATTCTGAGAACCAATTCTTACCGCATCTGTGCTATAAAGCAGGATGAGTTGCTTGAAGACGGATGGGAATACCCTGAGGAATATGACCCAGTAGAGCTTGGCAGTTTCAAGCAAGGACGGTATATAGGTAATAAATGGGGTGGAAAATATCTCCGAGCACCTGACATTTTTTTCACAATATTGTCTAAGAACAAAGAGAAACTAGTGAAACTTGGACAAATAGCTAGAGTTAATCGAGGAATCACAACTGGTTGCAATGATTTCTTTATTCTCGACAAGGAAACGCTTTCCCTACTGAAAATTGAAAAGCGTTTCCTCAAGCCTATACTCATCACACCTAAGGAACATCGAAATGTTGTAATCTCGTCAGAAGACCTCAAGGACTACATTTTTCTTTGCAGAGCACCAAAAAGCTCATTAAAAGGCACAAAAGCCTTAGAGTACATTAATGAAGGAGAAAAAAGAAAGGTCACAATTGACCGAGGAACTAACAAGGGTAAGACAATAGTAGGACTACATAAACTTGAGACACTGCGAAACAGGGCTGAATGGTGGAACCTTGGAGATAAAAAACCTTGCCAAATTAATTGCAACTACCTTGTGAATGACTTAATGCGTTGCTACTACTCAGAGGATGGAATTTTTGCTAACGACAATTTTCAGCAAGTGCATTACAAAGGAAAAGCAGAAACAATAGGGGCGATTTTAAACTCTACTCTCTTTGCTCTCTTTACAAACATCCAAGGGCGAGCAAACTTTGGCGGGGGACTTATGAAAATGCAAACCTACGAGATTCGAAACATTTTTGTTCCAAATCCTGCAAGTCTTGACAAAAATCTCTTAGCCACGATTAATAATCGCTTCAAGGAGTTAGGGTCCCGAGAATTACATTCACTTTTTGAGGAATGTGGTATTGTTAATGAGCAACCAATTCGAGATCAGGAGCCTAAACCGCTGCTTGATAGAAAGAGACTTGACGATTTGATATTTGATGCACTTGAATTGACTGAAAATGAGCGTAAAGAAGTATATTGGAGCGTTTGCGAACTTGTTCGCAATCGTTTGGAGAAAGCAAGAAGTTTGAACGTGAAGAAAAATGAATAGCATAGTTGGAGTAATCTATCCAATTCCAGCAGAATTTGCTGTCCGTTTTTATGAAGGCAATGCTAAAGTTTTCGTTAAGTACGTTGCTCACAACACTACTAGACTCGAGCCAAAGCATAAAGTGATATTCTACGCTTCACAGGGTCCTAAGATGCTTATAGGAGAAGGAATTATTGAAAAAGTCGAGTTCTTAACCCCGAAGAAGGTATTTGAGAAGTACGAGGAACAACTTTTTCTCAGCAAAGCTGAACTCTATAACTACGTTACAGCATCGCCCGCAAGGTCATCTTCAAAAGAAATGTTGACACTCGTATTGAAAAAACTAAAAAGATTTCCCAAACCATTTGATTATGAAAAGCCAATAACTATGGCAGGGAAATACCTTGGAGCTCAAGAGTATTCTTTGATAAAGAAGGAGTCGCGAGAAGCAAATGCCCATTCCTAAACAAATCATTGATAATAGCGACGTTACACTTGCACATTATCTCAACGAAATTTTGAAAGAATATCCAAACAGTCAACTTGACATTGCCACTGCATTCTTTCAAATCCAAGCATATTCGATGCTCAAAGAAAACCTCCAAGGCATCAAAAGATTCAGATTACTTCTGGGCAAGTCTCCAGAAATCGCAAATGACAAAACCCTTGGAGATGAACTCCTAAATATCATTAAGCAAGAAGTCGAAACCTTAGAATTGTCAAAAGAAAAACAAGACGACGTCCAAACACTCATCAACTTCCTCAAAAAGGATAATGTGGAAGTCCGTCTCTATGACAAAGGCTTCCTCCACGGAAAAGCCTACATCTTCGACAACCTCGTTATCATAGGCTCATCCAACTTCACACCATCAGGACTCACACACAACACGGAACTCAACTCAGTAGCCCTAGAAGCTGAAGCATGCTACACAAGACAAAGATGGTTCGAAAAATTCTGGAACGAATCCACAGACTTCAAACAAAAACTGACAACAATTCTTGAAAACAGCCGATACGGAAACAAAGAATACACACCATACGAAGTCTACATAAAAGCACTCTACGAACTCCAAAAAGAAGAGATAGCGCCAAAAGACACACAAATATCAACATTACTTCCCGAAAGCAAAGTAGAACTAACAGAATTCCAACAAGATGCCGTAGGCCGCATCTTCTCGAGACTCAAGAAATACCGCGCGGTCCTAATCGCCGATTCAGTAGGCTTAGGCAAAACATGGATAGCCAAAAAAATCATAGAAGAATTCGGCTTCTACAGACGCAAAAGCTTCCTCATAGTATGCCCCGCCCAATTGCGAGAAGGATTATGGAAACCAGAAATCAAATCAATAGACCTCCCCGAAAACATCTTATCCCAAGAAGAACTCGCAACTGAAGACTTCCTAGAAAAAGCCAAAAAAGCTGTGGGCGGAAAACTAGATCAAATTGAACTAATCGTCGTAGACGAAAGCCACAACCTAAGAAACCCATTGTCAAACAGATGGGAAAACCTCTTCACCTTAATACACGACCACATATCAACCGATAACAAACGCCCCTACATAGTCTTCATGACCGCAACACCAATAAACAACACTATTTGGGACCTATTCTGGCAACTAATGCTACTCGTATCAATGGACAGAGGCGCCTTCTTAAAAGAAGGAATTAACGACCTATTCAAATTCTTCAAAGATGTGGCTAAAAAAGAAGACCCATCCCTACTAAACGACCTATTAAACGAAATCTCCATCCGAAGAACGCGAGACTACATACTCAAAAATTATCCAAATGCCACAGTCAAAGGGAAAAAAATTACTTTCCCAAAAAGAGTGCTCGAAAACATCGGCTATCACTTGGGCAAGACATACCAGGGCATGTACAAAGAGTTCGCCGACATCATCTCAGAACAACTAACAATGGCGTACTACCGGCTACTCAAATACAAAAAACAAGAAAAACTAACTGCCGATGAAGAATGGGCACTAAACCGAATGATAGCGCTAGAAGGCATATTCCGCACCTTACTTCTCAAACGGCTAGAAAGCAGTGTCCAAGCATTCAGAATCAGCATAACCAACCACATCGACTTCCTAGAACGCCTCAAAAAATGCCTCGCCCAAGGAAAAACACTCACCAAACAAACCTTCAACCGCCAAATACTATACATGGAAGAAGAAATAAGCCAAGAATTCCTAGAAGAACTTGAAAACTTCGAAAAAGACAACTACCGAATGGACGACCTATTCGCAGACATAAACAAAGACATTCACCTCTTAAGAGACAAAATCCTTTCAAGAGTTACAAAGATAAAACCAGAAGATGACGCCAAACTAACCAAACTCAAAAACGACTTAATAGGCCTCCACAAAAAAGGGCAAATAATCCTATTTACATATTACACTGACACACTTAACTACCTTTACGCGAACCTAACACAAACAAGAGAACTTGAAAAAATCACGATTGAAAAAATATCCGGCGCCGCAGGAACAAGAGAACGAGATCGAATAGTAAACGACTTTCTTAACAACAAAATCGACATACTCATCAGCACCGACGTACTCTCAGAAGGAATGAACCTGCAAAGCGCCAAAATAATAATCAACTATGACCTCCACTGGAACCCAACCCGCATGATACAAAGAGCTGGAAGAATAGACCGCATAGGCTCACTTCACCCTGAAATCTACGTTTACAACTTTTTCCCAGAACAAGAACTCGAAGAACTACTCCG
This sequence comes from uncultured Candidatus Bathyarchaeia archaeon, assembly GCA_964632845.1. Taxonomy (GTDB): domain Archaea; phylum Thermoproteota; class Bathyarchaeia; order Bathyarchaeales; family Bathycorpusculaceae; genus JAOZHU01. Next base: position 37,699 of record CAZWDU010000004.1, on the reverse strand, counting down.
CCTAGTACAAATACTCCAGACAAAAATCATAAACATCGACAAATCAGTAGGCCTCGACCAAACCATACTAGGAGAAGAAATTCACCCCAAAGTATTCGGAATAATACGCAAAATCCAAGAAAAAGACACAACGGTCTTTGACATACTAGAAAAAGACATATTCGGCGGCGGAGAAAAATTCTATCAACCGCTCAAAGATTTCCTCAGAACAAAAGCAATTGAAGAACTAGAAGCCTTACCATACGGTATACACAGTGGCCTCCAAAACAAGAAGATACGAGCGATATTCTTCTACTACAAATATGCCCCTGACATCCATATGTGGTACCTATACGACCTCACCACCAAAGAAATCCTAAAAAACAAAACCCAAATCATTGACTACATCGCATGCCAACATAACGAACCCCGACTAATCCCCGACTTTTTCAATTTAGTCTACAAAGTCAACAAGAAAGTCATTCAAGACATTGAATTGTCATATAAGGAAATGGAACAAGTCGAACTTGTTGACACGCAACTAAGCAAAATAACACGCGACAAAAGCATGAAATTCATTAAACAAATAATCGCTGAAATCGAGCTGAGCGTAGATGACTACCTTATGGAATTTCGTGAAGAGAAAGAAATCGTGACCAAATGGGAATCAACAAAGGAAAAGCTACTATCCATGCCCCACACAAAGAAAAGACTACGCCTGCTGCGAAAAATTTGGAGAGAATACAAACAAAGAAAAGACTGGAAGAAACTGGTTGCCCATATTGAGAAGTTTGTGTCAGGAAAAACACCCTATCAAAAGGAAAAACTGCAGCCCTTTGACCAAGAACAATTGAAGTTAGTAGTTATCGATTTCATTTCATAAACTAAAAACAGGAAACTATGGGCGCTTATACACCGCGCATGTTGGTAGCAGCATTAACCATTTTCTATTTTCCGCTATGAAAGCACAAATCATAAATTCCAATTACTCATAAATCGACTTCTGGAGACTCAAGCAATGAATTACTGGCTAATTGTTCACGATTTGAAAGCCTATGAACAACACGCGGATCTAATAGGCTGCAGACTAAAAGAACCAGGCGTTTACCAACCTTGGTTCAAACAGTTTTCTGAAATAAAAAAAGGCGACAAGATTGTTTACTATGCAACCAGAAGCAACGTTGTCGTTGGAATCTTTGATGCTGATTCCGAAATGACCTACTTACGAAATGACCCCCATTGGAATTCTATGGTTTACAGCATAAAACCAACAGAAATGCCCCCCGACGGATTCTATTTAGACTTCAAGAAGGCGATCGCCTTAGACAAGCAGGCAACGTTTGATTTGTTCCCAAAAAAGAAAAATTGGTATTCATATCTCCAAGGGAAGACCTGCAGAAAACTTACTGAACACGACTTTCAACTAATTAAAGGATATTTGAAAAAAACTGAATACCTTGTCAGAAGTGAAGACATTCAAGTCCCAGAAACCAAATGGCACAGGAAAGCAGAAGAAAAGGATAAAAATGTACAAACGTCTCCGCATGATTCTCTATTGGAATCCCTTGTAACAATCGGCGAAATATTCGGTTATGAATCAATTAGAAAACCCAGCGTAAATGACCTAAGACCAGAAGCACAGCCTTTCAAGGCCAAAGACAAGAATTTAGATCTTGCATGGAAAATTTTTGGCTTAACCTACGTTCCCTTTGAGGTACAAGTTCACGGAAGCATACCCGACCTGATTTACAGGCTGAATATGGTTCATCAATGGTCATTGAAAATGGTGGTTGTTGCCGACATAGAATGTCACGATGAAATACTAGAAGCAGCACAAGTTTACCCATTTGCAGGAAAACTGGTTTTATTGATGCCCAAAGAAATTGAGAAAGCTAAAAAAGATTACGAAGAATTAGGGAAGTTAAGAAAGAAAATATTCACATAGTCTAAATAAGCTATGAGGGTTGGAATTGCCTGAAGACGCCGACAAAATTAAAGCCATTGAACTTCGAATTGATTCAATAAACGCCAATACGCCTAGAGATAGAAGTAACCTCAAAACAAGGAATACCCTAACAGGCAACTATGCCTCTCTTCCAGCTTTCTGAGAAATCAAATCTTCAATAACACCATTAAAAGTCTGGGCTTTTCCAGTCTTAGCCATTCGCTCCCCAAGCATACGCGTAAGCTTCTGGTGAATCTCATCTGAAACACGTATAGTCTTCAATTTCCAACACCATTGAAGCAATAGGTTAACCGCTTGAGCTATATTTCATTTTCACTCACCTCTCTCCACTGAGCTGCAAGGCAGTTTCTTCACTTCTCTTTTAAGCAGCTTGAACCATAGGCACGAGTCCCAGAGTGACAGCCTATGAAAAAGAAAACAGCGCTACTAGCCACAGAGGAAGACCTTTTAGTGGATTTGACCTTTCACGGGGTTCCAGCCTCTCTCATAACCGAGTTTGCAGAAAAAATCGTTAGACCCTACTACAACGGCAACCTAAACGCAGCCTTCCAAGACTTAATCCAAAAAACCCTATCTGAACAAGATTTAGTCCTCTCCCACATAACGCATATCCGAACTCCCGTGGAAGCTTAGCAGAAAAAATTGCGAAAACTCAGAGGAGAAGCAAACATTAAAGTCAGCGTAACATCTGAGAAAATGGTGAAAGCTGATGAAGAAGCAATCCACACTTTTCCCTGAACACGAACTCACAGTCCTAACAGAACTCAACCTAAAACAAGCCGAAACAATCGCAGAACAAATCAAAACCGCCGCAGCCACTCACTGCGAAAGAATAGAAATCGCCGGAAGCATCAGACGCCAAAAACCCACAGTACACGACATCGACTTCGTAGCCATAGCCAAAAACGATTCTGAATGGCAAAAAATAAGCCAAACACTCAAACACAAAAAAGCAAAACTCCTCTGCTCAGGAAACAGCGTCATAAAAGCACTCATACCCATCGAGAAAGGGCTTTTCCAAGTGGACTTCTACCGCGCAAAACCAAACACTTTTGGCATACACCTACTCGTCCGAACAGGCTCAGCCGAACACAACACTTGGCTCGCCAGCCTCGCCATACAGAAAGGCATGCGCATCAAATACAGCGAAGGCCTCACCAAAGACGGCACAGTAATCGCAGGCGAAACCGAACAAAGCGTATTCGAAGCATTAGGCTTACCCTGTCCTTTGCCTAATGAGCGAGAGATTGCAGATGGCAAACCCATTTGGATGTCACCACAGCAGGTTCACTGAAAGGAAATGGTTAGACATGGTGAAGCTCCAGTTCAGCATCATAAAGAAACGTTACAAGAATGGCAGACGCATTTATCAGTACGAGCGAATATCACTAGTTTTCCCCAGAGAATTCCAAGATCTGTTAAGGCAACTTCGTCACCGGCAGCTGAAGATTAAAGTGACAAGACAGAACAGGACCACCAACATCGTGTTAATAGACAATGAAGACCCTTAAGTATCTTAGACTTTGGCGTATTGTAGTGCGCTATATGAACAACCTCAAAGGAATATAACCCTATCAATCTCTAACATACATTTAGGACACAACTTAATAGTCTAAAGCTGCAAAAGGTCTATCTAAATTCGAAAGAGTGAAGGTGCTGGTAATTGGCAAAGGACGAAGCTCTCAAAGAAAGACTACTGAAAACCTTGGAGGAGCTAGAGATAACCCAGAACCAATTAGAATTTTGGACCGATGCAATAGATGAGCTTTCAGAGATTCAAGATGCCTTCAAGACTAACGAAAAAACAAACATAAGCGACACTAGTATCGTTGACATCGGCACCGATTGCATAAAACCCTTCTATCTTGCCCTGAAGTTCAATCCAACTACTATCATCGGAATAGATGAAGCCCTGCTTCCTTTCGGGTCAGAAATCCAACGCGGGTCAAAACTTCTTACTGATACAAAGATTAGATTCTACAACTGTTCTCTTTTCGACAAACAGAAACTATGCACGATTCTTAGAAAGGAGCAAGTAGACAAGTTTGATTTCGCTTTGGTGAGTAAAACCTTGCATCACTTGAGAACAGGTCAATGCATCGCAAAGAAGCGCGATAAGAAACACAAGTGCACTGAAGACGAAAAAGACTGTGTATACCAATTTGAGGAAGGGAAAGTCTTCTCCAAACTGCTTGAATTAGGGAAAAGAGTAGTTGTCTATGAGAGTTTTGCCCCTGATGAAGAAGACGCTGATAAAACAAGAGGAAGAGGGGGGTACTTCACTGTAAAAGAGTGGAAACGAGTATTCAATCATCTTCTTAGCAAGTATGAAGTTATTTTTACGAAACCACAATTATTCCTTTCAAAGGATGAAATACTGAAAAATCTCGATTCGATACTCAGAGAAACGGATACTATCTGCTTTTATGTTGAAGATAAAAAAACTGAATAATTAGATGCGATTATCCAAGGCTTTTTAGAATCGCCCGCCGCAATTCTAACTTCACCCTCTCTTCTGCCCCTGAAACAGTGAAAATGTGCTCGGTAAAACGTTTCTAGCCCTAGAAAACACCCTTGTAAAACACAGCAAAAACAGGTTCCCACCCAATCCTCACTCCATGAAAACTCGCATTTTGTATAAATAGGGTCTCCAAACACAAATTACGCTGGGCGTTTCTAGCCCTAGAAAAATTTTACCTCGAATCAAACAGCCCTTTGAATCCTCAAAAAGTGTAATAAGCTAGTTCCAGCGCCTCTGTTTTCCCCAACCTCTCACAGCGGAGCCTACTGCTAATGGCGCGGAAGAAAAGTAAAGGCACAGAGCTTTCAGTTTTCAAAGGCAGAGAGGCGAAACTAAACCGCGCTATATTTCAGGTGCTTGCTATCAACGAGCCTCAGACAACGAGATCACTCAGAAAAGCGATAACTCAAATTAAAGGCATGAAGAATACAAGCTATTCAACTGTAAACAAGCGGGTAAGAATTCTTGAGCAGAAGGGTTACCTCAAAAGGGTAGAAGTGAGAGAAAGAATAGGCGGATTGACAAACTACTACGAATTACGACCAAAAGCTTACCTAGCATCGTTCCTCAGTTCAAAAAATCTCGGGGAGATAATTGGTCGGATTAATGACACAGGTGCTTTGTCGTTACTTGGAATTCTATTCACGGTCATAAATGATGGAACTATTTCCTGAACTCAGCGATGCTGTCATCAATTATTTTTTGGAACTGGTTCACCAATTCGTCAAGGATTCTAAGGATCTTCTCAACCTGCTGTGTTTCTGTGAAGGAAAATTTTATTGTCCTTTCCAAGAAAGTATTGACCCCAGTCAGGTGTTTGGTGAAGTCTCCAGCCATCTTGCCAGGATATTTCGCTTCAAGATATTTCTTGAGGATGTGAACAAACTGTTGAGAAAATGAAGCTGGTGAACCGTAAACATTCAGATCACACGCTGGCTCCTCAGTCCATGGCTCAATCCAAAATTTTACTCCAGTATCGTCAGAGAACCAGTTAGGTTTCCAAATGCTTATGTTTGACCCGGTTTTGTTAATTCTCCAAGTTGACTCGTCCCACCAGTTTCTCTCCTTCACGCCGTCTTCCAAAGCAGATAAAAGCAATCTTCTATCTTCATCATAAGCCGCCTTAACCTCGTTTATCTCTTTCACATGGCGGAAGTAAAGCTGAGTCCTTTCCGAATAACCATTGAATTTTTCAGCCAATATTAGCCTCTCAAGAGTATTTAGATAATTTTTAATTAAAAGTCTTGTGTCTCCAATGGCAAAATCAAGGAGTTCAGAAAAAATTGGCGCCAATTCAGAATAGGTTAGGGATATGAAATTGTCATTGGCTGGTTTCTCTTTTCCACTGAGTGTCAAAAAAACAAAGATCTCGTATGGGCATATCTTGTGAAAGTCTCTATAAAGACGATTAGTCTGGTCATCTCCTTCACTAGAAAAAATCTTGTTCTCAATTGTACAATGGAACAGCCCCTTCACATCCATCAATCTTATATCTAACCTACTTGTATCGCTGGATATTTCTCGCTCAACAAAAACATCCTGAGGAGGAATCCTTGGCAGACTTGAGCCGTGCTTGATTATCTTGGGTGCCAACAAGTCTAGGAATTTCTCTAAGAATTGCGACCCCAATCCATGGTTTTCTTTTGGATCGAGAAGCCAAGCAAGAAAATTGCTGTGAACAAGTTCATTCTCCTCGATTCTCAGAGTTCTCAAGAAACTAAATTCTTTTCTATGAATTTTTTCAAGGTTAACCGTCAAATTGTTCAGATTATCAGAACTATGCTCCACATCATTTTTCTGAATAAGTATAAGCTCGCTGCGAAAAGCCTCAAGATTTATCCTCAAAGTGGCAATGTCTTTCTGAGTGATAGCTCCTAATTCGATCTTGAGATTCTCTAAGGAAGAAGCGATGTCACATGAATTGCTTGTCAATCAGCTTTCACGACAATAGATACATCACCCTTCAGGAAGCTTTTAAGATTTTAGAAGTCCATTTGCAATGAACTGATCAAAGGGACCCAAGACTTATCGACCACAACCAAGCATTTTATACATTTTCAGGCCCTGTTCTTTGTCAAGCCCTTTGAAGAACACTGTTCTTTGTGAAGCTTCTAAAAGAACACTGTTCTTTGAGTGGGGCAGAATTCCTTTATTTTCTGGCTGCAAGATAGTTTTAGGTGAAATAATGGTTAATCTTGTTGATGATTGGGAAGTGCTGGAGGAGTATGCTGGCGAGAAACAGGGGTTCTACCAGCTTCTAGGTGTTGACGGCACAATAGAAATCCGTGTATGCACTGGAAAGCTCGGCTTCAAAAAAGAATTCGAAAACGGCAAAGACGAACTTTTAACCCGCATATTAGACTTCTGCAAATCAAAACGCTACATCCGCATAAGCGAAAACATCCGAGACGAACAATTCTTCAAGTAGCCTGAGGCATCCACATGGCATATCCAGCTGAGGGTTCACCCGTTTACGTCCGCTATAAGGACCATGTGCTTTTCAAAAACATCCAGCAACCATTAGCGGAGGCCGTTGAACGGGAAACCATCGGCTGGCTCAGCAAGCAAACAGACGAAATAATGCTCATCGAACATGACAGAACCATCCCCAACCTGCAGATTCCAAGAGGCCAAGGCAGCGGCGTCATCATCCTAAAAAGCTGCATCATCGAAATGCGCGAGTTGCCACTACAAAAAAATCCAAAATGGCATTTAAATTCAGCACAGCCTAAACAAGAAAGCGAGTATGCGCTTAACCCGAAGAAGCGAAAAACTCAACCAAAAACCATCAGCTAGAAGGCAAACGCATTGCAAGCATTGACCATAACCCATAGCCCCCTCGGAAAAAAACTCAAAAACCCAATAGCACTCCAACTTCCAGAACCCCAATCAGCAGCCGAAGAAAAACTCCAACAATACATAATCAACAGCCTAAGCTGGAAAATGCCCGCACTAGTACCCTTCGCCTTTGCTAACGAATCAACAATCCAACTCGCCAAACACCTGCTACGCCACAGAACCGCAAGCCCAGGAACACTCTACCAATATCTCTACGGCGTCCACCGCTTCTGCAAATGGCTCAACACCCAACCCGACCAACTAATCAGAAACTGCACCGACCCAGACGGAGACGCAAACCCAAAAGCCATAGCCAAATACAACAGGCTACTCGACGACTTCGTAGGCGAACTCCAAGCCGAAGACCTAGCGCCAGGCACCGTCAGCAACCACATAAAAGGCGTCAAAGCCCTATTCCGAGCAAGCAACCTAAAACTCGAACTCGCCTACAGTCTAAGCAAACGCAGCATCTACAAAGACCGCGCACCAACCCCAGAGGAACTCGCAACCGTAATTGACATGGCAGACATACGAGTCAAAACCATAATCAGCATGCTCGCCCTAGGCGGATTCCGCACAGGCACACTCGTAAAACTCCGATACCGCCATGTCAGACGTGACCTAGAAAAAGGCATAGTGCCTATTCACGTCCACGTTGAAGCCGAAATCACTAAAGGCAAGTACCATGATTACGACACGTTTCTCGGACAAGAAGCAGCTGACTACCTTAGACTCTACTTGCAAGCTAGGCGCCAAGGCACAGATAAAATTCCACCTGAAAACATCCATGATGAAACACCGCTCCTAAGAAACATGCAACTACGCAGACCTGTTCCACTATCAACCGCCGCCGTACACAGCCTAGTCCACGAACTCTATCAAAGAGCAGGCTTAATTCCACAGAAATCCTTAGGTAGACGCTACGACCTTCGAGTCCATAGCATCCGCAAATTCTTCCGCACTCAACTCGCAGCGCTTGGAATGCCCACAGATTACATCGAGTACATGATGGGTCACACCATAAGCACCTACCATGATATCCAAATGAAAGGCTTAGAATACCTAAGAGGCATCTACTCAGCCTCAGCATTAAGCATCAGACCCAAAACACGAGTAAGCAAGATCGACGCTCTCAAAGAAATCATCAGAGCATGGGGTCTTAACCCAGAAGAAATCCTCACAAAAGAAGCATTAACCCGACCCAACGCAACAGTTATCGGCCGCGACCAACTAGAAGAACGCCAGCTTCACCAACTTAGCGCAGCCCTAAAAAACGAACTATTAAAAGAAATCCGAGAGGAGCAACATGCAACAAGCAAACAGTAAAAAGTATAAATTTAACCCTAGACCGTGGTGTCTCCCGGGCTACCTTTTCCGTATTGTGATTTATACCGTTTTTAGTGCTTTGTCGGCTGTTTCCGCGCTTTCAAGAACGGAAGCTTCACAAGTCCCTTTGCCCTGCGAAGCTCAAGCTCCCAAGCGTAGAGTCAACGTTCCCGCCGCATCAAAAACTGAGCTACAGGGCAGGTGATGTTTTACTAAACTATGGCTTTCTGGCTACGCATATGAAATAACTTTCGTCATCTCTTTCGAACGTAACAGTAAGTCCATTCTCCCTCATCATCTGTTTAAGTTGTTCCATGCTGGGTAGGAAATCGTTCTTGATCTCCACGCCACCGCTCATATGAACTCCATTGATCTTCTTGGCCGAATCAGAATGAGCCACTGCTAGACGACCTCCTTTCCTTAAAGCCCTAGCTAATATCTTAATGGCTAGAGGCTGGTCAACAAAATGGGGAAAACAGGAATAGCATACTATCAAGTCGAAGTCCGCGTCATATTTTAGTTCGTAAACATCGGAGACAAGGTATGAAATCAGTGGATGGTCTTTTACAGGATATTTCGAGCGGGCTATCTCGATCATCTTCCCCGAATAATCCACTGCAACAACACTTCCATCCACTAGGTATCTTTCGTAAAATGGTATCATGATTCCGGTTCCAGCGCCAATGTCTAGTATCCTATCATCGCTATGGATTCCCAGCAACTCGGCGATATATTGCACCTTTTCAGGGTTGTGAACGGTAATCTCGTCCCATACCCTAGCGTTCTCATCGAAGAAATCCTTTTGTTTAGGATTAACCGTTTTCGTGTTCATGGCTTTATGCTCCATTATATGGGAATGACCACCGGTATTCCCCGCACGTTTTCCACATATGCATCGATGTTGTATACCGCCTTAATATTCTCAGGGGTAATGACCTCATGGCACCCCGCGGAGTAAACCTTTCCTTCTTTCATCAGGACGAACTTGTCCGAATGACGGATGGCCAAGTTAAGATCGTGAATAATCATAATCGCAGCCATATGATTCTTCTTAACAATGTTCCTGATTAGATGCATAATCATATGCTGATTGGACAAGTCAAGACTGCTTGTGGGTTCGTCTAGGAGGATTACCTTCGGTTGTTGGACCAGAACTCTTGCTATTTGCACCATTTGATATTCCCCACTGCTAATCTCGTCAACATACTTAAGCACAAGTTCATCCAAGCCTAGTAGGTGTAGTACTCTTCCTGCTAATCTTATGTCTTTTTCAGTGGCGTTCCAATCGAAGTGTGGTTTCCTGCCCAATAGTACAGAATCAAAAACCGTAGTTCTGGATGTCTCGCTCCTTTGTGCGACGTACCCTATGTTCTTGGCAATGTCCTTCTTGCTCATCCGATGAAGATCTGACCCTTCTATGAACACTGAGCCAGCGTCTGGTTTGAGCACCTTGTCTATACACTTAATCAGGGTGGTCTTTCCAACACCATTGGGTCCCAAGATGGAGACGACCTCATCAGTCTTCACGGTAAATGATACACCGTCCAAGACCCGGTTGCTATTGTAGGAGAAATCGATACCATTTACCTCGAGGAACATCATTTCCGGTACCTCCTGATTAGTAGGTAGATGAAAAGGGGTCCACCAAGCATTGAGGTTATTATGCCCACTGGTATAACTGCAGGGTAAAGGATTACTTGTCCAACCCCGTCCGCTATTATTAGGATAATGGCGCCTATGATAACAGAAAGGGGGATGAGGTAACGATGGTCGCTGCCGATAATCATCCTAGCTATGTGCGGTCCCAGAAGACCTATGAAAGCGATGACGCCAAAGAAAGAGACGAGAAAAGCGGATAAAACAGAGGACAAGATCATTCCCACGACTCTTTCCCGCTCCGTATTGACCCCCAACCCTTTTGCGGTGTCCTCCCCAGCGTCCAAGGCATTATAGTCCCATCTTCTGTAGAAGAAGTAAAAGACTACTGGGAGAACCACCAACAGAATCAGGTAGTTCCAGACCCAAGTAGCTTTACCTAGGTCGCCGAAGGTCCAAGCTACGATATTACCTAACTGCGAATCGGTGGCTATGTACTGCATGAAGGATAACCCAGCGGAGAACATGGCACTGATAGCCACGCCAGCCAGTACCATAGTTTCAGCGCTGACTCTTGTAATTTTGGTAAGGACCAGTATAGAACCAGTCGCCACCAAGGAGAATAAAAATGCGCATACAGTCGTGACGTAGGGATTATTGATGGAGACTGTAGAGGTCATGCTGCTGCCGGCACCGAGGAAGATAATGGCAAAGGAGGCACCGAAGGCTGAGGCGCTAGATATTCCTAAGGTGAAAGGTGAGGCGAGGGGATTGTGGAGGATACACTGCATCACCACCCCAGCGACGGCCAATCCGGCGCCTGCGAATAAAGCTCCGACAATCCTGACCATTCGGATGTTCCAGATGACGCCTCCCGCTCCGTTCATGTCAAAGGTAATGATGTATTTAGCTACGTCTAGGAAAGGTATGTCAATAGGTCCACTCTGAGCAGCTATAATCACGCATAGAAACAACAGAAGTAGTCCGACAATGAGGAAAAGGCGCTTTCGTTTTACGAACCCCTTATATGCTCTTGAGACCTCGTTGCCGTCCTCTTCATTATCCTCATAGATGCTGAATGCCTCGTACTTGTCGTGGTCCTTGGACGCCTGATTTCTACCCATTTTGCACACCGTTATCAGAAAAAAGGAAAGAGGTTTAAAAATTAATCACAGCGTGACCTTGCTGCATCCGTTGCCAGTCTGACCGGCCGCGATGTCCGAGTAGGTCATCGTAGTTCCCGGATAGAATAGTCCTATGATCTCGTTTGCTTTGTCCTCGAAGTTCCAAGAGTACAAGTCTCCATTCATTATGGATGCAACGTAGTATACATTAATCAATTGGTTATCCCAATTGGTGCCGTAGCACTTGTAGACCATTGTTGAATAAATGTTGTCGTTTTCCACTGCCGAAACGCTGTCTAATCCAGTATTCGTATCTATGAACTCGTTAATCGAGTCGATGCAGCCGCTCAAGCCTATGCTGTCTATGAATATGCAGTCTGGGTTGGCGTCAATCAGGGTTTCCAATGTGATGACGTATGGTTGACCGTTAGCGGCAGGCTCAATGGCATTGGGGATGTTGGAATAGTCGAAGGGTAGATAGTTTCCTGAGCCTTTCAGGAATGATGCTCCGCCGTAATAGAACATACCGCAGGCGTATGCACTGTTTGTGTTGGCTGTAGTAGCTTGTGCGGTAATGTCGCTAATCAGTGCGGCGATGCCATCATTGAGATCAGCAGCCCTGCCCTGCTCATCAAACAAGTTGCCCAGGGAGGTTATCTGAGTATAGAAATCCTCCCCGAATTCGACGTTGGCATTGATGACGTACACTGGGATTCCAGTTTGGTCTTGGAGAGTATCTGCGGTTGCCGCATCCTCCGCCGTAGAGGTGATGACGACGCTTGGGTTCAGGTCTAAGATAGCCTCCGCGGTAGTGGCTACCTCGGGCAGTGCGGAAAATGTTGCCTTGTTGACAAGATAGTAAGTCTGGTCGTCCCGAGTATTGAAGGTACCCGCGGTCTCAATAGCATGGACCTTTTCAACAGCATCAAAATAGGACACTAACCTCAAAGAGCATGCGCCTATACAATAGATTGAGTCTATCTGTTCGGGGATAGCCACAGTTCGTCCTAAGGCATCGGTAACCGTTGTTTCTATTGGTTTATTATCTCCCGTGTTTGCGGTGAGAATGTAAGCAACGCCTAAGGCGGCGATTAAAACTATTGCTATTGTCGCGATAGCGAACATTTTGTTTTTTTCCATGTGATTTCCTCCATTGTCAATTGACTATTTAGTATTACAATTTTTTACTAGAGTAACACTATAAGGTTAATAAATACTTCGCGCGCTCCGAGACGATTGCATCAAAGAATAATCAAGCCGAAAGAAAGTACTTCAAAATCTAACGCATAGCGTTAAGCGTTCAGCTTGATTACGTTGACTACAGGATGGCCACACAGTCAACACTTATAACGACATACACTGCTGCAGGGCTATCAATAAAACCAAAAATTCGATAGTTGTCCAGTTCAGCCTTGTGCATAGCCATTTATGTTCAGTCTAAATCTCAACAGTTCCTTGACTATTTTTTTTGCGTCACGGAAAAGATTGACCCCTGACTCGTGTCTTTTTTTTGTTTCCGACCATTCCACGCCGACTTCCACCACTGAAAAACCAAACCTCTTGCACTGCAGAATCATCTCGGTGTCAAAAAAGAACCCGTCTGACTTAACGTTATCTCGTACAACGTCTGCAACTTCACGACTCATAGCTTTAAAACCACATTGGTGGTCACGCACACCATCAAGAAACAGCACTCTTGCAAGCAGATTATAGGTTAAACTGGATAACGTTCTGGTGAACGGTCTTTGCACTCTGGAACCTTTAACGTGCCGTGAACCAATTGCTAAGCCGCGCTGTTCTTCAGCTATATGCACGATGCGTTGCAGGTACTTGAGGCTTGCAGACAAGTCAGCGTCCATGAAAACTATGACGTCGCCTCTGGCTAAGCGGAGTGCGCTCTTGATGGCTTTGCCTTTGCCTAACCGAACGGGCGAATGCAAAAAACTCAGGCGGGGATTACCTTCTGAAAGCTTAGCCACAATGTAGCTTGTGCCGTCTGTGCTGCCGTCTTCAGCAACGATAATCTCGTAAGAGCTTGAAAGAGCACTAACGGCGCGCTCAACTTTGTTCACGCAGTCTTCAATGCGTGAAGCCTCATTGTATACTGGTAGCACGATTGAAATGTCTTTTTTAGGCAGTGCCGCTTTCAAAGCGTTCATCCGTTCCCTTTCAAACACCAATGACGTTTAGTCAATAAATGGTTTTTGAATGTCGATAGAAACGGAGAAAAAGAAACTGTCGGCTTCTGCAGGGAAAAAAATAAATGCTTTTTTAGAAGTTCGTATCTACTTCTCTTTCCTAAAGAAGGCAATGAGATGTTAAATCATCAGACAGTTCAGTTCATATGCCGCTGTCTTTCGGAAGTGATTACCCTTTGAATTTGCGTTCATGGCTCAAGACAATATTCAACAAGTGGCGATTGATGCTACTTGTTTTTGTCGTAATCTACGCGTTTCTGTTGTTGTTTAACTTGGGCTACATGTCGATTCAATGGGACGAAATTCCTCACTTGTACGGCGGACTGCTTTTGGCGCGTGGTCAAGCACAAGGCTACATAGCAACTTACGGTTATTATCCGCCTCTGTATGACCTGTTGACGACAGGGTTCTTTCAAGTTTTTGGAGTAAGTGCCGCTTCAGGTAGACTAGCGGCTGTGATGTTTTCTCTTTTGTCAGTATGGCTTGTATTCGAGTTTGCTAATCGGACATACGGGTCAAAAATCGCGTTAGTTGCAAGTGTTCTTCTTGGTGTGATGCCAGGGTTCTTTTGGATTTCAAGAATTGCCCTGCTGGAGACTGCGCTGATTTTCTTTTTTTCGCTTGCTCTGTTCTTTTTCTTCTCTTGGCTACGTTTAAGCCAGAATAAGATGTTACTTCTGTGCGGTCTTACGTTAGGCGTAGGTTTTCTTGCCAAGTACCAGATTTTAGTTGCAGGCCTCGTTATGATAGCCGCAATCTTGGTTTTAAGTAGAAAAAAGCTACGGCTGAAATTTTCCAAATTTATGCTGTTGCCTTTAATAGCGGTTTTAGTGGTGGTTCCGTGGGTTTTAGTTCTCTACCAAATTAATGGATTAGACAAGTTTGGAGAACTGCTCTATGTGATTCAGGAAGGCGGTCAAGACAGGGCAGTGTACAGTGCGCGTTTTCCTATGCCAATATTCTACCTTATAGAGATGACTTGGCCTTTCAATGATATTCCAGTACATCCTATCTCCCTGCCACTTTACATAATAGGTTTATGTGGACTAGCTTTGTGGGCTTATAGGCGGAGAACTGAGGACAAGTTTTTCCTCATATGGTTCATTACAGTTTACGTGTTTTTCACTTTGATTCCTAACAAGCAATGGCGCTACGTGACCCCGCTTTTCCCTGTTCTGGCAATTTCGGCGGCAGATTTCCTCTTTTTTGTTTACAGTAAGATAGGCGCGACGTGGGCATCTAAGCAGCCAAACTTCGGCAAAAAGCGCATTAGGAAAATTACAGCAGCATTTTTTGTTGTTCTTGCAGCAGCCACGGTTTTTTACAGCAGTTACGATGCGTATCAGATGACCGTGAGAGACCAACTTCACATACCCATAGAGGACGCCACAAACTACGCTGCTAGTCGAATTAGTGGGAATGAGTCAATAATGGTGTTGCAAGCTTTCAACCTTTTTAATCAGGACATGGTGCGGTTTTATTTACCTGCGAATCAAGCTAATCAAATCCAAGTGTTTCAGTATCCAGAGTTGCCCATTGATTCGTTTGCTTATACTTTTAACGTGACTGAGTTAGTTGCTTTGTGCCAAGAGACTAACGTGAAGTATGTGTTTCTTTATGAACACGCTGAAGTTATGGAGTTTTACATGGAGCTTGAAGCATCTGGCAGTTTCGATTATGAGGCTGTTGTGGGTGATACGCCGCGTTCTATTTCCATACTGGTTTTCAAGTGACTTCTAGAAACTCGAATCCTGTTTCTTTGTTATTTGCCCTATGAGCAGTGGTTCCAGTCAGTTCCAGCATGACTATTTCGCCTATTTTCCAGATGTCAATGCCCATGCGCACGCAGCCTGTAACCGTGTTCGTTTTTCTTCCGAAACTTGCGTGCATATGCAGCTTCGGTTTTCCTTCCTCGTCAGCGAAAATCGTGCCCACGCCGCATGCTTCATGAACGCCATTAAGCAGTGTTACCATGGGTTCTGGCGGGAGCGTGTTGCCATTTTTTGGTCCCACGACAACTCGGCTGTTTTCTTTGGCGCCGCCTAGAAAGAAGCATAAGGCGGTTGAGATTTTGTGTTGAACGGCGAACTGTTCCAGAACTTCGTGAAGGCATTCGTCGTCATGTAATCTTAAGACGAAGATTCTTCCAAGTTTCGCTTCAGTAAAATGCGTTGTTCTCACCTTGTTTGAAGACTTTATACTGTGGTGAACTGCAATCTAATATAAAAACGGTTATAGGCAACGTATATCTGGATGACTCGGGAGCGCTTGCATTTATTTGGTTTTTTGTTTTTGTTCATTAAAGACTTAAGGTTGACAGCGTGAGTTAGCGGAAACGTTTAAGCGTAAGCATCTAAAACGCTGCCTCTGCGTGTTCAATATTTAGGTTCTTGTTTCAAACAATTTTTTTATGGAACGGGTTCCTCAAAAAAGGACATGGTGAATTGAAAATTGGAAACTACGGTTTATCAAAGCAGCCAGTTGTTGAGTGCAGGATTGCCACCGTTGATGTGCGCGCCTTGAGAAGCGACGCTGATTACTGGTTTTTAAGGAGCAACTTGTTGTGCCGAGAAATTTCGTTCATAGATGGAAGAAAAAGGAAACACAGCCTTCTCTAACTGAGAGAATTAAGAACGTAACTAATCCGCCTGGTAACTTGAAGCAGCAGATTACAGGAGTTAGCAGGCAGATAGACATTCAAGTTCACAAGTTGGATACTGCGGCTAGACGCTTTGAAAGACGTGATACTGCCCTTTTTAAGCGCGTTATAGGCGCGCTTTCGCAGAGAGATACGGCTCGCGCGAACATTCTTGCCAGCGAGCTTGCGGAAATACGGAAAGTTGAGAAAATGCTGATGCATGCGAAGCTTGCCTTGGAAAGCGTTTCAATGCGGCTTAATACAGTTTCAGAGCTTGGTGATGTCGTCGTGGCAATTGCACCAGCAGCCAACGTGCTTAACAACATTCGCGCGGAAATGTCAGGTGTTTTCCCAGAGGCAAATCGTGAATTGGAGAACATCGGTGGTTTGCTGAATGAAATTGTTTCGTCAACCACTCAAACTAGTGGGCTGCCAATGAACGCTGAAGCGGCAAACGCGGAAGCTGAGAAAATCTTGGAGGAAGCTGAGAGAGCTGCGGAGGAACGCATAAAGCAGCAATTGCCCGATGTAACCCGTGAAGTCACTGCCAAAAAAGAAGCAATGAAGACGTAACGCGCATAGGGCAGGGCGTATCAAGAGCCGTTGCAGGGCAGTAGGCTTCTATCGTGAGAAACGGTCGTTCTTCCACACGTCAGCCGTGTCGCTGTAGCCGTGTCTTTCCCAATAACCCAGCTCTTTTTTGCTGGTGAAACGTATATGCGTAACCCATAACGCGCTTTTGTACGCGTACTTGCTGGGTACAACCAGCCGCAGTGGAAAGCCTATGCCTTCCTCCAGCGGTTTCCCATCCAGCCCGTAAGCCAACAGCACATCGTCACCTGCAAGTTCAGCGAGAGACAGCGAGGTTGTGTAGCCGTCTGCGCACTCGAACGTGACGAACTTGGCTGTTTCCGCTGGCTTAGCTAAGCGTGTTATTTCGCTGAATTTTATGCCTGCCCACTTGCAGTTGAGCACGCTCCAGCCTTCAACGCAGTGGAAATCGCTTACTGACACTGTTTTGGGAAGTTTTAAAATGTCCGTCCAGTTGAGCGTGACGAAATTTGCTACTTCGCCGTTGATGGTTAACGTGTAAGTTTTCAAGTCAAGTTTCGGATTTGAACGCTGTATGCCCGGGTGGTCTATGCCCCACCGTAGAACACGCTTAATTGGAGTTTGCCCTGGAGGCAGTTTTTTCACTTTTTGGTTTTCAGAAGACACGCAAAACCCAAATAGAAACTTGCAGGGCGGGGAAAATAAAGTTTCTGTGCGAAGGCTCGCTTTAGAACAATCTTTCTTAGAGTGAAAGAAAAAAGAGGAGTATGCTAGGCTGGCTTGTGACGGTGAACTTTTCTATGTGGTTTTGACGTTGACCTTGATAGTTGGTTCTTTTTTGAACACGTAGCTGGTGAGTATCCAGAATACTACGTAGATTATGAAGCCGTAGATTACGCCGTTGAAGATGCCGATGGCTAATGCTGTGACTGGTATGCCGCTTACAAGGTAGTCTGATTCTGCGCCTACAACTGCATCGTAGATTTGTCTTCCCGGTGGAAGACCCTGATATCCTAGAGTTATCGCGAGAAACAGCAAGAACGCAGCTAGGAAAACGATTGCGCCTTTCAAGTTGTTCCCTCTACGTAGGAATGATTGGTGTAAGTTTATAAAATTTGCCAAAAACATCGGATACCACCCGGCTCAAGGCAACTTTTTTTTGGTTGCTTTTATATGCAGGACGGCGCTTCTGTTTTGTGTTTTGTTTTTTGGAGAGCGGCTGCTTTGCTGTGAACGTTCAGTTTTTAATCTCGTTTTTGCGTAAACGTTTAATACAATTCAGGTATAATTGTTGCTTGGGGATTTGTTTGGAAGCGTACATTCTAATTAAGATAGCTACGCAGACAGACATGTGCGGATACAGCCGTTCCGTGCTGGAAAAAATCATAGCAGTGAAAGGTGTTAAAGATGCCCAGTTGTTGTTCGGCGACTTTGACGCAATTGTCCGTTTGGATATGCCTAAAATTCATGATATTGAGAATACGGTCATGGAGGAAATCCATCTCGTAGAAGGCGTTGAGTCAACGCTAACGTTGCTGTGCGTTGATGAAACAATATTATAGCGGAGGCAAATCAAAAATGGAAACTGGATACGTCGTTTTCAGTCTTAAACCAGGCCAGAAAAAGGGGTTCATTCTTAAAGCTAGAAAAATAAATTTGGTGAAGGAAGCGCGGCTTGTGCTGGGCAGCTGGGACGCAATTGCTAGGGTCGAAGCTGAAGATGTTACAGAACTGGAAAGAGTCTACTTCAACGAGATTGACAAAATACCGGGTATAATTTACTCAAGACTGTACATCAGGGCGTGCCCGCGAACAAGAAAATAAGAAAACCGTGCTTGCCGTATTCACTGGTTCGGTACTGTAAAGCTTTGGCTGTTGCTTTTTTTCGATTACCCTTTAATCTATATTCTGGCTTTTAAGATGAACTTACATGTGCGTAATGTATTCTATAGGTGCTTCGCGTTCATTCTCACTTTTCCTCTGTCTCCGCTAGCTTCTGTAGAATAGAAAACCCAGTCAGGTGAATTTGGCTTTCACACCTGTTACAGCGAATCACCAGTTCATCTAAACCATAACTGTTAACCTTTATGTCCAGAATAGAGTAAACCTCTTCGCTGCAATCATCAGGAGATATGGTAGCGCCACAGTGTGGACACGAAAAATCCCCACTTCCATCTATTCTAGACAAGTCCAACACATATGCCTGTTTCTGCTTCATTCGTCTTTCGCCTCCCTGTTTTTGTTTTAACGTTTCCAGCCTCTTCTACCAAGAAAAAACTATTAAGCCATTTCCAGAATTTCACCTAAATCTTTACCAAATTTACCCCAGATGGCAACGCTCTCAGAAATGGAACAACACATCTCACAGGTCATGCAATAGAAAAAGCGAAAGAAAATTCAAAAGGGTGATATAACAAATAAGCGTAAGGTTAACGCTGGCACAACTGAGGCGATCCACATGGAACTAGAAATCATAGTTATAGTTAGCAATACGTTGGTGATTTTCGCCACTTTTTTGGCGACCCTTTACCGAATAAAAATAGAACGCGACCAAATACGAACAGTCAAGCAGGACGTGAAAGCCAAAGAATGCTTGGAGTCTCTGCGTAAATATATCCAAACAGAACGCAACTCGCTAATATGCATGAATAAAGAAGAGTTACAGGGATTTCTAGCTTATCTAGAACGATTAGGCGAATGCTGAATTATAGTGCGAAATTAAAAAAGCGAATCCAGACACTCTCCGCGCCTTGCCAAAGGTTACTATGGGAGCATCTGTTAAATTCAAAGGTTTATAAATAAAATAGTGCGTTTGCACATGATTAATTCTATAAATATGCATCCAAGCGAAGAATGCTTCAATTAATCGGGGGGTATATAGGTAGATGTAATATGAAACAAGCCAATGTTGTGGTGATAGGGGGTAGTGCCGCGGGAATTTCAGTAGCGATAAAAGCGAGAAGACACTATCCAGAAAAAAAGCACTGTTCTTGGGTTTGTTGTTGTTTAGTTTAATCATTCGCATCTGCGGCCTAGGTGCTCATCGAATATGGTTTCTTCCTTTTGCAGGTTCGAGTTGACTTGGTTGTAGGTGCTGTTGGTTTTCCGCACAGGCGTCATTACGTTAGTTTGTTTGCTGTTTTGGTTTGCGCCGGAATTTTCAGCTTATAGTTTATGGGCTTTTTTTGGTCAAGAAATCTTGACTGCAACTTTGTCAAGAAATCTTTACAAAAACCCTTTAGTAATGAAGTTACTATCGTATTTTGGGGATAAGCATGAGTAAAAGTGTTGCTCTGCTGCTTGTTCTCGTGTTACTGGTCGCGTTGAGCACAGGTATCGCCGTGTCTGCATCTTCTGCTGAGGCGAAAGAGAATTCTTGGACGACCAAGACTTCCATGCCTCAAGCGATAGCTGACGTTAAAGCCGCTGTCGTAAATGGAAAAATATACGCGATGACAGGCGAGGCTAATTACGAGTACGATCCCACAACGGACAATTGGACAGCAAAAACGCCCATGTTAACTCCGAGAAGAAGTTTTGGAATAGCAGCTTGTGAAGACAAAATTTACGTGATAGGAGGAGACAGTGGTTATCCCCATCGTTCGTCCACAAATGAAGTTTATGACCCTTTAACGGATATTTGGGAAACTAAGAAGCCGATGCCTACCAGCAGACGTTTTGTAGAGGCGAACACTGTTAACGGCAAAATCTACGTTATAGGCGGTGATAACTGTTCCTACAGAACTTCTGTTAATGAGGTTTATGATCCAGTTACTGATTCGTGGACGACAAAACAGTCCGTGCCGATCGCGGTAATTAAAGGTGCGTCTGCAGTACTCGACAATAAAATCTACATAATAGGTGGTTTAGGCGATAACGAAAACCTGAACGCCATTTCCAATCAGATTTATGATACTGAGGCTGACACTTGGAGTTTTGGTGCTTCTCTTCCGACTGCCATGTGGTACACTGCTGCTGGCGCAACAGCAGGTGTGATGGCTCCTAAACAGATTTACGTGATGGGCGGAGGGTTCACGAAAATCACTAATGTGGTTAACGTGTATGATCCAGCATTCGATAATTGGACTTCGGGGGCTTCGTTGCCTACTAATCGCAGTTGTCATGCAGTAGCTGTGGTTAATGATGTGCTGTACGCAATGGGCGGTTATTGTGATTATCATGGACCAGAACCACTAACGTCACCTCTAACGCCAGGGATTAACTGGATACCGACGGACGTGATTGAGCAGTATACTCCGTTTGGGTATGGCACTATTCTGCAAGAGCCCGTGCCTTTCCCAACGGTGCTTGTCGGCGTTGCTTCTGTGGCGTCCGTAATTGTCGTAGGTATTGGACTGTTGGTTTGCTTCAAGAAACGTAAACGATAGTTGGCTTTCTCGTTCTTTCAGCCAGTTGCATTGCTTTCGTCTTTAACGTATTCGTCAATTGGAAAAATCGTGTTCTATTGCATCTAGCACTTTGCTCAGGCTTTTTATCGTCTGGTCTGGGCAAGCATTCTCAATTTCTTTCTGCACACGTCTTTCAACGTATATGGTCTTCATGCCCATGCTTTTGGGACCTTGAATGTCCGCGTCCACAGTATCACCCACAAACACCACACTTTCAGCATCAACACCCAATTTCTCCAGTGCTCTCTGAAAAATTTCCGGTCTAGGCTTACGTTTGTTAACTGCACCCGACACAACCACCACATCAAACAACTCAGTTAACCCATCGCGCTCCAGCAACCTCAGCACACACTCGGGAATAGCAAAGTTTGACACTATCCCAAGCTTGTATTTTCCATGCAACTTCTCCAACACACTTCGCGCATGCTCATCTATGCGCACATAGCGCATAAACTCTTCACAAAACGCACAAGTCGCACCGTGCACCACATTGCTTGAAACGTCAAAATCGTAGCCTAAACTACGCAGCGCATTTGCGATGCGCAAGTTGAAGTGCGGCTCCTCCATTTGTGCGTCAGCCTCAGCGTAAAGCGCGTCTCGAGCTTTCACGTAAGCAGCATTGAAAACATCAAACGACACGTTAACGCCATTATGAAACAGAAACGTGTACGCTCTTTTCAGTGAAGGACGATAAAACGCGTGGTCATGCTCAATCATCATCAACGTGTCAAACATGTCGAACAATACGGCTTTTATCTGCATCCAATTTTTCCCAAAATCCAAACAGCACCAGGCTTTAAAACGCTTTTGCCATTCCAAAGACCTTTCCAATTGCTACCTATAACGCGGCAAGCGCCGTGTTTCCTTCTCAAAAACAGAAACTGAACGTTGCGAAGCTTTACTTAGCCATGGTTAACGTGTTTTCTATGCTTGCGTCGCCGAAGACACCAATAACTTACTAGAACAGTGATGACCCCAACTGCAACAATCGCTACTACGAGGTAAGGCAGCGGCAATGATGGCTTCTCGTCAACCGCAAAAAACTCTGGCAGCAAAACAACATCAAAATTATTTTCCTTCAGATACGTCATTTGCTCGCGGAAATTTTGAACAGGAATGTATGTCTCCTTTGATGCGTTATCGGAAAGAAAATGGTATGTCAAAACCACAACTTCATTTTCAGTAGCATTCGCAACAATTTGTTTAAAAACGCTTAAGCTCTGATTAGTAATCTGCCACGAGCAAATCTGATACCTTGCATTCGGGTCAGAGTCATTTAAACTGTAAACTTTTGGTTTTACTTCTCTGCCACACACGTAACCTGCGTCCTTAACGCAATCCACGATTGCATCGTTCCATTCACCAAACGGATAAACAAAAGATTGCACGTTAAAACCCATCTGCGCCAAAACATTTTTCGAATCAACAATTTCATCCTGCAGTTGGCTGCTTGTGAGGTTCAGCATGTGAGGATGAGTTTTTGTGTGACAAGCAATCTCCATGCCATAGGCTTGCAACTCTTTAAGTTCCTCAACGTTCATTCTGCTGGCAAAAGTTCCTCTGTCCACCCCAATGCTACCTGTGACTACTGCAAAAGAAGCCTTAAACCCACACGCTTTCAAAATGGGAAATGCAATATCATACTGGTTCTGCCAGCCATCATCAAAAAACAAGCAAACTTTTCGCTCAGAGCCGAACTCTTCGGTAGCACATAGCGTAGGCAAAACTGAGGTTGCGGTAAGCATCAGCAAGAAGCAGAGTAAAACCGCCAAGCTAAAACGTTTAAACTCGTCACTTTTTAGCGTCATATTCTTTCCCTCATGCTCCTTACCTTCTTAAACTGCGTTTTCGGCTAATTCCGACTTCTGGTGGTTGCACAATATAACCGCTTTCACGTTTTATGCCATGTTCCTCTTTTGCCCATAGCATACTGAATCAGCGTTGCGAATTTAGCAAATATGTTAATAAACCGTAATACAAAGTAAAGCGGCGTATACCATAACAACTGTTTATGATTGTAGTTGCTGTACGCGAATTTCAGGGCTATCGCCTGTTGGGCGATGCCGATGACTAGCACTAACAGCATAAACATGCCTAAATTCAGGAGAAAGAACACGCGGTCAGGGGCGAACCAGAAGAAAAACGGCGTACTCAACAACGCGACCAGTTCCAGCGCTGCGCCGAAGAAGCCAAGCACCAGACTGTACCACAAGAGCAGTGTCAACCAACGTCTATTCCACAACAAATCACGGTGGATTGCTATCTGGTTGTGCAGCCAACCAATTGACCAGCGCAGGCGTTGTCGCCAAAACTCTTTCAGTGTGGTTGGCGCCACAGTCGTGCTTCTTGCGTCATCGTCGTAGCCCAGTTTCATGTTTTTCTTTTGCATCTCCAATGTGAACTCTAAATCCTCTGTCACTGATTTCGCTTGCTTTTCATTTAGCAACTGCCGCAGGACTTCGCTTCGATAAAGCCCCATGGGACCTGGCACAACAGTTATGGCGTTGCCTAAAGCTTCTGCTCGTCTCAAAATGCCTAAGCCTTGGCTGTACTCTAGCTGTTGTAAAATCGCAAACAATCTGTGTTCATTTACTCCATCTGATGGGTGAATGTAACCGCTTGAAGCTAAAGTTTTAGTTGCATGCATGTAATCCACAAGCTCAGCCAAGCCTTGCTTGTCCCAAAAGGTGTCAGCGTCAACAACCGCCACGTATTCACCCATGGCTTTGTTCACTCCAGTCCGCAACGCTTCAGCTTTACCTAGGTTTACCGTGTGCCGCACAACCTTGGCGCGGATATGCACTAGTTCTTGAGACTTAGACTTTATAGCGGCCCATGCAGTCTCGTAGGTGTTGTCTGTGCTGCCGTCGTCGACAACGATGATTTCGCTGGAACCGCGGAAATTGGCGGCGCATTCAAGGAGGCTGTTGAGGCAGCGTGTGATGTTTTTTTCCTCATTGTACGCGGGAACTACGAAGGAAACCATGGGGTAACTGCGTTCGGTTTTAAGGGTTGACTGTTGTTTCCACAGCCATGAGGCGACTACTAAGAAGCCGCTTACGCCGACTGCGAAAAACACGTACCATGTGTAAAAGAAGCTTAACGGTAGGCTCCAAATTAGCGATGAGGGTTGGGTAGATGCTGGGTAGCGAAAAATGTCGATTAGTATGAATTTGACGAGGGGAGGGTACCCTTGCCAGATGATGAAGGCTAGGATGAACGGCAAGATAAATAGCCAGCGTGTTCTCTTGATTTTTTCTCCTTCCTCCTCTTGGCAGTAGCCTTCTCATGTTGTTAATGGGGTGGAGGCTCATAAAAATAATTAGTGTTTTGGGAATATTTTTTTGAGGGAAATATTGCGTTTTTTATATGGGTGGTTGTGTGGTGTTGTGGGTGGTTTTTGGGTGTTTTCTCTTTTTTTGGGTTTGAAATAGGTGTATTCCGATTTTGGAAAAAGATTTATATTGTGTATGTTGACATAAGATTTGCTGTTTATACAGGAAACTCAAAATGAAACGCCGTGATAATGTTGAAGAAATCCGCTGGCAAGTCGTGAAAGCAATGCTGGATGATTTTCCTACGTTAAGAGGCAAAGTTAAAAGCTACGTTGAGAAAACAGGGAATTAGACAGCGTTTTAGTTTGTGTTTTGTTTTTGACTTTGCCAACGTAAAAAATGTATCATTTGCAAAAAAGTTTTAGGCTTTTCTGAGTAGGCTTTGCGGGGGGAATTTGGCGCCGTTTTTGGCGTTTTCGTTTTCGTCGTTTAACAGGGCTGTTAATTCGGCGTGTTTTTGGAGAAAGTCTACACCTTTTTCTGTTGTCAAGTACACTTCTTTCATATTGACATCCAGTTTGCTTAGCAAACGTATTTTTAGCATGTAGTCAAGGTATTCGGTGAGTTGCACGAAGCTTAGGTTTGCTTTGTACATGATTTGTGTTTTTAAGGTGCCGTCTTTGGCGATTTCCAGAATTTCGGCGATTATGCTGAGTTTGTCTCTTCTTTTGGATGTTGTGTCGGTTATCCATGAGTTCAATTCTATTCCTCTCTTTTAGAACTGTTTTCTATAACTGAGTTATGTGCAGAGTATTTTAAGTCGTGTTTCGTACGTCTGCATATTCTGAAGTTGGTAATATCTAGAACAATCTTCTATACCACTCACGACAGAAGCCTTTATTTTTGTCCAACGAGAGATTCAAAACTGGTGAACCCGATGCTAATCGGCATAATCGCGGATACGCATGACAATTTACCGATGGTTGAAAAAGCCGTGGAAAAACTTAACGCTGCAAAAGTGGCGCTTGTGCTTCACGCAGGAGACTACGTAGCACCTTTCGTTATCCCAAAATTCCAAGCGTTAAACGCTAGGCTTATCGGCGTTTTCGGGAACAACGATGGCGACCATGAGTTCCTGAAAAAACGATTCAACGAATGCTCAAACTGCGAAATACACGGCAGATTCGCTGAGGTAAATGCCGATGGCTTCAAAATTGCGTTGTTACACGGAGACGAAGCGGAACTGTTGGAAGCATTGGTTGACTGTGGAGGTTTCGACGCTGTTGTTCACGGTCACTCACATGCAGTAGGCGCTACAAAAAAAGGGAAAACGTTAGTGATTAACCCTGGCGAAGTTTGCGGATACTTAACAGGCAAATCCACAATTGCGCTGCTGGACACCATTAAACGCGAAGCAAGAATAATCGAGCTGTAAACGTTTGCCGTACTAGCGCGTGAAAAGTCTACCCCCTCCCTTATTTAAGCTATAAATAGGCAGTGTTAGCTGCTTGGAACCCTATTATAAGGTTCCCTTATTTGGTTTGCGCGTATGAAGAGCTCTTTTAGTTCCTCGTCACTTGCGCCGTGGCGCATGGGCGTTAAAATATCAACAAGGTTATCATTTCTCATCAGGCAGGGCTTCAGTTTGCCCGTGCTGGTTACCCGCATTCTGGTGCAGTGCGCGCAGAACTCGCCGTTTTCCGTTGGGTGTACAACTTCTACTGTTACGTCGGGGAGATGATAAATGTGGCGGTTCTGCATTAAGTATCTGGTTTCCACGCTTACAGCTTTTTGCCGTAGCATCTCTTCATGTTCATTCAGGAATTTGTGATACGCTGAATAATACGTGTCGTCAACGTTTACGGGGTCCAGCTCGATAAGCTGCAGTATCGTGCCTGTCTGCCGAGCGAAATCCATCATGTCTTGAACTGCATCAACGTTTACGCCGTTCAAAATAACCATGTTAAGTTTTACTGGGCAAAACCCTGCGGCAACAGCGGCTTTCACGCCGTCTAAAACGTTTTCAAGCTTGCCCTCAGTCAGCTTCCTGTAGATTTCAGCGTTCAATGTTGGCAGGCTGATGTTCAAGCGTTTTAACCCACATGCACGCAGTTCCTGAGCCATAAAGCCCAGCATGGCGCCGTTAGTGGTCATTGAAATGTCCTTCACGTCAGGTATGGCGGCTATTCCCTTGACGATCTCGCAGATGTCCTTGCGCATAAGCGGTTCTCCGCCTGTCAACTTAATCCTTGCGATGCCCAAGCTAACGGCTATTCTTGCGATGTGCACGATTTCGTCAACAGTCATTTCTTCTGCTGTGCCTCTGGAGCATGAAGTGATTTCTTCGCCTTCTTTGTGGCAGTAGTCGCAGCACAAGTTGCAGCGCTGTGTTATTGATATCCGCAAGTTAAGCAGTGGTCGACCGCATTTGTCAGTTAAAACCATCGTTGTTCCCGTGCGTGCCTGACGATGTGAGGCGCTTCGGGCAAAATAAGCCTTTCTACTGAGAACCGCACAGCGTCTGGGGAACCGGGAATGCAGAATAACGCTTTGCCTTTGGTTACGCCTGCGGCAGCGCGGGATAACATTGCTGCTGAACCAACCTCGTTATAGCTTAAATGCCTGAAAATCTCTCCGAACCCCGGTAGGATCTTCTCCAGAAAAGGCGTCACGGTTTCAATAGTAACGTCAGACGGCGCTATGCCTGTGCCGCCGCAGAAAATCGCCACATCTAAATCTACGGAGCCTAAAACTTTTTTCACAGCGTCTGTGATTTGGGCTTTGTCGTCTGAGATTATCTTTTTGAACATGACTTTGTGTCCTGCGATTTTCACTAAAGCCTCAATCAGGTCACCTGAAGCATCATTTATCTTGATGCCGTTTTGCAGTTGCTGATATCGTGAGGTGCTGCATACGAAAACTCCGAAAGTTAATTCTTTAGGTGCGGTAGCTTTATGTTTCTTTGAGATTTCACTCACACTGTTGCACCTCCCTTCATTTTCCTTACAACACGGATGTTCTGGATTGTTGTGGTCGGATACTGCCCGTCAGCATCCTTCTCGTACTGCTTCACCATGTCCCACACGGTAAGCAAGCCAACGGAAACTGCAGTTAACGCTTCCATTTCCACGCCAGTCTGCGCCTTCGCTTTGACAGTAGCTGACACTTCAACAGTGGTTTCACCAGCGATTTCCACTTCCACCGTGACATTCAACAAGGGCAACGGGTGGCAAAGAGGAATCAAACTGCTTGTTTTTTTAGCGGCAAGGACGCCAGCAATTTTCGCTGTGTACAACGGGTCGCCCTTCGCAATTCTTCCTGCTTTAATCAAAGCCACGGTTTCAGACTTCAGTTTAATAGTGCCTGTCGCGGTTGCTTCCCGAAAAATCTCCGCCTTACCCGACACATCAACCATCGACATGCAGTCTTCCCCTCTATACGCTAAAGATTACTTGCTATTTACCTGTTCCCAAGTCTCTATAAGGTTTTGCACTGCCCTAGATTTAGACGACGCTTCGTTAAACTTGTACATGCGAATCCGCCCATACGTCCGTTGTTGCAGTACGCCTTCAGCTTCCAACAGTTTCAAATGCTGATTTGTTGTCGTGTAATTCAAGTTTATCCGCCTCGCAATATCCGACACGTTAAGCGCACCTAAACGTGCAATAAGCTTCAAAATTTTCATTCTAGGCTTCGAAGAGAAAACCACTTCTACATCCATAACGCTCAGCTCCCTGTGCTTCATTCTTCCAGAGCAGCACTTAATTCTTTCTCCAACTCGCCAGCGGGAATCGAAGGCAAAGAAACCCGCGTTGACCGCCCACGTGCGCCTGTTGATGCCACTTCCGTTTTCAATATGCCTAACGCTGAGAAAAACTGCGCACGCTTCCAAATCTGAGTGTGACTATGTGGCTCTTCATCAAACTCCTCACACACTACACTGTAAGCCTTTTCAACTTCCACAAGGGAAGCATAAGCCTTCTGGTTTTCCTTGAAAATTCGTGCAACACCAAGCAAAAACAGTTTCTCATGAAGCCCCAACGAAGCTAACTCGCTTTTGCGCAAGGTTGGAATTACGCTTGAAACCGCCTTCCGCAAGCATTCGGGCAAAACTTCGCCTAAGCCGTCAGCATCAGCGTATTTTCCAGCCCGCCACAACAATTCAATAGCGAAACGCGCATTGCCATTTTCAGAAGAAGCCAATTCAGCCACCGAGTTGACAACATCCTCTGAAACCGTTGAAGGCTTAAACGCCAGTTGAACGCGGTCATTCAATATATCAACAAGCTGCCCACCCGAATACTTCTCAAGGCTGATAACATTACGCTGCAACGTACTTCTCGCACTGGCATCTAACTTTTCAATTGCTTTCAAATCCCGCAAAATACAGGTAAGCGACATCCGCTGAGGCTTGCCCGGTCTCATTTCCTGCAACCGAGTTAACTTGTAGACGGCTTCGGCACCGTCGCGTTCAATAAGCGTGTCAAACTCGTCCAAAGTCAGAATCATATGCGTGTTTTCCTCGTCTAAACTCTGCAGGAGCATACTGAGCACTTCTTCTGCAGAGTAGCCGCGCTTCGGAAAAGTCGGGTGAAAAACCGCAATTGCATGCTGCAGAATAAGAAGCAGTTTACCGCGGTATTCACGGCAGTTAACGTGCACGTAACGCAGTTTCACGCCTGCTTTATTCGCTTCCAACGTTATGTCTGCGCCGAAACGCTGCGAAAGCGCAGTTTTTCCCGTGCCCACATCGCCTGTTATAATAACGCGCTGGCTCATTCGTTCAGGAAATTGCAGCAGAAAATCGAAAAACTTCATTAGCAAGCGGTGCTCCGTCTCGCGGTGAGGCAACCTGCTAGGGATGAAGTTGATGTCAAGTTTTGCCTCGTCTTTGAACACGCTTTTATGCGGCGACACGGGTTTACACCTCAAAGTAAATATGCGCAGGGATGTGTTATTCTTTTCCCTCAACCGCGGATAATTCTCTTTTGGAACAAAAAAGCTAATAAACACATTCTGCAATTCGTATTTGCGATACAAAAAATGATACCAAAATACTTCTTCCTAACCAAAGGAGTCGGAAAACACAAAGAACAACTTCAAGCCTTCGAGTTGGCGCTAAGAGACGCTGGCATCCAACAATGCAACCTCGTAAACGTCTCAAGCATAGTGCCGCCAGGATGCAAACTGCTTTCACGTGAACAAGGCTTAAAAATGCTGCAGCCCGGCGAAATCACCTTCGTGGTCCTCGCCAGAAACGCCACCAACGAGCCGCACAGGCTACTTGCCTCCTCCATAGGCGTTGCCATACCCTCAGGCAAAAACCACTACGGCTATTTATCTGAGCATCACTCGTATGGACAAACAGACGAGACCGCTGGAGAATACGCTGAAGACTTAGCTGCGACGATGCTGGCGACTACCATGGGTATTCAATTCGACCCTGAAACCGCTTGGGATGAAAGGAAACAGATTTTCAAAACCAGCGGGTTGATAATCAAAACCGCGAACATTACGCAGTCAGCAACAGGCGACAAAAACGGTTTGTGGACGACAACAGTGGCCGCAGCGGTTTTTGTGCCAGCGAAAAATGGCAAACTACTTAAAAAGTAGACACTACCCTCCTGCTTTTGTCAACTCCGTTTTTTTATTCTATTCCATTTAACGGTTTAAACGAGTTAAATGTTGGCTTGGCTCCAAAAGCCTTAAACACGTTCAAGTTCTGAGTGGAAAAGACCAAAGAGGATGCCTCTTGCGGAGACTAAGTACACTGACGGGCAACAAGAAGAAAGCCGTACTGTTAACCATTGTAGCGGGCTTCCTATGGGGCACCTCTTTTCCAGCAATAAAAATAGGCTTGCAATACATGGACGCTTACACTTTCGCTTTCCTAAGATTCCTCATCGCCTCGCTCGTAATGCTCGTCATGTCGTTGCTGACAAAAAACTTCAGCTTCAACTTTAGCAAAAAACGGTTAGTGCTGCTGTTAGGCGTGACAAACGGCTTAGCCTACCTGCTACAGTACATAGGCATGGTCGCTACCAGCGCGTCCAAATCAGCGCTTTTCGTAAACCTTAGCGTTGTATGGGTTGCCCTCCTAAGTCCCATTCTGCTGAAGGAGAGGTTAGGCAACAAAAAAATCCTAGGCGTCGCAGCAAGTCTCCTCGGTGTGCTGTTCATGACGACTAACCTAGATTTCTCGTCTTTAACCCAAGGCGCAGTCATCGGCGACCTCCTAGTCATCACCGCAGGCATCGGCTGGGCATTCTTTATTGTCTACAACAAACCGCTGGTAGAGGACAGCAAAAACATGCTGCAGACCATGACGTGGCTGCTGGTTTTCACGTTGCTGCCGCTAATTCCAACAGCGGCTTTCTCAGCAGGCAACTTCGCAGCGTTGCCCTTAGACGCGTGGCTGGCTATCCTTTACACTGCAGTTTTCTGCTGGGTAATTCCCTACTACCTGTGGCTAAAAGGGTTGAAACATATTTCAGCTGTAACTTCCAGCGTGGTGCTTCTGACTGAAGTGATAGTTGCGGTGGCAATCGGTACACTCGTGCTCGGGGAAGGTTTAACATTGGTTGCTGGCGCAGGCGCCATCTTCATAATAATCGCCATCATCCTAGTCTCATAGAAAAAAGGCACACATGGCATTTAGCGACATTAACAAACTATATTTTCCCTGAAACACAACGTTTACATTCACCTTCACGGCTAAGTGAAAAACGAAAAAACAACGCGCTTCACAGAGGAGCAATACAAAAATGAAGTTCAGCGGCAGAACCGCAACCGCCATAATACCCTTCCCACCCGACAAGATTCTGCTAATAAAAAGAAAAACTGTGCCTTTCAAAGGCTACTGGGCATTGCCCGGCGGAAGAGCTGACCCTGGAGAAACAGTCGAGCAAACCATCGTGCGCGAGGTGAAGGAGGAAACCGGGCTTGACGTAACGGTAATCCGCAAAGTAGGCGAGTACCACGAGCAAGGCGTTCAAGGAGGATTTGAGTATGATTATTATCCTGCGTGTTTTCTGGTGAAAATTGTCGGCGGCGAAATCGTAAAGCAAGAAAGCGAAATCGAAGAAATCACGCTGTTCAGCCTAAATGCGTTGCCAGAGGTTCTTGCGTTTGAGCACGTTGCGATGATTAAAGATTATGTGGCTGCTTGCGAGGCGAACGCGGAAAAGTAAGTGTTCGCTGCGTGATAGCCCATTAAAATCAGCGCAGGCAAAGGCAAACGATATTAACGTACAGCGTTAAAGCTTAGCGCGGTGAACAACTCCATGAAACTTCAGACTCCCATCATAATTGTGAACTTCAAAACTTATTTAGAGGCAACAGGAAAAAAGGCGGTTGAACTTGCTGAACTTGCTGAAAAAGCCAGCAAAAAAACCGACGTCAGCATTGCGGTGGCACCTCAGCTAGTCGACATTGCCGCGGTGGCGAAAGCCGTTACGATTCCCGTTTTCGCCCAACACATAGACCCCATAAAGCCTGGCAGCCGCACGGGGCATGTGCTTGCGGAAGCAGTTAAAGAAGCAGGCGCTGTTGGCACGCTGATTAACCATTCTGAAAGGCAGCTCAAGCTGGCAGACATTGACGCGACGATAAAGTTGGCGCGCGAAAAAGGCTTGATTTCCTGCGTGTGTGTTAATAATCCAAGCGTAAGCGCTGCTGCTGCGGCTTTGAAGCCTGATATTGTGTCGATTGAGCCGCCTGAGCTTATAGGCACGGGCGTTGCAGTTTCCAAAGCTCAGCCTGCGGTGGTTACGGACACGGTTAAACTTGTGCGCGGGATAAACGCTGACGGTGTGATTCTTTGCGGTGCAGGCATAAGCAGCGGTGAGGATGTTGCGGTAGCGTTGAAGCTGGGCACGCAGGGTGTGTTGGTTGCAAGCGGCATCGTGAAAGCGAAAGACCCATATATTATACTGCGTGAATTTGCGGACGCAACAAAACAATAATCTTGTGTGAGCACCGTGAAAGTTGAAGCCGAATGCGCCTCGTGCTTGCTTGCTAGAGCCATGGCGGAAACCTATGACGCCACAACAAACCCTGCGTTACGCTTCAGAGCCATGAAAGAAATACTTAAGCTGTTAAACAGGGAGTTCAAACCAACTTCTGTGGCAGCTGATTTAGGCACGAAAAGGGACCGCTTGATAAAGCAGCTCACGGGCAACAACGACCCGTACAAACGCAGTAAGAAAAAGAGCAATGAACGTGCCATGCGCCTGTTGCCGAAAGCAAGGAAATTTGTGGAAGAAGGCTACAACCAGCAGGACAGGTTCAAGAGAGCCTGTTTGTGCGCCATGGTGGGCAACATAATGGAATTCGACATTCCAGGTCACAACTTCACCTCGGCCACTTTAGCTAAAAGCTTAAGGGAAGCCGCCAAAGACTTGGTTATAGACGATATCGACAAGGCTTACGCGCTGGCGAAGAAGGCACATGAGATTCTGTTTTTGTGTGATAACGCGGGCGAAATCGTCTTTGACACTTTGCTGGTTGAGCAGCTGAAGAATATGGGTTTGAAGGTGACTTATGTGGTTAAGGGCGGTCCTGTACTTAACGATGCCACGTTGGAAGATGTGGAGCCTTCTGGGATGGGCAAGCTCGCAGACAAGGTGATAACCACGGGCACCGACGCTGTTGGGCTCTTGGTGAAGGAGGTTTCGCCTGTGTTCATGAAAGTTTACAACGCGGCGGAGCTTGTTTTCGCGAAGGGTATGGGTTACGCTGAAACCTTAACCGAGTACAAGCTTACGAAGCCCCATTTTCTCCTGCTTAGAACCAAGTGTACCCCGGTCGCAAACTATTTCTGTGTACCTCGGCATAAGAATATTGCCAAGTTGATGCCCTAAAAATGAAACTGCCCGCAATAATTATGGCTCAGACAGCCCTTTCACGTTTTGACGAAGCCATACAAAAAGAATGGCTGGTAACTAACAGTTTAGGCGGATACGCCGCTTCCACCACGTTAGGCATAAACACGCGGAAAT
This sequence comes from uncultured Candidatus Bathyarchaeia archaeon, assembly GCA_964632845.1. Taxonomy (GTDB): domain Archaea; phylum Thermoproteota; class Bathyarchaeia; order Bathyarchaeales; family Bathycorpusculaceae; genus JAOZHU01. Next base: position 4,278 of record CAZWDU010000004.1, on the reverse strand, counting down.
ACCACGGGCTACTGGTAGCCGCGTTGCAGCCGCCTGGCAACCGCACCGTCTGCCTCGCCAAATTGGATGAAGATGTTTTAGTAGGCAACAACGTGTTCCAACTGGGCACCAACGAGTTCCGTAGCGCGGTTTTCCCGCGAGGCTACCAGTTTCTCCGAGAGTTTTCTGTAGCGCCTTTTCCACGGTACGTTTACAGCGTGCAGGGTATCGAGGTCACTAAAACGATTTTTATGCCCACTGGAAAAAACGCGGTTGCGGCAGTTTACAAGGTCATTAACGGAAACGGCTTTCCTATTAAACTCAGGATTTACCCGTTGCTCACCTGCAGGCACTTCCACTTAGTCGTAGACAGAACGCGCAGCCCGTTAGCTTTCACTCAACAACAAAGCAACAGCAAAGTAGAAGTCACCTTTAACAATCCGCAAGCAACCGTTGTAGCCCAAGCTACAGAGGGCGATTTCATAGATAAACCAAACTGGGTAGAGCAGCTGTACTACCGCGAAGAAGACAAACGCGGCGAAAGCAGCACCGACGACTGCTATCAGCCGGGTTATTTCGAAGTTGAAGTTTTGCCCAAACAGGAAAAGACTTTTGCCATAATAACGGCAGCAGACAAAAACAGCCGAGACGCCGAAGAAACGCTGGCAGCAGTTGGTACCGCAACGCAGGACATGGAAGGTCTGCTTGAGCGGGAACTAGAGCAACGCAGTAGCGCATTAACAACTTTTTATGGTTCACACCAGCCAGCGTCGCCAAGCGACTGGCTAAGCTGGGTTCTCTCAGCCGCGGAAGCGTTTATAGTTAAAGGTGTAGACAACGGAAGAGCCGTCATAGCGGGTTACTTCTGGTTTGAAACATGGGGCAGAGACACGTTCATCTCGCTTCCCGGTTTAATGCTTGCAACCGGCAGATTCGACGACGCGCGGAGGGTTCTCGCGGATTTCCTGTGCCACTGCAAACGAGGCTTGATTCCAAACTGCGTAGACGACAAATGCGGCGAACTAGAGTACAACACGGTTGACGCCACCCTATGGTACGTCAACGCTGTTCTGCAGTATTTGAAGTATACTGGCGATTATCAGTTCGTGGAGGAACAGTTGTGGACAACTTTGAAGACGATAGTGGAAAGCCACCGAGAAGGCGAAACGTTAGGCATACGCTTAGACAACGACGGCTTGCTTACTCATGGCCCGCGGCTCACGTGGATGGACGCTGAAGTAGATGGAGCAGCGGTTACGCCGAGAGCAGGAAAAGCCGTGGAAATCCAAGCCTTATGGTACAACACGCTGAGAACCATGCAGCTTTTAGCAGACAGGTTCGACGAGGAAAGCATAGCTGAAGACTACGCTGCGATGGCGGCTAAAGCCCAAGCCAGCTTCAACCTGAAGTTCTGGAACGCTGACAGGCATTGTCTTTTCGACGTTGTAGGCGCCGCCGCTGACGCCTCGTTGAGACCTAACCAGATAATCGCGGCGGCTTTAGACTTCACGATGCTTGACAAAGCCAAGAGCGCGCAGGTTGTTGATGTGGTGCAGCGTGAGCTCTTGGTACCTTGTGGTCTGCGAACTCTGGCGCGCGTTGAACCAGCGTACAGGGGCGTTTATGCTGGCGGCAGGTGGAGCAGGGACCAAGCGTATCATAACGGCACAGTTTGGGCTTGGCTGCTTGGATCATACGCGACTGCTGTCCACAAAGTGAGAGGCAATAGCACGTACGAGTTGAAAAATTGTTTGTTGCCATTGTTTACGCAGCAAATCTTTCAGGCGGGGCTGGGCACAATAAGCGAAATTTTTGATGGTGACCCACCGCATACGCCCCGAGGCTGCATCGCGCAAGCGTGGAGCGTAGCTGAACCGTTACGGGCTTACGTTGAAGATGTTTTGCAGATAAGACCTGAGTATGAACGAATTGTTCTGCAAGCCTAAGCCACTATGGCTTTTCTGAGTTCTGCAGCTGCGGTTTCTGGCGTGACGGTGTTGATGTACATTCCCGTGTTCTTTTCGAAGCCAGCCCAGATAGCCAAGCGGGGATAAACTTCTAGGTGCCAGTGATAACAGGCTTCATCGTCTCTGTTCAGGGACATGTGAAAACCGAAGTTGTACGGCGGGTCATTCACCACGGTCTTTAACGCTTTCAGGCTTGCCTTTAAGGTTTCAGCGAAAGCTTCCTTTTCAGCTAAGCTTAAGCTAAGCAGGTTCACGTCGTGTTTTTTGGGCAATATCCAGAATTCCATAGGGTGAACGCTGGCGTAAGGCGCAAAAACCACAAACCGCTCCGCATCCAGCACAAGCCTTGGGCTTTTCGACTCGCGCTGAATTATGTCGCAGAAAACGCATTTTTCATGCTGTTCCAAGAAGGTTTTGCTTGCGGCTATTTCGTTTTCAACGAGGGTGGGCACAAAGGGCGTGGCGATTATCTGACTGTGCGCATGCGAAAGCGAAGCGCCTGCTTCTAGCCCGTGGTTACGGAATATAGAGACGTACTTAACGTATGGTTTCGCGGATAGCTCACGGAGTCTGTCCACGTAAGCGTTTATCACATGCATGAGCTGGGGCAATTCGGCATCAGCTATGTGCTCATCGTGATTCGGCGATTCAACCAGCACTTCATGGTGCCCCACCGCGTAGCCGAAATTCTCGCTTTGCATGATGTGCGCTTGGTCGCTTTGCGATTTTGGTGGAGAAAATGCAGGATAAAGGTTTGGGATGCAACGGATAAGCCAGTTCTTGTGGCGCAAGCCATCTGTGTCATGGTCTTTCACTATTTCGCCGTTGCTTTTTAGGTAAACGAGGACTGCTGGCGGCGTCATGTGCTCGTTGCCAAGGCACATTGGGCAGGCGCTGTTTGCGGCTGTTGTTTTTCTTTGTTTGGCAAAATCTGTTGGTCTTCTGCCGCGTTCTGTGGCAATTACAGCCCAGCGGTCAAGTAGGTAATCTTTTCTTAATTCGTTGTGAATCATTGAAGTTGAACTTCCCGTTAGGGAAGAGATAAGTTTTGGCGGCATTTTAGCGTTTCCGAAAACTCAGTTTGCTTCAAGTCTTTTACGTTGCCGAAAGCGCTGTTGCATTTTCGCTCACAGGAATCTCCGATGCCTCCATCGCCTTACTCCATAGCTCTTCAAAGTAAGTTACCATTATTTTTACAAATTGAGGATTGTTTGACCATAAACTAGGCACATCCCTATCAAGCGGTATAGCTATACACATGTTCACTTCTTTCTCATCATGGATTACCATCTTCAGTGTACTTGGTATGGTAACGTATCTGATTTCAAACAAGGGATTCAGCATTAATGTTTGTACAATCTTTTGCGTTGATTTGTCATATTCATGGTTTTCTGTGATTATTCGAATTTGTATGCCTCTTTTTAATGCTCTCTTGAAGTCCTGGAAGCGATAGAAGAACATTGTTCGGGTGGTTTGCCATATGCCGGTGATATATATAGTTTTTTGCGCCACTTGGTGGCCTTCCCCCAGTCTTTTGTGCAGCAGTGTTTCTGAAGAAGTGATTACAAATTGCGAGTCTTCTTCTTGAAGCGGTGTTTTGCTGTTGTTTTCATGTAAATTCTTGACTAAAGCTATTGTTCTCTTTTGCAAATCCACATGTGCCCTTGTTTTGTTTTGCAGCAAAAGATAGCAACCCTCTCTTAATGGGGTGGCTTTGTACATAGTTGGTGCATTTAATATTTTTTCTGCCAGCCCCAATTTTTGAAGTGAAGGCACTATACGATAGATATCCTGTCTAACAATGCCCGAAGCTTTAGCGATTTCTTTTATTGTTGCTTGTCCTGTCTGTACCAGGGTCAGATAAATTTTCGCCTGCAAAAGGCTAAGCCCTAAATTAACCAGTATTTGTACGCGTTCGTCCTCAACCATGGCACCCATCTCCACTTGCGCGTTTTCCATAGGAAACGGTGCTTTGTTTAATATAGTTTTTTCAAGATGTAACAACAAACACTGATTACAAACACTTAAAACTCGTTTGTTAACCATTAAGCGTAAAAAGGAGAATGAAAAAATACATGAAATCTTTAGGCAATAAAACAAAGCTGACTGCAGCAGTCATTGTTGTTCTTTTGGTGGCTTCTTTTGCATCGGTGTCTATGCCGGCTCAAGCTGAGTCTGGGTATACGAACATGAGGGACAGTGGTTCGATACTGTTGCCATCAGGCGTTACTCCTGACGCGACGATTGAAACTAAAGCCGTGCTTAGCTTTAATCCTGACCCGATTGGTCTTGGTCAGCCTTTGCTGGTTAACGTGTGGATTGTGCCTTCACT